>JAUWNJ010000014.1 GCA_030612725.1 Planctomycetales bacterium
GAGCGGGAAATGCACAAATCACCGCGAGGCACGCCAGGGTTCCGCAAATCCATGGGTATAAATCGCTTCTCATTTTCTAAACCTCCGGGGGCCTTGAAGCCTGATTACTCCGACAGTACCTGGCTTATGGGTATATCGGCAGTAGAGGAGGGTCAGTTTGCTAACAGTTGGTACATAAAATGGGGGCAGGCCACCTTGATCGCGCTGTGTTCGCCTTTTGGCGCGCCCAACCCCCCCTAAAAAAAGCAGGGAAAAAAAAATACAAAAAAAACTTTACCTACGCCCGCCACGCACTTATGGGGGCGCTATCGGTTTTGTGTGCGCGTGGGCGCGCCAAAACGCGAACACAAAAGTTAATACGGAGAGAATAGGGACTAGGGACTAGGGACTTGGGACTTGGGACTTGGGACTAGGGAACAGAAAAACAGATGAACCAATCAACGGACAGATAGGGACTAGGGACTTGGGACTAGGGACTAGGAAAAAAGAAACAGATGGCCGTTTAGGCAAGATGGGCGAAATAGGCAATGGCGGATTTTTTAAAATGGGCGTAAAAATGACCTTGAAATACGCAACTGCTTGCACGCCAAGGATTTGTGGATTTTGGAAACTTTCCCAATTGTTCCCAATCGTTCCGAATTGTTCCGAATCGTTCCCATTTGTTCCGAATTGTTCCGAATCGTTCCGAATTGTTCCGTTTCGTTCCGTTTCGTTCCACAACGTGGTCCTACGGACCGTTCCAGCGAGGCTACCATCCTACTTCAGACGGGCGAGGATTTGTTTGTGCAGCGCGGGCATTGTGGCGCGATGCCGGCCCTGGATGTAGAAACTCTCCCCGCCGTCGGAAACCGTACGGACGAGGATCGTCTTGAAAGGGCGATAGTAATAGGCTGGCTCGGTGTCCGGTGGAGTGGTGGTCAAATCCGCCGGCAAGGCCATCAGGTCGAACACCGCCGTTGTGAAATGACGAATTTCCCGTCCCTCGGACGCTGCGACGTTCCGGGCCATGGAAAGGGCTTTGAGATAAACTTCCGGCGCCATGACGGCAGAGCCGTAGCACAGCATCACGCCGCCTTCGAGTTTTTCAATCACTCGGGCGAAGATAAGGAAATCCCGCCCGCTGGCGGCCCCTGCGGCAGAGGCGTTGAAGTTGGGATGTTCGTGGATAATGTCATATCCGATACCCACGTGGACGGTAACGGGAATGCCGAGTTCGTAACCGGCTGCGAAGATGCTGACGTCGCTGTGAGGATAATCGCCTTCGGCAATTTCCTTCCCGACGGCTTCGCCAAGTCCCAGGCCATCGTCGGCAGCGGCGGATACAACGTCGTTGAGTCGTCCCGTTTCGCGCCACAGGCCGAACTGTCCGGCACGGATGTATTTGGGGACGGATTCGCTGGTCGCTCCGATTCGCGCCAGTTCGTAATCGTGAATGATCCCAGCCCCGTTCATCGCGACGACATCGACAAGCCCTCGCCGCATCAGGTCGATGACGTATCGGCCAAGCCCGTCCTTTATGACGTGAGCGCCCATCATCAGCACAACGGCCCCACCTTTGCCGCGCGAGCGAACAATCCGCTCAGCCAGCGAGTCCAAAGATTCATGTTCAAATGGTTCGTCGGTCTGGCCTGGTTTCAGGAGGTCCGCAATATGCACGAGGTTTTCACGCTCAGCCAGAGGTTTGAGGTTCAGGCGCGACGTATCGAATGTTTCGTATCGGCTTGCCATAATTTCACCGGCCCCTTTATCGCCCAATATCGGCGTAAAGTCCAGACTCCGCTAACGGGAATTCCGATTGTAACGAATATGAGGTCTTTGTTGGTCAAGTGGGTCAGTTAATTTGACGATACGAAACACGCAGCGGTATATCCGGACTATAAGGAACGAAAATGTACCTGAATCATTACAAATTGAAGGAACTTCCGTTCAGTGTAACTCCTGATCCGAAATTCCTTTACCCGACTTCCCAGCACCGCACGGCTTTGAATCACCTGCTTTTCGGTATCCGGCAACGGAAGGGGTTCGTCCTGCTGACAGGGGAGGTCGGAGCGGGAAAGACCATGCTGTGTCGAAAACTGCTGAACAGCCTGGGCGAGGATTATCACACCGCACTGATCCTCAACCCGATGCTGACGGCTACGCAACTGCTGAAGGCAATTGCGGCGGAATTCGGTATCGGCGCTCGCTGCCGCGACCGCCTTTCCTGCATTACCCGGCTCAACCGTTTTCTGCTGGCGGTTCACGAGGCCGAACGCGACGCCGTTCTCGTTATCGACGAGGCCCAGGATATGTCGAGGGAACTGCTGGAAACGGTTCGCCTCCTGAGCAACCTGGAGACAGATTCGCGCAAACTGCTTCAGATCGTGCTGGTAGGGCAGCCGGAACTGCGCCGGAAGATTAACAGCCCGACACTTCGGCAGTTGTCGCAGCGGATAACGGTTCGCTATCACCTCTCTCCGATGAGTCGGAGTGAGACGGCCCAATACCTTCGCCATCGCCTTCTCGTCGCCGGCGCGGGCGAAGCGGTGAAATTCGACGAAGAAGCAATCGACGAAATATACAACTACTCCGACGGAACGCCCAGACTGATAAACGCCATCAGCGACAGGACACTACTGGCGGGGTTCCTCAACGGAGCCGAAAGCATCAACGGAAAAACAGTCCAACTCGCCATCGGCGATATGAAGGAGGCTGCCTGATGAGCCTGATAAATGAAGCACTCAAACGGGCCGAAGTACTCGGTCAAAACACGAAAACGCCCACCGCTAAACGTTCGACGCACGGTATAGAGCATCTTTATGACGACCAGGCCACTGGCTCAGAGCACCCGCCAGCCGCGGTAACGAAAGAAGTTTCTCGTCTTTTGCGGAAAGATCAGACGAGCCTGCGAGGCGCTTCGGCATTGGGTGTCTGCGTAATCGCTTCGGTGGCGGTGATAATGCACCTGACGCTCCCACCGGAGCAGCGAAGTCCTGTCGAAGCCGAAGCCGGACTTCGGCGAGCTCAGTCGAGCCGGGGAGCCACCGCAACGCTCGAAACGCAAACGCCGACCACCGACGAAGAAACCGAGGCTGCACCCGACGAGACGCCCGAAAAATCCAACGTTGCCGCACTGCAACATGCTATCGCCGGCGTTCTGAATAGCAGCGACGCCAAAACAGCGGAAAAAACACCACCGCCGGAACCTGTCGAGACAATTCAGCCGGACACCAACGAACGGAATATCGACGACAAACCGGAGGCCGTCAAATTCACACTCAGCGGAATACTGGCGTCAGGCGACAAAGGCTATGCCATCGTCAACAACCATATGGTAACTGTCGGGGACAACATCGACGGCGCGAAAGTCGTTACCATCGGCAAGCACCATGTCGTGCTGGAAAAGGACTCGAAGCAATTCACACTGCGAATGTAACGCGTGGTTACATGCCTAAATGTTTTCGGGCACTGGAGCAGGTACTGCATCCTTCCCATGTGCAGAGCAGCACGTCGGGCTTATCCTTGATCATCTCGCAAACCGTTTCAATGACATCCGAACCTCGCATCAACATGAGTTTGGCTCCGCCAAGTCGGCCGTCGGCTAATTGGTCTTTTCGGCGGAGAGGATAATCTATCGCACCGAAAGCGACGCTGCACGAAGGTGAAGTGTCCAGTTTATGGCTGATAATACCGCCGTCGGGAAGGCGCACTTTGATTGAGGATATCTTGAAAAACGGCAGGACTTTCACGACTCCGGCGTGTTCTTCTCCGACGTGGACGGTGGTGTTTGTATTGTTGGCGACGTCGATCATGAGGATTTTCCCGCCCATTTTGGCGAGGCGGTCGAGGGGGCTGTCCGCCCCGACCGTACGGCAATCCAGGTGGCTACGAGTAAGCGTCTCTGCGTCGGGTCCGATGACCGCCACCGAGTGTGTCGGGTGGAGGCTTCGGACAGCGCCGGGCCATTTCATGCCCATCTCCGGGATAATGCCCGTAGAGGAAGGCGTCTTATCCGGATCGAAATACGGTTCGGTCGCCGAAGGGCCGTTGAACGTCGGGAACATCAGATTGCCTTCCGGGCCGATTACGTCGAGCAAAGCCTGTATGAGCGTTCTCGGCCCGCCATCGACCGGGCCGATACTTCGGAATGAACTGTGCACGACCAAACTGTCGCCGGTTTCCAATCCAACCTGGCGAAAGGCAGCGGCAATATCCGAACCGGCCAGCGGCGTTTTTTCAGACACAAGATTTTTCCTTATATCGGCATGGAGGGCATCAAAAACCAAACATGATCGCCCCCATCATCGGGTAGAGCAGTATGAACTTTGTGGAGAATGGGATTTTGCCCCGGCTTTTCAACAGCAGACCCTCGCGGTCGGGCTTGAAGACCGCGATCTCAGGTCCGAGCATTCGGACCAGTTTGTTGGTCGATGGTAGCGAAGCCAAAGGAAAGAATTCCTGTGTGTTTTCCGACTGGACGGCCTGCATCAGCATCGGCCAGAACAGTTTTGTAATTGCGGCAAGGTTCATCACGAAGATTCCCGATCCGTCGCCGGTGAGTTTCAGTAATTTTTTGCCTTTACTGTTCGGTTCGAACCCGCCGGTTTTGTCGAGAGCAGTGTCTATCGCGGATTTGAGAGCATTATCGTTGAGGGCGATTACGGCGCGATCCTTCATGACAACAATGCGAACCATCTCACCGATATTGCGGATGGGAATCTTTCGATATTGCTTAGCCAGGGCAGGGCGACCCTCGGCATCGACTTTATTCTGCCGGCCTGCTTCACCGGCAAGTTCAATCAATTCGTCGATTGCCCTGACCGCCTTGGCGCGATCTTTGATACCAAGCACCAAACCGACCGGAGGCCCGCCGCCGCCACCCATCATCCCCACCATCGCCTGCAACTCCGTAACAAAACCGGTTACATTACCGTCCGACGCATCAATCAATGCCTCAATCTGCTTGATGATTTTCGCTGTCTTTTCATCGATCTTCTTCTCGGCCGGTTTGATTGCGGGTCCTCCGGCACCCTCCACCGTTACCTCGGTTTTCCCCCAAAACGGCACTCCCTTCGCCGCCATAACCATGGCCGTTATCGTTTTCGTCAGCGTCTTCTTATCCAATTGCCCAGCCAGGCAGAAGGTCGATTCGCTCGGCGTCATTGCAAAGGCGGCTTTGTATGATCCGCCGGCTTTGCAAATGCGGACCAGTCCGCCGTTGGCCTTGGGGGCATAGATATAGGTCAATCGGGTATAGACGTTGTCGGCGTATCCACCGACGCCACCCATGCCACGAATGCCGTACAACCCCAGGGCCTTGAAGTATAGTTGTGCGTCCTTGTTCGTGACCTTCTTCTTGAACATCTTCATCAGCATCTCGACGTCGAAATACCAGCGGAATGCCCAATCCTTCAGAGCGGTTTTTTTCATCACGACCTGAAGGTTTTGAGAGTGGATTTTATTCCTGGGTTTTCCGTCCTTCGTGAATGTTCTGCCAAGGGCGTCGGCGGCGCGGAGACTGGTGGCTACATAAAGGACGTCCTTTGCCCAGTGAACCATGAAGAGGCTGTCGTTTTTTCTGAGTTGATCGTTGGCGAGATTGAATACCATGCCGCGTTTGGCGACTCCCCGCCAGGTGATTGTCCCGCTTTTATGCGTGAACGACTGGCGGGTGCTTTCTGTGCCGGCAGGGGGTACGCCAATCTTCATCAGTAACTCAAGTGCGGACCTGGTTTCCCTGGCGTATTTACCCGTAACGCAGATAAACCCCATACCGGGTTTGGAATCATCCAAAACCACGAACATGGCGCTGGGGTTGTACCAGAACGGCAGGAGGAACTTGTGCAGTATTTGCTGATGCTTGGCGATTGTCTCGGCTTCATCCAGATCGAACATGCCCCGAACGATCATTTTGCCGATTTGAACGCGCGAACCGTGAACGAACTGGTTGATGGCGTCGTCGGTAGCCATCTTGCCGAGGTTTGACGCGAGAAATACCTTCCTGACGGCAGTATGTCCCCGCCGTTCGACATAGAAAACAGCTTCCTTTGGTATCATCCCGACCAAGCCGGCATTTTCCGCCGGCTTCGGCGCTTGGGCCCAGGCCTGTGGAATTGTCGCGCAGAAAGCCACTGTGACAGTAATAAGGAGTAATCCATAGAGATGCTTTGTCTTGTTCATCATGCTTTACCCTTTCTAGTGCCAGACTATCTCGTTGATATATCCTACGCAGCGGAACGGACTTATTCTATAAAACACCACCTTCGTAATCAATGTTCACATTTATCGGCCAGAGCGGTTCTTTGTACTATATCCCCTAACGGCGGTTTCGCGCAAAAGCAAAGGCCCCCGGATTTTCACCCGGAGGCCTTTGATATAAGGCGGTGTTGACCTACTTTCCCGCTAATGCAGTATCATCGGCCGCTGCGTGGCAAGCCGGCAGGTCGCTCCTTATCTTTGCCACGTATGTTTTGGCCTGTTCTCTTAGTTCCTCAACCTCCTGCCTCTGCGTCGGAGCCTCGGCAATCGCCTCTTCTGACTCCAGCGTCTGGATCAGGTCATCTGTAGTCTTAAGCACGGCTGCGGACACCACGGGATTGTAACCCTTCTGAACCGCCAGCCTCTCAAGGTCCGTCATCCGACAACGAAGACGTACCCAAGCAGCCCATCCCCGTGGATACGGTATGCAATTATAATGTATGACATGGGACATTCCCGACGCCGTTATCTCTGCCTCGTGTTTGACGCTGATTTGACCAGCGAGTTCCTCCATGTCCGCCTTCAATAAGTTTCCCTCCGGTGCAGACAAACCGCCGTGCTCCACAAGCATATTGACACACAGCCTGGCGATAAGAATTTCCCCAATCAGGCGACGCTTTTCTTTCGGATGAATCGGGTTCGTCCAACTGTGTTCTTTCGCACATGAAGCCCTTGCTTCATTCATAATCGAAATAATCAACTTCCACCGCTTATTTTCGTGAACTTGGCATGCAACTGTGTAATCGTAGGCATCATGTTCGTTTTCAAGGGAATCAATTTTAGGGTTGGTCTGGCACCCCAAGGTAATCAGAAGAACGAATACTGCCGGTATGGGTAGATATTTGCTCATTTTCTGTGCTGTATTGTAAAGCGCCGGCGGCGCAAAAGCAAAGGCCTCCGGATTTTCACCCGGAGGCCTTTGATATAAGGCGGCGTTGACCTACTTTCCCGCTAATGCAGTATCATCGGCCACTACGTCTTCACTACTGTGTTCGAGATGGGAACAGGTGTTTCCCGTAGTGTATAGACACCGCCATTGCCTCGTCAGACCTGTCGGTCTGACGAAACGGCTGGTTTGCATAACATACAGGTAGCCTTGAGGTTCACCGCGCTGAGCGGCATGGGCTTTTTTTACAGGCCCATGATAAATGTGATCAAGCAATCGTCCGTTAGTACCGGTTAGCTGAAGCGATTTCGCGCCTTACACTTCCGGCCTATCAACCTGGTAGTCTTCCAGGGGACTCTCTTTCGACGAATCGAAAATGGAATTCTAATCTTGAGGTGGGCTTCCCGCTTAGATGCTTTCAGCGGTTATCCTTTCCCGACATAGCTATCCAGCCGTGCCGCTAGCGCGACAACTGGTACACCAGAGGTCAGTCCTTCCAAGTCCTCTCGTACTAAGGAAGAATCCTCTCAAAATTCCTACGCCCACGGCAGATAGGGACCGACCTGGCTCACGCCGGTCTGAACCCAGCTCGCGTGCCGCTTTAATTGGCGAACAGCCAAACCCTTGGGACCGCCTTCAGCCCCAGGATGCGACGAGCCGACATCGAGGTGCCAAACCTCCCCGTCGCTTTGGACGCTCGGGGGAGATAAGCCTGTTATCCCCGGAGTACCTTTTATCTGTTAAGCGATGGCCCTTCCACACGGAACCACCGGGTCACTAGGTCCTGCTTTCGCATCTGCTCGACTTATAGGTCTCGCAGTTAAGCCTTCTTGTGCCCTTGCACTCAACGCACGATTGCCAACCGTGCTGAGAAGACCTTTGAACTCCTCCGTTACTCTTTGGGAGGAGACCGCCCCAGTCAAACTGCCCACCTAGCACTGTCCCTCGACCGGATTCACGGTACGAAGTTAGGCGACTCATAACACAAGGGTGGTATTTCAAGGATGGCTCCATCTCGGCCTGAACCGGGATTTCAACGCCTCCCACCTATCCTACGCATGTGCAACAAGGCACCAATACCAAGCTACAGTAAAGGTTCACGGGGTCTTTCCGTCTTGCCGCGGGTACGCGGTATCTTCACCGCGTCTATAATTTCACCGAGTCCGTCCTTGAGACACTGCTCCAGTCGTTACGCCATTCATGCACGTCGGAACTTACCCGACAAGGACCTTCGCTACCTTAGGACCGTCATAGTTACGGCCGCCGTTTACCGGGGCTTCGGTTGTAAGCTTCTCTCGACGAATCGAAATGACCTACTTCCTTAACCTTCCGGCACCGGGCAGGCGTCAGACTCTATACATCCTCTTGCGAGTTGGCAGAGTCCTGTGTTTTTGATAAACAGTCGCCAGAGCCAATTCTCTGCGCCCTCTCATCCGGGTTACATAAATGCACCCCAAATGAGGAGGGACCCCTTATCCCGAAGTTACGGGGTCAAATTGCCTAGTTCCTTAAGGACGGTTCTCTCGAGCGCCTGAGGATACTCTCCTCGCCTACCTGTGTCAGTTTTAGTACGGGTACGCATCGTTGTCCCAGCGAAGGTTTTCTTGGCACTACCGCCACAAACTTCAGCAACAAATTGGCCTCGAGATGACGTCAGGGCTTGTGGTTAAACTATTAATCCAACCACCCCGACGCCCCCAACGCGCACGACTAATCACGCGATCTGCCTTGGTAATGCGTCACTCCTCTGGTGCAAACCTTCGATGCGCAGTGCAGGAATATTAACCTGCTGTCCATCGTCTACGCCTTTCGGCCTCGACTTAGGATCCGACTAACCCTGGGCGGATTTACCTTCCCCAGGAAACCTTAGGCTTTCGGCGAGCAGGATTTTCACCTGCTTTATCGTTACTCATACCGGCATTATCACTTGCTGCCGCTCCACGGCTCCTTTCGGTACCGCTTCAGCGCCGACAGCAACGCTCTCCTACCGCTCTCGTCAAAGACGAGAGCCCGCAGCTTCGGTACAATGCTTGAGCCCCGATCATTATCGGCGCCGAGTTGCTCGACTAGTGGGCTGTTACGCGATCTTTAAATGGTGGCTGCTTCTAAGCCAACATCCTAGCTGTCTCAGCAATTCGACTTCCTTAACCACTTAGCATTGTTTAGGGACCTTAGCTGGCGGTCTGGGCTGTTTCCCTTTCGACCACGGAGATTATCCCCCGCGGTCTGACTCCCGAGGTAATCGTCACGGTATTCGGAGTTTGGTTGAAGGCGGTAGCCTGGTGGGCCCCGCATTTCATCCAGTGCTCTACCCCCGTGACGTAGTTACTCGAGGCTATCCCTAAAGATATTTCGGAAAGAACCAGATATCTCCGAGTTTGATTAGACTTTTACTCCTCCCCACAGCTCATCCCACCACTTTTCAACGTAGACGGGTTCGGTCCTCCTTCCGATTTTACTCGGAATTCAACCTGGCCATGGGTAGATCACTCGGTTTCGGGTCTACCACCTGCGACATAATCGCCCTATTCGGACTCGCTTTCGCTGCGCCTCCGTCCCGTAAAGACTTAGGCCGCCACAAACGGTAACTCGCCGGTCCATTATGCAAAAGGTACGCCGTCACCCGTTGATCGATCCGAAGATCGACCCATAGGGCTCCGACCACTTGTAGGTGCATGGTTTCAGGTACTTTTAACTCCCCTAAAAGGGGTTCTTTTCATCATTCAGTCACCCTACTTGTCCACTATCGGTCGTGATGTAGTACTTAGCCTTGGAGGGTGGGCCCCCCAGCTTCACGCGGAGTTCCACGACATCCGCGCTACTCTGGAACATCGACCACAACGGAGGGCTTACGGCGTCGCCTACGGGACTATCACCCTGTATCGTGAGCCTTTCCAGACTCTTGGGCTACCGTTGCCTTTGTAACTCCAGATCAATGCCCGCAACCCCCGATCCGAAGATCGGGTTTGGGCTAGTCCGCTTTCGCTCGCCGCTACTCACGGAGTCTCGGTTGATTTTCTTTCCTGCAGGTACTTAGATGTTTCAGTTCCCTGCGTTCGCCCCGACGGACTATACATTCACCCGTCGGTACCGACATCTGCTTGCACAGTGACGGTGGGTTGCCCCATTCGGAAATCCCAGGATCAAAGTTAGTTTGACAACTCCCCTGGGCTTATCGCAGCCTACCACGTCCTTCATCGCCTCATCACGCCTAGACATCCACCTTGCACCCTTAATAGCTTGATCACATTTATCACAAGCCCCGCATCACGAAATAAATTCCGAAAAACGAAAACCTGCAAATAAATATCTCAAGCCGCTTCCAGCGCTCATACGGCCCTGCGTGCAAAGCAACAGACTAGTTACCCGCTTGCCTGTCGTGCAGAGCCATTGGTGAACCTCAAAGTTTGCTACCTATATGTAATTGTCAAAGAGCCGTTCTGATGCAATACTCGGACACCAACCCTATCGGCCCGGTCAGTCCAGTCCTTATTTATATCAAACATTTTTATGCCATGCAAGGTCTTTTTGGGGTAATTGAAAAAAAACTTTTTGCCGTTGAGACCGACCGGCGCGCTCACCGCACAGTCATCCGCCAGCAGCGATGAATACGCTTATTGCGAAAGTCGTCGGGAACGGTCCGGCGGGAGATTTCTCGAACATCCAGACCGGTAAGCGTATCAGGATCGAACTTGAACTGGCGGAAGTTTGTGGAGAAATAAATCACGCCGCCTTCAGGCATCACCCGCGCCGCAGCAATAAGCAGATCGCCGTAGTGAAGTTGCACATCGAAGACGTCCTGGATTTGCTTACTGTTAGAAAATGTCGGAGGGTCGATTACCGCGATATCGTATTGCTCACCTTGTGGACGCCTGCGCAGAAACTCCATCGCGTCGGCCCGAACGAACTGGTGCTGAGACCCTTTGAACCCATTGGCCGACATGTTCCGTTTGGCCCAGTCGAGATACGTTTTCGAAAGGTCCACGGTCGTTGTCGATGCTGCCCCGCCGTCGGCTGCGTACACCGAAAACGCGCCGGTGTAGGCGAACAGGTTCAGCATCCGCTTGCCGGCAGATTCGGCACGAACCATCTCGCGGGTAATTCGGTGATCGAGAAACAATCCCGTGTCGAGGTAGTCGGAAAGATTTACCTCGAACTCCAGCCCGCCCTCGTGAACCGTAAAAACATTTCCGGCCTCGGAGACCTTATTGTACTGCGCGATACCCCTCTGTCGTCGGCGACGCTTGAGATAAATATCCTCCCGCCGAATGCCGAGCGTCTCGCCGGCGGTCTTGACGAGCATATCCAGCCAATCGGCATGCTCGGCGGGTGTGCGGTCGTGAGGCCGGTCGTATTCGGCCATGTGCAGCCGACCCTCGTAAATATCCACCGCGAGGGGAATCTCAGGGATGTCCCGGTCGTAGATGCGATAGCAGGTAATCCCCTTGCCTGGCCAGCGGCGCAGATGTCTGGAAATCTTCCGTAAGCGATTGGCAAATATCTCCGCCTGATTCGAGGCGTTGTCGGCCAAGCCGCCAAAGGCCGAAGTCGCCTTTGCTTCGGCTTCTTCGGGAGGCTCGGACTGTTGCGGTGAATGTTGCTGGTCTGAGCGTCTCTTCGGCGGCTTGGGTCCGTAAAATTGGAAGTATGTGCACTCGATTCGACCGTTGTACAGTTTCCTGCGCCGGTCGGCGGACTGGCCTAAAATCTGCTCCAGATTCAGGCTGGTGATTATGTAGAAAGACCATGATTTCAGCGTTCGGAACACCTCCGGCATCGTCTGGTAAAGCGCCATGATATCCGGAGTTTTCTCGAACCGCCTGCCATATGGCGGGTTGCAGATTACACATCCATACTCTCGATTTGAGGTCAACTTCTCGAACGCCATTTGCTGAAAGTGGATATCGTCGGCGACGCCCGCGAGTTGGGCGTGATAGGCCGAAAGGCTGATCGCTTTCGGTTCGATGTCGGTTCCTATGATCCGCAAAGGAAGAGCCGGTTTGATCAGGTCGCGTGCGTTTTCGCGCTGCGTTTCCCAGTGCCCGGACGGAACCCATTCCCACTCTTCAGCGACGAAGCGACGGTTCAGTCCAGGCGCGATATTCCGACCAATCAGAGCAGCCTCAATTGGAATCGTTCCGCTCCCGCAGAATGGGTCGATCAGATGACGGTCGGGCTTCCAGAAACTCATTTGCACCATGGCCGCTGCGAGGGTCTCTTTGATTGGAGCAGGCCCAGCGGCCTGGCGATATCCTCGCTTGTTCAAACCCGCACCGGTCGTGTCGATTGTGAGTTGTGCCACATTTTCGCGTATTGCGATCTCGACAGTGCAGGTCGCGCCCGTTTCGGGCAATTCGTTCACTCCGTGAGCGGACCGTAACTTTTCAACGATCGCTTTTTTGACGATCTTCTGGCAGGCGGGGACAGATGAGAGTTGGCTCTTGTAACTCCGTCCGCCAACAGGGAACTTACCATCCGCCGGAATCCACCGCTGCCATGGTAATGCATGGGTGCGGTCGAACAGTTCGTCGAAATCGCGCGCCTCGAATGAATCGACGAGAAGCAATACCCGGTCGGCCGTCCGTAGCCAAAGGTTCGCCCGAACCAATCCTTCAGGCCCGGCCCGGAACAGTATGCGTCCGGGAGAACAGACCCTCGCGTCGGAAAAACCCAGTTCAAAAAGTTCCCGCTTGACGCAGGCCTCAAGACCGGATGCCGTTGTTGCAATGAGTTGAAATTCGTCCATACCACCCACTGGAAGAAGCATTCACCGCAGAGAACGCAGAGGACGCAGAGATATTAGAAGGAACAACAGAAGAATCTTTTTTGCTTTTTTTTAAACTCTCTGCGTTCTCTGCGATCTCTGCGGTGAATTTCTTTTTGTTATCTGCTTTTCGTCGCCGTGCCGGCATGCCGCTGCGAGTGGCGTGAACCAGAGCGACGGTTGGTACGGTATTGACCCCGGCCCTTTTTCTCCGGCGTGGCCTTGGCGTTCTGGTCGGAATAACTTTCCAGACGCGTCGGCTTGGGCAACTTGTCGCCGATGAGTTGCCGCACATCATTGACGAACCGGCGATCAGACGGGGTAGCGAAACTCGTCGCCAGGCCGCTGGCTTCCACGCGGGCTGTCCGACCGATGCGATGCACGTAATCTTCGGCGTTGTGCGGGAAGTCGTAGTTAATCACATGTTCGATACCGCTGACGTCCAGCCCGCGGGCGGCAATATCCGTGGCAATGAGGATAGGGCAACGCCCGCTGCGGAAGTTCGCCAGGGACTCGTCGCGATGGTTCTGCTCGAGGTCGCCGTGAATTTTCGCAGCCTTCAACCTCCGGGCGTTGACTATGCGGGTCAGGCTATCGACGCCTCGTTTGGTTCGGGCGAACACCAGCACACGTCCGGTGCTCTTGCGCAACAGTTTCAGCAGCAGGGGGCGTTTGGCATCCTCGGACAGTTCGAAAATCTCCTGTTTTGCGCGATGGGCCGGTGCACATATCCCGATCTGGATGCGGACGGGGTCGCGCATGTTCTTGCGGGCTATACGCTCCACGTCGTCGGCCATCGTAGCCGTGAACATCATTGTCTGCCGATCACGGGGCAGCGACGCGATGATCCGGTGAATCTGCGGCATGAAGCCCATGTCGTGCATCCGGTCGGCCTCGTCCACCACCAAAACCTCGATTTCGTCAAGCAGAAGCCTTCCGTTTTCGATGTGGTCGTTAAGCCTTCCCGGCGTGGCGACCAGAACATTGGGCCATGACCGCAAGGCTGCGAAGTCCAGGTCCATCGGAACGCCTCCGACGATGGTCGCGACGCGCAGGCCGCTGGACTTGCCCAGTTCGTTGAACGCTGCGGTAATCTGGGCAGCCAGTTCGCGCGTGGGGGCGAGCACCAGTGCGCCTAGTTCCATCTTATTGGCCAGACGCTGGATAATCGGGAGGGCAAAAGCAGCCGTCTTGCCCGTACCCGTCTGCGCCAGACCGATAACGTCCTTGCCTTCGAGCGCGGGCGGAATGCAGGCTGCCTGGATGGGCATAGGCCGCTCGAAACCGGCCTGGTCGAGACTCTTGTGAATGGTTTCCGACAGGGGGAAATCTGCAAATTTTACATCATTCTGATTAGACAAAATAACACCTTCCTAAAGCCCACAATAATTAATCAATCGGCTCCAATCGTGGCGGGAGGTGCAGGGGTATGCGACTCCATAGTGGGTATGCCACGCCGGGCTTCTCGGGAAGCCTGAATGTCCGCTCGCGGCGGCCCATCTCTTCCCATTGTGCCCGACTTTCCCTCGGGCGTCCCAATCGCATCTACGCTGCCAGCCTTGCATCTGCCAGCTACGCAATGCATGAATCATCTACTGCCAAAAGAGTATATCGACCATCCGGGCGGAATGTCAACAAAAATAATAAACTAATACCGCGCACGAAAAGTCAATACGCTGATGGGAGATAAACGAGCCGTGACAGTCTTCGTCCCCGAAGGGCGAAGACTGGAGACGAGCGGAATTGAACCGCCGACCTTCTGGTTGCAAACCACGCCGGAAAGCACGCTCCATTGAAAGTAACGTCTGTACAAGTATTCAGTTATCAAAATCGCCGACCGTTTGCATAGGTCGGCGTAGAAACGCCTGAAACGGCGGTATTACGCTGTAACAAACCTGATGGTCTGTACCTCACCGCCAGGATTTATCCTTCAAAATCAAGTCCACTCCCAAACATTCTTTTTCCCGCTTTGAAACAATAAATTTGCCTAGAATTTCGAGTTCAAAACCCTGCTCGTAAAGGGATGTTTCCAAAAATTCCCGATTGCCAACCCGACGCATCGACGCTCCTTTGAAATCCTGCTTGTCCGTGTCCACAGAAATCGAAGACATCGCTTTGATGATCGCTGGCCCGTCCCGCATGTGAGCGAAAGCGGACGCTTCGCATTCCGGGCCATTCGTCGCACCGCCGACTTTGGCGATCATCGGCGACGTAATCTTCGTGGAGAGAGCGATAACCTTGTCCTTATCATCCAATGGGCACCAAACGACAATGAAAGCCCACGAAGGATTATTGATGTCCTTCACGTACCAAAATTCCCAAAGATGACGACCTCGCAGTACGCCCGTCGTTGGTTCCGACAATGCCGGATAATAACCGTGATCTTCCAGAATTTTCCCCAATTCCACACGAGGCGGGAAAAGACCTTCGGCGGCCTTCTCCCGAACCTTCGATGGCGTCTCAAACGTTACCACCGGTCGAGGGAGCCAATCAGGAAAGAACCACGAAAGAAAACCAGTCAACAAAATCAGATTCACGCCGACGATAACAACCAGTCTCCGGCGTCGAGAATAGAAGCCGCCGACTCGCCTTGCAATCGCGCCTGTCTTGTCATAAACACGGGCGATCCAGACCACGCTCCGGCGCTCAGGAATGTTGCAGACGTTTCCGCAACCCGGACACTTCTCCGTTTTACCAGCCAGAGAAGACGGGCTGCTCATGGTTTCGCCACAATTGGGACATGTATAGTCAATCATTTTTCACACCTGCGAAAAGTCTGTACCAAACGACCACCGGCTACTCCTTGCGAGCCTTGAGAATTTTTCTTATCGCCGACAACTGATCAACCACCGCTCCAATGCCGACCAATATCCAACCACCGACAAAAACCAACCCGCCGGCAGCCCCGTCAGAAAACATCGACAACAACCCGCCGATGATGCAAAGAACGCCCATTCCCATCAAAACCCAAGTCATGGTCTAACTCCCACGTTTGAAACCCTATCGCTCGCGCGCCCGCTTGTATGCTGCCTCCACCCACTTCCCTAGGTTCTCGAATCCATTATCTCGCACCCAATCGTAGGTTTTGATACCCTTGTAGCCCAACTCAATAAACGGGTCTTTGCCTTTTACCTCTGTTTCCCCATTCATATCCTTCAAGTTGTGAATGTATATCCCCAGTAGGCCGTTGCCGTTTTCCCAACTCTGGTTTATCTCATATTGAACATACTTGCGTTCCGACGTGTTGCTGCCAATCAATACGACGGTGACGGTGGTTCCCGTTAGATGTTTACGAATCCAACTCTTTATTGCTTCCTCTCCTTTCTTTTTTACTTCTTCCCAACCTGCAGCATCCAAAAAGCCTGCTGTTTCCCTGTCGGGCTTCGTCACCCAACTGTTCCGAACCTGCCCGGCTCTCCAACTGTCTTTCTCGAAGTGAAAACTGAAGAATACTCTACGTGCCATGTCTAATCTCCTCTGGTTATAGACAATGCGATCAACGTGACGGCCATAATGGAAATGAGAATGGTTGCATGGAATATAAGAAGCGTCGTGGAGAAAATGATTTCAGACCAAGGTTTCACCTGGTGCTTTACAATGGAAGTGTTCATTGAAAAATCTATTTCGTCCTCATCCATCTTTCTGACGTGATCGTAAAGAGCGCGGAATAAACGCTCTTGCCACAAATAAAAAGCATCCAGTATCCAGAAAGCGATTGAGGGAAAATATGCAAGATAGACAAAATGGATACTGGTGTTGCTCGCCGATAAGGCAAACAGTGCAGAAACAAGGATCACGCACCATCCCTTGAGCAGAAAAGAGTTTTGGGATAATCTGTTGATTACACCCTGTATCATTTCGAGGTGTGATTGCCTTTTATCCATGCTTCCTTTTTCGGAATTTGGGACACTCGTAATCAATCATTTGGATTTTATCTTTGACGAACCATATGGGGACGCATGGCCCATGCGGATCAGTTCGGGGCCGATCTCTTTATCGTCCACAAAGACGCGAGCGAGCAGCCTGCCGAAATTATCCCGTTTACGAGGGGCGCAGAAGACCAGCCGGACGTCGCGGTCGTCGATCAGCCGTTTCAATGCTTCAGTCGCCGCCGGTCCCGCAGAGGTATTCTTTTCCGGGGCGTCAATGCCCCAGATGCGAACGCTGGTTACATCGCCGTCGTAACGAATCTGAAAAGTATCCCCGTCGATAACGCGGAGAACGTGAAACGTCCGAGTCGTAATCTCGTTCGTCCCCACCGCCGGAGGCGTACATCCGGCGGGAATGACAATCGCAAACAGCAACAAGGACATTGCCAGAATTCGCATTATTCTCACCTTAATCGTATGCTATTAATGGAGGATATTTATCATGATTCAGGGTCGATCAGGCCGAGTGGCTGGCGCGGCCAGGCGACACCTGGTTGTCGTTGCCGCTACGGTCGAAAGCCCCGACCACGTTCAACTGATTTCCGACATCCTGACAAAAGCAATATCGCTCTCCCGCTGGGAACTCCTCGCACTCAAGTCTTACCTGACTTTTCGTGAGCGTTATCTTCTTTGAGGGCACGCCCCAATCTGTCGGCCAGTTCCGCCGCATCGGTGCCGGCGAAAGCCAGGCCGAGCAACATCCCCTCGATCTTTTTTCTGTTGTCGCCTTCCAGCATCCTGTAAAGCCGGAGGACCTCCCGCTCCGGCGGCGTCAATTCACCGGTCAGGCCCGCACCGGTCAAGGCCTCACGAACAAGCGTCTCGGCGGATTGCTGCGGCGTCGCCGGTGGAGGCCAATCCGCTGAATCATCCGCAAGCCAATTTACAGGAACGCCAAGGGCTTCGGCGAGACGCACGCCAAGGACGAAACCCGGCTGTGATGATTCCGCTTCGATCTTCCTGATATTGCCCGGTGTGCAGCCGACCTCGTGCGCGATCTCGACGTAAGAGCGACCGCGTCGGGCCATACGTAATTTTTCCGCCAGTTTCACAGACATCAAAGTAACTCCAGTAATCTTCCGTAAGAAAATAATTATCAAAAATTGTAAAATAATGTTTGACATCGTGCCGATAGTGAGTTTATAGTTCACTGTGGTGATTCGGAGAGTTACTGAAATGACGGTTACGGACAACCCAGAAACAGATTTTCGCTATGACGTAGGAAAACTGAAGCACACGGCACTCGAGCGCGGTTGGACGCGATATCGAGTATCAAAAGAATCCGGAGTTACGTCTCCGACGGTTTGCAGGTTCTTTCGCGGGGAAAGCGTAACCGAAACGACTGTCAAGAAAATCGCCGACGCCCTCGGCGTTCCCATGTCCGAGATCGTGATCCCGGTCGGACCGGACGTAACCGTCCCGGCGGAGCCTGCACTGGCCGAAAGGACAACGCGATGACGACAGCGACACAAAGGCCCGCCAGCCGCGCCAAGGTAGCCCGGCCGATATACGACCAATGCCGGATATGCCAGGAGTACAAAGACTGCTGGGGCGTTTGCGAAGGTAAGGAGATCGACCCCTACCTCAAGGCCGGAGATCTCGCTTGCGGCCTCGGACCGCCAGCCGAACCGGAGTTGATATGTTTCCGCCTCGCCGAAACCCGACACGGCGACTTCGACCCTATTACCTGCGAACTTGTCTCGATGGAACATACACCCATTTTACAGGGATAAAAAAAATGCACGGATGCGGAACCTTCACAACCGTAAGCCCGGTAAGTTGGCTGAAAAGAATTTTTCACACCCGTAAGCCCACGGGTGTGAAAAACGGTAAAAACGATGGTAGGACAGACGCCCTGGACATCCGACGAACTCGCGGCGATGCTGAAAATCCATCGCAGCCACACAACCGCCCGGATGGATCGCTTTGCGGAGACCTTTGTTTCGATGCGTCGGGACGACAAACTCCGGTCGGATCGGCTGGCCGAGAAATTCCTGTCGTTCTTACGAGTGGGAGGGCAGTTAGCGAAGGCCGACCCGAAGGGCATGCGCCGATACTTAATAGATTTGGCCGAGACCGAAAACCGCCGCTGATTGTGCTCGGACCCGGAGGTGGTTTTTTCCGAAGCATTCAGGCCCAACCGTATTTCGCGTGGGATGAGAAAATCTACGCGGCAATCATCCTTACAGCGATGGGGCTGGCGGCGGTGGTAGCGATAACGAGTAATCAGCCGTCAGCAGTCAGCGAGGAACCTTCCAGCCGGTCTGAGCAGCCGGCACAACGTGGCCGAGGCGGGGGTTCTACTCCTTACCCCGCCCCGGCTTCTTTTTCTCAATCCGCAATTGAAAAAATCGCACCGGGGCCGGGAACCGGCGAAGTCTCCCCCCGCTTCGCCCGGCGGCGCCAGTCGCCCCCGGCCATCCGTACCGATTTTCAATTTTCAATTTTCAATTGCCCATTGCTGAAGGAACAAAACTTCTTCGCCGCGATCCGAACCGAAGAATCCTACGACGGGAAAGTAACCATCGGCGACGGCGGTTTATCACGCGGGGATTACCACATCACACGGGCGTTCTGGACTGACGGCTGCGAACAAGGCAACGTGGATTGGGACTATGACACGCTCGTCTGGTCACGCCCGCACTGCGAACAAATCATGTTGTGGTACTTCCAGAGGTATTGCCCGGACGCGATGAAACGGTGCGATCTGAAAACACTCGCACGAATCCACAACGGCGGGCCGAGAGGACACCGCAAGGCCGCGACGCTGGAATACTGGCGACGAATTCAGAAACACATGGCCAAGGGGGAACCAGTCAACCAATGAACCAGTCAACCGATCAACCAATGAGCCAGGTAGCGATGGAAATCGGGTACGACCCAGACTGCGGGATCGCAATAAAAGATGTGCCGGACAGATTGCCGAGAAGGAACGGCAAGAAAGTCAACTTCTCAACTGTCTGGCGATGGGCCACGAAGGGTTATTCGCCGAAAAATGTAAGGATTTTTCTGGAGACCACGCTGATCGGGCGGAGTCGCTATACCAGCCGCCAGGCGCTGCGAAGATTCAACAGGCGACGAAACGCACTCGACCAGACCAGACCGATCATCGCGGCGAATCTCCGGCGTATCCCGAAAACGAACACGGCAGCGAAACGATACCTCAAAAAAGAAGGTTTCCCAACATCGGGAAACGGGAAACCCCCAGCACTGCTGGGGGATAATAAACAGCATCCCCCGGCATTGCCGGGGGCTTCAAGCCAACAGAAAGGACTCGGACATGGACACGGAACGGACACCGGAAGAAATCGGGCAGCAATCGGATAAGCCGGATGCTACCAATACACACTGGGACGAATGGGAAATCGGATGCCTGCTGAGCCGGTTTCGGGACGATAGATCACTCGACGAGATAGCCCACATCTTGGGACGCAGCGTCGCGGCCTGCAAAAGGATGTTGACCCGTCTGGTCTCCACCGAGACGCCCTGTCCCGAACAATACAAATCCACACTCAAAGACATCTGCCGGAAGGCCCAGGATGCGAAGGCCAAACGCCACACCCATCCCCGCGAACACGGGAAATGCCGCGAAGAAATCCACCAGCAGTACCTGACACTGGCGAAAAACAACGAAGCGATAAAGGCGATACTCGCCGAGGTCGAAACACTACAGGTTTATTTGCTGGCCCTGGAAGTGATTGAGGGACATACCACCCTCCGCGAAATCCGAGATTATAACACCGGACGGGTCAACATTTCGGTGCAGAATGTTGTCAATAAAATCCGTGGGATTCGTCAAGAGCGCGGGGATTTATTCGACAAGTCAATGGCCGACGAGACGGGAAGAACTGTTTCGTGCCCCAATCCGCCAACCGGCGATAAGCCGACAACAGAAAATCCGCAATCAGCCGACGAGCCACCACCGGCGCCCGATAACGTGGAGAGATCGAAAGTATGAGCCACCCCCGGACCACATTGCATATCTCCGACCGCGCCGACGCCGACGCACTGATCCGCGACATTCGCCGGGCCGTCCGCAACTCGGCCCGGACCGGCGGGGGATACGGCGTCTATCGACGCGACGCCGCCGGCGACTATCCCGTGGCAATCGAAGTGAACATCGTTCCACGTAGTGGTGCTACGCACAGCAATCAGCGATCAGCCAAAACCCAACCAGGAAAGGGACTCCCATGGAACAGATTATCGTTGTTCTCATCGTAGCGGTTTGTTTCGGACTGCCGACTTTAGCGGTCTGGCTGAAGGCGGAAAGGAAAAACCAGACATGGAAATAATAATCGCAGCAATAGCGTGCTTCGTGATAGCCGCCGTCGGCGCGTGGATTGTGTACCTGATATTCAAGAAAAACGGCCCGACCGTCGGGCCTTTTAGATTCGTAAGGGCCGTATCAGAACGAAAGGATGCAAACATGGGAAAAGACCAAATCAAAATCAGAGTGGGCC
Organism: Planctomycetales bacterium; assembly: GCA_030612725.1. Lineage (GTDB taxonomy): Bacteria > Planctomycetota > Phycisphaerae > SM23-33 > SM23-33 > JAUWNJ01. Next base: position 21,277 of record JAUWNJ010000014.1, read on the forward strand.
TGCCGGACAAGATCGGCGACGTGAAGGAGATGGAACTGACCGTCACGCGGGTAGAAACCGCGGATGGCAAACTGCTGGCAGCGGAAGCATTCAGAACCAAGGAAAAAGAAGTAGAGTTCTGGGCCGTCCGAGACACCGGCGTAACCCTGTCCTGCGTGGCAATCGACGACGTCGGCAACAGGTCAGAAGAACTAGCCGTCTTCACCTTTACGGTCGAAGACACGATTTCGCTCAAGACGCCGACAGGTGGTTTCACCATCGAAGCAATCGACGAAAGACCGGGCGTCGAGGCCCCGGCTCCGTCAGAAGACGACAAAGCCGAGACGGAAACCGACCCCGCCGACAAAGGCGACCCGGCTCCGTCAACTGAAGACTCCGCCGAGGCAAGCGAGGCGGACCCGGCAAAGACGCCTGAAACGCCGACAGGCGATTAGCGAAAACCCTCTCGGGGCTGGCGTGTCCGTGCGATAAGCCGCGTCGGGTACGAGTTCCCAAGGGACCGTGAAAATCCCGACCACGCCAGCCCCAATTATCGCGGGGTAGAGCAGTGGTATGCTCGCCGGGCTCATTACCCGGAGGTCGCAGGTTCGAACCCTGCCCCCGCTAATGGAACGAAGCCGGGCGGAACCGGCGGGATGAGGCTTGTAGCCTCCGCCCCGATAGTCGCCGACTGGGAAAACGGCTCCGCCTGGCTTCGACAAACCCCCAGCACTGCTGGGGGATAATAAACAACATCCCCCGACAATGCCGGGGGCTTATATGGAGCGAAGCGACATGACCGAAACAACGCAAACTACCGACGCCGAAACCGATCACGTTCTCGCCGAACGATTAAAAATCATCCGACTCAAACAGGCGGGGATCGACGAGGCGTCAAAGATCGTCTATGACCTGAAGGAACGGCTCAAAGAGGCCAAGGATGTGCGGGAGGGCCGGGTTCTGGACCTGGGCGACTTCATCCGCGACGGCTCGCTGCCGCTGTTTCCCGACCCGGAAAATCCGAAATCCCCACGGGACCAAGGGTCCGAAATCCGAAATCCGAAATCGGACGAATCCTGGCGGACGATCCACCTGAGCGAATTGACCGATCCGATAATCAAGCCGGCGGTACTGGCGAAACTCGCCAACGCCGGCATCGAGACTATCGGCGAGATGGCCGACAAGACGGCCTCCGACAAATTCGACCTGACCGACGTTCAGGGTATCGGCGACAAGGCCGCCGAGGACATCCACGCCGCGCTGGAGGCCTTCTGGGCGCGATGGAAAGACCAACAGGCCCAACGGGCCTACAAGGCGAACATTCGGGACATCCCGGCGTCGGCGATCAAACTGCCAAAGGGGAAAACCCTCTTCGATTACTACTGCGCGCCGGAACTGGCCGCCGCCACCGTCGAAAATCCCGCCGAGGTCAGAGCCTTCGAGTACGGCAACGTATTTTACACCATAACCGCCAGCGACGGCACCGATAAAAGCGCCAAGACCGCCGAGGCGTACCAACTGGTGCCTGAGGGGGATTACCCAGGCCTGCCGGCGGACTTCCCGTACCGAAAATGGGAAGGGATGGTCGTTATTGTCAACGACGAACGGCGCGTAATGACCGGCGAGGTGCGGATTGTATTGGAAGACAGGGACCAGGGACTTGGGACTAGGGAATAGGCAAAAGAAAAAGCCAAGTCCCCGAAGCGACTGAAAGGAACGCAGCGACATGATCGCATATCGGGACAAGATCGACATCGGCGATCTCGCAATCCAGATCAGCCTCGTCGATGAAAACGACGGCGTCCATATTGAGGTCTGGCCGGAATTCGACGCCGAAGATCGGCTCCCGCCAGGAATGAAAGACACGATCACCGCCTGGTGCGCGACGGAACAGGCACAGAACTGGGCGATGAAACAAGACCCGGCTTCGTCAGAGGACTACGCCGTGGCAAGCCCCGACGCAAGGGAATGATTCACCGCAGAGATCGCAGAGAACGCAGAGGCGAAAGGATAGAAAATGACGGCTGGAAAACGACTTTACAAAAAATGCCTGGCGGCTAACCGACTTGGACGATTGATTCACTGCAAATCGAAACCGACCAGCAAAAAAGGGCGATTGAGGCGTTTGCGACAACAAGAACGCGCATTAACCCCAGCCCCCACGCTTTGCGTGCTTAGCGCATACCTCGCGGGCAAGGACGGCAAATCGGCGTGGGGGACGACATGAACAAGGACAGAATCGACAAAGGAATGTGGTGGGACAGGGCATGGTCGCTCATCGAGGGTTGCACGCCGGTCTCTGCGGGGTGTGAACATTGCTGGTCGGCTGCGGCTACCAATATGCGGGCAAAGCAGACGAACCCGAAAATCCGTGCTCGATATGAAGGCCTCACGAATGATGACGGCTGCTTCAACGGTAAAATCAGACTGATGCACGAATCGCTTGAATTGCCCCTGCATGTCAAGAAACCGACCACGTGGGCGATATGGAACGACTTGTTTCACGAGAATGTGCCGTTTGAGTTCATCGATAAGGTTTTCGCTATCGCTGCCATGTGTCCACAGCACACCTTCCAGATTCTCACGAAAAGGCCGGAACGGATGCTGGAGTATCTAACAACGCGGCCAAACCCAAGAGAGGTCGTAGACAGGCGCGACGCGATTGTAATCACAATGAACAGCCACTATGAGTTGTCGCATCAAAGGTATTGGGTGATAGATACTTGGCCCCTACCCAACGTCTGGCTCGGTGTTACAGCCGAAAACCAGGCCACAGCCGACGAACGAATCCCGCTACTGCTCCAATGCCCCGCCGCCGTGAGATTCGTGAGCATCGAGCCGATGCTTGGGCCGGTGGACCTATTTGACTTTGTACACAACGAACCGGCAGACAGTGATTCACCCCCTCCGCTCGATTGGGTAATCGTCGGCGGCGAGACCGGCCCCGGCGCGAGGCCGATGGACCCTGCTTGGGTACGGGAAATTCGCAACTTATGCCGGGAAAAATGTATAAACGTGCCGTTCTTCTTCAAGCATTGGGGCGAATGGGTTTTCAATGATGACTCGTGCGTATTTTCTTTCAGTCGGCTTGGCAAGAAAGTAGCCGGGCGGCTGCTTGACGGGCGCGAATGGAGCGAGATGCCTATACAGACAGGGACTGGGGATTAGGGACTTGGGAATAGGCAAAAGAAAAAGCCAAATCCCTAGAACCTAGTCCCTAGTCCCTGAAGCGAAGCGATATGAACCCCGGCAAATCGACAAAACTGGCTAGGATTCAGGTCTCGACCGTAAGCGAGACACCGGAAGAACGGGCGGCCAAGGCCGTGAGAATGGTCTCCTACGCACGCGACATCAACAACGGCCGACGCATACGATTCTGGCCGAGAGAGACGAACAAATTACCGCCCACGGCCTTTCGCTCGACCTTGAGGCTCTCGACAGGTGGGTTTGGAGATTGAATAGCCACGGATGGCAACGAATACAGACAAACCGATCATCAAAGCGATAGCGCCCTGGTTCGGCGGCAAGCGAAACCTTGCGCCTCGCATCGTCGCCGAACTCGGCGAGCACCGCTCCTATTGGGAGCCGTTCTGCGGATCGATGGCCGTCCTGCTGGCTAAACCCAAATCGACCTTCGAGACGGCCAACGACCTGAACGGCAGCCTGATAAACCTCGCCCGCGTGATTCAGGATTCGCACCTCGGCCCGGAACTGTACAGACGTCTGCGACGGACGCTATGTCACGAAAACCTGTTCCGCCAGGCGGCCGAACAAGTCAAGCGAGGCGAATACGAACCGGACGGGACGATGCCGGACCACCTCCTGTGGGCCTACAACTATTTCGTCGCGGCGTGGCTCGGCAGAAACGGCGTTACAGGGACGCAATCCTACAATCAGGGTTACTGCGTGCGGTATTCGTCGAAGGGCGGCCACGCGGCCAAGCGGTGGGCCTCAGCGGTCGATTCTATTCCCGCGTGGCGGCGACGTATGCGCGAGGTAACGATCCTTTGCAAGGACGGCCTGGAACTCATCGGCAAAATCGCCGACGAAGCCGGCACGGCGATCTACGTCGATCCGCCGTACCTGACCAAGGGCGCGAAGTACGTCCACGATTTCAAGGACCACGACCATATCGCACTGGCCGGACTGCTGGGGCGATTCACGAATGCCCGCGTGGTCGTCAGTTACTACGACGATCCCCGCCTCGATGAACTTTACCCGGCGGACCGCTGGACGAAGGTCAAGTGCTACCGCCACAAGGCGCTGAGCAACCAGAGCAAACGCGACAAAACGGGGGCTGACGTAGCACCCGAAGTCCTTCTGATCAACGGGCCGAGTTACACAGACAAGAAACCAGAACCCGGATTATTCACAGGAAAGAAATAAATGTGGCTTTATGTACCTTGTCAATCTGCACCGGCGAAGCCGGACTCGAACTCGGAATCGAACTGTCCGGCGTCGAAATTGAGCCGGTCTGTTACGTGGAGAGGGAAATCTACGCCGTCGCAAATCTTGCGAGGCTTATCAAGGAAGGAGTCCTGGCGGACGCTCCTGCCTGGTCTGACGTGCGAACAATCTGCGATGCAGAGTTCCGCGCTTTCATGGCCGGGCGGCAAATCGACCTTATCTGCGGAGGATACCCCTGCCAGCCGTTCAGCAGTGCGGGTAAGCGACGCGGTACGGACGATCCTCGACACCTTTGGCCTGCAATCGCTGACGCGATTGGCCTCTACCAGCCCGCACTCTGTTTTTTCGAGAACGTGCCGGGCCATCTCACCCTTGGGTTTGAAACCGTCCTCGATGATTTACGGCGAATGGGTTACGAAGTTGCGGCTGGACTCTTTAGCGCGTCGGAAGTCGGCGCAAGCCACAAGCGAGAGCGGCTGTTCATCCTGGCCCACAGCAAAGAATGCACGCGGAACATACACGCGGGACAACGGCGACCCCGACAAGCAGAGGCCGACGCTGCGGGGGCTGGCGGAAAAGAATTGGCACACGCCGACAACGCCGGACAGAGGGCCGGAGACAGCCGAATCGAAAGCGACCCGAACGAACGGCGGGATAGACTTACAGACGCAGGCGAAGTTGTGGCCGACGCCAGCAGCGGAGGAAGCGAAAAAATCCGATGTCAACATCAGGGGGAACCCGACCCTGAAAGGATCGGCAACTCAATGGCCGACGCCGGCGGGACGGGACCACAAGGGGGCGAACGCCGAGAAGCACCTGGCGGTCGGGACGGGACGGAAGCACCTCGATCAACTGCCGAACTTCGTATCCCATTGTTTCCGCCGGGACCAGACGACCGGACCGGATGGAGCGAAATCGCCGGAGGCAGCCCCCACCTTGCCCCGGCGACTGAATCCGACCTTCGTATCGTGGTTGATGGGCTTTCCTTTGGGGTGGGCGAACATCGCAATCACCGGCTCCGGCTTCATGGCAACGCAGTTGTCCCGCTTCAGGCGGCGTATGCGTTCACGACTCTTATGGCTTGTCTGCACGACACAGAAAGGCGGGCTGATTGAATGAGCAATGAATATATAGGCACACGGCGGATTTGTTATGACGGCGGGATGCAATTCGTCCCGGTCTGCTCAACCTGCGGGCGATTCGTCAAAGCCGACGAGTCTGTCAGTTTTGACCCGAAAGGCCAACCCAATCTCCCTAACGCGACATGCAGCAAATGCGGCCGAACCATGATGATCTTTGAAGGATATTTTGAATGACTGACTACGGACTACTGGCTACCGACTACCAACTCGCCGAGGCAATCGGCTGGACCGTAACGGTGATCGCCGTAACCGGCGTGATCCTCAACAACCACCGCCTACGGGCGTGCTTCGTCCTGTGGCTGGTTTCAAACTCGCTGTCGGCGGGCCTGCACATTCACGCCGGGATGACGGCGCTGGCCGTGCGCGACGCGATTTTCTTCATACTGGCGATCCACGGACTGATCTGCTGGAGCAAAAAGAAGTCCACAGATTACACGGATTATAAAAAATTCACAGAAGGGAAGCCCATAAGCCGTTGCCTAAAACCGGACCCGCTGCACACAACGCTCGCCGAGGGGAAGGTCAGACGCGGCGGCATAAAACCGCCCCCGACACACCCAAAGCCCAAGATACGACCGAAGCCACAAAAATAGGGACTGGTAAAAACGCAGGGACGCGAAAATGATGAACAGAAATGAACTATTTGAGCCGGGACGATATTCGTCGCTACCCGATGTAATCCTCCGCGACCCGTCGCTGTCGGCGTCGGCCAAACTCGTATGGATGGCGCTCGCCGGACACCTCGGACCGAGCGGTACGGAAGTATGGCCGTCAATGACCCGCCTGTCCCGAATGACGGGACTGGGGAAAAATACCGTCCTGCGAGCCGTCGCCGCCCTGGAAGATGCGAACCTCATCGTCGTAAAGCGACAGCCGAGCGGCAAGGCAAACCTCTACCGGATATTACAACCCCAGGTAGGCTTGTTCGACGAAAAATCCGCCGCGAACCAGTCGGAAAAACTCACCGGCCGGGAAAACCCACCGGTCGAAAAACCCGACCCAAAGCAGTCCCAAAATGGGACCGGTGCCGAAATGGGACCGGTCCCAAAATGCGACCCGACCAGTCCCAAAATGGGACCGGAAGCGGTCCCAAAATGGGACTCTAAGTACTGTAGTAGTACTGAAAGAAGTACACCCCCTACCCCCAAGGGGGAAAAAGAGAAAAGTGAGGGTAACGGATTTTCTCCGAAGCCAAAAACGAAAAAGCAGATCGTCCAGCAATGCGAAACGGCCCATCAAAAAGCCTTCGGAAAACCGCTGCCGGCGAAATGGAAACGGGACATCCGGCTCGAATACGACGACGGCGACTTCGCCGCGCTGGAGCGAATCGACGAGGCGGTCATGGCCGAAGCCGAAAAGTACCGCGCCGCGAAGCGATGGAGTTGCCTCGGACACGGGACGGTGATGCAATACCTCGCCCACCTCGACCGCAAGGCGACAGCCAAGCATAAAAAATCAGCCGATACCCAGGCCCAGGCCGCCGAGCAGGCCGAAAAAGACGAACTCGAACAATGCCGCTTGGAACATTTCCGAGGGTTGGGCCAAGCCCAACAAGAGCAACATGTCGCCGAAGTCCGTCGCCGGTTTCCGCACATGAAAGACCTCGACATGATCGGACGCCAAGCCGCCAACGCGGCCTGGCTGGAATATGAACGGACCCCCGTAGAGGTTTAGGGATTTTTTAACCACAGAGATCATAGAGAACGCAGAGGTAGAAAAAATGAAAGAGCACCCAATACTTTTCAAAGGCGAGATGGTCCGGGCGATTCTGGACACACGAAAAACGCAGACGCGGCGGGTAATAAAGCCGCAACCCAAGGTGGTTCATGCCATTTACTCCGATGCGAGCATTGAAACAAATTGTATTTTCAGGAGAGGCGACCAAAGAATCCACTGCCCCTACGGTCAAGTCGGCGACCGTCTTTGGGTACGGGAAACGTGGCGGGTTGGCGCATGGGACGAAAACGGTGGCCGCATCTGCGTAGATTATAAAGCGGATAATTATGCCCGCCAAGAATGGCTCACTGTCCCCGATAACGAGATGTTTCAACGGCTTTGGATTCAAACTTCCGAAGATGCGGAAAAGGCGGGCGTGAAATACGATAGCGACGGCAAATATCATTGGAAGCCCGACGACAGCCCCGCTCGCTGGCGTTCCCCTATCCACATGCCTCGTTGGGCTTGCCGCCTCACTCTGAAGGTTACGTCTGTCCGCGTGGAGCGACTACAGGATATATCGGAGGCCGATGCCAGGGCGGAAGGTGTACAGGCGGGCTGCGGCAACACCGTAGAAGATTGCGCAAGGGATAACTGCCGTTGTGATGTCGAATGTCCCGTAAAACTTACTTACAGGGAGGGGTTACACGAATTGTTGGATTCCATTAATGCCAAGCGGGGCTTTTCGTGGGACTCGAATCCGTGGGTGTGGGCGATCACTTTCATCGTAAATTGAAGATGGCAAAGCGAAAAAGAAAACGAAAAGCATCGACCGCCGACGCGAAGCGACTGCTGAAAATCTTCCTGACCGGAAAAGGACGGCTCACCGCACAGGCCTACGAGACAGACCTTCGGCGATTCGCGGATTTCCTCGGCGCCAAAACGATGGACGATGCGGTGGCCGAACTCATCGGCGGAGGGAACGGCCAGGCCTACGAACTGGCCAGCCTCTACCGCGCCCACCTGCGGGAACGCTCCGCCGCCGCCACAATCAATCGACGACTGGCGACGCTCCGATCACTGACCTCCACAGCCAGGAACATCGGCATAATCGCATGGTCGCTTACGATCAAACCGCTGCCGACACAACCGCTGAGGGATTCGACCGGGCCGGGCCGGTCGAACGTTCGAAAAATGCTCGAATTCGCCAAGGCTCAAGGCGGGCTGAAGGGCTACCGCGATACGGCGATCCTGTACCTGCTCTACGGGCTGGCGCTGCGACGGGGCGAGGTGGTCGAACTGGACGCCGAAAATGTGAACCTGAAACGACCGGCGATAAGCGTTATCGGCAAGGGCCGGGTCGAAAGGGAATGGATCGACATGCCCCTGCTGGTAGCCGAGGCCGTCGCGGCGTGGATGTCACAGCGGAGTTGGGAAGATGGGCCTCTATTCTACACGCTCAGCCGGGCTTACGGACGCCAACGACTAAGCGCAACCGGATTGTATTCTATTGTGGTGGCGATAAGTACGTACATCGGCTGCAAGACCACACCACACGGCCTGAGGCACACGGCGATCACCGATGCGATCCTGCTGGGACACAGCCTCGCAGACGTTCAAAAGTTCAGCCGACACGCGAACTTGAACACCCTGCAAATCTACTTTGACCGGGTGCGAGGCGTGGCCGTGGACATCGCCAGCAGCGTCGTAAATGGACTGTAAAACGCTATGGAGAGCGAAGGTAACGAGAATGGGATTTATGTTAAGTATATTTCAAGTTTTCGGGTGTTTGGCCTTAAATACTAACACCTGCCACAAACGGGACTTATGGAAATTCCCATCATTCGGGGTTTTGTGCGCGCATCCTGTTAGTTTCCCCAAAAAATACGACAACTATCGTGCGCTATTTTGGGCCACTACTGTTAAGATAGGCAAGGGGACGAACACCCTGCCATTTACCCCAAAAGGGTTAAAGGTACTACCGACTGCCATTATGACCGATTGAGGGCGCGATTCCGCGCTTTTTTGACTCTGTTAGTTAGTTATGGGTAAAGACTTACGAAAACGAGCCGCCCAAAGCCATGCCGCCGTGGCCTCTCTGGACCGCGAGCGAGCCAGTCAACGCGCGCTGATGTCTCGCAAACGAGCGGCGGGCCGGGACCTCGTTATCCCTCCCGTTTGCAACCCCCGTCGCCGCCGGCGATGCGAAAAAGACCCGGCCCTGTTTCTGAAGACCTACTTCCCTATAATTTTTTTCAACGCCTTCACGTCGAATCAGCGAAGCATCATCAAGGAGTTCATAGATCGCCTGCAATTCGGCGGATGGAAAGCGGAGACCGCGCCGCGCAAGGAGGGCAAAACCTCCCTCCTCCGGTGCCTGACTATCTACGCGATTGCCTATGGCTTCCGGCGTTTCGTTGTAATCATCGGCGCCAACGCCCGCGAGGCGGACGACAACCTCGAAAACATCCGCGCCGAATTTGAACGAAACGACCAGCTCGCCGAGGACTTCCCTGAAATTTGCATACCGATCCACGCCCTGGCCGGAGCCAGCCAGCGGGCGAACGCCCAGACGGTCGCCGGTCGGCGGACTTACCTCAAGTGGACCGGTGATATGATTCGCTTGCCAGTCGTGGTCGGGTCGCCCGCCTCTGGCGCCATGATCACGTCGCGCGGCATTGAGGGGACGATACGCGGGATGAATTACCGGGGCCAGCGGCCCGATCTTGTGCTCATCGACGACCCGGAAACCGACGAAACGGCCCACAGCCCCGTCGAGATCGAGAAGCGGGAGAGGATTATCGAATCGGACATCGTCGGTCTTGGCGGCGAAAAGAGTATCGCCATTCTCTACACCTGCACGATCATCGCGGCCAACTGTCTGGCCGACAAGTTCACCGACCCGAAGGTCAAGTCTGCGTGGGACGGTACGCGACGGAAACTACTGGTACAGAAACCCGACCACGAAGATATGTGGGCCAAGTATATGGAACTCCGGCAGGACGGTGTTCTGCACGCCGACAAGTCCGGCCGGAAGGCCCACAAATTCTATCTGAAAAATCGACGGGCGATGGATGCCGGGGCTGTTGTTTCCAATCCCTACCGATTCGACCCGACCGAAATGCCCGACGGCAGCGCCAAGCAGGTCTCGGCCCTTCAATTTTGTTATGACTTCATCGCCGACACCGACTGGACGCATTTCAACAGTGAATATCAGAACATCCCGCCGCTCGGCCACGTCGCCGAACTGATCGACATCAACGCCCAAACGGTGATGAAGCGATGCAGCGGGCGTGATCGCGGGACGGTAACGCCGGAGGCCGACTACCTGACGGCCGGGCTGGACGTCGGCGGGCGGGCGATCCACTTCACCGTGATGGCGTGGAAGCATTCAGCCAGTCTGATTATCGATTACGGCGTGATCCCGGTCCATTCGCCTTTGGTCGGCAACCTGGAGGATGCGGAAAATCTATCAGCCGTCCAGGACGCGATCCTCACGGCGTTGTGCGAGTTCCGCGACATGGCCGCCGGCGGCTGGCCCGACGCCGACACCGGTGAGATGCGGTATCTTGACGTGGCGCTGGTCGATGCGGGCTACGCCCGGTCTTCGATGGACACGCCGGTCTATGAATTTGTCCGGTCCAGTCCCGGCAAAATCTATCGTGCGAGCAAAGGCTTCGGCTCCGGCGGCCAGGGCCGTTACCGCCACCCCGCCAAACGGGGGCATGGTCGTCTGCTCGGCAATCACTGGTTCGCCACTTTCCAACCGGGCCACAAGGCGTGGCTGTACAACATGGACTCGGATTACTGGAAAAACTTCGTCCACACCGGACTGCTGGCCGATCCCGGTCGTCCCGGTTCGCTGCTCTTGTTTGGTGCGCCCGAAAACGCGGTCGAGCATCGCAACTACGCCAGGCAGATCACCGCCGAGATATGGACGCACGAATACAAGCCCGGCAAGGGCGACGTTTGGCTGTGGAAGCGTATCCGCAGAGAGAATCACTGGTTTGATACGACTTACGCCTGTTGTGTCGCCGCGTCGATCTGCGGCATGAAGACCGTCGCCGTCCCGGCGGCCGCCCCGACCGCCGACGGCAAACCGGCCAAGCGTCAACGCCCCGCCGTAAAAAAGAGAATGCGACTCTCCGACTTGCAGCGGCAAAAGCGAATGAAAGGATGAACGCTTGACAAAAAAGAAAACAACAACCAACAAACTGGCGATACATCTGACCCCCCTGCGCGCGATCCATCCGGACCCGGACAACGTCCGCACGCACGACGAGCGGAACGTCGAGGCTATAGCGGCCAGTCTAAAGAAGTTCGGCCAGGTCAAACCCATCGTCGCAGACCTCGACGGGACGATTATTGCCGGGAACGCAATGTACCTTGCCGCAAAACGGCTCGGCTGGGGGGCGGTCTTGACGGTGGTGACGGATTTGTCCCGTTCAAAACTGAAGGCCTACGCCGTTGCCGACAACCGCACTGCTGAACTGGCCGCGTGGAATGAAGTGGCTTTGCTGTCATTGTTACGGGAACTGGAGGCCGAGGACCACCCGCTTTTCATGGCCACGGGTTTTAATGACGACGATGTGAAGCGACTGCTGGATGAAACCCTGCCTGACGAAATGCCGCTGGGTATCGACGACGTACCCGCCGCCCCCGACGAGGCGATCACGAAGCCGGGCGATCTTTGGATTCTCGGCGAGCACCGCCTGCTGTGCGGAGACAGCGCCTCCGTCGCCGAAGTGGACCGTCTGCTGGACGGTGAGAAGATTCAACTGGTCAATACCGATCCGCCCTACAACGTGGATGTCCAGTCGCGGAGCAAAGGCCCATCAATGCGCGCGAAGGATCGCCCCATCATCAACGATTCGGTTTCCGCCGCTGATTATTATCGCCTGTTGCGGGCATGGTTCGGGAACATCGCTCGCGTCCTGGAGCCGGGCCGGTCCTTCTACATCTGGGGCGGCTACGCCAACGTCGCCAACTATCCATCGGCCCTCGTCGAGTACGAACTTCGATTCAGCCAGGCGATTATCTGGGTCAAGGGCCACCCAGTACTGACGCGCAAAGATTTCATGGGCGATCACGAATGGTGTTTCTACGGCTGGCGGGCCGGAGCGGCCCACTGGTTCAATCCGCGATTCATGAACGCCCGCGACGTCTGGCGCGTCGATCCGGCCTCCACGGCGGAACCCGTTCCATTGCCGAATACCGCGATTGAATTACCTTCGAAGTGCATGGCCGCGACCTGGAACGAAAACGAAACCGTCCTGGACATTCTCATTGACCGGATCGGTGATTTCCGCCTGGTCGGTCGCCCCGGGCGCAGGCCTGCCGACGTCTGGGAGGTCAAGAAAGTTGCCTCACAGAAGATGGTCCACCTGACAGAAAAGCCCGTCGAACTGGCGGTCCGCGCGATGCGGTATTCGTCGAGGCCGGGTGAGAATGTCCTGGACCTTTTCGGCGGTAGCGGCTCGACGCTTATCGCCGCCGAACACGCCAAGCGGCGGGCGTTCTGCATGGAGATCGACCAGCTCTATTGCGATGTGATCGTCGAGCGTTGGGAAAAGATGACAGGGAAAAAGGCCCAACGAAAATGACAAACACCGAAGATCAATTCCTGATAGACGATCTGCTCGGCGACGGAGCACCTGCCGACCCGCTGGAGACCGAGTACATGCCGGCGGACCGGACACTTCGAAAGGTTTCGGCCCGGCGGCGCTTCGAGCGCATCAGCCAGAAACAACATCTCGCCGACGTGATCGGCCAGCCACCCGTCCCCGGCGAGTCGATCCACGTGGTGAGCACGGCGAAATACGACTTCTGGACGTTCGTACCGCAGATCATCGACTGGATAGGCCGGACGGAGATTCTTTATTGCTCGACCTGGACGCTCTCACGCCCCAACGCCGTGGAATTATTCGCACTCGCCGACGCCGGGAAGATCTCCGAGATAGCGTTCCTGACGGGTCTGTACTTCAAGAGGCGAGAAACGGCCGTCTATGCGATGCTGCTCGACGGCATCCGCGCCCGTGGTGGCCGATACAGGGCATTCAGGAACCACGCCAAGGTCCTGCTGGCCTCCAACCGGACCCAAAACGCATGGCTGACAGTCGAAGGTTCGGCGAACCTGACGGCCAACCCCCGCCTCGAACAGTACGTCTTCACAAACGACCGCGAACTCTACGAATTCCACAAGGGATGGATGGAAGAATGTCTGAAGAAATGAGCCGTCAGCCGTCAGCGGTCAGCGATCAGCCTCCGGCGGATCCGCCCGTAGCAAGCCCCGAGATTATCGACAAGATAGTCCGGCTGCTGTGCAACATTCAGGACCGGGCGTCCATTGTCGGGGCCTGCCTGAACAAACTGAACATCGCCCCCGCCGACGTGGACGCGGCAATCAACGCGGCCAAGACCCGCCTGACCCGCGCCGCCGATTACCACCGCGACCACGAACTGGGCAAAGCCCTGACGCGGCTGAACGAATGTTACCAGCGGGCCGTTGCCGTCCAGGACACCAAGACCGCAATCATCGCACAACGCGAGATCAATAAACTGCTCGATCTGTACCCGACCTATCCGGCTTCGTCGGAAGATGACTCCGCCGCGACAGGCCCGGACGGTGACGGCCCAAGCCCCGACGAACGACGGGAAATTGAGATTCAGGAACTCTCGGACCTTGTCGGCGCTATCGAGGCGCACATCGAGCCGCTGAAACTTTCCGAAGATGTGAACGATACCGACAGCGACTTGATCCGCCTGGCCGCCGAGGAGATCAAACGACTGCGAAGGCAACGGAAACGGAAGAAGAAAGCCGCGAACACCACGAACAAAACAACAAAAAAGAAAGTTCGCGTAGTTCGCGGCAAAAAGGAAGCCAAGGATGGCAAGAAAAACAAAGCCCGTTGACGGGAAGACCGCAACCCGGAAGAAAAAAAAGAAAACGACTCGTAAGAAAACTGCGAGAATCAAAACCGCCGCGCAGATCGCACAGACCGACCAGGCAGGTGATGATGAATCCGCAATCCGCAATCCGCAATCCGCAATTGAAACCCCACCGGGGATTGTCTGTCCGCGATGCGGCTGCCGTGACCTGCGCGCGCCCGACGGTCGGCCCTGGGAGATCACCCACACGGAGCGAAAATTCGGATTCATCCGCCGCCGTCGCGTCTGCCGTTACTGTGGAAAGGTCGTGATCACGCGAGAAAAAAAAGAAACAGAGTAGTCCGCGAATTACACGAATTACAGAAATGCCCCCGCGCTGGTGAGACAGCCGGGGGCGTGGCCCGAACAACCTACAAAGGAGATTCGAGCGATGGTTAAATCGGACATTCAGATGCCCGCGCCCAGTAAGGCCGAGGAAATTTACGAGGCCTCGCATGAATATCGAGGCTTCCCGATCTGCGAACTCCGCGAGGTATTCGCCGGAGTTGCCGATCCGAAAGATTTTACAGCCGCCTGGCGACATGAAGTCCCCACCGCCGACGTGGATCGCGTCAAGGCCGCCGTCCATTATTTTCACGCCGACGAAGCCTACGTCGTAGCCGATCACCCCCAAGGGTCAGGCGGCGAAACGGTCGAGATGGCCGGAAACGGCCTCCGGAGGTGGCGGGAAAAATCCGTGTAATCCGTGGACTATTTGGGGCCAAAATGAAAATAATCCGCTACCGGTAGCAGATTTTCACGAAATCGGGATTTTTTTGTTGCCATAAATCCCCGGCGGGACGAAATACATGGTATCACTACGTGAAACAAGTTGTGGTAAGAAAAACTGAATAGCCCCCAGGGAACGCGGTTGGCCGACCGCGAACTTTGCGAAGTTCAAGCCTCCTCTGACTGCTAGCAGAGTCGGGGGAGGCTTTTTCTTTGGGGACGGGATGCGAACATGAGCGTTTCATCACAGATCGCCGCGTTGGAAGCCGCCATCGAAGCGGGCGTCAAGTCCATCACCGAAAACGGTCGGACGGTCACGTATCACTCGCTTGATGAGATGCTTAAGGCCGTCGGAAACCTCAAAGCGCAGCAGGCCGCAAGTTCCGGCGGACAGGGATTCCGATTTGTCCCACTCGCACATGGAGACGCCAAGTGAACGAAGTCATGCCGATAGTTAGACGTTCACCGATACTCGGCGCGTCCGGTCGGCCCATGCACGTCGAAGTCCGCCGATCCCCACGATTGAGCGAACTGGAGCGTACCGGCATCGACGCCGCCGCGACCGGCAGGCTTACCGACAAACATTTCAACGACGCCAACGGACGACCGCTCAGCGCGGTATTGAGCGAAGACCTGCCGATAGTCCGCGACCGCCTGCGATACGAGACCCGCAACAATGGCAACGCCAAGGGGATGATCGACACGCTCGTCACCGCCGTCGTCGGCATCGGACCGACCCTCCAGGTCCACACGGGCAATCCGGAACTCGATAAGATCATCGAGGCCGAATTCGCCGACTTCGCCGAGGACTGCGACTTCGCCGATCGGGACGTCAGTATCGGCGATATGATGTCGCTGGGCGTGCGCGAGCAGTGCGTAGCCGGCGAGGATTTTTTGACCTGGACGACCGACCATGATTACCCGGGGCAAGTCAAACTCCGCTTGCAGACAATCGCCCCCGAACGGCTCGCCACGCCGTGGAACCGGATCACCGACCCGAATATCAAGGACGGCATCGAATTCGACGACCGGAACCGCAAGGTCCGTTACCACGTATCCAAAGGCCACCCCAAAGACACGTCGGCGAAATCATGGAAGATGTACGGCAAATCCGAAACCGTCGAAGTCGCCGACATGATCCACAGTTTCGTTTCCACCGAGTCGGGACAGCATCGCGGCTATCCGTGGTTCACGCCAGCACTGCCGGAGATGGCCGGACTCCGCCGGTACGCACTGGCCGTCCTGAGCGCAGCCGAGACCGCCGCCGATATTTCGTTCGTTATCCAGACCAACAGCGCATTCAACGGCGAGATGGATATAGACGAACAGAAGAACTGGGAGGCGATGGACGAAATCCAACTCGCCAGGCACGCCGGAATGGTAATGCCCGCCGGTTACGGCGCGTTTCAATTCGATCCCAAACAGCCCTCGGTTTCCTATGCCGAGTACATGCGCGAGCGGAAAAGCTCGATGGGCCGCCCCCTGGGTATGCCTTACAACATCGCCGCCGCCGACAGCAAAGGTCAGAACTTCGCTTCGGGACGACTGGATCACCAGATGTTTCTGCTGTTCGTACTGACGATTCGGAATCGGGATTCCCGCCGAAAACTCAAGCCCATCTTTGGGCGTTGGCTTAATGAAGCCCGCCGGGTCAACCGGTGGCTTTTCCCTCTCAACAGCCTCGACGTCAGGAAGATCATCCGCACATCCGAGTGGTACTTCCGTATGCCGACAGTCCACGGCGACCCGGTCAAGGAACAAAAGGCCATCACAGAGAGCCTGCACAACGGATCGGCGACCTTCATCGACGTATGCGCAGAGCGGGGCATGGACTGGGAAGTACAACTGGAAAAAGAGAACAAAGTGGCACTGAAAAGACTCGAACTGGCCGCCGAGCGAAAGAAACAAGCCGCCAAACTCGGACTGACGCCGGACGAAGCGTCGGCGGCGCTGTCGAAAAAACCAGCCATCCACACGAACGAAGACAGGGACGAGGAAAACGAAGATGAAGTCAAAGACGACAAAAAAAAGCAAACCATTGCGGCGTAGAGTCCGCGATTTCGTCGGCGACGTAATCCAGCGGGCCGAATTACCCGACAAGACCGATTGTCTTCTGCGCGCAAACGTAACGCTGAAGCCCAGCACGCTCGACCGGGACGCCCGCACTGTCGAGGCGATAATCGCCACGGAAAATCCACAGATAGACCTGGACCGTCGGACGTACAGAACAGTCGTCGGCGTACTCCTGGCGAGCGGGATGGTTCCGACCAAACAGGTGCCGCTGCTCGACACGCATGAACGCTTCAGCCAAAAGAGCGTCCTCGGCTCGGCCCGTGGACTTATGCGATCCGGCAAGAAAATTGCCGCTACGGTCCACTATTCCACCGTGCTCGACGCCGAAGAGGCCTTCACGAAAGTCGAAGAAGGACACCTCACCGATTACAGCATCGGCGCACAGATTCTGCGATCCGTCGATATACAGCCCGGCAAAACCAAAACAATCCAGGGCCAGACATACACCGCCCCCGAAGACATGGCCATGCGAGTGATCACCAGGTGGCGGCCGAGAGAAGTAAGCATTTGCGCGATCGGAAACGATCCCGACGCGATTAACAGACACCGGAACGATGGGGCCAATGGAACGCCTCGAACAAAAGGAAAGGAATCCGACATGACATTCGAAAAATGGTTGATGGAACGGGGCCTCGGTAAGGCCGAAGACCTCGACGAGGTGCAGCGAACGGCGCTGCAAAAAGATTACGATGACGAGATCGCACGCAGTAAGGTCGATGCCACGCCGCCCGCCAAACCGGACAAGACCCCCGCCGACAAATCCCCTGCCGACGATGTCCAGCGGAGCAACACCGGTGATGCGCAAGTGATCAACTTCGAGGACGCCAAGGAAACGCTGAAGCGGGCCGGTCGTGAGGCCAACGCCGAACTCCTCGCTGAAGATGTGGTGAGACGCGATGCTATCCGCGAACTCGCCGGACCCGACGTGTCCGACGACGTGATCACCCGCTGCATCACTGACGGCCTTACGGTCGATCTGGCCCGTGCCGAAATCCTCAAGCACGTCCGAGAGCATCGTCCGAGCATCTCTGGCCCGGCGATCCACACCGGCGGCGGCGAACTGACCCGCCAGATGGTCGAGGCTGGTCTCTGCATGAGGGAAGGCCTCGAAGACGACGCCATCCTTCGGGCCTACGGCGAGGAGACCACCAACCGCGCCGACGGGGCCTGCCGTGACCTTTCAATGGTCGATCTGGCCCGCACGTCCCTTATGCTGGCACACCGGGATATTCCCTCCGACCGGGAAGAACTCCTGCGCGCGGCCTTCACCACGAACGATCTGTCGCTGATTTTCTCCAATACCGGCCACCTGTTCGTCATGGCCGGATTCGAGAATGCCGCGCAGACCTGGCGGGACTGGTGCCGTATCATGCCCGCCAGCGATTTTAAGCAACACACCGGCGTGAGGCTGGCGCATAACGGACGACTCAAAGAGGTAAGCGGCGCCACCGGCGAGATCAAGCACGGTAAAATGGTCGAGGAAGGCGAGTACTACTCAATCGGTACTTACGCCGAACTGCTGGCGATCACCCGCAAGCACTTCATCGACGATGCGCTCGGCCTGCTGAACGACACCGCCAGGTTGATGGGTGAGGAAGCGATGGAACTGCTCGGCGACCTGGGCTATACGGTTCTGCTCGCCAATCCGACCATGCGGGACGGTAAGGCCCTGTTCCACGCCGCCGGCCACCTCAACCTCAACACTTCCAACGCTCTGGACGACGCGAATCTCTCGACGGCCAAGCAGAAGTACCGCCAGCAGAAAAACGCGGGTAAACGCCGTATCAACCGGCCCGCGAAGATTCTGTTGATCCCCGATGAACTGGAGCGGACCGCACTGAAACTGCTCAACAGTTCACAACTGATCGGCTACGGCGGCGGTACCAACACCACCGAAGGCGAGACCAACATCCATTACAAGACGCTCGCCCCGGTGGTCGAAGGCCGCCTCAGCGATACGGGCTTCCACGCCGGCGCCAGCGCGACGAGCTGGTATCTGACGGGTGGACCGAGCCAGGGCGCAATCGGCATGGCGTTCCTGAACAACAAACAGACGCCGACGGTTACGCGGTTCAACCCCGGCCCGGACTACGTCGCAGGCGGAGTAATACTGCAAATCTTCCTCGACGCCGGAGCCGCCGCGCTGGAATACCGCTCGGCACAGAAAAACACAGCGTGATAAGAGGGACCAGGGATTAGGGACTTGGGATTAGGCAAAAACTTCCCAAGTCCCTGCCCCCGTCTTTTCTTGCGAAACGAATTGACTGAAAACGAAAACCTTTTTCGGAAAGGAACAAGATCATGAAAGCGGAATTGGATTCACAGGGCGTTTATATCGACATGACCAATGAGACCGGGGCCATTATCGCTGGCGGAACGCTGGTCAGGATCGGCGGTCGAGTCGGCATAGTCGCCGAGAGCGTAGGGATCGCGGCAAAGCACGCGCCGCTGTTCGCGGGTAACTGTCGTGGCCGCAACGCAGCCGTAATCGGCAACGCCGGCGACAACCTCTACTGGGACGACAACGGCGATCCGGTCGATGGCGATGCGGGTACCGGGGCGTTCACGACCGATGCGACAGCCGCCGACTACTGGGTCGGCACGCTGAACCAGGCACTGGCCGCGACCGACACGGACTGCTACTTCAGTCTGAACGTGCCCAACCCGGACCTTCCGGCCTGGTCCAACAGGGCGCACGTCAAGACCGCCGTCGATCTGACCTACGTCGCCGCTACTCACAGCGGCAAGGTCATTCACGTTACCGCCGACGCCAAGACTCTCACGCTTCCTGTCGGCGTCGTCGGCATGGAAGTTATTGTCGTCAATGACGTGGCCGACGCCGGTGCGCTGGTTACGGTCGATCTGAACGGTAACGAGACGATCCAGGGCAACCTGACGATCGCGGCGACCAAAACGGCGCTCCTGACCAAGACTACGTCCAAGCGCGGCGACTTCCTGCATCTGGTGTGCACGACCGCCGCCGGCATCTGGCGATGCGTCGAGAAACGCGGCACCTGGGTAACCTCGACATAGTCAAGCGGTAGCCGGGAGCCAGTAGTCGGTAGTCAGTTATTCACCGGCTACGGACTACCGGATACCGGCTACTAATCGTGTCCGTGGCTTCTTTTCGTGTCCGAGGAGCCTTACCGGGCCGGGCCGGTGGAATGGACGCCGCCGGTCCGGTTCCGGGCTTATGAAGATAGGGACTTGGGACTAGGAACTTGGGATTAGGCAAAAGAGAAAAACAGCCAAGTCCCTAGTCCCGAAACCCTAGTCCCCGCGCAGCGAATGAAACGAGCGACCAATGGCTAATGTAACCGTCGAACAATGTGACCAGCGGCGTGCGAACTGTCCGGGCACCCGCGTGATTCCGCTTAAAACGTTGGTAGTAATTCTGCTGGCGATGTTCGCCGCGCTTATCGCCAGCCACCTGATGCTTTCGACCAGCATCGCTGCCAACAGCACATCCGCCACCGGCACAAAAACGGAAGTGAAGATACGAGCCGAGCAACAGAAAACCATCGAGACAAAATTAGATGCGGTACTCAAAAGCGTCAACGAAATCAAAGGGCAAATTTCAGGAAAGGACACAAAATGAAACCCACGATTATCTTTATCGCACTGCTGGCCGTCGGCTGTAATGGACCGTTTCCGGGGATGCGTTTCGCCCCAGGCGAGGATCAACGGCGATCCGCGCAAACCGCCGACGATCTGGCCAGCGGAGCCGATAGTGTCGGCTTCCGACCGGGATCACAGGCCGCCGCAGCACTGGCGAAATCGACAGGTCCGGCACGAACGCACGCGGGCGAGCCGAAAAACCCCGTCGATGTAAGCCCGCTGATCGACGCCGAACGCGGGGCGTGGGAAACCAGACAGGCCCAGGCCGACGCATGGAAACTCAAGGAACGCCTCTACGCCCGTTCAGGGCGGATCACGTCGGACGCCCTGGCGGACCTGGCCGAACTGGTCCAGACCAGGGGCAAAATCGCCACTTCGGAGATAATTCACCGCGCCGGTGCAATCTGTGATTTTCAGAAGATGACGGCGGACTTTACGAAACGAATTCCCATCCCCAAAGACAGGAAGGTTTCCGCCGAAGAGCAGGCCCGCCTCGACGCGCTGACAACCGCCACCGACCGGATCGTCGCCGCCGCCAGCGAACAGGCCGCCCGACGCCCGACCGGCAAGGAGGTGCTCGAAAAAACGGCCGCCGAGGCCGACGACTGGATAGATACGGTCGGCGGCCTGCTGGAATCTTACGGTCTGCTGGGGCTGATTCCGGCCGCAGGCGGAATCTACTACGGGGCGAAAAAACGCAAACAATCCCGGCGGGACAAGACCGAAGCCGAAACCGCCCGCCACGACGAAGCGAACGCCCGACACGCCGCAGAGATGATCAAGGCCGACGCCGCCGAAGTGGTGACCAAGGCGATGGACCGTTTGGCAGCGGCCCCGCCACCGGTCGAAACTCCAAAGCCCACGGAGACGTGATGTCCAATTTTGACACCATGATGGCCGCCGGAGAAACGAAGATCGCCGACTTGTACGGCGTCGAGGTGACCTATACGCCCCTCGGCGGCTCTCCGGTGACGGTTACAGCCACGAAGCCGCCGGAGAGGGCCGAAGTGAAGGACGGCGAATTTCGCCGAAGTACCGAACTTCAGTGCGAGTTCACCATCTACGCCGACATCGCCCGTCCGAGCCGGGGCGATACCATCGAGACCGCCGGCGGCGAGATATGGACAGTTACAAAGGCCGGCGTTCTGGAATATGTGCCTGGACGCCTGGCTCGCGTCCTCTGCGAACAGGAATTCCAGACCCGAACCGGCGGCAACCGGTTCCGATCCGGATTGGAGAGTGATTAAAAATGCCGGTAACGGGGACAGGCGTATTCAGCGGACCGATTGGCGCGATGGCCGACAATCTCGCGGCCTGCGAAGCCTTCCAGGCGTGGGTCGGCGTTGACCCCGCCGACGTCGGCACACCCACAGGCGTCGCCGAAGCCGCCGCGCACGTCCACCTCTACGAATTTACCGAAAACCCGAAGACCGATTCGAAGTCCGCACGCGAGGCCAAACGGCCTTACGCCGTAGTGGATTTCGGCAGACGATTCGAGTGCCGGCGAACATCGAGCCACCACATCGGAACTCACAACTCCGGCAGCGTCTATGTCCGGTTCGAGAAATTGCCCGATCCGGCAAACGACGCGAAGGATGAATTTACTCAATTCGGAAACGACCTCGACACCATCCGCCTCGGCCTGTTCGCCAACGCGGGCAGCCCGACCGATTGCGTAATGGTTCACTCGCCGATGCGGTTGCAGGAAAACCTCAAGGACGGCCTGACCTTCTTCGAGGCCGGTCTCGATTTCGGATGGATGGGATACGGATGATTTCGTACATCAAAATCACGCATACCAACGATTTCCGCCTGGCCGCCGGTCAGGTGGCGGGCCTGTTGTCTCTGTCCCTGAAGGAGGCCATTGCGTTCTGGCACAAGCAATTTTTACCCATGCACTTCACCGAGGCCGCGTCGCAAAGATACCACTACGCCGACCGGACCCGGAAATACGAAGAGCGAAAGGCGAGAGTCAAGGGCCATTCCCGCCCGCTGGTCTGGTCGGGAGATGCCGAACGCCAGGTCCGCCGCGCTATAGCGTTGACTTCGACGGCTACCCGCGCCAGTGCGAAGGGCAGACTCTACGGCCCGCGACATTTGTTTATCCGCAATCCCATTGAAGTGGACAAGACCGACGAAATCACACAGAGGATAGACGCCGAAGAACACGCGATGACCGAAGAGGCCAATCGCGATTTTATGAGTCGGTTCGGCGGAATGACCAATCCGACAACAAGAACTATTAGATAAACGATAGGAGATAATCATGTCAAGGATGACTGCAGGAATGGTGGACATCGCCACCCCTAATCTGACGCTTGGGGGCATTACCAATCACGAGATAGACCCCGACGTACTCGAATGGCTCGGCGGTTCGGCGAGCGTGGACAATCAGCACGCCGCCACAATGAACGTCAAGCCGAGACTGGGCTTCACCAGTTACGACCTGGCAGCCGCCTTGGCGGTCTGCGGGGTCGCCGGATGCGTGTTCGAGGATTTAGACCTCTACGAACTGCTCTACGACGACCACGGCGAGATAAAATCGGGAGCGGTCCATACCAAGACCTCGCTGGCCGACGGGATCATGGTTCCGCGACAGATCAGTTTCGCAGGCGGCGACGATCCGGTAACGGTCGCATTCGAGGCCTTCGGCACCGCCAGCGACGGCGAGACCGTCCCGATCAGCCAGGCGGCTGCGGCCAAGCCGGCCGGCGGCGACGTGGCCCAGGCCTTCACGCTGGCCAAAATAACCTTCGACGGTAGCGCCATCAATGAGATTAACAACCTGACGTTTGACTTTGGTCTGGGCGTTGATCACAGGGTGCTCGGCGGCGATCTGTGTCCCCGCATCGCGCCGATAAACGCACGCGACCCGCTGATAAGCCTTACCAGCGAAGACCACGCCGTAGCCTCCACGTTCGGTTTCACCGCCAGCCAGGGGGCGGTAACGCTGTATTTTCAGAAACTCGCCCCCGGCGGACGGGTAGCAACCGCGACGCTCGCGCATATAGGCCTGACCATAACCAACGCGACCGCCAAGGCAATGGCCAGGTCCGGCGCGCACCGGCAGACCACGGGCCTCCCGGTCGAAATCCGGCCGATTATCTCCGGAGCGAACCCGATCCTGGCCGTGGCGACGGGAATAGCGATTCCGTAACAAATAGGGCGTAGGGCGTAGGGCGTAGGGAATAGGGAAAAACAAAAGGGACAAAAACATGAAAGCGGAAAAGAGACTGATCACACAACTTGACGGAATTTGTCAATCCGTAGCGACTCTGGCGGCGGCGACGAATCACGCCAAAGAACTGTCGGCCAAGGCCGGCCTTGACTTGAAGTGCCTGGATGATAAGGAGCGAAGGCACATCGCGTCGCGGCTCGAAATAGTCGTCGAATCTATGGGGCCGATTGCTGACGACCTGGGCGAATTGCAAACGCTCATAGCGAAGGGGCTGCCTAAAGAGCCGTCGGTAAAAGAAAAGGCTGTAGGCTGAAGGCTGTAGGTCGCCGCAGCGAGTCGCCGTGGCGACCTGACCGCTGAATGCTGACCGCTGATCGCTTCCTGAAAGGAACACGATGCAGTTTATCTATTTTTTCCCGGACGAAATGGTCGTTACACCGGCCTCGTTGACCGAGGCGGGCCTGCTGTCGATTATCTCCACGCCACGATCCGGTGAGATCACGGGTAGTTTTCTCTCAGGCCAGGTTACGAAAGGGCCTTCCGGGCGGCGTGGCGTTCTCGTGGCCTCCACAGAAGGCTCCGACCAGGTTGATCTGCGGTACGAAGCGGATAAACAGACCTGGTACCCGCCTCCGACCCCTGACGAGGACTACGGCCATCCGTGCGGGTACTGGATCGGCTTCTGGACGGACGATCCGCCCACGCCCGCCGACCTGGCCCGACCCGACCGCATTGAGGGCCTCGAAGTAACAATGGCCGACAAGCGCCAATGGCTGGTGCCGATTGCCCGGCGATTCGGCGTCGGGCCGGAAAAGTACAAATGCGAACTACCGAACCACTACAAACGGGACGCCGAAACCGGACGGATTGTCTGGCCAGTGCTGGCGAGATACGCCGAACTGTGGGATTTATCGGGAGACCTGGCCGAGGTCTTTATCGAGCCGTACCTCGAAGACGAACCGCCCGACGAAACGGTCGGGAAGAAATTCACCGTCGGTGAAGGATGGGAGACTGTCGCTGTCGCGCTGGGCGTGAATTATCGCGTGGGATTCTGGGAGATTTTCAGCCTTGGCCTTCTCGATGACCTCTGCCTCCGGGATGTATGCTTCGCTGTAATCGACTTTGCGGCGATCCGCACACTCGGCGAATCGCTGCTGTCAAAAAAAAACGAAACCGAAGATTCGTCAGATGGGACATCTGGCGGCGAGGACTCGACCGTGACTACCGACCCAGCCGGGCCGACGAATACGCCGTCGGGCTCTTGACGGACCACGAAGCCAATGTCGATGCGTGGCGGGGTAACGTGGCGGACCTGCTGACGGCGATCCTGAAAAAACCGACGATTGTCCTGCAAAAATAACAAACAAACCCCCTGCACCGCGGGGGGATAGAGTAAAGCGATGGGTACAGCAAACATAATGGATGTGCGGGTTGCCGGAGACACCAAGAGTCTCGTCGCTGAAATGCGCGCGGTGGAGAAGGAAAACGACCGTCTCACAACGAAGATGACCAAACTCGCCAAGCGAGGCAAAAAGACGGGCAAGACGCTCTCGTTCAGTTACGACACCGCCAAGAAAAAAGCCGCCCAGTTTGCCCGCGAGCTTCAGAACCTCGAAGCCAAAATCAACAAACAGGGCCGGGCCACCGCAGCCGACACCAAGCGATTGAAGCAACTAAACAAAGCCCTCGGCATGACGCGCCAGAGAATGCGAGGACTGGACAGTGCTACCAGAGGAGCTGGCAGGTCGCTTGCCACGGGAACGGGCAACGCACTGAAATTCGTCGGCGCACTCGCGGGGATAGGCGGTGCAGCCGGAGCGATAATGCTGATTGCTTCGAGACTCAAACAGGAGTATCAACACCTCGTCGATCAGCAACAACGGGCGAAAATTGCACAGATGACCGTCGGCGAGGCGCGCGCCTTTGCACTTGTGAACAGACCACAGGGTATGTCGCCGAAGGATCTGGATAAACTTGTCAAAGACGTCTCCACGCGAAAAGGTTACGAGATGCCGGCGGCGAGGGTGTGGCAACTGTCGGCCGGTATGCTTTCGGGTAAGGGCGGTTTAGATAAAAAACAATACGAAGCGGCATTCCGTGAGGGTGCTCGTCTGGGTTCGATTGCCGGAGAAGGGCTCGATATTACGGCGTACGGCGGGGCGATCGCAGACGTGATGAAACAGACCGGGGGCAAGGACGCCAGGGCCGCCGGCGGATTATTGATGCAGTTCGGAACGGCGTCCAGGGTGGTCGATCCGGCCAAACAGGCCGCCGCACTAATCAAGACAATGTCGGCGGGACCTGCATTCGGTTTCAAACAGGAGGAGGCCGCCGAATTGACGGCGGCGATTTCACAACTGTCCGGGGATGTAGAAGGTGCAACATCTGCGACTAGCGTCAATCGCCTTATGCAGACCGTGACGAAGATGAGGAGTACGGGTGTCAGTACGGGCAAAAGGAAGATCAAACTCACAAAACGAGGAATGGCTGGTTTTACAGAACTCCAAGACATCTTCCAAACCTTGAGCCAGGACGAACAGGATGCCTTGTTGTCGAATATGCAGTTAGGCAAGGCAGGTTCTCGCGGTGCGATAATGCAACTAATCCGACGCACCCAACCGGCGAAGAAGGCAATGTCTGCCGCGCAGAAGGAAATCACCGCTTATGGCCCCGGGACGGCGAAAACTTGGGAGGGGTATTTTGATGCGGTGAAAACAGGACCACATGAAGTGGTGAGGGGAATGCACCGGAAGCGAAAATCAACTGTTGAGACTCTTAAACTGAAAAACATCAAGGGGGCCATCGCTTCAGAGTTACGCGAAGGAATGGCCGAAATTTTTGAAAACGTGGAGGGTTTGTCTAAAACCAAAATCGCTTTTGACAAGATAAACCAAGAAATCAGATCAGGCATAGGCACGAAAGATACAGACGCCATATTTGACGCAGCAATAAAAAGAGTTGACCAGCTACGGAAAGATAAAGCCTTTGGGCACAAATACATCAGCGGCGGTCGCCCAGGAAGTTGGACACGCGCTGCCGAACCCGGTGGGTACGGCGTGGAAAAATTACCCGAGGGCGCATGGGAAAGGCCGGAAAAATCGAAGGGAAGGAAGGTTTGGCAAACCGGGAGCAAGTATAAACCGACAGAGGTTTTCCTTGAAAACACTAATTACGATCCCGTTCACAAAGAAACGTTCGATGAATATCGTGAACTACTCAAAGAACAGAAAGAACTTGTAAAACAGCAGTTGGAATTACTCAAAGCACAACAAGCCGCCGATAATCCTCAATCCGTAAAGATAGTCAGCGATGAAAGAACACCTGTTATTAACCCCAACGCGCAGATCGAGAGCGATTAGATGGCCATCAGCATCTTCGACATAACGTTTGACACGATGGAAGGCCGACCCGCCGAGGCCGGATCAACGCCCGAAGTCAAAGAGCGCGTCGGAGAAGACGGCTCCGAGGCCCGCGATCTCGGTCAGCGTGAAACCGACAGCGAACTGACAACGACTGTAACGGCCCTGGACTCCGAAGCCGCCCAGACGGCGTTGGAGGCACAGAAGGCACTCCAGGGCAGCATCGTCGCTGTCATAGACGCCCACGGAATCACACACGCCTCGGTGCTGATCCGGAACGTCGCGGCCCAAATGCAGGCCGTCCTGACCCCAACGGGCAATCCGACCCATACGCGGATGATTACAACCCACTGGACGGTTCGCAAACGATATGAAGCATAAAAATATAACCGCGGAGAACGCAGAGAACGCAAAGGTTTGAAAAAGAAAAAAAACAAAGTTTATCTCTGCGGCCTCTGCGATCTCTGCGGTGAAAAAAGAAAATGAGAATTATAGCGAAATCACGAGCATTGATCCGCTGGCCGGCGCAGCAGACCGTTCCGTTGGACGGTGGTTTTAATATTTACCTCGACGAGAGTTTCGCCTCACCGATTAATCCGTCGCCGATCCCCGCCTGGCCGGACGAAGTCGCCGGAGGAAAAATCGGCTTCGGACTCGGCGGATTCGGCGACGGCGCCTTCGGCTACGGAGACGGCGGCTTCGGTTTCGGTGAGGGTCCGTTCGGAATGGGTCCGTTCGGATTCGGGGCCGCATGGCTGGAATACGTAACCGGTCTGCTGGCCGACGGAGACCACAAGTTCGACGTGATAGGACTCGACGCCGCCGGTAATCCGGTCACGCCCGCCAGCGGAACGCAGACTGAAATAACGCTCGCCGGAAGCCCGGAACCGCCGGCCCGTCCGACGGCTGACAGTTACGTACAGGGAACGGACACGCTGAATCTTTTGTGGGCGTTGTCGGCGGATGATGGATAAACAAACCCCCAGCACTGCTGGGGGATAAAAGAAGAATCCCCCCGCAATGCGGAGGGCTTACGGAGAACGAAATGTCTAACGAACTATACCCATCCGCCGCGGAACTGAATGCGATGTCGAACGCCGGCGACGCCGAGCAGGAAGTCCTGTTCGTCCAGACCGGCCTGACTCCGCACTACACCGATTTTTACAAAATGCTCCAGCGTCTGCTGAAGGTGTCGCGGCGAGGCGGCGATCTGCGAGTATTCAAGGACGCCGACCTGACATTCGGCGTCCGGGCGGGACGATATTACAACGGCGACACCGCCGTCAATTATGCCGAAGTGCTGGCCCAAGCGTTGACCAACAATCAGACGAATTACATCTACCTGACCGCCGCAGGCGTCCTGACGGTCAATACGACGGGCTTTCCCACGCCGTCGGTTACGCCGCATATCCCGCTGGCGACGATCCTAACCGCCGCAGGCGTCTATGACGGGCGCGACCTCTCCGAAGGAGGCGACGTAACCGACTATCGAGGCGGAATGTTCATCAACGTCTGCGGGTCGAGTAACACCATCGGCATCCCTGCAACCGGCCTTGTCAAGCATGACGCGATGAAAGACGCCCTGCCCGACGCCGGCGACGGTACGTACCTCGGCCTCGCAGACGCCGCCGGAAGCGTGATTGTCGGCTCGACCACAAACAATACGCAGGTCAACGAGAAGGCCGCGTTCTACCTTGTGCTACCCAGAGAGTACATCGCACAGGCCGACGTCACTATCCGCCTGAACGCGAAGGTGGACGTTGCCCGCAACGCCGAGTCGCTGCTCGACGTGGTTGTCAAGCGTGTAACCAACGCCGGGCTGGACGCCACCGACTTGTGCCTGACGGCTGCGAAAGACATGAAGGCGGTAACGGCGTTCGCCGATCAGGATTTCACAATCGACGGCGACGCTACCGGCGACGAACTCGCGCCGGGCGACATACTTTACGTCGAGGTGGCCTTCGAGACCGACGATACAGGCGGTTCGTCGAACGGACACGCCGAAATCGGAAAGGCGCAGGCGATTATTCCATGCCGTTAACGTCCCCAATATCAAAACTGCCCTTCATGCCGACCGAAAAGCGAACGTTGACAATCCGCGCAGAGCGGATCGACCCGAAGTATCTGACCGACGGCGAACCGCCGAGCGTCGAGGCCGAGTACGGACGGACGGAAAGGCATCCGACGCACGAAGCGCGTTTCTACGAGATTCAGGGACTAGGGACTGGGAACCAGGGACCAGGCGAAAACAACCTACACCCCACGCCCCACGCCCCACGCCCTGTCTTTGTACAATTGAATCATGGCGACCCCGCCGCCGATGAAGCCCGCCTGGCGGTTATCGCCGAAGATTTTCTTTCCCCACAGCCTACAGCCCACAGCCTACAGCCTGAAGGAGACAAAGCATGAGCCTCCTTCATTATCTCGATAACGAAGTCCCCGAATTCGGTGAATGGGACGCTAAAGTCGAGGCCGGTTCATCGACCATCGTTCCAGTTGCCGGAGATGCCTGCGGTCGCGGCGATGCAGTGCTGCGAACGACTATCGTCGGAGCCAATGTTGCTTACGTGCAGAAAAACCTCAATGTTTCAATCGACCCCGGCGGCTGGATTTATTTCGGCTTCTGGATGAGGCCCGGCAGTTACCCGTCGAACTATACGTATCCATTAATGGTGAAGGACGCCCTTGGTTCAACGACCGGCCTGTACTCGCTGCTTTTGACCGACCTGCAAATAAAGGTAAGCACAAAGGACGACGGGGGCGCTGCTCACACCGCCGGTTATGTAACCGGTCTTGTCCTTGGCCGTTTTTCTTATCTCGTTTTCGCGCTGCGACGGTCAAGCGGCGTCGCCGCCAACGACGGCGTTCTGCGTTTCTATTTCGACGGTCAACTACTAGACGAGGCTACTGGCATAGACAATTACGACCGCTTCGCGTCCGTGGACTTACTGCTAATGGGCTGCCCGGCGGGGCCACGCGACGGTTACTGGTACGATTTCGACGAGGTAAAAATCGCACTCGATGAATACCCCGAACCATTCACGCCGACGCCGCTGACCGATTATCCCGAAGCGGCCCGGACTGTCGTTTTGTTCAGGCGGGACGATTCGGAATCAAGGGAGTTTGCCGATTACTGCGTAAGCGAACTGGAAATCCCCCGTGCGAATCTATGCCCGCTACCGAACGCCACGGCGAACGAATCTCTCGCAGACTACGCGACGTTTCAGACCGAGGTCGAGACCGATCTTGCCGCATGGCTGACGACGAATCCGACGGTCGCGGCCAACTGTTCGTGCTTCCTTATCGGCTACGGCGTGCCTGGATATTTCACTTCCGGCGGCATGAAGCATTCGGCCACAAGCCGACTGATGAACTATGGAACGGCGTTTTCGTCGCAGACTGACAACCCGCTCTACAACCCCGCCACGGTCGCCAGGCTGACGAAAGCGGCGATGGGCGGAAAATACCTCTGCACGCGGATCGACGCCGACACGTTGCAGCACTCTAAAGACGTGCTGGATTGCGGATTGCGGATTGCGGATTGCGAATTTCTTCCTGCGACGGACAAACTCTACAGTAACGATTCCGATTACACCGCGTCGCTCGCTTGTGGTCACCTTCGGATAATCACGGCGGGTCTGGGCGAGTTCGCCGACGACGCTTTTGTCTGGGGCAATACCATGCCCGACTGGGGTTCCGCCGGCAGCAGGGCGGTCTTTGTGGACCCTTCTGTAGCCAGCCTGCCGACAATGCGGGCCGCTACGTGTGAATGCAGCGAAGCCGTGCTGACGGCGCTTTACGCCGCCGCGATGGGTAGCGCCGGTAACGACGGGATAAACGTCGATGCCGAAAGTTTCTTCGAGATGCTCCGCATCGGCGGCTCGCTGGCTGAAGCGTTCGCCGTGGCGGTCGAGCACCTCGATTACCTCGCCGCAGCCGTCGGCTCGCCGCTTATGACCGTGGCGTTCGGCTTGGGCGGCTACAACGTCTATCGCCACGCAGGGGGCATCGACTGGGACGATGCGACTATTGTAGCGTACATCCGTGCAGGCGTCGCACAGGCCGCCCTCGTGGGCCTGGGCCACGTCGCCGACGCCGAGTACTACTACGGCGTCCGCGCCGTCAGCGATGCGGCTGTCGAGGAAACCAATACCGATAAGATTGTCCGCGTGGTGGTCGATGCGGGCGGTAATCTTCTCGGTCCGCCGCCCAACGCGATTAACTCGGCCAGAGGCTACGCAGTCGGCGGCGGCAAAATCGAAATCGAGATTACCTACGTCGCGCGGGGGCAACGTGGCGTCGCTTCGTCCGTCCAGATCGCTGAGATTACCGGCGGCGTGCCTGACTGGGCCGTACCGCTGGCCGAAGTGTCGGTGGGAACGAAGACCTCGCACAAAACCGCAAAACCCGCGAAGGTGTTTGGACACAATACGACAATCCGCTTGGCCGTGCGTGCGATCACCGCCGCCGGAGCCAGCGGACCGGCGAAACGCCTTTCGCCGGTAGTCGCCGACGCCGAGGCCCCCGCCGCCGTCGATTACGTGGAAGCCGAGCAATATGACTGATCAAATTGACGAAACATGGGAACCGATTGTCCAGGTCCGACAGCGATGGGATGAAGAATGGGTCCCCCAGCCCTGGCTTCGCCCCATGCAGACGACGCTGGGGTTGATGCCGACGATCAGTTCCACGACGTTCCTCTGGCGATACGGAAGTATCGCCAGACCCGGCGAGGGTGATTTTTTCGGCGTTTATCCGAACCTGCAGGGTCTCGACGGGTATTACGTGCGTATCGTGGAGCCGCCGGAAGACCCCATGACCGACGACGTCTGGCCGGTCCTGTGGACAGGCCGATTCAGCGACGATTCTTTCGTCCCCGGCGGCAACGACCCCGCCGGAACGGGGACGGGCGATCAAATTTTTACAGCCTTCGGCATGGAGAGGATACTGAAGCAATCAGCCGTGGACGGCTCGTACTTTTTCAAATCCCCTTTGGTGGTCAAAGTTGATACTCGCCTGTCGTTCAATCTCCGCCACCGAACCGGAGCGTCCATGTCGGGCAACCGCTCGGCTCAAAAACACGACGGCTGTTATGTTTTTTCCGACGAAGGCGAGTTGTGGACCGCCCGCGACGTGGCCGAGTACCTGCTGGTAAAATTCGGACCGGCCAGCCCAGCCTTCAGCCTGACTGACGGCGATGAAACGAATAATCTCGATCTGTACGTCGATACCTGGCCGGCTCCGAAGAACGTCGCCGACGGTCTGAACATGCTGATTCGCCGGCAGCGAGGATGCGCATGGCGGGTGGTCGTCTATGGCGAGGAGCCGAAAGTTGAGCCCCGGAGCGTCTTTGCCGCCGACGTCACAGCCGGCGGTGTCACGATCAAACCGAACAGCGTACAGGTGAATCTTGATTTTGACGCAAAGGAACAGCAACTCGATAAGGTAACTATTCGCAAGAGTCAGGATCACCGATACGACGAGATACACGTCCTCGGCAACCATGCATGGATTTGTGGAGCGGTGGGTCTGTCGGCCGCATGGTCGAGCGGCGAGGAGACGGCATACAAGGCCGCCGACGACAAAGCCCGCCGACAGGACAGGTACGGACATGTTTATACCGCCTTTCGTGTGCAGATCGCCGGTTTCGGGCCGTTCATAGACGCCGCCGGCGACCCGCTCGGAATTCCGGTGATTACAGACGATGGGCAAGTGGAATTCAGCGACGACTCACCACTGTTCACTCTGGGCCGACCCCTGACGCGACAGACGCCTCTGCGAGTCGGCTACGCCTACGACACCGGCTACGAGGTACAAAGGGACGCCTCGGCCCCTGGGGGATTCCTGCCGCCTGCGGTCTTCATTAAATTCACAGCGAGCGGATCGGACGCTTACTGCCAGGTTGACGCCCTCTCGGAGACCTTTGAAGGCGCGCCGCCTGTTCGCGTGGGGGTCCTCGACGGTGAGATGGGCTTGCAGTTGCGACCGTCGTACAATCATCTATTCGCCAAAAATCACTGGGGCGCTTCGGTATCCGCCAGACCTCCGATATTTGATTGGGAAAACCTCTACGCGACGGCGGCTTTGCGAGCCGATGTGCGGCTGAGGGTGGTGGTAAAAATCACCGACCCGTTACGGGTCGACAATCCGCGACGGCTTATTATTGAGGTCCCGGACGCCGAGTGCTGGATCGTTCGCAAGGGCGCGATTGTCGGCATCGACGGGTCGAGTCTTCAGCGCGTGCCAAAAGACATCGAATTGCGGAACGACCGCGACCGCCTCCTGGCCGTCGCGGCGATGGCAAAGGCCTGGTATGGCCGAACACGAAGGGCAATCAGCGTAAAGTATAAACAAATCGCATGGCGGACGACTCAGGACCATACATTGCTTCCCGGTAATTTGCTTCAAAAGGTTTTTATCCACGGCCAGACGCTTTCGGTCGGCACGATCATCAGCCGCCTGACGTGGGACTGGGCCAATAAGACGACCACTCTCCAGACGGATTTTGACGAACTGGATTTCATCGGCTTGGCAGGCCGATCCCGCTCCGGCTCCGGCGGGAATCGGCTGAATATCAATTCGCCTGTCTCACCACCCCGCGAACCGAACCTCCCGGTCAGGCACGCCGGAGGCGGCAACGCCGCCGGAGCGGGCTTCGACGTGCTGGTGACCAAAGACGCAGGCGACGCCGGGAGCGACTCGGCGGAATGCACCTACACCTACACAGTCAAGGCACTCGACGATTCGACCACACTCCGCAAAAACACCGCTGGCGACCTGGCGACGGGAATGACGCCTGAACGCCCTCGATACCACTACGTTGAGTATTGGTACGCCGGAGAGACCCGGACGGCCCCGGCGGTCGCTACGAGCCGTTACGGGCTTGCGGCCTACGACGCCGACGGAGATCTGCACCTGCTGGTCGCCTACGGCGAGATCGACAAGGACACGGCGTGTTAGATGGCTGACGGACGAACACATTTTTACGACGGCAAACGGCTCATTGTTGACGGCAAAACCGCCACGGCGGATGATTGCTGCTGTAGTTCAGCGGCTCCTCTAACATGTCCGTGCGATATAACGGAGTGGACGGCGTTGGTTGCATCCGGCACTCCCTGCCATAATTTAGTAGCGTCTTACCAGATTGCGAATTACACAGACGGGGATTTACAGGCGAGTCTTTGTACCTCTTGCATCAACAGCGGAGCCACAGCATGGGCGGGTGTGTTCGGATACATTCGTGAAACAGGTTCTTCTGGGTACCGTTGCCGGTGGGACGGTTCGCCTATTCAACCTCCAAATTTAAGCATAGACGGCAAGGCATTTGATAACTTTGCTCACCATCCCGACGAAAACACCCGTTTGCGATTGTACGGCGGCAAATGGCTGCTGAAAGTTGTTTGTGATATTTATCCAGGTACGCATTCTCGCGTGTGGGAAGGAGAAAAAACTACCGGCGATACACCAGTTGGAGTTTATACAAGAACGTCCGGCTGCGATACAACCCCAACGCTGACGATTGAGGAAACATGAGCCATCCACGAGTAAATTGTGTTCACGCTTTGCCGGGCAGGCGGGATTCGCAGGTCGTTTGTCTTCGCGGGTATTGCGTTCCTAATTCGCACGTTGGAATTTGTTCTTTATGCAGGGGCAAAGGTTTCGGCGGCGACAATCCGCAATCCACAATCCGCAATCCGCAATCGGACATCTGCCCCCACCTCCGGCGTACCTGTTGCGGGCAGGCGGACCTCTGCGGCCTGACCGGAGCCGACACAGATCCGTCCGCCTGTGCCCGCTGCACGCTCCGCCCTGATAGCCTCCGAAAAAAAAAAGATGTAATTTTTATGCGTAATCGGGTATAATGATAATGATCCACAAACCAGAGAGGAGACTGCAATGAAGACCATCGCCACCATCGCCACCATCCTGTTGTTCGCCGTAGCCGTTACCGCAGCCGACGTCGTCATGGACGCCGCTATCGTGGACAGGGACGGCGCTGCCCTGAACGATCCGCACGTCAGGCTTACCGCCGACAACTCGACCGGCCTACAGGACTTGACCAACGTGAGATTCAAGATCGAGATTCACTCTGGCGTATTGGGCAACGCCTACCTCGTAACGTGGGACGACCCGGCTAACCCGTGGTACGGAGCCAGGGCGAAACAACAATGGGCAGTCACGCAGGATTACATCGAGTATCGCATAGGTCGGGTGTATTATCCCGACAACGTTTACAACAGGGATTTGGATCGCGCCGGTTGCTGGGCACCGGCGTTTTCGTGCGAATACCTGCCGGAAAACCCCAATTACCAAACACCACCGGACGGACTGTCCGAAATGGACCTCGAAATGTGGCACTGGGAGCACAACCACTTTGAATTATTCGACACGGTTCCCGTTGGCCTGAATTGGGATATGGTGCTTCGCTTGGAGGGTTGGCTGGGTCAGGACATTGAAATCTTTTCTGTCGCCGAAGGCGAGATGAAAACTGACCAGCAGAACTGGACGCTCACCGATCCGGATACATCTCCACAGACCGTTCCTGAACCGGCGACGGTGGCGATGCTGATCGTCGGCGGAGCCGGTATAATCCTGAAGCGTCGGTCTGCCGGATGACCGACACCGACCCATCCGCCTGCGCTCGATGCGCGCTCCGCCCTACCAAATAATTCACCGCAGAACACGCAGATCCCCCTGAAAAATTATTGAAAAAAACCTGATTTTATGCTTGACTATTGTCGTCAATTGACGACAATAGAGTAAAAGGATTAGGAAAGGAAAACAGAATGAAAAACAAAACGACGAAACCGGAAACCTACGAATGGCTGATGGCCAGTACCCGCCTCGGACGCCGTATCGAACGGCTCGGCTGGAAGCGGTTGGCAAAGATTTATTACACCAACCATCCCGGCAGTCCCATCCGCAAGGCCATCAACATTGAGGCCCGCC
The DNA here is from genome assembly GCA_030612725.1 of Planctomycetales bacterium. Lineage (GTDB taxonomy): Bacteria > Planctomycetota > Phycisphaerae > SM23-33 > SM23-33 > JAUWNJ01. Next base: position 57,294 of record JAUWNJ010000014.1, read on the forward strand.
GATGCGGGTACACCCCCAGCACCATCCTGTCACTGAACGCCGACTGGAACGAAATCAACTAGGAAAGGAGCACGACCATGAGAATCACAAGCATCGAACTCGCCGGAACCATCGAAGAAGGAAAACACCTGCCACGGGCTTTCGCCCGCATCGGACGCAAACTTGGCGACGACCATATCACCATCAAAATCCTTACCACCGCCGGGGGCGACGCCGGAGACCGGAAGTATAAAGTCCAGGCCAACGACAGCGACGACCAATGGTCGATGGCGGAAATCCTTCAGCGTGCACTCGATGGTTATATTGGCACCGGGAACGACATCCGGACATACATGAACGCCATCGAAATGCTCGCCGACTGAACCGGACCTGCACGCGACCGCCCCATGGGGCGGAAGCGCCCGGGCCTGGACGGGCCAAGCCGGAGAATGAAAGGACAACGAATCATGACGCCAGCAAAAGAAAAACAAGCAAGGAAAGCCCTCAACGACGTTGCCGACTTTCTGAACGACCTGGTCGCGGCGCTCCGCGAGCGGAACATCGAAAATGACCCCGAACTGGCCGCTCTGATAGACGAAGCCCACGCCCACCGCGACGACTGCCTCCGCGCCGCCACGAACAACTAGCCAAGGAGAACCATCATGAAAAAACTGTGTAGCGAGAAAACCGTCCACGTTTCTGCTATGATGTCGCCTGAACTCAAGACCAGGCTGATCCTTCGGGCCGCTGCCGAAACTGCGGATCAGGCCCGGCGGATTACGCCGAGCGACATTGTCCGCCAGGCGTTAGAAAAATACCTTGGAAAGCAACATTGAAAATAGGCGATAAAATCCGCGAACGGCGGAAGGCCCTGGGGTTGACGCAGGCCCAGGCCGCCGAGAAGTACGGCTGCCGGCGATCCGTATGGGCCGACATCGAGATCGACCGCCGAAGTCCGTCGCTGAACAGACTGGAGCGGATCGCCCGTGTGCTTAAATGCCATGTCCGCGATCTGCTTTAATGTAGTTGTCGCCTAGTCCCTAACCCCTAGTACCTCTTCGAGCCTGAGCCTCTCTTCGAGCCTGAGCCTCAGAGCCGAAGGCAAGTCCCTATCCATTACCCCACCGCCCGCGCCACGCGTTGGGCGAGGCCCCGGTCCCGCTCGGCGTAGTGGTCGGCCATTTTCAGCGACGCGTGTCCCAGGACGACGCGGACGGCCTCGATCCCGTAGCCTGCGTTAATCTTCGTAGCGGCGTTATGCCGGAGTTGATGCGGATGCCAGTGCGGAACGCCGACGGCCAGGCACGCCCGTGAGATCGCCCTGCGATAGGTCCCCGGCGTGAAGGCCTCTCCGATCACGCGGCGACGTTTTCGCTGATAGTTGGATCGACCGGGCCGGTTACCGTAGTTCAACGGCGTTTTTCTCGCCGCACGGCGAGCCGCTGCGTGCCAGTCGTAGGAATCTGCGGGCCGGAAGATGTATTCATCTTCGCCCGACGCGTCGATCAACGGCCGTAGTATCCTCTGCGCCCGCGGCCCGATGCTGACGAGTCGGTCGTAGCCGTGGTGTTCGGTCTTGGATGGCGCGTCGTAACGCCACACGTCGCCGGTCCGGTCGATCAGACGTGGTTTCATGGCCACCAATTCGCTTGACCTCATGCCGGTGAGTTTCTGGACGTAGATCATCGCCCTGACGACGGGTGGCAGGGCGCGCATTATCCTGCGGACGTGGCCGGCGGGGACGGGGCGGACCGGTTCGGATTCGTGGACGCCTGGTCGCCCTTTCCGCAGGCCGCTGACGGCCTTGAGCGATTCGAATCGACCCGCCGGGACGATTTCTTCGGCGACGCCCCATTTAAAAATCGTCCGGATTCGTCCGACCTGGTTATTGATGGACTTTCGGCGCCAGCCCAGGCCGATCATCACTTCCCGGCAGGCTTTCAGTTGTCGCGGTCCGAAATCGGCAACCGGCAGATCGTCGTAGAGGTCCAAGAGTATGCGCCCGACGGCCTTGTAGTTGGATAGTTCGCTGGTGGATTGTCCGCCCTTGGTGTAGTGGATTTTCGCGTGCGACCAGAAACCGGCGAACAAGTCGGCGACGGTCACACCGTCGGGGCTGGGTGGGCGGCCGTCGCCGGCGACCCATTCGCTGATCATGCGGGCGTATTTTTTCCGGCTTTCTGGCGAGCCGTATTTTCCGAGGTAGAGGATTCGACCGGCGAAATTGACGTAGGCCAGGTTTTTTGATTTATGACGAAGGTAGGCAGGCACTCTTGAAGGCATAGCGATCTCCCGTTCTGTACAGGTACAGACTTGCACAGACGTTCAAGGCCGCCATGCCGGGCGTTGGCAGGTGAGCTAACTTATGCCCTCGGCAGTTATTACATCAATGGAGACGAGCGGAATTGAACCGCCGACCTTCTGGTTGCAAACCAGACGCTCTCCCAACTGAGCTACGTCCCCGGCTCCATTGCGGATTGCAGATTTCAGATTGCGGATTGTAAAAAAACAAGAGACGCTCGCAGGCGTTTTTCTTTTCAATCCGCAATCTGAAATCCACAATCCGCAATCAAATGGGCCCGGTTGGATTCGAACCAACGACCTCGCCCTTATCAGGGGCGCGCTCTAGCCAACTGAGCTACGAGCCCGGTTTCATTGCGAATTTCGGATTACAGATTGCGGATTGAAAAAAAACAGAGGACGCTCACCGACTTTCTTCTTAATCCGCAATCCGCAATCATAATAATAACATACCTGAATCCGCAGTCAATATCTCTTTGTCGGCAGGTTCAGGAAACTATCTAAACACCAAATCGTTGCCCTGCCAACAGGTTTCTTATTTCACGTTCGGCAGGTATGCACCAATCCGGACCAGCCTGGTCTGTAATTCCGCTATGTTGATGCTGCGCGTGTCGGTGTCTTTTTTGACCGCTAATGCGGCTGCGACTCCGGCGGCTTGGCCTGTGATGTAACAGCCCGGCATCACGCGGACGGAACTCTGCATATATCGGTCAGTGCTGATACATCGCCCGGCCATAAGAACATTTGTGAGTTTTTTCGGGACCAGGCAGCGGTACGGAATACCGTAATTTTCGCCCCGGCCCAGACGCATATTTTCCCATTCGTCTTTGAACTTTTCAAAGTCGGCTTCGTCCGTCCCGGCAGGATGTATATCGACCGGGTAGGAATACCGGCCTATCTCGTCATCGAAGACTGCCCTACTCTTAAAGTCGTCCAGGCACAGGACGTAATCGCCCATTATCCGCCGCGTCTCCCGCAGCCCCAGCAGCGAACCGGTAGCGACCAACTCCATCCTCTCGAAACCTTTGAGATACTCCTTGTAGTACCGTTCGTATTCGAGCATCGACTTTCGACCCCAGACGAGAGCGTCGGTCAGCGACTTCTCGTCTGTGCCGTCAACACCGAATGTGTGGCCTATATTCCCGCCGCCGATGTTATCGCTCACAGGCCACATGCCAGGCAGGTGGCGGTCGTGGTGGGTAAAAATATTGTCCTTGAAGGCTTCTTCCAAACGGACGTTCTCATTAGACAGACCGGATTTTTTCCACGCCTTGAAATCGACGTTGGCCCACAGGCTGCAAAGCGTTCCGGGCATGAGGTTGCCCTGCTCGTCGCCTTTCTCGAACGGTGCGCCTGCCAGGTAGGCCAAGTCGCCGTCGCCGGTGCAGTCGATGTAAATCTTTGCCTTGACGGCAAATATGCCGCTTTTCGCGGCGCAGACAGCGGCTGTTACACGCCCGGCGTCGGTTTCGACCCCGATCAACTGCGTCTGGAAGGTGAAATCCACGCCGGCATCGGCTGCCAGTTCATCATAGACTCGCTTGAGGACTTCGACCTTTATTCCGACGGTGGCGTCGTTGCTGTTTTCGGTCTTGTCATCCGGTCCTGTGCCGTCGGCAGAGCGAAGGCGAGTGAGGACTTCCTCTCCGATACCGCCGGCGAGGAAATTTACGCCATCGCCGAATTGCATGAAGGCAGGAACCAGTGCGGCTGTTCCCATCCCGCCGAAGCAAGTATGCCCTTCTGCCAGAAAGACTCGTGCTCCCTGTCGGCCCGCCGCCACCGCCGCCGATATGCCCGCCGGACCGCCGCCGGCGATGAAAACGTCCACATCATGGCGGATGGGTATCTCACGTTGGAAAACGATACCATCGGTTTGAGAACGCTTTGTCATAACCAATTTACTCCTCTAAATGCCGAGACTCCGCGGAGTTTATCCGCCTTTGGCGGGATTCATTCCAGCCTACGATTTCGTCGCGCAGATTACTATGGTGAGGTATTCCATTTGATTATCTTTGGCGCCGAATCGTTCGTTCAGGTGAGGCTGAACTTTTCGGAGGTAATCCGGATTCAGCACGGACAGCGGTTTGATCTCGACATTTCCCCACCCGTTATCGGCGAGGATTTCGCGGTATTCGTCCGGCCTGAGGCGATTCGGCTGGCTTATATATCTGCAAAGGCGATAGTAGGAATCCGAGTAGCGATAGATGTTCAACGGGTCCAGGTCGCGGAGCCAGCGGGTATGAGTCTGAAGGTCAATCACAGCCAGGAAAACCGCTCCGGGATTAACTACGTGATTGAGTTGCTTGATTGTCCGATCCACTTCGTCGAAATGCTCAAACGCTGCCTGGCTTAAGACGAAATCCACACCTTCGCCGTCCAATACGGAAAGGTCGAAATCCTCCCGCCAGAGGTAATTCAACCGGTCAGGCCTGCCCGATTGGAGACGCTCCAACTGTTGGTGCAATTTTGCGATGGTTGCCTTTTCGCAGCCGTTTTTTTCGAGGTGATGGAATAAGGTTTTGTAGAATTTTTCGCTACTTTGGGACAGGAGGTCGTGCGCATCAACAGCGTTGTATTTTAGTGCGCCCTTGGCCAAGAGGATTAAACCTATACCCAGGTCCTGGCCCGGACCTAATTCAAGGATGTTTTTCCCGTTTATCTCCGCCGGCTTGCCGAGATATGCGTTGAGATACGCCAGCCAGTTATCGACGACTTCGAAATCGTACTGAACGCACCGGTCGATTTGGGCAGGTAAAAAGTCCCTCGGCCTGCGGTATCCAAGCAAGGCATATCGGAGTTTATTGGCTGCCAGGGCCAAAGCACCCAGGACGTGATACGTCCTGTTCCGCGCACGAGGCGGGCTTAATGTCTGGACCTCAGCCATCGCCTGATGATTTTCCACCCTGCCCCTTCGCCAGCCTGCGGAGTTCTTCCTGCCAAGCAACAGTCAGAGTAATCTTTGGGCCTTCCTGCATTATGCAGTATTGGGTTACGTCTTCGTTTCGGTATCTTCGCTTGACTTCTTCCTGAACGGCAGACTCATCCCAGTCGGGATATTGAGAAGCGACGATTGCATTGACATGCTTACGCGTGAATCTATTCGCTTCAAACATAAGACCTACACGCTCTGCCGGCGTTTTACGACGCAGAAAATCGACTACTTCGTCGTCCATCATCTCAATTTGTCCATCATCAAGACGATACTTCACGATTTTTCCCTTATCACCGCCGCTTTTTTTTGCGTTTATTTCGTTCTTTTTTGGTCAGACGTTTGGAGCGTTGTTTGACCTTGAATCCGCCGGCTCCGAACATGTCCATATTGCCCATCTGCTTGGCGAACTGCATCCGGTCGCGCATGCCCATCCCGGCCATTTGCTTCATCATTCCGGCGGCGGCGGTGAAAGACTTGACCAGGCCGGAGACGTCCTGCGTCTCGCATCCGCTGCCACGGGCGATCCGACGGCGGCGCGAAGAGTCGATATCCGACGGATTAGACCGCTCGGTCTTGGTCATGGAGTTAATAATCGCCTCCATGTGGTCAATCTCGCCGCCGTCGAAGTCCATGTGCTTGAGTTGGCTTCCGACGCCGGGCATGAGTTTAAGGATGTCCTTCATCGGACCCATTTTTTTCATCTGCTTCATCTGTCCGAGGAAGTCGTCGAGCGTCAGCGAGCCCTTTGCCATCTTGGTCTGGAGCGCCTCGGCCTGATCGGCGTCAAATGAAGCCTGGGCTTTTTCGACAAGGGTTACAACGTCGCCCATTCCGAGGATTCGCCCGGCCATGCGGTCGGGATGGAACTCCTCGATGGCGTCGAGTTTTTCCCCGACTCCGATGAACTTGATGGGTTTTCCGGTAACGGCTTTGATCGACAATGCCGCTCCGCCGCGAGCGTCGGAGTCGAACTTTGTCAGTATCACGCCGTCGAGTTCCAGGCGATCATTGAACTCCTTTGCCGAGTTGACGGCGTCCTGACCGGTCATGGCGTCGCAGACGAGGTAAATCTGGTGTGGGCTGACGGCGCGGGCGATGTCGGCGGCCTCTTTCATCATCTCTTCGTCGATGTGAAGCCGTCCTGCGGTGTCGATGATGACCACGTCGCATTCGTTTTTACTCGCCCATGAGAGGCTCTTTCGCGCGACGCGGACGGGGTTCTTCTCGCCTTCGATCCTGAAGCACGGAACGGAGACCTGCTCTGCCACCACGGACAACTGCTCAATGGCGGCAGGTCGCTGGAGGTCGCAGGCCACCAGCATCGGATGCTTGCCCTGTGCCTGCATGAACTTCGCCAGTTTCCCGCAGGTGGTCGTCTTACCGGAACCCTGCAGGCCCGCCATCATCACAATCGTCGGTGGGGGGGAGACGTAGTAAATCCGCGTATCGACCGGGCCCATCAAATCGACCAGTTCGTCGTGGACGACCTTGACCATCAACTGGCCCGGGTGGAGGCTCTTGATGACTTCCTGGCCGCGGGCCTTTTGGACGACGGATTCGCAGAATTCGCGAACGACCTTGAAGTGCACGTCGGCGGCCAGCAGGGCCTGGCGAATATCGCGCATCGCGTCCTTGACGTTCTGGTCGGTAATCTTGCCCCGGCCGGACATCTTGTGAAAGATTCCGGAAAATTTATCTGTCAATGCTTCAAACATGGTTTATGAAGGATAACATATCTCTCGCTAGAATAAAATGATGGATGAAGGTGTGAGCAAAAAGATGAAACCCCGTCATTCTCCCCAATGTAACAAACGTGCGCCGTGGATAATTGTTACAACTTCGATCGTATCTTCTCTTACACGATAGACTACTCGGAAATTGCCTACGATCCTTTCGCGTACATCCTGGTCTTGAAGTTCCGGGACAACCCGCCCTGCTTTCGGAAATCGCGGTATTGCCTCGACGGTATTGACGATAAGCGCAGCAACGGTTTTTGCATATTGGGGAGAATCTTTTGCGATATACTCGCAGATGCCTTCCAGATCGTCAGCGGCCCGCGGAGACCAGATTAGTTGAGCCATTTTCTCAACCGCCCTTTAACCTCAGCGTGTTCGATGCCTTCACCGGCATCCAACTGCTCCAGCCCCTGCTCAATCTTCATCTGGACGTATAATTCGTCCATGATGTCGGCGACTGATGTGTCGTCGGGAAGCCGGGAGATAATTTCAACTGCTCGTTCCTTAGTCGTCATCTTATGCACTTCCTCATTCGCCGCACAAAAAAATAACTATCCCATTATACAACCACTGATACGGTTCGAGAATGATAAAACCGCCATTTCGAACAATGGGCGAAACGACACCTGTTTACAGATATTTTTCCACCAGTACGCCGAGTTTCTTTTTCGCGTCGGGCGAAATCATTTCCCTGTTGGACCAAATCGCCATATCAAGTGCGCTGTGTGCGAGTGAGGGAATATCGGCGATTTCGCTGAAACGGGCAACGGCCAATTTTATCAATTCAATGGCGTTTTTTGTGGCCTCGGTCAGATTACCGATGATTTCCTTGAGAAGTTCGTGTTTGTCGAGTTCGGCTGGGTGGGGGCGCCAGCAGTCGTAATCGCTCGGAAGGGCGACCATCGCGTATGCTATCTCGGCTTCGCGGGCGAGTTTTGCTTCGGGCATGACTGTCATTCCGATAAGGTCTCCGCTGGCAGCGCGGTGCATCTCGCTTTCGGCGCGGGTGGAAAAGGCCGGCCCTTCCATGCAAACGTATGTCCCGCCGTCGTGAACTTTGGTTTGTATGCTATCGGCACAGCCAAGCAGGTGCTTCCGCAAAACCGGACAGAACGGCGAGGCGAATTCCGTGTGAACGACCAGTCCGTCATCGAAGAACGTCGGCGCTCGACGGTAAGTCTTGTCGATAACCTGGTCGGGGATAACCAGGTCCTTGGGGCGGATTTCCTCCCGCAACGAACCGACAGCGCCTGAAGCGATAATGTGCGTACATCCGATGGCCTTGAGTGCGTAGATATTGGCGCGATAGTTGACCATCGACGGATTGACCAGATGTCCGGCCCCGTGGCGATTCAGCAGCGCGACTGTAACGCCTTGCCAATCGGTTTCAATAATAACGTTGGACGGGTTTCCAAACGGCGTACTGACATTGAGAGGCTTACCCGCGCCTTCGGCGCAGATCGCATCGCCAAGCCCGCTACCTCCGATAATCCCGACTTTCACATTCGCCATATCAGAAATCTCCTTCAGTGTTACTATTTTCCAGGTTCGAACAGTTCTCGCATTGTCGCATCCAGGCTTCGGAATGGAACGGTTTTTACTTTGGGTTTGTCCAGCGTACCGGTAACTCGCACTGTCATTAATTGACTGGCGAGTCCCTCCAGCACTTCGCTCAATGCCGTCAGACGGGGTAATTTCCTCGGCGGACCGGTGAGAAATGTCAGACTCAGTTTCTTGCTTTTCATGTTCATCTTACCTGCGCCCAGTATGGACAGGGCCGATCCCTGAAGGTGTATCTCTCGAAGCACAAGCGTGTTGCCCTGGAGATCGTAATTGATTTCGCCGGTATGAAAGGCTGATCCTGTCGGAAGCGTCAGGTTGACCACGTGCAGGAACCCCAGCAGGACGGGAAGCCTGTAGAGTTTCGCCTTACTGATATGCAGTTTTCCCGAAGCCCGGCGTGAAGCGAGGTCTCCGACGGTAGCGGTCAACTGAATGTTACCGGTCAATAATCCCTGGACATCCCGGCGATGTTTGGGGGCTTTTGCTTCGGGTCCGATGAATTTCGCCAGGTTGATATTCTCAACCGAAAGGCTTAATCCATATTTCGCCGGTTTCGCCAGGCGGACCTCGGCGAACCCCGCCACTCGACCGTCGAAGACCTGTCCGGAAATTTTGTCAATTCGCAACACCGGCGATTTTACGGTTTTGTGCAGGTGGGCGGTGATATTTTCAAGGCGGCGCGGACCCACCACGAACGACTCCAGAAATATCTTTGCGTCGGCAACAAGTTTTTCAGGCGGACCTTTGCATGACATTTCACCCTCGACCCACCCGGTTATCCGCTTGGCGCCCATTCCAAGATTCGTAACGGCGTCGGTAAAGGCAACTTTTCCGGCCCATCGCCACGCGAGCGGCTCGCGTTTGGGTTTCTCCCGCGCAGGAGCACTTGCCGGTTGCTTTTTCGGGGTAATTTCGCGTCGGATGTCCAGTTTTTTTATCGCCAGTCTGACCGTTCCACCCGGACGCAATTGCAAGGCCTGGACCATCTCGTCCGGCAAGGCAGAGAGAAGCTTCCGATCTACTTTGATCGCACCGGTCTGCACACTCAAGTCAGCGTGTTCGCTGCCGGCGGCGGTGGATATCCGTCCATCCAGCACGACCTTTGCACCACCGGCAAGACCGCTGAATGAATTCAGCACAATCGTATCCGGTTCTATGATTGCCGTTCCGCCCGTAAGCCTCAACGGATACGGAAAATGCCGATATTTAATCCGCATATTCTGTGGTTTCACGATCAGACGGTAAGTCCAGGCAGGCTGCGTGGTGCTTTTGGTATCTCCCCGTGGCGAATCGATCAGTCTCAACGTAGTATTTGCCGTTCCCGACGGCGTCAGCAGGTCCCATCCTCGCTTCGCGTTCTTCGGCAGCGCCTCGCGGAGGGCTGCATCCAGCGACAGACCTGTGGCCTCTATTGTCAGGTTCGCATCCTGGTGGTCGTTTCGTATCGACATACTTCCGGTAATGTTCACATTCGCCTGCCCGCGCCAGCCCACAAGATGTTGTACTGTTACCTCCTCGTGCGTAATTCTGACTGCGCCGCTGACCCGTTCGATTGCGCACGGGAACCGGCTGTGCCTGATACTCGCGTTCTTCAGAACAACCGGAATGTCGCACTCTACCGTTCCACCATTTTTGCGCCATACTGTCGCCTTTGTAATGTCGGCCTGTCCTTTGAGCCTGTATGAAAGGTACGCCTGCCTGAGGCGCTTCGGAAGGGCGCGTGCGACTTTCTCGTCCAGTGGCAGATCGGTAATATCGGCGGTTATTTTGAAATCGTCAGGCCCGGGCTTTCTTGTGATAGTACCGTTCAGTACGCATCGCATGGGGCCGGCGCTTCCGCGAACCGAAACAATGCGGACATTATTCGCCGAAGACACGACTTTCCCGGTAACCTTTTTCAGGCGATACGGAAAGTCGCGGTATTCAAGCGACGCCTTACCGTCAAATTCTATCGTTATATCTCTGACCGGCTTGGTCGATTCGTCGCCGGACCTCGCATCAATTATAAATGTAGCGTGTCCGCGAGGGGAATACACCTGCCATATACTGCGCAAATCCTCTGGAAGGTTATCACGCAATTCCGACGTCATCGGCATGTTGCGGACAATGATTTTGACGCCGTAAGCAAGGTTCTCCATCGGTCCGGTCAATTGCCCCGATATCTCCACGGCCGCCTGGCCGTATCGACCTTGCAAATCCTTCAATTTAAGGTTGTTGTCAGTCAGTATTATCCGTCCGGAGACATGATCAAGGCGGATCGGGCAGTAAGGCAGGCGAAGTGAAACTTCCTTCAAATCGACTTGACCATTAATCAGTAAGCCGCCTCGCTGGTTGCGGTGAAGCACTGCGCTGACGGAGAGGGTCCCGGCTGGGTCAATCTGCTTATGGAACTTTGCGAAGGTCTCCCCGAACATGCCGGCCAGGTCTTCGCTGGGTGGCCAGGCCATATCGGTTATCGTAAGCGACGTTTTGAACGGACTGTGTACCTGGTATCCTTCATATCGTCCACTGAGCGTGAAGCCGGCCCCGCCGGCCTGGGTAATTCGCCCCGCAAGGTTCTGGACGGAAACCCCGTCTTTATCGAAAACAAGACGCCCCCGAACGCCGAAGAATTTTAATCCGCCTTCAGCCGGCGGTAGTTCCATGGAAACATCCTTCAGATCGACTATCAGTTGGTTTCGGCGAGCAGGTTCGGTCGTCGTACCGGAACCGCCGAGACTGACCGTAACGTTCCATGGCTTCTCAAAGCTCAACTTGTGCCGCTTCTTCCAATCGAGGTATTTACCGGGTAGCGTTTTGTCCAGCCCCGCTTCCGAGACCGGCCCACTGATAAACGTCTGCCCGGTAACAATGTTTATCGTTCCTTGTCCCTGGATGGCGTCCGCCTTATCGGACAGAATGATATTGTACATCCGGGCATCCGGGTCAGGCAGAAGGCTTATGCTCATCTCAACACCTGGACGACGAAACTGCTGACCGTCCAGCAATTCGATAACCTCCAGCCTGGCGTTTCGCATGAGGATCGGGACGATTGGAATTTTTCTCCTTTTCCCGTCCGTCCATATCGACGTACTGATAATTGGGAGATTCCACTTTCCGGTCTGAAGGTCAAGGACAGGTCTGATCGTTGCGCCGACACAGACGATCCCGGTTGGTTCAAGAGCGCCGCGCACCATAAGCGCCGACGGGCGATGGGTGATAAAAACCTCCGGCGCTTCAAAGAAGGGGATTTTGCTGTCAACTGCGCGAATTTGCAGATTGCGAACCTGTATCTCGCCGAAGAGACTGAAATGAGCGGATTCCACCTTTACCACCGCGCCGGTCAGACGCTGGAGGTACTGTTCGACCTTTCGCTGTACGCGGGCGTCATTGGTAAGATACCAGTACCCACCCGTCACCAGCACCAGCAGGGTAAAGATAAACAACCCTGCGCCATGACGACGCCCACTTACATAACGCCAAAGCCGGCGACGACGCCTTGGCAGACGCCGACGCAATCTTGAAAGCAAATCAATCATTACATCGAAAGTCTAAACCATCGGCGCGATAACAGCAAAAATATCCGTGTAATCCCTACCCCCTGGGGGTGTGGGCTATATAAGCATACCGGTAATCGTTCCCTCAAAAACCATTCGCCCGTTAATGAACCCCTGCACAGCCCCGATGCAACGGCGTTTACGCATCTCGACCATCTTTCCCAGCATGATTATACGATCGCCCGGAACGACCTGGCCTCGAAATTTCACGTCGTCCACTCCACCGAAGCCAAGGAAACCATCGTGTTTTTCCTGGCTAACGACGTAATAACTGACCATTTGTGCAGCGCATTCGATCATCAGCACGCCGGGAAAGACAGGTCGACCCGGTATGTGCCCGCGAACCCAGAACTCATCGGCGCGGATGTCCCGGAACCCCGCAATAACCTTCTTCTCGTAATCGATAAGGAATATCCCGTCGAGTTGCTGGAACTCGTATCGGTGTGGATTCACCTGGCAAATTTGCTCGCGCGTAACGGCAACTTTGCTTTGATCAATTTCGCTGATGTCCAGAATCGGTTCCGGCGGCATTTGAGACCTTTCTTTGCTCGCTTACAGTTTCAACTCGCTGAATTTCATTCCGTGCGCCTCGGCTACGCCTGCATAGGTAATTTCGCCTTCGACGATATTTACGCCTTCAGCAAGGTGTTTATCGGCGGCAACGGCGGCCTTCCAACCCTTGTTCGCTATGTTCAGAGCAAACGGGAAAGTAGCGTTAGTCAGCGCCTGGGTTGAAGTTCGCGGAACCGCGCCGGGCATGTTGGCTACGCAATAGTGGACGATACCATCGACTTCGTAAATCGGGTCGTGGTGCGTGGTCGGATGAGTCGTCTCGACGCATCCGCCCTGGTCAACTCCGACATCGACGATAACCGATCCGGGCTTCATAATCTTCAGGTCTTCCCGGCTGATTAGAACAGGCGTCCTTCCTCCGGGGATAAGCACCGCTCCGACCACAAGGTCAGCGCCGGCAATGGCTAATCGCACCGAGGACGGGTCGGACTTGACCGTTCGTACGTTCGCCGGCATCACGTCGTCGAGGTATCGCAGGCGGTCGAGTTTCACATCCATCATCTGCACATCCGCGCCCATGCCCGCTGCCATCTTGGCTGCATTCGTTCCGACAACACCGCCGCCCAGGATGACCACCCGTGCGGGCATCACGCCCGGAACACCGCCCAGGAGCACGCCGCGACCACCGGCATGACGCTCCAGAGACCACGCGCCGACCTGGATAGCCATACGTCCCGCCACCTCGCTCATCGGCGTCAACAGCGGCAATCCGCCCTGATCGTCGGTAATCGTTTCGTAGGCGATTGCGACGCTTCCGGTCGCTGCCACGCCTTCGGTCAGTTGCTTATCCGGGGCAAAGTGGAAATATGTGAACAGTATCTGTCCCTTGCGCATCATAGGCCATTCGCTCGAAAGAGGCTCTTTGACCTTGACGACCATCTCGGACTTTGCCCAGACACCCTTGGCCGAATCGACCATGCGAGCGCCGTGGCTGACGTACTGCTCATCGTTTAATCCGCTCCCCAAACCGCCGCCGGCTTCGACGAGCACCGTATGACCGGCCTTGGTTAGAACCTCCACCCCGCTGGGGGTAAGACCTATACGATATTCGTCGGGTTTAATCTCGCGTACTGTCCCGATAATCATTTATGCTCTCCTCTGATGTTGAAAAAACATCGTTCCTTATGGTCAATTCGTGCGTTATAGATAACATAGGCTGATGCTGATGACAAGAGTCTATATTGGGCAGACAGGGACTTGGGACTTGGGATTAGGGACTTGAAAAAAAACAGATGAACCAATCAACCAATCAACCAATCAACCAATCAACCAGTCAACCAATCAACCAATATGAACTCGCACATGGTAAAATTGTCCGCCCTGATAATGGTCATAAGCATGATTCTCGCTTCGGGCGTTTCATCGCAGCCGAATGAAACCGCATCCAAACCCGCGTCCAACCTGGACTACTGGCTCAGCCAGACCAAACCAACCGTCACAAGCCGATCCGCCAGCCGATCTTCGGAAGTCAATCCTTTCGGGCGAACGGATCGTTTCAGCCGATCCGACGCGCTGCCGGGAGTTGTGGTCCTTTCCGACGGGAAAATCCTGCCCGGCGGGGTGTTCACCACGCGCGACAAGGACTGGGAGGTCTGGTCGGCTTCGCGGAAGCGATGGCGGCATATTCCGCCGATAGTCGTTTTGAGCATTCGTGCCGTCGTCGTCGAAGAGGGCATGGAAAAGGAGTGGCGTTGGAAGGAAATGGGCAGGAACGAGAAGTTTTATACCGGCAAGGCCCAGCCGGTCAGGCGGCTGCTCTGGCGGTTCCACCTGATTGACGATTCGTACATCACCGGCGCGGTCAAGGGCCAGCCCCTGTGGGTCGAATCCGCCGACAAACGCTACGGCCCCTTCGTCCTGCACGAACGCACCAAAGGCAAACTGGACCAGACGCTCAAAGACCTGGTCTATGTCAAACAAGTCGTCATCTCCCGCCGGGCGATGAAAGAGGCCCGCAAGGACCAACGTTCGAAATGACCAACAGCACCAAACGGCGGGTGGCACCTTCAAGCGGAGCGAAACGAAGAGAAGCGGAGCTTGTGGGTGCTCTACGCTCTTGCCCATTCAGCACCCACAACCTACGCTTCCCATAGGGACACTACGTGTCGCTCCGGTTGAAGGTGCCACCCACTGTTAACTTTCTTTGCCCAGACCACCCGCCGAAGCAGGGACAACTATACGCCATTTACTTGATGATTTTGGCCCTTTGACGATAAATGAGTGTTTTTCAGCAGACCAAACTATTTTCACCTTTTTGACCATATCTTCCGACAACTCGATATGAGATAGTTGGCCTGGCCAAGTGGGAGCAACCCACACTGATACATGGTTTTTAAAGGTAAGGTCAGGTTTGCCAATATTGTAAAAAATTTCCAGCACCAGTTCCTTTTTACCAGAACTAATTATAAAAACTTGAAATTTATCAGAAGGTGGCCAATGACTGCCGTCTTCCACAGAAAAGGACACGAATTTTTCCAAGTAGCCGTCTCCGGTAAAGTCCACAAGTCCACCATCCGACCTCATAGAGTCTCTCGACCACAGTACACAGTGTCCTGATGCGTCAAAAACGAACGAACACTCGCGATTCCCACTTCCACTAACACGAACCGGATACATAACCATGGCCACAACCAGTCTTGCTCCTGTTTTATCTGTGGCTTTGAAGCAGTCTATGCTGCTCCCATCAGTCGTAAAGCTGAATTCCGCTGGCAGGCCGTTGATCTCGTTCTTCTCGAGAAGTTGAGCAAATGCAGCCGTTTTACTTCTTTTACTAAGTAATTGCTCCACAAGGCTTTTATCAAATAATCGCCACATTACGCTTGCAATGAGCGCCACCATGAGCAAACCACTTAGTGCTGCCATGAAAAACGAAATACGTTTAATATTTGCCATTGGACACCCCAGGCAATACTCCCATTGCTCTATAAACGCACCTTATCAGGTGGTCACAAGACCCACTAATGTTATGCACAAGCCTTCGTGCCTGTTTTTATACTTTCGTCTTTTTGTGGGCGTTTTTTGGTCATTAGAGATTAGGCATTCATTAGGCATTGGTCATTAGACATTAGACATTTTACCCTATCCCCTCAGCAGGCTCATTACTTCGCTTCGGGTTGAGGGGTTGGTTTTGCATATTCCTCGCAAGGCCGAGGTTATCATTACCGAACCGGGCTTTTTTACGCCTCGGATTATCATACAGGTGTGCTGGGCCTCTATGACGACGGCGACACCCCGTGGCTTGAGTTTTTTCATGATAATGTCGGCTATCTGGCTGGTCAGGCGTTCCTGGACCTGAGGCCGATGCGCGAAGGCATCGACGACGCGGGCGAGTTTGCTTATCCCGATGACCCTTCCCTTCGGGAGATAGGCGACGTGCACCTTTCCCATAAACGGCAGGAGGTGATGCTCGCACATGCTGTGGAATGAGATGTCACGGAGGACGACCATCTCGTCGTAGTCTTCCTTGAAGAACGCCTTGAAATGCTCGGCAGGGTCTTCGTGCATTCCTGCGAACAGTTCCCGATAGGCCCGCGCGACACGCTTCGGCGTGCCTTCCAGTCCGTGACGTGATGGGTTCTCGCCGATAGCGGAAATTATCTCGCGCACCGCAGCGACGATGCGATCCTCAGCGAATCTATCTTTATCAGGTTTTGCTTTCATTATTGAAACTCCCGGTTTTCGTGCAGTGGTAGGCTGGGACGGAGCGAAGCGGAGTCCCACCTTTTGTTTGACGCGAAAGGTGGGACTCCGCTTCGCTCCGTCCCAGCCTACGATCACATCCGGGCATCTTATACGCTCGCGCGGCGGTCTGCGTCAAATGTACTGTTTTATCGCCCACGTTGCGGCTTCTGCTACAATGGGCGATTCATGTCGTGTAAGTCGTTCAAGCGCATCCCGGCTGGCTTGGTCGGGCGTGTTTCCGAGGGCGATTGCGGCATTGCGCAGGAACATTTCATATTTCGCACGTCTGGCTGACGAGCCGCGAGTCGCCCGGTCCCAGTCAGCCCATTCCCACCGGATTATCTCGTCCGGCGTCGCGGACGCCAATGCCATCGGTCCGCGAAGTTCGGCGTCACCGGCGGGGACGTCGCGATTGTACGGGCAAACTTCCTGGCAAACGTCGCAGCCGAAGACCCACTGACCGCAGGCCCGGCGCAACGATTCGGGAATAGACTCCCGATGCTCGATGGTAAGGTAACTGACGCACCGGCGGGAATCGACCAGGCCGTCGTCCTGAATCGCACCGGACGGACAGGCTTCGAGACACGCCCGGCAGGAGCCGCAGCGATTTTTCACGGGCTTGTCCGCCGGAAGGGATAAATTGACGACGATTTCCGCCAGAAGCAGGTAACTTCCGAATTGTGCGTCTATGAGACATCCGTTGCGTCCGATCCATCCGAGTCCGCCAGCGGCTGCGAGATCGCGTTCGAGTATCGGCGCGGTATCGACGCAGATGCGGGCATGGAGGTCGGGTACAATCCCAGACAGTTCGGCGACGATTTTCCGGCAGCGTTTGCGAAGCAGTCGGTGATAGTCGCGTCCGCGAGCGTAACGTGCGATATGCCCAGCCTCGGCGTCGTCGCCCGACGGAGCGTAAGATGCAGCCAGACAGATAACGCAGACTTCGTCGCCGGGTTCATCCAGCATCCCCCGCACGTCGCAGCGGCGCTCCGGTTCGCGCGCCAACCAGGACATCTTCCCGTGATAGCCCATCGCCAGGAATCGCCGAAAGCGTTCGCTACCCAACGGAGTATCACCAGGCGCGATACCGACACGGACAAAACCCGACTCGCCCGCAAGACGAACAATCAGCGATTTGATTTCAGAAGGGTCAACCATTTTGCCATTTTTATCATCTCTACAGCGCCTTCAGAGATGCAGTAACAATTTCGAGGTCCTGCTTCAGAGTTGCCAGTCGCTCGCGTTCTCGGCCAACGACTTCGGCGGGGGCGTTGGCGAGAAATTTCTCGTTGGCGAGTTTCTTTTCAATGGCTGTGATACCGTTCTGAATCGTCTCGGTCTGCTTTGCAAGCCGGGCGTGCTCGGCTTCGGTGTCAATCACGCCCAATACGTAAAACGGCGTCCCGCCGACAGTGAAAGTCCCCGCGTCGCTCCGTTGGGTCTCCGAAATGGCGGGAATCACCTCGACATAAGCCTGCGATTCAAACAATACCTGATTATCCATAACAATTTCACCGGCAGCACTTTCGTGGCTGAAGGAAATTTCGACCTTTTGTCTCGGCGGGACGTTGTGTTCCGCCCGGAGGTTCCGCACGCCGCGAACAGCCTCGCGGTAAAACTCAAAATCCGTCTCGGCTGCGCTGTCAATCATGGCTGCATCGGCCAGGGGCCATTGAGCGCGGATGAGCATATCTTCAGCCGGTGAATCTCCGGGTCCTCGATTGGGGACGACCGCGTTCAACTGCGCCCATATCTGCTCGGTGATGAACGGTACAATCGGGTGCAGCAGGCGAAGCAGGACGTCGAGGCAGTGGGCGAGAACCGCTTTGGCCGTCGATTCGCCGGCGTTAATGCGAATCTTGGCTATCTCGAGGTACCAGTCGCAGAAATCGTTCCACATAAAGTGATAAAGCACGTCGGCAAGGTCGTTGAAGCGGTAGGTATCGACGGCTGCCGTCGCGTCGCGGACGGTGGCGTTCAGGCGGCTTAGAATCCACTGGTCGGAGAGGTTTTCCTTCGGGTGTATTTCGCTCCATGCCGGCATGGCTTCGAGGTTCATCATTGCGAAGCGAGAGGCGTTCCAGAGTTTGGTGCAGAAGTTTCGCCCGACGTCGAATTTCGCCGAAGTGTTGGCGACCCTGCCGTCGGGAAGCGTCATCTCTTCGACCGGCATACGGACGTCCTGGGTCTCGGTGGTCATACTCGTCAGCGTGAACCGCATCGCGTCGGCACCGTGCGAGGCGATAATGTCCAGCGGGTCGATCCCGTTTCCGAGGCTCTTGGACATCTTCCGGCCCTGCCCGTCCTGGATCATCGCGTGGATATAGACCTGGCTGAAGGGAATATCGCCCCGGAAATACTGCCCGAACATCACCATCCGGGTAACCCATAACGTAATAATCTCGCGGGCAGTGCAAAGCAGGTCAGTCGGATAAAACGCCTTCAGTAGGTCAGTCTCCTCAGGCCAGCCCATAGTAGAAATCGGCCAGAGGGCAGAGGAAAACCACGTATCCAATACATCGGGGTCGTGATCAACACTGTCGGCAAACTTTACCAGTCCCCGCTCTTCTGTCGTTTCGGGCGTGCCCCTATGATGTGTTCCATCCGGCTTTGAGAATCCTACCGCTTTACACAGTTTCTCTAAGTTCGCGTCCGCTTCGGGGCTTTTCGTGCAGATATTTGCGATAGAGGGGTCGCTAGTTGCCCGGATCTCAATATCATTCTCAATCCCGATGCTATTGGCCCAACACAATAAGGCTTCATTGAAGTCTCTAAAGAACTGATCCTCGACTTCTGATGTGGGTCTAGTTCCATAGTCAACCCCATAAACTCGGAGGTGGACATACCATATCGGTATCCGATGACCCCACCAGAGTTGTCTTGAGATAGGCCAGTCGCGGAGGTTTTCGAGCCAAGACTGATAGGTCTTTGCGTATCGCTCCGGCGTGAATTTTACTTTCCCATCGAGCAGGGGTTTCAGCGCAAGACCCGCAAGCGAATTGACGGGAATATCGGTTCCCTGTAGCACGGGCGTCTCGCCCGTGTCGGGCTGCACGGGCGAGACGCCCGTGATACTTTTTTTAACCGCGATATACCACTGGTCGGAGAGGTACGGTTCGATGGGCACGTGCGAGCGGTAACTATGGCCTACTTCGTGCGTGTATTCGCGGACGTCTTCGAGGAGATTTTCGGTTCGGAACCATTCGACGATGGCTTCGCGGGCCTCGAAACGGTCCATTCCGAGCAGTTGCTCGGCGTCGCTGCCGGTGGCATCGTCCCAGCCGAACTTGTCGCTGATGGTTCCGTCGGGGGCCATGACGTTAATGATGGGCAGGTCGTGCCTCTGACCTATCTGCCAGTCGTCCGGGTCGTGTGCGGGGGTAACCTTCAGGAAGCCGGTGGAGAAGCGGGCCTTTTCGTCGTCACTATCGGGATCGGGCAGGACGACGTGTTCATCGGCGATGATGGGAATAATCCGTCCGACCAGCGGCAGGCGGACGTTTTTGCCGATTAGGTATTTCGCGCGCGGGTCGGCGGGGTTCATCGCAACGGCTGTATCGCCGAGCATCGTTTCCGGGCGTGTTGTGGCGATGGTAATGTGCTCAATGGTTTTGCCTTCAATTCTCACGGATTCGACCAGCGGATATTTCATATACCAGAAATGTCCCTGGACGGTTTCGTGTTCGACTTCGTCGTCGGCAAGGACGGTTTGGGTGGCGGGGTCCCAGTTGACCAGCCGTTTGCCGCGATAGATAAGCCCGTCTGCAAAGAGTTTGAAGAAGGCTTCGCGGACGGCTTTTGCGCAGACTTCGTCCATTGTGAACCTTCTCCGGTCCCAATCGCAGGAGCAGCCCATGGCTTTGAGTTGGGCGATAATCTGGGCCTCGTATTGGTCTTTCCATGCCTGAATGCGTGCGATGAAATCATCGCGGGCGAAGTCGGTTCGTCGTTTGCCCTCTTGAGCCAAAATGCGTTTTTCCACAACGGTCTGCGTGGCGATTCCGGCGTGGTCGCAGCCCGGCATCCAGAGCGTCTCGGCTCCGGTCATTCGCTTGTAGCGTATGAGAATGTCCTGAAGCGTGTTGTTGAGCGCGTGTCCGAGGTGCAACGGGGCGGTTACGTTTGGCGGGGGGATGACGATACAGTAAGTATTCGTCCCTCCTGCGGCATCGGCGGCGAATGCGCCGGCATCGGTCCATCGTTTATAAATGATTGATTCGACTTGTTTGGGTTCGTAATTCTTTTCCATTGTCGCTTCTTTTTTTTTAGCAGGGACGCAGGGGAAAAGAGAATATTGAATATTGAACATGGAATTTCGAATTACGAAGTAAAAAAAACGCTCCAAGCCGGTGCGAGAGTTGCTTCTTCACTTCGACATTCGACATTCCTCGCTCATTATTCAATATTCCTTTTTTCCTGCTCGTTCAGCAGTTTGTATTCTATCGCTTCGGTCAGCGCTTTCCATGACGCCTGGATGATATTTTCGTTCACGCCGACGGTTCCGAAGTATCCGCATTCGGCGTCGTGGAACTCGATGACCACGCGGACCTTGGCGGCGGTTCCTGCCCGCGGGTTGACCACGCGGACCTTGTAGTCGATTAGTTGCAATTTGTCGATTGACGGATAATGCGGCAGCAGGGCCTGTCGCAGCGCCCCGTCGAGCGCGTTGACCGGTCCGTCGCCTTCGGAGACCGTGTGGACTGGCTGACCGTCGATGTGCAGTTTTACGATGGCCTCGGTGCTTGTCGGGGCTTGTCCCGTCTGGAGAATCACGCAGCGGTAGTGGTCGAGTTCCCAGAATCGGCGATACCACTTCCCGCCGAGAATTTTTCGGACCACCAGGTCGAAACTCGCCTCTGCGGCTTCAAACTGATAGCCCTGGTTTTCCATTTCCTGAACGGCTTGGATAACCTTTTTCTGGAAGTCTTTGTCGTGGTCGATATTGAATTTTTTATCGGCTTTGATCGCAACGCTGGTAGCGCCGGCCAATTCGCTGATGAGTATCCGCCGGGAATTTCCGACCTCGACGGGGTCTATGTGTTCGTAAGTGGCGGTGCTCCGCCGGATGGCGTGGACGTGCATTCCGCCCTTGTGCGCAAAGGCTGACAGTCCGACAAAAGGCTGATTGTCCCGGAGCGGAAGATTGGCGATCTCGCTGAAGTATCGGCTGACCTCGGTCAGCCTCTGCATCGCACCGGTAGTCAGGCATTCATATCCGCACTTGAAGACGAGGTTCGGGACGATACTCATCAGGTCCGTATTTCCGCAGCGTTCGCCGATACCGTTAATCGTTCCCTGTACATGTCTTGCCCCCGCAGCCACGGCTGACAGGGAGTTGGCGACGCCCAGACCGGCGTCGTTGTGGCAGTGGATACCGATGACGACATCGGGAAATCTCTGCCGGACGTCTTCTACGACCTGGCCGATAAACTCCGGTAGCGATCCGCCGTTGGTATCGCACAGCACCAGCCTCACCGCGCCTCCGGCAACGGCGGATTCAAGAGTCTTGATTGCATATTCGGAATCGGCGCGGTATCCGTCGAAAAAGTGTTCGGCATCGAAGAATACCTCCCGTCCCGCCTTGGCAATTGCCGCCAGCGACTCGGAGATCATCTTGAGATTTTCTTCCGGCGAGGTTCGCAGGACTTCGCGGACGTGCAGGTCCCAACTCTTCCCGACGATCATAACGACCGGCGCTTCGCTGTCCAGCAGCGCCTTGATACCTGCGTCGGCGTCGGCTTGTCTGCCTTTTCGGCGAGTCATACCGAAGGCTACGATCTTCGCTCGGGCAGGCGGACGCTTACGGACTTTGGCAAAGAAGGCCTCGTCCTTCGGATTGGACAGCGGGTATCCGCCTTCGATGTAATCAACGCCCAGAGCGTCAAGTTTCTCGACTATCAGGAGTTTGTCTTCAAGCGACAGCCAAACCCCTTCAGCCTGCACACCGTCTCGAAGCGTCGTGTCATAGATTTCTATTCTTGTTTTTTTGTCGTTCATGGCTTTTCACTTTCCACGAATTACACGAATTTACACGAATTGCACGAATTTTTTCAAAAACAGACAAGAAGCAGTCTTTATTTTATTTTTCAATTTGTGTAATTCGTGGTAAAAAAATGGCCCTGAAGCCTTCAAAGCCTCGGGGCCTGGGACAAAAAAAAGTCCGCCGCACCTGCCCTAAGGCACGCAGGGTACTATTACGATGGCAATAATGCCTGCGCGGACGCGCTCTGTATCTTCGGCGGGAAAGACCAGAACCGGTATATCGTTCCAAAGCGTTCGCATCGTATCGGCTCATCACTCGCCGCAGCGAGTCTCCGCTTGCTGCTACGACCTGCATGCCCAGTCAGGACAATTATCCAATCAATTGTATCGCCGCAGTTGAAAGAGTCAATAGATAAGTTGCGCAGACCCATTACGGTAGTTGCTCTATCGGCGCGTCCCATGCCTCGAAAACCGCGCGGATGTTCTCCGAGGGGTTGCGGGTTCCCCATTCACATTGCGCGATGACGCCGCCGTCGCCGTCGTCGAACGCTCGGCGGACCCTGCCAACGGCTTTGAAAACGTCCTGAACCGAGCCGGAGGGCAAAACAAACTGACGGTCGATCTCTCCCCATAAGGTGATGCGTCCCTTGCAAATCCGCCCTGTCTCCTCGATGTCCATGCAGAACAACTGGCTATTAATCGCATCTATACCAAGGTCTATGAACTCCTCGAAGAGTTCGAGTATGTGTCCGTCGCAGTGGAAGAAAACCTTCTTGCCCGCCGAATGGATCATGTCGCAGTAGTCCTTGTACAACGGTTTGAACATATCCCGCCACATCGCCGGGCTGATCAGCAGTGAATTCTGCGAACCCCAGTCGTCCATGAAACATATTCCATCACAATCGGTCTTCAACCAGCATTCCAATTCTTCGAGGTAAAATTCGTGCAGCATGTCGCGCAGACGAAAGACTTCGGATGAACCGTATCCCAGGTCGAGATAAAGTTTTTCCGTCCCACGGAGGAATTGCATCCTCTCGAAAGGTCTGACGGTAGTGAACGGCCTGATGTCGGTGCCGGTGAACATGAACTTCTGCTCACCAGCCAGATTTTTTTCCTGTGCGCGATTGACCGCGTCCCAGTCGGCTTGCCGGAGGATTTCCCATGGCGGCGTCAGGCTATCCAGTGCCGACCAGTCAGCCAGCGGCGGATGCTTAACTTCGCCGATCTCGCCGTCGGCTCCGGATGCCCAAACGCATCCCCATTCGTCAACCCACGTGCTGTCGATGCCCCTGACGCCTCGGCTGCGGTCGCCGGGCGCAAGAACCGGCTCCGGGCAACTTGTAAAATCTTCGGGAAAATCCCGGAGTATCGCTTCGAGATCGTCGGCTGCAAACATCTGCGCCCACGGCAACAGCCGCCAAAGGTGCCTCGGAGCACGGTCCGGCGATTTGAACTCCAGCGTACGATATACTCGCTCACGGGATGTCATGTTTTCTCTTGCCATTAGTCTGACCACTATAGGAACGGATTTGAGCGGCGTTCTTCGCCGATTGTGCTTATCGGTCCGTGTCCGGGCAGGACGCGAACGTCGTCTGGCAGTGTCAGGAGATTTTCGCGGATATTTTTCAACTGGCGTTCTTCGCTCGCACCGGGGATGTCGGTCCGCCCGACACTGCCGGCAAAGAGCGCGTCGCCGGTGATAACGACCTTGGCTTCGGCGCAATAGAAGGAAACCCCGCCGGGCGTATGGCCTGAAGTGTCAAGAACGCGCCAGACCATCGGGCCTAGTTTTAATTCGTCCCCGGCCTCGATGGTTTCGTCGGCCTGCGGGGCGGTTATACTGAACCCGAAGGGAGCCGACATATTGGCCGAAGTGTCCGAGAGCATGTGTTCGTCGTCCTTCGAGATGGTAATCACAGCGTCAGGGAAGTTTTTTTTCACGGCTTCGATGCCGGCGATATGGTCGCCGTGGCCATGGGTCAGAAGTATCCGCTCCGGTTTCAGATCGGTCTTGGCGAGATACTCCAGCAGCGGCCCAGGACTCAGCCCCGGATCAACAACCCAGCAGCATTCTGTTGGTGGCACAGGTTTGCAACCTGCGTCGCTACCGGCAGGCACAGGTTGAAAACCTGTGTTACCACAGGTCGGAATGTAGCAGTTCGTCATCAGGTTGCCCAGGATGAGGCATTGTATGGACATCTCGCCGGCATTAATAATCATACGTTTTCCTTACAGAGATAGTTGGCGAATCGAAGAACGAAAACCCGAATCTATCGCCTTTCGTCCAGATACGCAAGGATGCGGGAAGCCAAACAAAAGAGAATAATGAATATTGAACAAGGAATTTTGAATTTCGAAGTAAAAGGAAAAAAAGAAGATGAATTGTGCGCGATGGGGGAGCGTAACATTTCTTCTGTTACTTCGAAATTCAAAATTCTTTGTTCATTATTCAATATTCATCTTTAATAAGAACATTTGACTTGCACACATCTCGATCTATAATCACCGGCAGAACCTGGTGAAAGATTCAGCACGTCATATCGGACGGTGTCGCGCAGTATTGCGATGCCTGTTGGCTTTGTTCATCGTGCCGGCAGTCTGTACAGCCTCGGCAGCCGGTGATGACCAGAAGGTCTATGTCCGCGCCAACGCTTCCATCACCGGAAAGGTTATGCACACATTTACCGCGTCCGGCGAAACAGTCGATGTTGTAGAGGGCGATTTTTCACTGACTGTCGGTGAGCGGAAAATCAGCGGGGCCAACGCGGTGCTGTGGATTACCGAACGCCGCGTCGGAAAAGCGACCTTCCGCGACATTGAGGTGTATATCGAAGGCGACTCGACCCGAAAGGCAAAAATCGTCGAAGCCGACGGCACCACCACCACCGACCGGACTATTATGGTTATCCTGCATCAGCGAGGCAAATTGCTGGTAAAGGTTGCCAGGCACAGCGACGAATCACTCGCCTCGTCGCCCTTGTACAAGCGGGCGATGGCTTTGCACAAACCCCAATCTGCCGTCAAGCCGTCCAAAACCGATAGCGAAAAACCGACCGGCAAGGCTGCGAAGACCCCCAAAACCGTCCGTCCTGCCGGCAAACCCAAACCGAAACCCTATTCGCCGATATCCTTCCGCGCCGACGAATTCTCAAGCGAAGAAATAACCGATCCCAGCGACCCTAAGACGAAACTGCGGATTACTATCGCCAAGGGTAACGTCTATCTCTCGCAGGGGAATCCCGACAGCGACCTGTTTATCCAGATGCGGGCAGACAATGCCGTGCTCTACTCCGCGCCGCGAACCGAAAACGAATCGGCATCGGAAACAATCGTCGGCGCTTATCTGGAAGGCGACGTTATCCTCCGACGAGGCGAGCGAACCATCAGCGGGCCGCGACTGTTTTACGATTTCAAAAACTCCCGCGCTATTTTCCTCGAACCGGTCCTCCGCACGGTCCAGGAACAGCGGAGAATTCCGGTGTACATCCGCGCCAAGGAAGGACGACAACTCGGCGCTCTGGCAGAGCATGGCGGTAGAGCCGGTGTCAAAGGTGGAAAGTGGTATTTCCGAAAGGCCATCGTTACGACCAGCGATTTTCTCACGCCCGGTTATCACATCGCCGCCAGACGGATACAGATGGAAGACACCCGGCGATACTACTACGACGATAAGGAAAAGAAATGGGTGGCGGTCGGCGAACGGGCATGGCGCACCAAACTTGAAAACACAACATTCAATATCTATTCGGTCCCGGTTCTGTGGAGCCCCCGTCTTGTCGGCGACGCCGAGGAGGGGCATACCGCTCTGCGCAAACTATCTGCCGGAAGCGACGGGCGGTTCGGGTGGGGCGTAGAGGCCGACTGGTACCTCTTCCGTCTGCTGGGCATCCCCAAGCCTGACGGCTTCAAGGGCACGATGGAAACGAGTTGGTATGAGAGAGGTTTCATGATAGGACCGAAGGTCCGCTACAAACGCCAGAACTACAGCGGATATGCTCGCGGTTCGTTCATGCACGACACCGAAGGCGAAGACGACTTCGGTACGGATCGGGAAAACATCGACGCGCAGACAAGTCGCGGACGATTTCTCTGGCGGCATAAACAATTCCTCCCGAAGGACTGGATGCTCCAGGCGGAAATCTCTTACCTCAGCGACAGGAACTTCCTGGAGCAGTTCCATCCCAGCGAATTCTGGACCGGAAAGCAGCAGGAAACTCTCATCTACGCCAAGAAGCAGAAGGACAACTGGGCAATTACCGCCTTGGGTAAATGGCGGATTAACGATTTCCAGACGCAAACCGAAGCCTACCCGGACGTGGGGGCCTATCTGATAGGTCAATCTCTGTGGCAGGACCGCCTGACGCTTTACAAAGAGGCGCATCTGGGGATAATTCGCCTCCGTCCCGATCACGAT
Organism: Planctomycetales bacterium; assembly: GCA_030612725.1. Classification (GTDB taxonomy): domain Bacteria; phylum Planctomycetota; class Phycisphaerae; order SM23-33; family SM23-33; genus JAUWNJ01. The sequence goes on from JAUWNJ010000014.1 coordinate 83,994, forward strand.
ATCGACATGCCCGCAAGCGACCCAACCGTAAGAGGCGACGCGAGAATTGAAGTCAATGTCCCATTCGCCATTGGCCCGGTAAGGTTCCTCCCGAGCATCGCCAACAGGATTACCGCATGGTCGGACACGCCGAATGAAGGTGCACTGTGCCGGTCATGGGGGAAAGTCGGCATCGGCGCACAGACCGATATCTGGCGGATATATAACAATGTCGAAAATCGTTTGTGGGACCTGCATCGCATCAAGCACGTAATCACGCCTTACGGCAGCGTGTTCGGTTCCTGCACCAACGTCCGGCCTGACCGCTTGCATCCCTTCAGCCCGGAAACCGAACAAAAGATCCACAGGCTCAGCGGGGGGACTATCGGCGTTCGACAACTGTGGCAGACCAAGCGTGGCCTCGAAGGAAACCGACATATCGTCGATTGGTTGAGGCTGAACCTCGCCATGAGCCTGTTCGACGACGACTTTACCCAGATGCCCGCCGACGGAAGATATTTCGCTTCCAGACCCGAATACAGCCTGCCGAGAAACGCGATCAACGGCGATGCCGCGTGGTACATCTCCGATTCGACGATTCTCATGGGCGATTTCAATTACGACGTCGATTCGGGCAAAATCGGAAGGGCCAACGTCGGGGTAACCGTTCTGCGCGACCCGCGGATGAAATACTACGCCGGCGTAAGATATATCAGCCCGCTGGACAGCGCCGTCGGAACGCTCGGCGCGAGTTACCAGATTAACCGAAAATATCGCGTAAGCGTATTCGAGCAATATGACTTTGATTTCAACGGAGGGGAAAACCTCTCCACGGTAGCGACGCTGACGAGAAAATTCCCCCGAATGTATGTATCCATCACCTTCGGATACGACAAGACATACGACGACGTAACCGTAATGCTCAGCGTCTGGCCTGAAGGAATTCCCGAAGCCCGCATCGGAACATCAAAAGTCGGATTACTCCAACGAACCAACAAAAAAGACTGAAACCAGCAGTCAGCAACGACAGGCCGCCACTTACGGCAGGATCGTTACTGTGCTCCACTTTCCCTTATCGTAAAGCATGGCGAAGAGCATCTCGATGTCATTGTCGCCAAGCCTGATACATCCAAGCGACGAGGCCTTTCCTATACTGGACGGGTCGTTGGTCCCGTGGATACCGTAACCGTCCTCGCGGGTGTAGGGCGTCTTACCTGTCCCCTCCAGGCTGATCCAGTACCCTTCCGGCCCAAATGGATACCCCGGTTCGGCCCATTCTACGCGCCTTCTCTCCAGGCTGCTTGATGCCGGTGGGGTCCAAGGAGCGTGGGTAATTTTTCCACCACGCACCACCCGCCATTGCCCGGTCGGAGTCGAACCGTCCTTGCCGACACCGACGCGGAACCGCTTGACGAATATCATCCTGCCGGTCTTTGGTTCCTCCAGAAAAATATCCATAACGAATCGGCTCTTTGAGACGACGGCGTGGAAAGGCCCACGAACCATCTTGAGTACCTGACCGATTTGGATTTTGGTGGGGTCGGCGATACCGTTGATTTTCTGGATTAATTTGGCGGGGACGTTCAGTTTCAACGTCGGTTCGACCTTCACCAGAACGTCGCCGCGCTGAAACTTGTACTGGAACGTACATGGGTCGCCCTCGATGACCTCGCGGGAAAATATCATCTTGTCGGCCAGTTCAGTCAGTGTCGTCCGCACCATTTCCATCTGGTCAGCCGACAGGGCGGAGGTGTTCATCGCGTCGGCCAGGGTGGCGCGGGCATCCAGGAGTTTTCCCTGTTTGAGAAATTCCATCCCCTTTTTCAACAGCGTCAGCGCCTTGGCGCGATCTTCCGGAGTGAGTTTCACGTCAACCGGCATCATCCCATGCGGGGGAGGAATAATCGCAGGTTTGGTAGCAGATTCTCCGTTCGTCGGCGTATCGGCGGGACGAGTATCCGCCGGCTGGGTCGCAGGCCAATAACGCCTCTTGACCACAACGACGACCAACACGATTATGGCTGCAACAACTATCAGTCTTACGAATGGATGACGTGATCTTCTCACAATTTGTTCCTTTCAGCGTCCTTGCCGTGCGCCGACCGAACCGGCTGGGTAAATCGCATAATTTCTTCATCCGTTACCAGAATATCCACCGGTACATCGTGGCTGTGCACCGGAACTTCATCGACAATCTGTTCGCCGAAGGCGATTCCGACGGAAATACCGCCGAACCCCTTGTCCGCAAGAAAGCGGTCGTAAAACCCAGCCCCTCTGCCAAGTCGATTACCATGACGGTCGAAGACCATCGCGGGAACCAGCACCAAATCGAGCGACTCCATACCAATCGGTTCACCGTCGTCCGGTTCGCGCAGGCCTTTGACTGTTGAGACCAGACCGCTTTCGAGCGAGCGAATTTCAATCGGGAGCATGTGGCGACGGTCCCAGGAGATTTTCGGCGCGCAGATAACCTTCTGCTCCTGCCAACCTCGCAAAGCCACCGGCGAAACGTCCACCTCTTCGGGAATAGGAAGGTATATCATCACGACTTCGGACTTTTCGAACTCCGGCATGTCCATCAGTCGCTTACACACAGACATACTTTTGGCGTGAGCGACGGCTGGGGCCATTGTCGAGAGTTTTTCGCGGATAGTTTTGCGGAGGCTGTGCTTCATGCTCTCTATAAAAACGGTTCCGCCTGCTCTTGGCAAGTGTAAAAGACAAAAATGGGGTTATTATGATAAAAAAGTCCTTGATGTCGAACGGTTCACTGATATAATCATCCGCTCGCGCGTTGCGGGTAAGGTCTGTAAAGTCAGGCTGGGGCGTGTGGAATATAATACGGAGAAGTACTTTGGCGGTAAGATTACGATTAAAAAGATTTGGCAGGCGGCATCTTCCATTTTTTCGGATTAATGCGGTCGATTCGCACCGCCCGCGCGACGGGCGCGTTCTGGAAGAACTCGGATGGTACGACCCATTGGCCAAGACGACAGACCAACAGGTCTCGCTCAAACGCGAGCGAATCGAGTATTGGCTGGACAAAGGCGCCCAGCCCAGCGATACGGTGCGTAACCTGCTGACAAACAACGGTATCGTCGTGAAGAAGTAAGGTGTCACAGGTTTGCAACCTGTGTAATCTGCAAACGACCTTTTACTCCGTGGACGGTACAGGTTAAGAACCTGTGCTACCTATGACGATGCGAATTGATATTCTGACGCTGTTTCCCGATATGTTTGAAACGGTGCTTGGCGCCGGCATCGTGGGCAGAGCGATATCGGCTGGGATCGCCGAGGTCAAACTGACCAACATCAGGGACTTCGCCGACAACAGTTATGGCACAGTCGATGACGCCACTTACGGCGGCGGGCCTGGAATGGTGATAATGTGCGGGCCTGTATTCAAGGCGGTCGAGTCCGTTCGCGCCGAAGCCGAACCGCCCGGAATTGTTGTCCTGCTTACGCCGCAAGGACGGCGGATGAACCAGGAATTGGCGACGGAACTTGCCCGACAGGAGCGGTTGATACTCCTGGCCGGCCGTTACGAAGGCTTCGACGAGCGGATAAGAGAGTCCCTTGCCGACGTGGAAATCAGTCTTGGCGATTTCGTCCTGTCAGGCGGGGAGATACCGGCAATGGCGCTGGTTGATTCGGTGGTCCGCCTGCTGCCCGGAGCACTGGGCGAGCCGGAAAGTATAACTGAAGAATCCTTCAGCGACGGACTGCTGGAGTATCCGCAATACACCCGCCCTCGGGAGTTTCGCGGGATGTGCGTACCGGACGTGCTGCTCAACGGCGACCATGCGAAGATCGCCGATTGGCGGGCCAGGCAGTCCGCCGAAAGAACAAAGCATCGCCGACCGGATTTGTGGGAAAAATATAAGAAGAAAGAATAGTCCACGAATTACACGGATTACACAGATTGTTTTTATATTAAATCATTTTTTTATCCGTGTAATCAGTCTAATCCGTGGACTTACTGGGAGAAAAATTGTGAGTCAGGAATTGTTGAATAAAGCGGTAGCGGGATCGATTAAAGATACTCCGCCGGAGTTTCGCGTTGGTGATACGGTCAATGTCTCTGTCCGAATCGCTGAAGGCGAAAAGGAGCGTGTCCAGGTCTTTCGCGGCGTGGTAATCGCCCGAAAAGGCGGCGGCGTAGCCGAAACCTTCACCGTCAGACGAATCGTCAACAACGAAGGCGTAGAACGCATATTCCTTTTGCATAGCCCGACACTGGCAGGCGTCGAGGTCGTCCGCTCAGGGCAAACCCGCCGGGCAAAACTGTATTATCTGCGAAAACGCGTCGGAAAGGCCACCCGCCTCCACGATATAGCACAGGGAAGTAGATTTACTAAACCCAGGTCCGCCAAGGCGGCGCCACAGGACATCGTCGAGGAGACTCCGGCTGACGATGAACCGCAGAAGATCGACGAACCACAAACCGACAGCGAACCTGTAAGCGAAGAAAAACCTGAAGAATAATCTCTCAAACGATTATCATGTCCGACAAATCGCTGGGACATAAGGGGGAAAAACTGGCTGGACGATTTTTGCGCCGGAAGGGTCTGAAGATTCTCGCGCGTAACTATCGTTGCCCACCCGGCGAAATCGACATCATCGCACTTGACCGTTCAACCCGCCGCAGCGGCGGGGCTGAAACAATCGTATTCGTCGAGGTAAAGACCCGCTCATCCGACCGGTACGTCGAGCCGGAATCAGCAGTCGATGCCCGCAAACGCCGGCAACTGACGCGCCCAGCCAACTATTACCTCGCTCACCATAATACCGACAACTACGCCGCACGCTTTGACATCGTATCAATCGTTATCCGCGAAGGTGAAAAGCCGCAAATCAAACACATCCCCGATGCGTTTTGATAGTTTCGTAGGCTGGGGCCGGGCCCAGCCGCGACCCCCCCTTTTTTATTTGGCCGCAGACCATTTTAAAAAAAGTGGGGATACGCATTGCACCGGCCCCC
>JAUWNJ010000019.1 GCA_030612725.1 Planctomycetales bacterium
CCGAGATCGAAACTGTTTCGATCTATTTGCGGCGGCGGATCAGCGCCAATGCGCCAAGACCCAGCAGCGTCATCGTCATCGGCTCGGGAACAGTCCCTTCGCCGCTGCCACCGGTGCCGTAGTTGCCGGCAAGGATGCCCAGGTCGGCTACGTCAACGTTTCCGTCGCCGCTGAAGTCGCCGGTGCCCCAGCAGGCCAAGCCGGTGTCGGTGCCGTAGTTACCGGCAAGAACGCCCAGGTCGCCTACATCAACAGCGCCGCCTTTGTCGGCGTCGCCGCCGAGGCTCGGTGTGAAGGAAATCACCAGCGTCTGGCGGACATCGTAGCCGTTCTGACCGCCGAAGATCTCTCCACCGCCAGAGTCTGATATCATAAGAAATCCCTGACGCGAAGCGAGGCAGTCGGCCCAGTTTTGAGTCATGTTCTCCATCGTCCAGGTCTCGGCATACATGCCGCTGCCGCCGTACCAGTAATCGACCGTCGATTCGGCAGCGCCGACGATATCCCAGAGGCTGTCGCCGGCATTGTTCCACGGAATGTCGGTCTCGGGGTCCGCCGTGTCGATCAAGGAATTACGGGCCTCCCAGCCGCAGCCGTACATCCAACCGCTGTCGGGATCGTGATCGTCGGGTCCGTTGATGCCCCAGTGCCCGAGGTCGTCCGGGTCCAGAACCTGACGGACGCCTATGTTTATCATGTCAGCGCCGTAATTGGTTCTCCACAAGGTAAGTTCGGCGCTGTTGATTACGGCGCCGTGGGGGACCTGACCGACATAGGATCCTTCGTACGTGCTCGTGTCCGCCCCAAACATCTCACTGAACTCAAGCATAGGCGCATACGTCCTTCCATTTGCCGGCACCATGCCATAACTATTGTATTGGTCGGTGTGCTGTCTGGGTGCCCGCCAGTAGGTGTAGTCGGGCCCGTACATGCTATACTGAATCAGATAGCTGTAATTGCTTATGGTCGGGTCCGGTGTTCCGGGGTCGTAGTCGGGCCCTACATGCTGATCCCTGAACGTAACGGTTGTTTGGGCCAGTGCCGGGCTGACGATCAGCCCCGCCAACACCAGGCCCATGATTAGAATTGTTGCTCTTGACATGATATTTTCTCCTTTTCTTCTTGCCTTACTCTTTTCAGCGACATTCTTTCCAATGGACCGCCCATTGGGCGCCGCTGCTGTTGTGAGCCTTTGCTGCGATCAGCAAAGGCTCACAACAGCGAGAGTACGTAAATGTACAGAAAACATTTTACACTACCTTCGACTGACCGGTTTTAATCAATGTTGCTTTCGTCGTCCGACCAGGCCGAACAGGCCCACGCTCAGCAGCGCCAGCGTCGCCGGTTCGGGAACGGTGGTCATCGTGTAGTCGTCAACGTAAAAGTGCCAACCGTCAATGTTGTGATACGCCGACGATATGCCAATCGTGCCGACTCTCACAGGAACGGACGTGTTCTCAATGTCGTACGTTCCCTGGAGAATCTCGTCCACATAGACCCTGGCCTTTCCGGTGGTCAGATTGTGATCAACCACCAGATGGTGCCAGGCGTCGGCGGCTACCGGCATGGCGTAATCATCAACCGATACGCCTCCCAGGCCGCTGAGGGTCATATTGACCTTACCGTTACCGTCATAAAGAGCGTCGCCCGCCTTTATTAACCATCGCCCGCCGACCGCAGCGGGGCCGCCGAAGGACTCGTTGCCATTGTTGAACTGGAAGTCAATGTTCCGGTTGGTCTTGTTCTCTCCCGATGGTCCCTGCAGGCCTGACGGGAAGTACAAGTATGAAGAAGTGGTGTACTGATTGTTGGCGGCGATGAGGGTTTCATCGTCGCTGCTGATATATCCGCCGGGATAGCAAGTTTCCCCTATCGCACCATACAACTTCATGGAACGGGCGCCGACGGCAGCGGTGTCGGTACTGCTCTCCGGCAGGTTGCCGGCATAATATGTAAAATCCCCCCGCGTGCCGTCCTCGAAATTCGCTTCGAAAACGACATCCGCCCGCGCCGGTCCCGCCAGCATCAGCACACCGACAGCCAAACTAATCAACAGTGTCTTGCTCATTCTGCCTCTCCTTTTGTTAAAAGACTCTTTCTCCGAAAAACCAACCTCCGATATGATGATTTCTACTCACATCCTCTACATTCCGTATTGTATTTTATATTCGTATTGTGTCAAGACCGTTTTGCGGTTAGATTATTATGGATTTGCGGCGGCATCGGTTTCGGGTCTGTCGTGAAAAACGGGCCTGGTCGCCGCCGGTAAGTATGTCGAAGGAGACAGTGGATGAAGGAGATGAAAAACATCGCGTTGGACGTCCCGCAGGATCGTCATTATGGTCGGCAGGTCTGCCGGGGGGTCCACCGTTACGCCCGGCCTCACCGGCCTTGGCTGTTCATTAACCTGCAATCCCGCGATGAGGACAAAACTAAGTGGCTGCGGCACGCGGACACCATCGGGCTGATCTCGATGCAGCATCCGCAGACTTACACTGCCACCGCTCGGCGTTATGGTCTGTCGGCGGTGGGCGTTGGGGTGTGGGCGCCGGGCGGCGAGTTTGCCGGCCTGCCGTACGTCGATGTTGACCCGAAGGCGACAGGCGAAATGGCCGCCGAGTATTTCATCGGACGCGGCTTTCGTAATTTTGCGATGATCACATCGGACAAGTCCTTTCATCCCGCACATCGCGGTGAGGCGTTCGTCGAGGCGCTTCGGAGACGAAAACTCGCCTGCGACGTGTTCGACCATAAAAAGAAATACCCGAATTGCGACGAGCCGTTACCGGCCGTTGTCAATACCGGCGACCGCGCGCGGGCATGCCGCTGGCTGGCGAGTCTTCCCAAGCCGCTGGCGGTGTTCTGCACCGACGACGCCATGGGGCTGATGGTCTGCGGAGCGTGCCGGCGGATTGACATCCACGTCCCGGAGGAGGTGGCGGTCCTCGCCTGCGACAACGACGACCTGCTCTGCGGTATGGCCTATCCGCACCTCTCCAGTATCGCCGTTCCCGCCGAGCAGATCGGTTTCGAGGCCGCCAAACTGCTGGACAAACTGCTTCACAAGTCCAAGGCCCCCAAACACCCCATCCTCCTGCCTCCGGTGGGGGTAGTAACGCGGCAATCGACCGACGTAATGGCTTGCGACGACCTTTATGTCGTCGAAGCATTGCGCTTCATTCGAGAGAACGCCCACAGGGGTATTCGCGTCGAAAACGTAATGTCCGAGGTGCATCTGTCGCGCCGGCCGCTGGAACGCCGGTTCAAAAAAGCCATCGGAAGAAACCCGTTCGAGGAGATCCGGCGGATACAGGTCGAAAAAGCCAGGATGCTCCTGGCCCAGACCGACATGACGCTCGAAACAATTGCGCCTGAATGTGGATTCGGCGGCGTTACGCTTATGATCCCCGCCTTCAGGAAAGCCACCGGAATGACGCCCGGCGCTTACCGCAGACAGTTCCGCACCCGGAGGTGAACCGTCCCATTGCGGATTGCGGAATTCATGCACTCGCGACATCATGGAATCCGAAATGGGCGCTAAACGGGTACTAACTCTTCAAGAACCATGTTGCCATACAAGGCCGGAAAATCAGGTCGCTCACGTTCGCACGCCCTTTATGGAATAGTCTTGGAGTTTCAGCCGGATGTGGGGATAATACCCGAAAGAAAGGAATAATAAAAATGAACAATCGCATCAAACTGGGACGCAGCGGGCTTGAGGTATCACCGATCTGTTATGGTTCGTGGCAACTGTCGCCGAAATACTGGGGCGACGTACCGACCGCCCAGGTCGTCGAAGCCGCACGGCGTGCATTCGAGGTGGGCGTCAATTTCTACGACACCGCCGACGCCTACGGCGACGGGCTGTCCGAACAGGTCATGGGCGAAGCCCTGGCGCCTCTTCCGAGAGACCAGATCGTCCTGGCGACAAAACTGTACTGGCATTTCTACGATGACGGACGCCGACACCCCGACCTGTCGGGCAAGTACGTCATCGAAGAATGTGAGAACTCGCTCCGCCGCTTAAAGATGGACTACATCGACCTGTACCAACTCCACTCCTTCGACCCGCTCACGCCGCTGACTGAAACGACCGAAGCCATGGAGAAACTTCGCAAGTCCGGCAAGATCCGCCGCTACGGCGTCAGCAACTTTACCGTCGAGCAGATGCGCCTTGCCGGGCGGTCCGGCGAATATACTACAGCCCAACCACGCTACAGCCTGCTGGACCGCGGTATAGAGAACGACCTGCTACCGTACTGCGCGACCGAGGATATTGGCGTGCTGGTGTTCAGCCCGCTTTCCCACGGCCTGCTGACGGGAAAATACGACGGCACGGAGACATTCACCGACTTTCGTGCCGACAATCACCGCTTCAGCGGTCAGAAGTTTAAGGATCTCGCCGCGGCGGTGCGGTCCCTGGCTCCCATCGCCGAAAAATATGATATGTCAATCGTCCAACTGGTCTTGGCTGCAACTTTGGCGAATCCGTATATAGACTGCGCAATCGTCGGAATCAAGACCGCCGCCCATATTGAAGAGGCCGCCGGCGCGATGGGAAAAACCATCGACCGCGAAGATTACTTCGCCATCAGAAACGCGATTAAAGAATAGCAGGCTTGTTGAAACCGAAATAATCGGGTAAAATTAATAACATGCAATTGTCAGTTTCACATGATCGCCGCGATGAAAGTCCCGAGGCCAAGGCACGGTGGTTTCAATCCCTGCCCGTCTCCGAGCGCATGGAGATTTTTTGCTCTTTTACTGATTTGGTCTTGTCGCTGAATCCTGCCCTTGCGGAGAAGAAAAATGCTCAACCGCCTGCGGGACGTGTTCGCGTGCTGCGATTGAATGAAGGCGACAAAACCAAAGATGTCTGAGTGTGGGGATAGTTCTTGAATTGGCGGGACTGAATTCCCTGCCTGCGACTGCCGGAAGCACGGACCCGCCGCTATCGGCTGCGAGGGGAAACAATCACGAGATGGTTTCTTCGTAACAAACCCAAAAAACCAGAAGGAGTTACCTGAAAATGCCAAGCCGGACAATCACGCGAATCGCGTTTTTGCAGGAGTATTCCAATCGCCCGCTGACGCTGAAGAAAATCATCCCGGAAGTCGCCGCCAAGGGTTACACAGCCGCTGCCTTCGCCGCACGCATCGGACGGGAAGAACTCTTCGCGGAACTGTCCGAAGAGGCGGAACGCTTCGGCCTCGAAGCAATGGCCTTTACCGGCTTTATGAAATACCAGGAAGCGTACCTCAAGGACCACCCTGACCAGCGAATGATCCTCAATACCGATGAGGGGGCAACAGATCAGGACAAGTTGGACATCAACTGGGGCTGTCCGTTTAACCCCGCCTTCCAGCAGCGGCACCTGGGCTTCCTGCGAACGCTCGGCGGGATGCCGAACCTGACCGAGGTCTGGATTAACGACGAGGCGCTTCTGGGAATCCACGCCGACCAGTTGGGCTGTTACTGTCCGGTTTGCCGCGAGGACTGGCGGGCCGAATTCGGCGGCGAGATTCCCAGGCCGCCTTTTGCGGACGCCGAGACAAAAAGGCAATTCATTCTCTGGCGAATCCGCCGCTGGAACGACGTGCACGCCATGATGAAATCGGCGCTGAACGAGCACCACCACGTTCGGGCGGTCCACTTGACCACCCCGTCGTGCTGCACCACTATTAATCCGTGGGTTACTGCGGTTGATCTGGCGTCGATGGTCGAGGGGATAGACGGGATAATGACCGATCCGTACTACACCTTCCACGAAATAGACTTTCGCCCGCAGGAGGTCTATCTCAGCGAATGTTGCAGGATTCTTCGGGGTCTCTGCGGGTCTGGAAAAAAGGCGGAAATCTGCGCCCAGGGATTCTCCATGGCAACTTTTAATCGCCCGCTGGACGAGCGCGACGGATGGTGGGCGGGGATCGTCCCGGCGGCGCTGGGGCTGGACGCCGTTACCGCTTTTACCTATCTGCTCCAGAAAATCTCGCCAATGCAGGAAACCTACGAGAAGTCGTTCAGCCTGGACGAATACTTCAGCCGGACCGCACCGACCGATTTCGTCGGTATCGTCAACAGCCTTGAGACACAGTGTTTCGACGCGGACAGCGACAGCGGGACGGACTCGTGGCTTTGGTCCCGGATGTTCACGCTCGGCGAGGTCGCCAGGCACAACGCACTCCCCTACGGCTACGTACCCTCGTCGCGGCTGACGGAAGATGACATCCGCCGCTTTCCCGTCGTCATCCTTCCGAACGTTTCCTGCATGAGCGTCGCGGCGCGAGATTCGCTGCGCGATTACGTCCGCTCCGGCGGCGTACTGGTCGCCTGCGGCGAGACAGCCACACGCGATGAAACAGGCAAACCGCTCGACGATACCTTTCTTCAGGACATTTTCGGCGTCAAATCACTGACGCCGCTGGAAAGTTCGGCGCAGTTCGCTCCGGTCGGAGACCATCCCGCCTTTGCCGACCTGCCCTGGCCTGACGAGACCACCGCGGCGTATTGGGGCGGTGTCTTTGAACCGGCGATGGGACTGGATCACGTCGTCAAAGTCGATCCCAGCGACGAGGCGGAAATCATCGCAGCCTTCGCCGAAGACAGTTCAGCCGCCAATCACCCCGCCGTTATGACCCATTCGCTCGGCGAGGGAACGGCGATATTCCTGGCCGGTATTCCGACGCGGAACTACTACCGCCCCGAGTTTCGAGTGGCGGTCCTGAACCTCGCCGGACGCGCCCTGGGCCGGCTTATCCTCGATACCGCCGAGGATAAATTGCCAATCCGGGTCAAGGGTTTCCCGCCCGTCGTCCCCATGAACCTGATAAGACCCATCGACCCGCGACTGATGCCGACCGCCGAATTCATGCCCTGCGTCGGCGAGGACCTCTACCTTGCCGTCGTTACTTCCTACTTCAAGGAACCCATGGAGTTCCAAATCGAGGCCAGACTGCCGGCAGGGAAGAAATGTGTGAAAATCCAAGAACTCATAGACGACAGACCCGTTGAAGATTTCAGAAAATCCGGTAATCGTATTGAAATTGACGTAAATTTCTCTTTCGACGATTGCGTCAGGGTTTTCGCATTCTTCCTGGGAGATTCCTGACAAAATACTATCTGGCGAAACGGGCTTGTTGAAACCGGGGTAATCGGATATAATTGTTGTTGTTGTGCAGTTGTCAATTTCACACGATCACCGCGATGAAAGCCCCGATGCCAAGGCGCGATGGTTTCAATCTCTGCCTGTCTCCGAACGTATGGAGATTTTTTGTTCTTTTACCGATCTGGCTTTGTCGCTGAATCCAGCAATGATGGAGAAGAAAGATACTAAGCCGGTTTCAGGAAGTGTTCGCAGCGAGAACATGATGATGAAACGAACGAAAGGCTTTACGCTGGTGGAATTGCTTGTGGTGGTGGCGATTATCGCGCTGCTGGTTTCGATCCTCCTGCCTTCGCTGGGCAAGGCCAAGGAGCAGGCCAAGATGGTCATGTGCCTGTCGAACCTCAAGGGTCTCGGCCTGGGCTTCGGTATGTACACCCACGAGAACAACGATTGGTATCCCCAGAGTTGCGGCGCCGGGGGGTACTCCGGCCCCGACTCGCCTTCGTGGGATTTCGTTACGTTGTCCTATTACGGAAATCGCAGGATGCTCCACTGTCCCTCCGACCCGCCCAACGGCGTTCCGGGCATCTTCTGTAGTCGCGAGACATTATGGAACGACTACCGCGGGGACGATCACTACACCGTAGGCGGCGGAACGCCGGAAAAAGACCGCCGCTACGCCCGTTCCTATGCGATGAACCTCAATATATGCGGGCAGGGTCCGTCGTGGTGGGACCCGACCTGGCCAAGGATGGTCCACAAGACATCATACGTTACAAGCCCCGCCGACACTATCCTGCTGAGCGAGTGCTGGTACTGGAGTTATAGTATCGGCGGTCTCATTACTCCGAACATCTACAACGATTACGCCGGCTCCCACACCGGCGCAGGCACCTCCAACTATTCGTCGGGGCGCTACCGGGGACCAACCGACGACGTACACCGAAACAACGATGCAGCCAACTATCTCTTCTGCGACATGCACGTGGCAACGCTCTCGGTGAACGACCCGAAGCTCATCGAACCGGACGACTACTACTTCAAGATAGGCAAGTAAGCAAACCGGAATCCACGTCCTTGCAGGCAATCCATTCAGCCGGTATCACCGGTTCCCCATAAGTGGCGGTTATCTCCTCGGCGGGATAGAATAATGAGGACTGGTGATGAAAGTAGTTATCCGGGTGCTGATAGCGGTGATGCTGACAGGGATACGCACATTTGCAGGGACTACCTGTCAAGTTTGCTTCGGAGGAATTTTCCTGTGTAGGATTTTCGGCAACGGATTATGTCTTCGGGCGTGCCTTGTGCGATGACGGTTCCGCCGGCGTCGCCGCCTTCCGGGCCTAAATCAATTATCCAGTCGGCGCACTTTATAACGTCCATGTTGTGCTCGATGATGATAATGGAGTTGCCCTTCTCAGCCAGGCGGTTCAGGACGTTAAGCAGGCTACGAATATCGGCGAAGTGCAGGCCCGTGGTCGGTTCATCCAGCACATACAGCGTATGGCCGGTAGCGGCCTTTCCTAGTTCGCTGGCGAGTTTTACCCGTTGGGCCTCGCCGCCGGACAGCGTCGTCGATGCCTGCCCAAGTTCGACGTATGAGAGTCCGACGTCGTTGAGCGTTTTGATTATCCGCTTTATCTTCGGGAAGTTTTGAAAGAACGCCAATGCCTCTTCGCCCCGCATTTTCAGCACGTCGGCGATGTTCTTTCCGCGATATTTTATCTCCAGCGTTTCGTGGTTGTATCGGCTCCCTTTGCACTCGGCGCAGGTTACATAAACGTCCGGCAGAAAGTGCATTCCGATCCTCTTGGTCCCCTGCCCCCCGCAGGCTTCGCACCGTCCGCCCTTGACGTTGAATGAGAATCGTCCGGGCTTGTATCCGCGAATCTTGGCCTCCCGTGTTTTGGCGAACAACTGGCGGATAAGGTCGAATACGCCGGTATAAGTGGCTGGGTTCGATCTCGGCGTCCTTCCGATGGGCGACTGGTCGATCTCGATAACCTTGTCGATTTCTCCCGCCCCCAGCAGTTTGTCGAACGCGCCGGGCTTGTCGCGCGAGCCGTACAGACTTCGTCGCAGCGCGCGCAGAAGCGTCTGATTTACCAGCGTGCTCTTGCCCGAACCGCTCACGCCCGTAACGCATACAATCCCATCGAGCGGGAACTTCACGTCGAGGTTTTTGAGGTTGTTCTGGCGACAGCCACGGATTTCCAAGGCATGGCGAAACGAAAGCGTTCTCCGCTCGCTCGGCGTCTCGATTTCCATAGCCCGGCAAAGGTATTTTCCCGTAACGGATTCGGGGGCCTTTTCGATGTCCTTCAACTTTCCCTGTGCGACTATGCGCCCGCCGCGCCTGCCCGCGCCCGGACCCATGTCGATAATGTGATCGGCGGATCGGATCATCTCCTCGTCGTGCTCGACGACGATTACCGTGTTGTCGATATCCCGCAGATGGCGAAGCGTGGCTATCATTCGCTTGTTGTCGCGCTGGTGTAGGCCTATGGTCGGCTCGTCCAAAACGTAGCACACACCCACCAGGCCGCTGCCGACCTGCGTAGCCAGGCGTATCCGCTGTGCTTCGCCGCCTGAGAGCGTGTTGCTGGTGCGGTCGAGCGTGATGTACCCAAGACCCACGTCTTCCATGAACTTCAGGCGATGGCTGATTTCGCGGAGTATCTGCTCGGCTATCTTCGACCGCTCCGCGTCGAACGTGAGCGAGTCGAAATACTTTCGGGCTGTGGATATGCTCATTGATACAACGTCGCGGATGTTCTTCTCGTCGATTTTGACGGCCAGAGATGCCGCCTTGAGTCTCGCGCCGCCGCACGCCCGGCATGGCTGCTCGGAAAGATAGGAGTGCAGACGCTGCTTGACGAACTCGCTGACGGTGCTCTGCCACCGGCGGGTCAGATTCGGAATCACGCCCTCGAACCGCTTCGGACCTTTGTCGTCGCCGTACATCAGCGACTTGCGGACAGCAGGGGATAATTCCTCATACGGCGTGTTCGCACTGACCTCGAAATGCCGACAAAATCGGCGAATCATGCGATTGTAGAAAATGTTCATCCGTTTGCCGCCGTGGCGCCAGGCGTTGATAGCGCCCTTGCTGAGGCTGAGGGTCTTATCCGGAACGATCAGGTCCTGGTCGAACTCGGGAATCGTTCCCAAGCCGTCGCAGACCCCGCAGGCTCCGTACGGCGAGTTGAAACTGAACATCCTGGGCGAAAGTTCCTCCAGGTTCGCCTCCGGATGCTCCGGGCAGGCGAAGGTGGCGCTGTATATCTGGTTCTTCCAAACCGAATCAGAATCGCTTGCGACTTCGCCGTTATCTTCATACGCAATCGTTACCAACCCCTCGGAAAGGTCCAATGCCGCACCGAGACTGTCAGCCAGGCGGATTCGCACCGATGGTTTCAGTACAAGGCGGTCAACCACGACTTCGATTGTGTGTTTTTTGTTCTTGTTGAGTTCCGGGACATCCTGCAGGTCGTAGAGTATCGAATCGACGCGGACGCGGACGAACCCCTCCCGCTGCACGTGACGGAGGACTTCGGCGTGTTGACCCTTCTGCCCGCGAACAACCGGGGCAAGGACCATGAACCGCGTCCCCTCAGGCAGGCGGAAAATTGCTTCGGACATCTGCGTAACGGGCTGCGAGGTAATCTCGCGCCCGCAGACCCAGCAGTGCGGCGTGCCGACGCGAGCGAACAGCAGCCGCAGGTAATCGTAAAGTTCCGTGGTCGTGGCCACCGTCGAACGCGGATTCGCGCTGCCGCTGCGCTGCTCAATGGCGATCGTCGGGGGCAGACCTTCGATGTGGTCAACGTCCGGCTTGGATAACTGCTCAAGAAACTGCCGGGCGTAGGCAGACAGGCTTTCGACGTATTTCCGCTGGCCTTCGGCGTAGAGCGTGTCGAACGCCAGCGAACTCTTGCCGGACCCGCTCAGCCCCGTGATGACCACCAGTTTGTCGCGCGGAATGCGCACGTCGATTCGCTGGAGGTTGTGCTCCTTAGCGCCCAGGACGACGATTTCCCTTTTGGCGCTGTTCCGGGATGTCTTGCGTGTCGTAGCCATATATTAATAGACAGACCTGTTATGATAACATGCGAGTCTGCTTAAAAACAAGCCCGTAGGCTGGGACGGAGCGAAGCATAGTCCCACCTTTATTCCGACAAAGAGAATATTGAATATTGAACGGAGAATTTTGAATGACGAAGTAAAAAAAACATCCCTCGTGGGCGTGTTGTTTCTTTTACTTCGTCATTCAAAATTCCCTGTTCAATATTCAATATTCATTTTTTCCCATGGATAAGGTGGGACTCCGCTTCGCTCCGTCCCAGCCTACATGTTTGATATTTTAGATGCACCCGACGCACCGTTCAGGCATAATGACCTGTCGAAATTAATCAGGAGAACAAAAGATGACTGACGCAATCGAACTGGCCCAGCGGTTGGGCAAATCCATCAGCGAGTCAACCCAGGCAGCCAACCTCCGAACCGCCCGCGAGGAGATGGACAAGCAGGGCGAAATCACCCAACTGCTCAAGGACTATCAGGCCCAGGCTGAAAAAGTCGCCAAACTGGAACATGAAAACAAACCCGTCGAGGTGAACGACAAGCACAGGTTAAAGGAACTTCACGGGAAACTGGTGGCTTCGGAAGTTTTTAAAAAGTTCACTGCCGCCCAGGTCGAGTACATCGACCTGATGCGCCAAGTCAACGAAACGCTCCAAAAACAACTGGCTGAAACGGAGAAATAAAATCCGCAATGAACGACACCCCTGTCTGGCTTGACATGGCGCTTTCTTTTGAAGAAAGGGCTGACGACCTTATCTCGCAAATGACGCTTGAAGAGAAGGTTTCGCAGATGGTTCACGAGTCTGCCGGAATCGAGCGGCTCAGTATCGCGGACTACGACTGGTGGAACGAATGTCTGCACGGCGTGGCGCGAGCCGGCATTGCGACGGTTTTCCCGCAGGCGGTCGGTCTGGCGGCGACGTGGAATACCGACCTGGTGGCGCGCGTGGCGACGGTTATTTCCGACGAGGCGCGGGCCATACATCACGAAGCCGACCGCAACGGCGACCGAGGCCGATTCAAGGGTCTGACCTTCTGGTCGCCGAATATCAACATCTTCCGCGATCCGCGCTGGGGACGGGGACAGGAGACCTACGGCGAAGACCCGTACCTGACAGCCCGGATGGGCGTGGAGTTCGTCAAAGGACTCCAGGGCGACGACCTGCGATACCTCAAAGTCGCCGCCTGCGCGAAGCACTACGCCGTTCACAGCGGCCCGGAACCGCTGCGGCACAAGTTCGACGCTGTTGTGGACGAGCGCGACCTGCGCGAGACTTACCTGCCCGCCTTTGAGGTGCTGGTCAAAGAGGCTAAGGTCGAATCCGTCATGGGCGCTTACAATCGCACCAACGGCCAGCCATGCTGTGCACATGAGCGACTGCTCCAGGAAATCCTGCGCGACGAATGGGGCTTCGCCGGCCACGTCGTCAGCGATTGCGGAGCCATCTGCGACATCTTCAAGTATCATAAGTACGTCGAGACGCCCGAAGAAGCCGCTGCCGCCGCCGTCAAGGCTGGGTGCGACCTGAATTGCGGCGAAATCTATCAGCATCTTTGCAATGCCGTCGAGATGGGACTAATCAGCGAGGAAACCGTGAACCGCTCGCTGAAGCGGCTGCTCCTGACGAAATTCCGCCTTGGCATGTTCGACCCGCCGGAGGCAGTGCCATACGCGCAGATTCCCATCGAGGTCAACGACTGTCCCGAACACCGCGCCCTTGCGCTGGAGTCGGCCCGACAGTCCATCGTCCTTCTGAAAAACGAAGGCAGCCTGCTGCCTATGTCCAAAGACCTCAAGTGCATCGCCGTTATCGGTCCGAACGCCAATGATGTGGATGTGCTTCTGGGCAACTACAACGGTACGCCGTCCGAAGCCGTAACTCCCGTCGAGGGTATCGGCCAGGCAGTCTCGGAAAAGACAGAAGTAATCTGCGTAAAAGGCTGCGAATTAATCGGCGAGGATGACAGCGGTTTCGCCGAAGCGGTTTCCGCAGCGGAACAGGCCGATGTGGTCGTCATGGTCATGGGCCTGTCGTCGCTGCTGGAGGGCGAGCAAGGCGACGCCTATAACTCCGACTCAAGCGGTGATCGCGTGGACATCTCCCTTCCCGGCAGGCAGGAAGACCTGCTCAAAGCCGTCTGCGCCACCGGCAAGCCCGTCGTGCTCGTGCTGCTCGGCGGAAGCGCAATCGCAATACCCTGGGCCGACGAGAACGTCCCTGCCATCCTGATGACCTGGTACGGCGGCGAAGAAGCCGGTACAGCCCTGGCCGATGTGCTATTTGGCGATTACAACCCGGCTGGGCGACTGCCGGTTACCTTCTACCGGTCGCTGGACCAACTTCCGCACTTCGAAGATTACAGCATGCGGGGGCGGACCTATCGCTACTTCGAGTCCGAGCCGCTATATCCTTTCGGCTTCGGTCTGTCCTATACGACGTTCGGCTATGGCAACCTGAAATTATCGTCTGAAACAATCCAGCCGGGCGAAAACCTCACCGTCAGCGCCGACGTTACCAACACCGGCAGCCGCAGCGGCGACGAAGTCGTGCAGTTGTACGTCTCCGATGTGGAAGCATCTTTCACGCATCCGATTCGCAGTCTGGCGGGTTTCGCACGAATTCACCTCGCCGCGGGTGAAAGTCAAACAGCCTCGTTCACCATCGCCCCACGGCAGATGTGCATCTTCGACGACGACGGGCGGCGGCTTATCGAGCCGGGCGAATTCAAAATTTCCCTCGGCGGCGGGCAACCCATCGCAACCACAGGCGAAAACACCTTCATCGTCGGAAAATTCCAAGTCGCAGGTGAGATTACGGAAATCGAGTAGGCTGGGACGGAAAAAGATTAAAGACGAACCACAAAGCACACAAAGAACACGAAGTTTTTTTGAAATTCCTTCCCTTTGTGTGCTTTGTGTACTTTGTGGTTAATTTGTTTAGATGCTCTCACTCGAACAGCGATTTTTCTTCCTCGTCGTGTTTTTCGCCGGTGGGCAATTCGCCGCTGCGCTTATAGACTCTCGTTTCGAGTTGCTTGAGGTACGAGGTGAACGAGGATTTGTGGTCCGGGTCGTTCTCGATGGCGTCGATGGTCATGTACATCTTGGCGTCGAGGTTGTCGAAATAGTGAATGAAGAATGCTTCGGGAATGGCAGGGAGTTTCGGCGAGCCGTACTGGTACTCGCCGTGATGGGCCAGGATTATATGCTGGAGGAGGTTCAGCGTTCTTTGCGGGAACGGCTCGCCGAGTTCATCAGCCAGGGCGGCAGCTTTTTCGCCGATCCATATCGCGGCTATGGTGATGTGCCCGATGAGTTGCCCGCGGTCGGTGTAGTGGATACCTGGGCCGCTGGACAATTCCGCGCTCTTTCCCGCATCGTGCAGGAACACGCCGGCCAGCACCAGGTCGGCATTGACCTGCGGATACAACGGCAGGACTGCGGCTGCGGCCCGGACGACGTTGAGCGTGTGTTCCAGAAGCCCGCCGATGTATGGATGGTGCATCGTCATGGCGGCCGGCGCTCGCTTGAAGGCTGCGACGAATTCGCGGTCTTCCACGAATTTCTTGATAAGCAGGCGGACGAATTTGTCTTTGATGGTTCGCAGTATCTCCAGCAGTTCCGCCCACATTTCCTCGACGTCGCGGTCGGTCGCCCGGAGGAAGTCAGCCAGGTCGATCTTATCGGCTGGGACAGGTCGGCAGGCGTCGATGACGAATTGCAGGTTTCCGCGATAATCCTCCGTTCGCCCCTTGGCCTGGAGGAACCCGTCGGTCGGAATCCCATTAAACACAGCCTCCGATGCCTGCCACATCCGCGACGGCAGCGCCCCTGTCTTGTCGCACAGCGTGCAGACAATATACAGGTCGCCCGATTTCGTCGTCCGGAGGTCCTTTTCACGCACGAGAAATACCTGGTCAAGCGTCTCGCCCGGCATTAATTGGTTGATAAATCTGCGTTCTTTATTCATGGCTACGATTGTACCAGAACACCGGAGCATTGAAAATGCCGCGTTTTCACAAGGTTGCCCGGCACACATAATGTCTTGTAAGCCCGCCGGTGGAAGGTAATATGCATCTATGCGCAAGTTCTTCGTGATTATCGCCGTCGCCTTTACGGTTGGTGGGGTGTATCTGTTCATGGTTGCACATGCCGAAGAGTCCAAATTAGACCAGGCCAAGCAAGCCACACCTATACAACTGACCGTCGATTTATCCAAACCGGGCAAATTTCATGGTAGTTTCAAACAGACCTTCACGATTGCCCACAGCCAATACCTGAAACTGCAAATACAGCCTGATTTTTCTTCGGAAGAAGAACTGAAAGAAGCCCTTCAGGGACTTGAGGGCACTTTAACTCTTACGAACGCTCACGGTGAGGAGGTTTGGCGGGATGAGTTGCCCTCCGATACCGTCGCCACCGACTCCTATCGAGAAACGGGCTTGTACCTCTTTATTTCAATACCCATTGTTCCGCTGGGCACGTATCAACTCACCGTAGAAGTTACAAACGGAGCCGCAGGCCTGTCCGGGCGAAAACAGACACTCATAGCAAAATATTTCCTCTGTGGCCTACTCCATATCGCAGTCTTCATAGTAAGACTCCTGGCGGTCGGTTGCTGGGTGGTGGCTACAGCAATCGGTTTGGTACTCTTCTTTCTCCGACGCCGACGGTTGCGGAAAACCCCTGCTGCAGATAACCAGCGTTGAAAATCCCGCAATTGCCCGGTATAAACACCCAGACGAAAGGTTAGAGTATGACCTTGGGCTTGTAGCAACGCGAAGCCTGACCTCTAACCTGTAACCTCTAACCTAAAGGTAAAACATGCGTTATAGTCAGTTGCTTATCCCGACAGTCAAAGAAGTTCCCGCCGATGCCGAGATTCCCTCGCATCGACTGATGATTCGCGCGGGGTTTATCCGCAAGGTCGCTTCCGGGACTTATACCTATCTGCCGCTGGGGCTGAAGATGCTGCAAAAGGCGGCCCAGATCGTCCGCGAAGAGATGAACGCAGCCGGCGCGCAGGAAATCGCTATGCCGATCCTCCAGCCAATTGAACTGTGGCAAAAAACCGGACGCGATATCGATTACGGCGAGACAATGTGCAAGTTCACCGACCGTCACGGCAGGGAAAACGTCCTGGCCCCAACGGCTGAAGAAGTCGTTACCACACTGGTAGCCGGCAGCGTTCGCTCGTATAAGCAGTTGCCGCTGAACCTCTACCAGATTCAGACGAAATTCCGCGACGAGTTCCGCCCGCGATTCGGCGTACTCCGAAGCCGGGAGTTCCTGATGAAGGACGCATACTCCTTCGACACCGACATCACCGGACTCGAAGCGACCTATAAGAAGATGTACGAAGCCTACTGCCGGATTTTCGACCGCTGCGGGGTGAAATACGTCGTCGTCGAGGCAGAGAGCGGGCCCATCGGCGGCTCGGCAAGCCACGAATTCATGGCCCCCTGCCCGACCGGCGAAGACATCATCGTCCACACCGAAGACTACTCCTACGCCGCAAATATCGAAAAAGCCGAAGTGGATAGTAGCACGGGCGTCTCGCCCGTGCAGCCCGACACGGGCGAGACGCCCGTGCTACCCATGAAAGAAGTCCACACGCCCGGCGCGGGAACCATCGAGCAGGTCTGCGATTTCCTGAAAACCAAACCCGAAGAGATGATAAAGACGCTCATTTGCACCGACGGTTCGCAGGCAATCGTCGCGGTCATTCGCGGCGACCACGAACTGAACGAAGCCAAACTCAAATCAGCCGCCGACGTGAACCATATCGAACTGGCAGACGATGAGACGGTTCGTAAAATTTCCGGTGCGGCTACCGGTTTTGCAGGCCCGATGGGAATGGCAGGCAAGCCCGGCAAGGTAATCATCGACCACTCCGTCGCAGCCATGCCCGCAGGTGTAGCCGGGGCGAACAAGGCGGATTATCACGTTCGCAACGTCGTTCCGGGGCGGGATTTCCCGCTTGAGGGCGATAATGTAATCGTCGCTGACATTCGCAATGCCGTCGAGGGCGATGCGCGAAACGGCAAGCCGTTGCAATTCTCGCGCGGTATCGAGATTGGGCACGTCTTCAAACTTGGCACAAAATACAGCGAAAAACTCGGCGCGACCTATCTCGACGAAAACGGCAGCGCAAAGCCTTGCGTCATGGGATGTTACGGTATCGGAATCAATCGCATAATCGCAGCCGCTATCGAAATGGGCAACGACAAGAACGGATGTATTCTACCGCCGGCAATCGCACCGTTCGAAGTAGAGGTGATGATCCTCAACAACGACAGCGCCGAAGTAGTGGCAGAGGCTGAACGGATTTACAACGAACTGGCCCAGGCCGGAGCCGATGTCCTGCTTGACGACCGCGACACCCGCGCGGGCGCGAAATTCAAGGATGCCGACCTTATCGGAATCCCCCTGCGAGTAGTCGTAGGCGAGCGGGGACTCAAGGAAGGCAACGTCGAAATCAAACGACGAACGGATGATAAACCGACGATGGCGGCTGCGACCGAAGCAGTGGCTGAAACGTTAAAAATCCTGGGCGAATTGAAATCCGCAATCCGCAATCCGCAATCCGCAATTTAGGTTCCCGGTATGGCCAAACCGCGAAACAAATATATCGACTATCTCCAGTACCTCGGCCTCCGCCTGTTCAACATGTTCGCGCACATGTTCGACGTGCAGACGAATTATCGCACTGCCCGGTGGATAGGCGAACTTCTCTGGCGAATCGACCGCAAGCACCGGCGTATCGCGTGCGGGCATCTTCGGCTGAGTTTTCCCGACTGGTCCGAAGCGCGTATCGAGCGCGTCGCCCGCAAAAGCATATACAACATGGTGTACCTCGCCATTGAAGTGCTTTTTACGCCGAGGCTGATTACGCCCAACCGTTGGCGACGGCACATTCGTCTTAAAAACACAGCAGAGAGCATCCGCCTGCTCGTCCGGCAGGAGACGGGAATGATCCTGCTGACGGGACACTTCGGTAACTGGGAGGTACTCGGATACATGATGGCGACGCTTGGCTTCCCGACGGTCTCCGTCGCCCGCCCGCTGGACAACCCGTACATCAACGAGTTTATCATGGGCGTCCGCGAACGCACCGGCCAGAGCATTCTCCACAAAAAGGGCGCGATAACCAGCGTCTCGGACATTCTCGCTCAGCGGGGTTCGCTGGCGTTTATCGCCGATCAGGACGCCGGGCGGAGGGGGCTGTTCGTCGATTTCTTCGGCAGGCCCGCAAGCACATACCGCTCAATCGCGCTTCTGGCGAAACGGTACAAAGTTCCGATAGCCATCGGTTACGCAAAGCGGCTAAGCGATAAGTTCGAATTCGAGGGCGGTATCAAGCGGGTAATTCATCCGTCTGAATGGGCCGGACACGACGACGAAATAACCTGGATTACGCAGGAATTCACACGCGAACTGGAGGAAATTGTCCGCAGCGCGCCCGAACAGTACCTCTGGGTCCACCGCCGATGGAAACATCGACCCGACGGCAGCAAAGCCGGCGGCGACGGAGTGGCGTGAACACAGATAAAATCCGAAATTCGAATGTTCCAAACAGTTCCGGCGAAACGCGTCAAAAGAGAGGTTTGGGAAATTTGAATTTGGGTTATTCGATATTGTTTCGGATTTCGGATTTTCTCTCTTAAAACTCTTTCATCAGCGCAATTCCCACAGCCCCCCTGGCAGGGTCGCTCCACGGGATGACATCGAAGCCGAGTATCCTTGGCTGGTGGTTCTGCATGACGATGTGTCCGATGGCGATACCGATAATCGCGCCGGAGATAACGTCGTTGAAATCGTGATTTCGCGCGTCGATCCGTTCGTATCCGACGAAACTCGCGAAGATGAACAGCGGTATGCCGACCTTCGGGCCATAGGCTTCGTGCATCACGGTTGCCAGGCAGAACGTGCTGGAGGTGTGTCCGCTGGGCCAGCCGAACGAGTCGCCGTTGGGGCTTTCGTTATTCGCTATGCCCTTCAGCGCCAGCGTCGTCAAGCCGTTGACGGCCAGGGCGTTTATCAGGGCCTTGGAGGTCTCGTAGGTTTTCACGTCCCCTGTCGCCAGCGAGGTAAAGTACATTGCGCCGGCTATGCCGAAGTGTGTACCCGGATTTCCGCCGACGTCGCCGATCATGTCGCCGCACTTGCTGAGTTGCGAACCATTTTTTGTATAGTGGTCCGCGACTGTGCCGTTCATGTTGGTAGCGTCAAGTGCAATACCCGCCGCTGCTGCCCCACCCATCGCCACCAGCGTCCAGGGATCGGTGAATGTGGCTTTGGTGTCGTCCCATACGGTGGCGGGAAGTTCCTTCGCATCTCGTCCGAAACTTCGCCAGAAGTCGCCCGGATACGCAGGCCCGCGACGCTTTGACCAGTGCACCGGTTTGCCGGCCTCGCCGGGGACGATCCCCGCCGGCTGGGTCGTGGGGGGTTCCTCGTCGGAGCCGATGGGCAGGTTTGTATCAATCAACGTCGTCGCCACCGGCGCATCCGCCGGCTCTTGAGCGGAAGCAACCTCGACGGCCTTGTATGCGGTTACATACCGCTCAATATAAGCATCGCTGACATTACTGCATCCGGTAACGAATACGGCGATAATCGCCGACATTGCGAAGTACCATTGAAAATAACGTCGCATCTGGACTCTCCTTGTTCCGCTACGATAAATTTGCACATAAGGATACCTCGACCTTTTGCCGCACTCAAGGTCAGTTTTTTTGAAAAACCACAATTTCGCTGGACAATCCTCGGACAATCCTTAAGTTTGCTGAAAACCTGATATTGTGAATGGAGAAAACGCCATGAACGAATCCAGAGTGTCTTTTCGCATAGCGGTGCAGCAGTGGGAGGCCGACGGAGCACTCGAAGGTCTTTACCGGCTCTTCAAGGAATACGCCGGAGCGACGGACGAAATCGCCTTTTTCACCGACGAGACCCACCCGCCTGTTCCATTGGATCTGTTCCGGTCGAGGATGGACAGGCTCAAGGAAATCATGTCGCGGTTTCGCAACCTGGGAATGACTGCGGGGATTAACGTCCTCGCCACGATAGGACACGCCGAAGAGAATCTTGAGAATTCGCTGTCGGAACCATGGCAAAGACTCATGGCCCCCGACGGCGCCGTCTGCCGAGGCTGCTACTGCCCGTCAGATGAAAACATGCAGGCGTACATCACGGCGATTTACGAATCGGCGGCGTCGGCAAACCCGGATTTCATATGGATAGACGACGATGTAAGGCTTTATGGCCACGGGCCGATTGTGTACGGCTGTTTCTGCGACAAATGTCTTTCTATTTTTTCATCCGAGACAGGCCAAAAGTGGACAAGGGACAAACTCCTGGCCGTCCTGAACAGTGATTCGCTCGACGAAAAACTTGATTTCAGAAGGAAGTGGCTCCAGCACAACAGGCAGTTGATAAATGGAATAATGTCCCTCGCGGAAAAGGCTACACATGGGATAGACAAGAATCTGCCTCTTGGTTTTATGACAGGCGACAGGTACTACGAAGGTTACGACTTCGCGCGGTGGGCCGACACTCTCAAAGGCCCCCAGAATGCGCCTGTGATGTGGAGGCCCGGCGGCGGCTTTTACGAAGACAAGATTCCCTCCGACATGATAGACAAAGCCGACGCCATAGGTCGCCAGGCGTCAATGCTGCCCGACTATATTACGGACGTTCAATCGGAGATTGAAAATTTCCCGTACCAGAGGCTCAAGAAGAGTTTTCACATAACCGTTCTGGAGGCGGCGACGGACCTGGCTGCCGGTTCCACGGGGACGGCATTCAATATACTTTCAATGTTCGATGAGCCGCTCGACGAATATGCGCCGTTTCTGGAGAAGATCCGGGCGGCAAGGCCCTTTTATGACCTTGTCGTATCGACTTTCCAAAGAAGACCCTGCGAAGGATTGTGGCCTGCCTGGAACAAAGATGCGTACGTCCTGCAACAACTTGGAGGCGGCTGGTTCGAGAGTTCAAAAGAAATAACCTACAGTTGTGGCGGCGGCCTGCGCGAAGTTTTTGAGATCGGTATTCCGTGCGCTTATTCCAGAAAGGGCGCGAAAGTCGCAGCCCTTGCAGGAGACACACCGCTGGCGTTCGAGAAGGAAGAACTGAAGGAAATAATGGCGGGCGGAGTGATAATGGACGTGCCCGCTCTGGAACGTCTCCGGGAAATGGGCCTGGCCGAATATGCGGGCTTCGAACCGGCTGGACAGAGAGAAGACGACTCGATAGAGGTTCTGACGGATCATCCCATAAACGGCGATTTCGCCGGGGGAAAGCGCGATTGCAGGCAGGCTTTCAAATGGTGGTCCGAGACGGCCTATTTGATTAAGCCCGTTTCTGAAAATGCCCAGGTCCTTACAAACCTGGTGGATTACGCCGGAAAGAACTACGGCGCGACAATGGGAACATTTGAAAACACGCTCGGCGGGCGGGTGGCCGTCTGCGGCTACTTCCCCTGGAGATACGTCCATAACCTCTCAAAATCCTCACAGGTCAAGTCGGTTATCAAGTGGCTTTCCGCGGATACCCTCCCTGCCTATGTCGAATCCTTCGAAAAGGTCAATATCTGGTGCAGAAAAACCCCCGCCGGCGGAAACGGCATTTTCGTACTGAACTCATCTTTTGACGTTATAGACGATCTCAGGATTCACGTCCTGACCGACAAAGACGAACTGTCAGTATTCGGCATGGACTGTAACGAAGAAAAGTCAGCCCGGTGTGGTAGTCGCGGCGGCTATGGCGAATTCAGAATAAGGAATCTGAAGCCATGGACGGCGGCGCTCGTTAGATAAAGCATCTGAAGAAAGCAAACGTGGCCGCAAACACCGCAGCCACGGCACCCCTTGGGGGTTTCAGACCTTATCCAGCGCCTGTTTCAGGTCTTTCAGCAGGAGGTCGGTTTTTTCGATACCGGCTGAGAGGCGAACGGTGTTGACCTTGACGCCGAAACTCGTTCGCCGCTCCTTCGGCAGATAGAGCATCGTCGTCAGGTATGGGATGCAAATCAACGATTCAGTAGAGCCAAGGCTGACGGCGTGATAGATCGTTTCCAGTTCATTGATGAACGTCTTGGCGTCGTCTTCAGCCTCTCCGACGTCAAAGGCAAGTACGCCGCCGAAACCGTCGTGCATCTGTTTGCAGGCGACCTCGTGGCCTGAATCGTCGGGCAGGCCCGGATAGATAATCTGCGAGATTTTCGGATGCCCGTGGAGAAATTCCGCCATTGCCTGGGCGTTGGCAGACATTGTTTCTGCCCGGAGGTCGAAGGTTTTCAGCCCTCGTTCCAGCAGGCTGGCGGAATACGCGTCCAGCGTCGTCCCAATCGCCTGGCGTGTGAACCAGAGTTTGTTGTAGTGCTCCTTCGTGCCCGCGATAGCGCCGGCCATCAGGTCGTTGTGCCCGCCCAGTCCCTTGGTGGCGCTGTGTACGACCAGGTCGGCTCCGAGCGACAGCGGATTCTGGTGATATGGCGTGGCGAAGGTGTTATCGACGATGAGCATCGCCCCGACCTTGTCGGCCTGGATTCGCAGTGCGGCAATGTCAATGACCTTGCACATCGGGTTGCTGGGGGTCTCGCAGAAGATCATCCGCGTGTTCGCCTTGACGTATTTACCGATGTCATCGGCTTCGTCGGCGCTTACCCAGGTAATCTCGACTCCAAGCCTCTCAAGTATCAGCGAGACCTTGTAGTTAGCGCCGTAGATGTCGTGGAAGAAGATCAGGTGGTCGCCGGCATTAAGGTACGTCAGGTACACCAGCGTGCAGGCAGCCATACCCGTCGTGCAGATGACGCAATCTTCCGCGCCCTCCATTGCAGCAACGGTCTTCTCGACGTTGCGAACCGTCGGATTATCGTCGCGATGATACGTATAGCCGTCGATTTCGCCGTCTGTAATCTGGCGCAGAACCTCGAACGAACCGTACTCGTAGTTGACGGCATTGACGATGGGTGTAACCATCGGCTTGTTGCCGTAAGGGGTCAATGGGTCGCCTGTCATTATTTTTGCTCCTTGAAAAACATAATTACTCGCCGCTTGTCATTCATATTTTCTATATTCGATGTTTTTTGCCCATCCGTCAACAATCAGTATTTTCGCACCGATTACGCCCTATGCCTTGCTTATAACAAATATAGCCAGATCGGCGTTAAGGTTGGGCTCGTCGAAAACCTCCTTGCGGGTTTCGGTGTTCAGGGCTACGAGGCGATGAATAGTGGATTTCTTCTCCCGGCAGTAGTCCTCGAAATCAGTAATGCTGAAGAAGCGGATATTAGGCGTATCGTACCACTTGTACCGCAGCAGACCGGCCGATTCGGGGGCCTTTCCCTGCTCGGCGAGCATACGACGAAGGGGTCGATAAGCGAAATTGGGAAACGAAACGATGCACCGTTTTCCGACGCGGAGCATGTCTCCCACGACGCGATCCACGTTATAAACAGCCTGGAGAGTACGCGAGAGCAATACGCAATCGAATTGTTTGTCGGCAAACTGGTCCAGCCCTTCGTTCAGGTCGGCATGGATGCAATCGATGCCCTGCCGAACACACGACAGCACCTGCTCCTGGTCTATTTCCACGCCCTGTAGCCGTTGCCAACCGCGGCGCTTCAACCGCAGGAGCATATGCCCGTCGCCGCAACCAAGGTCCAGCACGCTGGGCGACGACCCCGATAACTCGGAGATGATAAGGCCTTCCAGCGAATCGTAATCCACCCGCCGACCATGGAAGATGCTCGTGTCGGGATGGTCGATCCTGCCTTGACCGTCGGTTTCCACCTCGGTGATAGTCGAACCACTGTCGTAGGTTCGGGCGATAAACTCACTGGCAAGGGCGCCGTACATATCCAACTCGTTTGGCAGCAGAAACGCATCGTGGCCGCAAGGACTTTGGACGTTGCAGTAGGAGACTGACTTTTCGGTCGCCAGTAGAGCACGGACAATCTCCTCGGACTGGTCCGGCGGGAAAAGCCAGTCGCTGGTGAAACTAATCAGCAGCCAGCGGCACTGTGCGGGCCTGAGACGCTCGGTAAGAGCGGAACCCTCACCGAAGTCGAACCGGTCCACAGCCCGGCTGATGGTAATGTAACTGTTGGCGTCAAACCTCTCAACGAACTTGTCGCCCTGGTGTGCAAGGTAACTGGCGACGGAGGTGTCCTTCTCGAATTTGCTGTCGATGTCGCGGGGTCGGTTGCGGTTGTCGCCGAATTTCGCCCGCATTGCCTCGCGCGACAGATAGGTTATATGTCCTATCATCCGCGCGACGGCCAGTCCGCGAACGCCGGACTTCTGGTCGTAATAGCGCCCGCCGTGGAAGTCCGGACTGTGAATGATGGCGTTTCGACCGATTATGTCAAATGCCATCGTCTGGCTGGTCAGTCGCGGCGACGTGGCGACAGGAATCGCCGCCCGAACGCGACCCGGATAGCGAACCGCCCAGTCCATCACCTGCATACCACCCGCCGAACCACCGATAACACCAAGCAACACCTCGATTCCGAGGTAAGCAATCAGGCGGCACTGAACCTTGACCGTATCGGCGATGGTTATATCGGGAAAATCGGGGCCGAAGGGTTTGCCAGTATCGGGATTCAGGCAGTTCGGTCCGGTAGTCCCCCGACAGCCGCCCAGAGTGTTCGAGCAGATGACGAAATACTTGTCCGTATCAATGGGTTTTCCCGGTCCGACGACGATTTCCCACCAGCCGGGATCATCGTCTGCGTCATGGCTGGCAACGTGAGAATCACCGCTTATGGCGTGGCAGATTAGGACGGCGTTGTCGGCGGCGGCGCTCAACCGGCCGTAGGTTTCGTAAGCCACGCGCACATTCTCCAGCCGACCGCCGAGTTCCAACTCCAGCGGCTCGTCGAACGCTACATACTGAATGTGCTTCAGCGGTGTACCGCTACGGATATTGTCACTGCTTTGGAATACGTCTTCACTCATGTCTAATTTCCACCGCCGTTTCGGCGACCGCTAAACAAACTACTGACAACCGGTTACTAACGCCTGGTCCAGGTCGGCCTTTATGTCTTCGACGTCCTCGATACCGACGCAAAGGCGAATGTATTCGGGGGAAACGCCCGCTGCTGCCTGCTCGGATTCGGTGAGTTGTTGGTGCGTCGTCGAGGCAGGATGTATCACCAGCGTCTTGGCGTCGCCGATGTTGGCAAGGTGACTGGCAAGTTTTACGGCGTTAATGAACTTTTCGCCGGCGTCCCTGCCGCCCTTGATTCCGAAACCGATAATCGCCCCCGCTCCGGCAGGAAGATATTTCTTCGCGTTCCCGTGGTGTGGGTGATCGGGCAGGCCGGGGTAGTTGACCCATTCAACGGCCGGGTGCTTCACGAGCCACTCGGCGACCGCCTGGGCGTTTTCACAATGCCTGGGCATACGGAGGTGCAGCGTCTCAATGCCTAGCAGGAACAGGAAAGCCGCAAACGGACTCATGCACCCGCCCATATCCCGCAGCAAATGCGTGCGTATGTGCACGATGTAGGCAATGTTGCCGATGGGTTTCAGCGACTCGGTGAAGACCATGCCGTGATAGGCGTCATCCGGCGAGCAGAACTCCGGCCACTTGTCGGGATTATCGGCCCAGGGAAAATTACCACTGTCCACGATCGCTCCGCCGACGTGCACGCCGTGTCCTCCGATGAACTTCGTCGTCGAATAGACCACAATGTCGATACCGTGCTCGATGGGTCTGAACAGCATCGGCGTAGCAACCGTATTGTCGCAAATGACGGGCAGGCCTAGTTCATGGGCAATGTCGCTTATTTTTCGGAAGTCAGGCACGTCGTTCTTCGGGTTGCCGATTGTCTCAAGATAAACGCATCGCGTGTTTTCGTCGGCGAGTTCCTTGATTTTTCCGGGATTGTCCGGCCCGAAAAATCTCACCTCGATTCCGAGGTTTTTGAATGTCTGCGTGAAGAGTGTCCACGTTCCGCCATAGAGGCTGGTTGAGGAAATGATGTTCTGCCCGGTATGAGTGATGGTCAGAATGGCCGCCGAAATAGCAGCCATTCCGCTGGCGAATGTCAGCCCCGCAGCCCCGCCGTCCATCGCGGCCAGACGCTTCTCCAGCACGTCGCAGGTTGGATTCATCAGCCGGGAGTAAATGTTGCCGAACTCTTTCAGGGCAAACAGGTCGGCGGCATGTTTGGTGTCGCGGAAGTTATACGCGGCAGTGGCGTAGATAGGCGTCGCCCGCGCACCGGTGGTCGGGTCGGGCTCCTGACCTGCGTGCAGCGCTTTCGTTGCCAAACGATATTGCTTCTCGTCGTTCATGGTCCGTCCTTCCATAATG
Organism: Planctomycetales bacterium; assembly: GCA_030612725.1. Classification (GTDB taxonomy): domain Bacteria; phylum Planctomycetota; class Phycisphaerae; order SM23-33; family SM23-33; genus JAUWNJ01. The sequence goes on from JAUWNJ010000019.1 coordinate 26,523, forward strand.
CCTTACCAAGATTATGAACGATAACAGGCCCTGCGTGATTTTACCAGTGAGAGAGCGCGAAAGGGCGCATAAGTTTCGGCGAACGACGTTGATTATTATCAACGTCGTTGACGGGAATCAACGTCTGTCTGCAAAGCGTATTCAGGCTTTGAAACGGGGATTGCCGGGGACATATCCCCCGACGAACAGAAGTGCGTGTTGATTAATCTAAACGCCAACGTCAAAGACGGTAGAAATTACCCGGACTAACATAAATTTTCGTTACATAATGCCTTGTGTTTGCAGACGTTAGGAAAGACACCCATCGCCGCCGGCAGGCGGAAGCGGCACGATAATTGCATTTCTTTACAGTGAGGAACAGCCTATTAATGGCTGGAATCGCCTCAGGAGGCGAAAATAATGAAAGAACAGATCGTTCGTGAACGAATTGCCGAATTGGCCGACGCCCTTTCGGCTTTGCCCAAAACGGGCGGGAAATCCACATCGATGGGAACATACACACCCAACACTTCGGCTACACCGACGCGGAAGATCGAGGAGATGCTTGACCAGATCAGATTGCAGATGAAGTATTTGATGTTCGATATGGAGGCCACCAGGCGCGAAAACAGTTACCTGCGTGAGATGCTTGAACACCGCTGGAACAGCGGAGGCCCAACGGATAAAGACAATACGTAGTAAGAGTCCCCTCTCAAAACCATGCCTCGCTATGCGTAGTGATGCTACGCATAGCGAGGCATGTGTTTTTAATCCCCGAAAAAAAAACTGGAGTCAATCTTGCAGTTCGTACGATGTTAGGATAGAGTCTGACACTGAAATAAGGATTTGGAAATGGGAATGGAATTACCAATCTGCCAATTCGGGCCTGGTGGCCAGTACGTTTATCCTTATCCCCCGAGCGCCGACCCCCTGCCGACAACGCTGGAATTAGAGCCTGCCGTTGTCGCCAAAACCGAGAGTCAGGAGACCGAGCATGCAGACAGTTACGCCTCGTCAGATGGAAGTCCTCTTGTATGTGCGAGATTATCGCGTCAAACAGGGCTATTCCCCCACGATGCAGGAGATTGGAAACCATCTGCACGTAAGCAGAGTAACCGTCTTCGAGCACATCGGGGCGCTCGAAAAAAAGGGCCTGCTCCTGCGGGGTCTCAAACACAGCGCCCGCTCTTTGCAACTGTCTGATGACGTGGCTTTTCCCGACGAACCCCGCGGCACCCGTTTTCCGTTGGCGGGGCAAATCGCCGCCGGTGAACCCATCGAGGCAGTGGAGCAAAACGAATCCATCGACCTGGAAGAAATGTTCGCCAACACCGGTGAAACCTTCTGCCTGCGCGTAACAGGACTAAGCATGATCGACGAACAGATACGCGACGGCGACTACGTCATCTGCCGGAGAACCCGCGAAGCATCCGACGGCGAAACCGTCGTCGCCCTGCTGGACAACGGTGAAGCCACACTGAAAAAATTCTACCGCGAGGCCGACAGAATACGCCTCCAACCGGCCAATCCGGATTTCTCTCCCATCTACGCCGACAACGTCAGCATCCAGGGCGTGGTGATAGGCGTGATTAGAAAGTTCTGAAAGAGAATCAGCAGGGATGCAGGTCGTAGCGAAGTGAATACTCGCATCCCTGCTGATTCTTTCCTGCTAATTTTTTCTCGCTGGACAATAACTCCCGGGCAGGTGCATAATAAGGGGCTTGAGTATCTTCAGGGTTGAGGGAGTTGAAAATGAAAGTTTCGGATTACCTGACGTTAGAGCATGTCGTGCTTTTGACAGGAACGACGAAGGCCGATGTTCTTGACGAATTGGTATCTACTGCTGATGATTTCAGCAAGAACATTACTATAGAAGAACTCCGCCAGGCGATCTGGGAGCGAGAGAAGATGATGAGCACCGGCATAGGCCAGGGGCTTGGTATTCCTCACGTTCGTCTTCCGGGACTACCCGACGCCGCAATGGCCGTCGGCGTCAGCCAGGCGGGAATAGCCGACTACGAAAGCCTCGACAATCTACCCGTACACATCATCGTACTCATCGCCGCTCCGCAGGGTAAGCATGAAATTTATATACGGCTCCTCGCCAAAGTTGCCAACGTCCTCAAGCAGGACGACATCCGCAAGGCAATCGCCGAGGCGGGCGACCCCGCCGAGGTCTATCGCATACTCACCGAAGGTAAGGTATGACTCCTGCCATTGCAGTCTTGCTCGCCCAAGCGCCTCTCCCGACGCTTCTGGTCATCGGTCTTGCAATCCTTTTCGGTACAATCGGCGCGAAGATATTCCAGAAACTGCGCATTCCCCAGGTCGTCGGTTACATCGCAATCGGCGTAGCCATCGGCCAGTCGGGGTTGGGCTTCATCACGGAAGAGACGATCCAGAACCTGATGCCGTTTAATTTTTTCGCCCTTGGAATAATCGGGTTCATGATCGGAGGCGAACTTCATCGCGACATTTTCCGGAAGTACGGTCGGCAATTTTTCGCTATCCTTTTTGCTGAGGGAATCGGCGCATTTCTTACCGTCAGCATTCTGATTACCGTCGTTTCATTGCTTCTCGGGCTGGGCGTAGCGACATCTGTCGCACTGGGTATCGTTCTCGGTTCGATAGCCTCGGCGACAGCTCCCGCTGCAACGACCAGCGTGCTTTGGGAGTACAAAACCCGCGGAGTGCTCACCACGGCAATCTTTGCCATCGTGGCAATGGATGACGCACTGGCGCTGATTCTTTTCAGTATCGCATCGACTGTGGCGATGAGGCTTATCGGCGACGCTTCGGGCGGTTTTTTTGTCATGTTGGGCGAGGCTGGACGCGAACTGATCGGAGCGACTCTGCTGGGGGTGGTTGTCGGATTCGGACTGAATTACATTCTCCGCCGCATCAGGGAACGAGACAAATCGCTGGCGTTCATCATAGGCGCGATGACGGTGGTAATCGGAATATCCCTGGCGCTCGACCTCGACCGCATACTTGCAGCAATGGCGCTTGGCGTAACGCTGGCGAACCTCGCCCCACGACGAAGCCGGGAAAGTTTCGACATCGTCGAACGATTCGCCCCGCCGATATACGTCCTGTTCTTCGTTATCGCCGGCGCACGACTTCACATACAAGGGATGCCCGGATGGATATGGGTACTCGTTTTACCATACCTCGTCGGGATGGGAATGGGCAAGGTGATTGGTACATATATCGCCGCGCGATGGACAAATGCAGCCCCGGCGCTGCGCAAGTACCTGGGTATATGCTTGTTCAGCCAGGCAGGCGTGGCAGTAGGACTTTCGATCCTCGCCAGTCATCGTTTCAAGGATTTTTCGGCCGGTGGCGTAGATTTCGGCATGCTGATTATCATGATCATCGCCGCGACGACCTTCGTTGCAGAAATCATAGGACCGCCGTGCGTGAAACTCGCCGTCAAAAAGGCCGGCGAGGTCGGGCTTAACGTTACCGAAGAAGACCTCATGCTCTCCTACAGCGCCGGGGACATGATCGACAGCGCCCTTCCGTCTTTCACGGAAAACACGACACTGACGAATATCCTCCGCACTATCGCCGAGACCGACGCGATGTCATATCCGGTTACCGACGCCTACGGAAAACTCACCGGCATCATTACCATCGACGAACTCAAGAGGACATTCGTAGCCGAGGGTCTGACGGACTGGCTTTTGGCGTTTGACCTGATGAGGCCTGTTCCCGATACCGTAACGATTCAAACCCCGCTGGATGAAGCAGTTACACGAATGCGCGAACAGGAACTGGAATACCTTCCCGTAGTAGCAGCCGAAGGCGATACGCATCTGGCGGGCATGTTGGAACTGGCAGCCGTCAATCGTTCGCTCTCGCGGGAAGTGCTTCGCAGGCAACAACTGGCCGACGGACCAATCGAAGAATAAGACATGAGTCCCGAAATAATATCCTCGGTAGTCCAAACGCATCTACCGGTACTCATGGTCATCGGCTTGGCGATTTTCTTCGGGACGATCGGCGCGAAGATTTTCCAGTGGCTGAAAATTCCGCAGGTTGTGGGTTACATCGCTATCGGTGTTATTGTCGGGCGGACGGGGCTGGGGGCCATTGACGACGCAACGATCAAAAGCCTGCTACCGTTCAACTTTTTCGCTCTTGGAATAATCGGTTTTATGATCGGCGGGGAACTGCACCGCGACGTTTTCCGTAAATATGGTCGGCAATTCTTTACCATCCTCTTCGCTGAGGGAATTGGCGCGTTCGTCGCCGTGTCCATTCTGGTCGGCGTAATAGCGATGCTGTTGGGGCAGTCACCGGGGGTTTCGGTCGCGCTGGGGCTGGTGTTCGGCGCGATTTCGTCGGCGACCGCGCCGGCAGCAACGGTAAGCGTACTGTGGGAGTACAAGACCCGCGGCGTGCTGACCACGGCGGTCTTTGCCATCGTCGCTCTGGACGACGCGCTGGCGCTGATACTGTTCAGCGTCGCCGCCAGTATAGCCGGTAAATTCGTAAATCCCGATTCGACCGGTATCATCGAAACACTGGGGCACGCCGGATGGGAACTTGTCGGAGCGGTGGTACTGGGCGTAATGGCAGGTTTCATACTTAACTTCGTCCTGCGAATCGTCCGCGACCCGGAAAAATCGCTGGCATTTATTATCGGCGTGATGCTGCTTGTTATCGGTTCTGCAAGGGTATTCGGTTTTGATCTCATCCTCGCAGCCATGACGTTGGGCGTGGTGCTGTCGAACCTTGCGCCCCGTCGAAGCCGGGAAACTTTTCACGTCGTCGAGCGATTTGCCCAGCCGATATACGTTCTGTTCTTCGTTATCGCCGGTGCACGCCTGCACATCCAGGGGATGCACGCGTGGATGTGGGTGCTTGTCATACCGTATATCATCGGGCGGTCTGCCGGTAAGATAATCGGCGCGAACATCGGTGCACGCCTGGCCGGGGCGGCTCCGGTCCTTCGCAAATACCTCGGACTGTGCCTGTTCAGTCAGGCCGGTGTGGCTGTGGGACTGTCCATCATCGCGGGCGAAAAATTCGGCGGCGATATCGGTATAGCCATTATCACAATCATCGCCGCGACGACCTTCGTTGCGGAGATCATAGGACCGCCGTGCGTGAAACTCGCCGTCAAGGCCGCAGGCGAAATCGGGCTGAACGTTACCGAAGAAGACCTTGTGCAAACATATACCGCCGGGGAGATGATGAATCGCACCTGCCCGACATTCACCGAAAACGCCCGGCTTACAGACATCTTCCGCACAATCGCCGAGACCGACGCGATGTCTTATCCCGTTACTGACGCTGACGGCAAACTCATCGGCATTATCACGCTCGAAGAACTAAAAAGGTCTTTCAGTGCCGAAGGTTTGACGGACTGGCTGGTCGCCTACGACGTAATGACGCCCGTTCCGGACACCGTTACCGAGCAGACCGGTCTGGCCGAAGCCATTACTCGAATGCGCGAACAGGAACTCGAATACCTTCCCGTCGTCGCCGGCGAAGAAGACGCAAAACTGGCGGGTATGCTCGAACTCCGCGCCGTCAACCGCTCGATTTCACAGGAAATACTTCGCAGGCAACGACTGGCAGACGGCTGATCCCGAAGGCAAGGAAAGTAGGGAAAAGGTGGGACTCTGTTTCACTCCGTGCCAGCACCCGCTCGTTAATCATTCGACCGTAACAGATTTTGCGAGGTTTCGTGGTTTATCGACGTTGCAGCCACGGGCAACGGCTGCGTGATATGCGAGCAGTTGCAGCGGTACGACGGTAAGCAGAGGCTGGAGCGCGGGCGGGCAATCGGGGATGTAGAATACGTGCTCGGCGTATTGAGCGATGCGGTCGTCGCCTTCGGTGGCCACGGCAATGACTGTCCCGCCACGAGCGCGAACCTCCTCAATGTTGCCTATAATCTTGTCGTAAGTTTCGCAACGAGGGGCCACGAACACCACGGGCATTCCCTCGGCTATCAGGGCTATGGGTCCGTGCTTCATCTCCGCAGCCGGTAGTCCCTCGGCGTGAATGTAACTGATTTCCTTGAGTTTCAGCGCGCCTTCCAGCGCGACGGGATAGTTGTATCCTCGTCCGAGGAACAGCCAGTTATCGTGATCGACACAAGCGCCCACTGCCTGTTTTATCGCGTCCGACTGGGCGAGGACCGTCTCGATCTTGTCGGGAATGGCTTGGAGTTCTTCCATATATTGTTTCAGCGTCGTTTCGGACATGAACCGCCGCCGGCCCAGGTAAAGACTAATCAGCGTCAGGACGGTCAGTTGCGATGTGAAGGCCTTGGTGGAGGCGACGCCGATTTCAGGTCCGGCGTGGAGGTACACTCCGGCGTCTGTTTCGCGTGCGATGGTCGAGCCTACGACATTGACCACGCCGAGCGTCATCGCGCCTTTGTGTTCGGCCTCTCGCAAAGCCGCCAGCGTGTCGGCTGTTTCACCGGATTGACTGATAGCGATTACTACTGTCTGGTCTTCGATTATCGGGTTGCGGTAGCGGAACTCGCTGGCGTACTCAACTTCCGCCGGTATCCGCGCCAGGTCTTCGAAGAGGTATTCCCCGATAAGTCCGGCATGCCACGCCGTCCCGCAGGCAGTCAGAATGATGCGCCGGGTCTTGACCAATTCGCGCGAAAGGTGCTCGATCCCGCCCAGTTGGATGCGTCCTTCGCGCATGTTCAATCGGCCTCGACAACTGTTACGCAAGGCTTCGGGCTGCTCGAATATCTCCTTGAGCATGAAGTGCTCGAACTCGCCGAGTGCTATCTGTTCCAGCGACCATTCTATCTGCTGGACCTGCTTGGAGACCGGAACGTTGTCGATGGTCAGCGTTCGCAGGCCGGCTTCATCTATCACGACCATTTCGTTGTCGTTCAGATAGATGACATTGACTGTGTGCTCGACGATGGCCGAGGCGTCTGATGCGACGATGTACTCGTCGGCTCCGACTCCGACGATCAGCGGCGAGCCTTTCCGGGCCGCTACTATCATCCCCGGCTCGTCGGCACAGACCACCGCCAGTCCATAAGTTCCCGCCACCTCGCTCAATGCCTGCTGAACCGCACGGGGCAGGTCGCCGCCGTCGTCGTCGCGGTAGAACTCGCTTACCAGGTGGGCAAGGACCTCCGAATCCGTATCGGACCTGAAGGTGTGGCCTTTGTCTTCGAGCACCTGCTTGAGAGCCGCATAGTTTTCGATGATACCGTTGTGGACGACGGCGATTCTTCCGGTGCAATCGGTGTGCGGGTGGGCGTTTTCTTCAGTCGGCGCGCCGTGCGTAGCCCAGCGGGTATGAGCGATCCCGACCATGCCGGCAGCGAGTTCTGGATGGTCTTCGAGACGATCTTCCAGCCCCGCGATTCGACCTGCCGACTTGCAGAGGTGCAATTGACCGTCGCGGATGATAGCAACACCGGCTGAATCGTATCCGCGATACTCAAGCCTCTTGAGGCCTTCAATCAGAACCGGTGTGGCACTCTTGCGCCCGACGTATCCTACTATTCCACACATGATATGTATTTTATCGGTCAACGAGGGATGAGGGTTAGGGAAATGTACCCGCTTCGCAGGTAAAGGTGGGGGAAAACCGGGATGGTTTTTTTAATTAATTCCAGCCCCTACGGGGGCGACAGAAGAAAAGACTTTGTCCTGTGTCGCCCCCGGAGGGGCCGGAACGTTTTGACTCGCCATTCGCACCCACATTATAGAACCCAATCGAGCTGATGACGGGGTGTTGCCGTCAGGGCATCTTCTAACGTTACGAAATTGTCCAACGCCTTCTGGGCAGAGGTGGTCACGACGCCGTTGAAGGTCGTAAAGACGTCACTGGCAAGTATCTGCCTGGTATTGGCAAGTCTGGTGCTGCTCACGTTTTGTGCTGTCTTGTTTTCTGTGCTTATGCTGCTTTCCTTTCTGCTTACGAGATTGTTGCTGTTCTGATAGAAATCCGCCATCCTTACGTTGGTACTCCCAATTGCTCCCAAGTTCATGTTCGTCTCCTCCATTCTGCCTGCGAAACCCGGACAATCGACCCCTTGATGCCGCCAGAGCGACGGACCTCAAGCCCGATTCTATCCCTTTCGCAAGTGGGAAATGAAACCCAGACTATAACGACCCCTTGGGGGGGGGTATGGATGCCTCCGTTGGCACCTCATTGGAATCTTACGATACATTCCAGCGAAATGCCTTTTCTTTCATGAATATCAGGCACTCTGACAAAACTCGGTTTGTCATAAGGTCAAGTGAAAAGCGCGAGGCCAAGGCGCCATGCCTCGCTGTCCCGTAGTACGTAGTACCGCTTACGCGGGGATGCCCTTGGCAAAGCAAGCACGCCAACGGACTTGTCAATTGGTTGACCGGTTCCGTTTTTCCTGGCTTTAGCTCCGTGGTTACTATCAATTGCCGCCGATGCGACGTCTGCGGGCCAACAGCCCCACGCCCCCCACCAACAGCAACAACGCCGCCGCCGGCTCGGGTACGTACATGACGAAGTAGGTCATGTGGTTGGTCCAGACGACGAGATCGTCGCCGATATTCAGATAACCGGCATCGACGCCCAACGATCCGAGCAGGCTGCCGTCGTCGGCTTCGAGCATCGTGTCGATCAGGTGAAACTCGTCCATGTACGGGTTGGACCACCCGACGAGTTTGCCGGCCTGACCGTTGAACTGAAGTCGCACAGGGTTGTCGAACGTGATTTTCTCGTAATCATCGCCCACGCCGTAGGCCACTAAATCCACAACGTCGTCCGGGTTGGGGATACCGAAATCCTCAGGGTATTCATAATCATCGTCCTCGTACCACGGCCCGTAGAAGCCGTCCGTCAACTCCGCGCCGCCCATGTAGGCGGTCGTGTTGGCCGGAATGGACAACGTCACGAGGTTGTCGTCGTAAGTCCTGGCGGTCAGGTCAACGGGGCCGTCCATGGGCCCGGGGTAATCGATCCACTCATCGTCGTCGAGGTACGCGTCGAGAACGCTGTAACCCCCACTGGCGGTAACCAGGCTCACGCTGACATTATCAAAATAGAAGCCTTGCCACGCAGTGTAGGCCTGCGCGTAGCTATCGATGCGGAATCGAACGCGGAAGCCCGAGGTGCAGAACATCGGGGCGAGAGTCCTGGAAATGGTTCGCCATGAACCGGAAACCGTCTGATCTCCGCTGGCTTTGTAAAGTTCTTTCCAGGTCAGACCGTAGTTATTGCTGACCTCAATGCTGCCGCTGCCGCTGTGGATGTTCATATAGTCCATCCACCCCAACGTAACTGCGTATCCGACGCCGTGAGCGGACAGGTTGATATTCGGGGACTTCACGTAGCTATACTCCCTGGCGAAATATCCACCGGTCAACGCATTGGTGGCGGGGTTCACAGGGTCCCGTGCAGTGCCCCAACAATACCATGGATAGGGCTGGAGATACCCAATGCTGGCTACGCCGAGTCTCCATGAATTCGGGCTGGAGCTGATCAGTTTACCCGAGGCCCAGCCCGCTGTTCCCGACGCGAAGTTCTCCGAATAAACTGTCCCCGGCGCATCGGCGCTAAATGCCTGTGAGCTAACTCCCAAGAGCAACAGCGCGCACAATAATCCCAAAGTGTTCTTTTTCATCTTTTCGCTCCTTTATATACACGAGTGTTCCTTGCCCCTCGGCCTCCAAAAAAACCGAGACTCATCACACATGCATAACTCCACCCTTTGCCTGATAAGAGAAAGAAAAGCCAACTTCGTGGTTAATTGAGCAAAGCCGATCGCCGCACCAAACATTATACCGCAATTTCCCGATTAAGCAAGCCTGAAATTACGTCGGATAGCGTAAAGTATTGTGTGCCTGCCTTCATCTATTTCATCATTGTTGTAATCAGATGTCCGGTTCGCATACCGAGAAAGGTCAGGGCGATACCGACGACTACACTGATTCCGATATAGATTGCGGCAGTAAGATATTCGCCATCGCGGACGAAGTTGAGGTTTTCGAGGCTGAAGGTCGAGAAAGTCGTGAAAGCGCCGATGAATCCCACAACCGCGACGAACCGCACCTCGTGCGGAATGGTCCCGGTTAATGCGATCCAGTGAAAAGCCAGACCTATCAGGAAGCAGCCAAGCAGATTAACCGACAGCGTCCCCCATGCCATCCCGGGACCAAGCCACCGTTGAACGGCCTCGGTCAACCCGTATCGACACACCGCACCAGCCGCCCCGCCCAACGCAATCCAAAGCAAATTTGTCAATTTTCAATCCTTTATATTCGGGGACACCATACTATTTTTTCAGACAAAAAATAGTATGGTGTCCCCAAATAAAACCGCCTCTTTTGTTATATGCTCAAAATCCCGCTACCCGCTACCGGGTGGCAGAGGTGGACGTCGAACTTCAGGCCTCGGGGTTGGTAGTAACCCTTTCGCAGGGCGGACGTTACCCGATTTACGGCATCTGACCGGCAGAGGATCATGGCACATCCGCCAAGCCCCGCCCCGGCCAATTGCGCACCCAAAACGCCCTTCGTCGAGCAGGCGATATCGACCAGCAGGTCAATCTCCGGCGTGGAGCAGGCGTATCGCCCCGGCTGGGCCCAGAGGGCGGCGTCGGCGCAGCGTTCCGGGTCGCCGGAGGCAATTTCAGATGCCAGCCTGTCCAAACGGGCGTCGCTGTAAGAGAGCACATGCGCCTTTGTTTTTCGTCCGGTGAATCGCACTAATCTGTCGCCGTCATGGCTGATGCGCATCAGGGTTCCGATTTCATCCCCCCTGCCTTTTTGCAGCAGGTCGGCGTACCTATCACCCCGCAGGCACTCGGATATACCGAACATGGCCACGTCGCGCAGACGATAAGGCCCCACGTCATCATGAGTGGCGAATATTTCCTTAAGCCTGTCCGATTCGCCGTCCAACAATCGTGCCGCGCCTCGTCTAGTTATCTGCACCGGAAGGCGTTTCAGTGCCCGGTACACCTCCGCCGGCGAGACACCCAGAGCGACGGGGTCAACATCACGAAGGTGCTCCATGTTTCGCAGTATTGCAACTCGCCGCTTCAGAACCATCTCGGCAAGGTTGTAACAGGCGACGCGATGATTGTATGTATCTCGCGCCCCGGCGCTCTTGGCGGCGCGGATACCGCTGTTGGCGATAACCAGGGACAATGCGTCGGGCCAGGCGATGGTCTCGGCGATGTGGAACGGAAAGAACCCCACCCTTGCAATCCGTCCGCGTTCGCCGCTTCTAATGGCTGCATGGTCGGCGCTTCCACCGCGAGAACCGACGAACCACTCACCCTCGCCGCACAAATCGACAAACTGCCGCGTGGTTATGTCCAGACCGTTCAACGCCACAGCCACCTCGGCTACGCCTACGACCATCGCCGACGAACTGCTCAATCCCGCGCCCATCGGGATATTACCGGAAACCGCGAAATCGACGCCGGTCAGACGGTGGTCCGTGCATGCATGTTGAAGTCGCAGAATTGCTGCGCGTGCATAGTTGCTCCAGTCGCCGCGCGAAGCCTCAAGAACCTGTCGAACGGTCGTGGAATTGATGAAATCCATCCATCCGTACCAGTCGGCTGAACGAAGCAGATCGCCGATGCGAAACTTCCTGCGGGGGAACTCCCGCCACTGCCGATTCACCAGCGTAACCGTGTCGTCGTTCCTGGGACCGGCCATCAGTAAAACCTCGCGATTAATGGCCATGACGTTGACGAATCCGCCGCGATGGTCGATGTGCCGTCCCAGAAGATTAATTCGCCCCGGCGCTCGCGTAAGCACGCTTTTCCGGCTTGGTCCGTAGGCTTTTATAAATGTTTTTACCACGCCGGCGAACGCTTTGCGCCGCTCGGCAAGGAGGTTCTCGTCGGGTCCGTAAATTCCCGTCATTGCCCGTCTGAGTCGCGGCGGGTTCTGCTTGATAATCTTCAACCACTCTGCCGCCGGTTTGAAGCACCGTCGCGAAAGTTTCGCCCCTGCTGCGGTAATCTTTCGTCGTCGAGCATCCCGGTTTCGCAGAACCTCCTCGGCCCCGAGCAGTTCTTCCGGCGTGTTGTAGGCCATCAGGTCTTCGCCATTTTTTACGTGCAGCAGGGTGATTTTTCCGCCTGCGCCGACGACGTACTCGACCGTATCGGTCAGGTAAAGTTCTCCCTGGGCGTTATCGTCATTCAGCGATGCGATTGCCCGGTAGAGAGTTTCTGCTTTGAACAGGTACAGCGAGGGGTTGACGGTTAGGCTTCGCCGTTCGATTTGCCTGGCCGAAAAACGCCTTCCTGAAAGTCGGATTGATTTTCCGGTTTTTGCCGCCCGTCGGACGTCGGCAAGTTCCACGATTCCCAACGGGTTACCGCTGGAGTCGATGACGATCCGCCCCGCCGTTGTCTTGGACGTCTTCACAAGAGTCGCAAGGGTAAGGTTCGGATCGGCCCGGGTGTGCCGGTCGATAAGTTCCGCCACAACGTGCGGCTGGATGACCTTGTCGCCCATCGATATCATCACGTTCCCGTCGTACCCAGCCGACTTAAGGTGTTCGACAGCACACGCGACGGCGTGACCGGTACCTCGCGGGTTGACCTGATAGACGAACGCAACGTCGGGATGCACGGTCGCTATCGTGGAGATGACCTGCTCGGCCATTTGTCCGACGACGACCAGGAACCGCGAAAGACCTACGGATTTCATCATCCCGACCATTCGCACAATCGCCGGCGTTCCGGCAATGTCGAAGCAGACCTTGTGCTTGTCGGTCGAGCGCATCCGCTTACCGTAACCACCACATAAAATCACACTTACTATATCGCTGTACTCTATCGATGCCTCCATAACGACAATTCTTTATTTAATCGGCCTCCACGTCAACCCGGAATTATACATTCCATTCCGCTCCTGATACCGATAAACTTACAGGGCATAGGGCATAGGGCACAGGACATAGGGAGATTTCTCATGACCAGGTTGTTGAACAACCCGGAATACGGCGTGCGAGGCCGGATGGTGGCGATTGATAATTCGGGGCTGCTGGGTCCTTTCTTCACACTGCGAATCCCGCCGAACACATTCGACCTCCAGAGACCCGGAAGTTACATCGACCTTCGTCTCCTGGATTCGGCCCGCAAGATCATGCAAAAACGCATCCACATCGACGACGAACTGAACGTAATCATCCACACCGCCACCGCAGCGGTCGAAAAAGGCACCAGGGGCGAACTCACTTTCCAGATCGTGCCCAAAGGCAAAAGCCAGCGAATCAGCCATACCACCCGCCGGTTCGAATCGCTCATGCCCGTTAACGGTAAAGTAATCGACAACGACGCCCATCACGTCATCGTCGTCGATGCCGGCGTGCCCGTCGTCGTCAGCCTGCTCGAACACAAACCGACGCAGACAAAAAAAATCAAAATCAACTCATGGATAACCTTCTGGCCAGTACCACCGACGCACGGAATAATCCTGGGAAAGATTTAAAGAGAATATTGAATATCGAACAGAGAATTGTGAATTTCGAAGTAAAAACAGATTTGCCAATGCGGCTGTGGACCGTTCTTTTTTACTCCGAAATTCAAAATTCCTTGCTCAATATTCAATATTCCCTTATAGACGCTCCTGTTATCGACTGCTAACTTCCAGGGAGAACACATGGTTACATTCAGCGCATTCGCCGACGAGATTGCACCTGACCTTAAGACACAGATGGAAGTCTGTGCAGCCAACGGTGTCCGGTGTATCGACGTCCGCGCCATCGACAAAATCAACGTATCGGAATTCACCGTCAAACAGGCGCGCGAATACGCCGGGCAATTGGCGGACGGCGGGTTCGCCACAGCCTGCATCGGTTCGCCGATAGGCAAAATCCGCATCGACGAACCGTTCAAACCTCACCTGGACCTGCTGAAACACTGCTGCGAGTTGGCCCACATATTCGGGTCCGACTACATTCGCATCTTCAGTTTCTACGGGCCTGAAGGTGGGAATATCGCAGAGCACCGCGACAAGGTGATGGACCAAATCTCCGAGATGGTTTCAACCGCAGAACAAGCGGATGTCGTACTTCTGCACGAGAACGAAAAGGCTATCTACGGAGCCGCACCCGACGGCGTCAAAGACATCTTCGCGACGATCAAGAGCGACTACCTCAAGGGCATATTCGACCCCGCCAATTTCGTCGAGGAGGGTTTCGCCCCCTGCGACGAAGGCTGGGCGAAAGGTCTGGCTGAACTGACACACTACTTTCATATCAAGGACAAGGACAGGGACGCGGAAACCTGCGTACCGGCCGGCGAGGGCGAAGGGCAGATTCCTGAAATCCTCGCCGACGCGAAGGCTCGCGGGTTCGACGGATACATGACGCTCGAACCGCACATGGCCCACGTCGGACAGTTCAGCGGATTCACGGGACCTGAATTGTTCGTAAAAGCAGCATCGGCGTTGAAAGCAGTTTGTGATAAAGTCGGATTGAGTTACGAATAACAAATATCGAAAGGTCTCTGAATGAACGCGATAACCTTATCCGCAATAATACCTCGCCGGCGAACGCTGGCAGACGAAATCATTCTCGTTCTGCTCGGAGCCGCTGCTGTGGCTGTATCGGCGCAGGTGAAATTCCCCCTCTGGCCGGTGCCGATAACGCTCCAGACATTCGCCGTGCTGCTTGTGGCCGCCTTGCTCGGACCGGCGCGTGGGCCGGCGAGTATCCTGACCTACCTCACCGCCGGAACCGCCGCTCCGGTGCTCTTCGCCAACCCCGCGGGACTTCCAGGCCCCACCGGCGGATACCTCATCGGTTTTGCCGTCGCCGCCTTCGTTGTGGGCACGCTCTTCGAGCGTGGCTGGGGCCGAAGCCGGGCGTCAATGCTGTGGGCCCTGATTATCGGCACCGCCGTCATCTTCGCCGTCGGCGTGCCCTGGCTTATGATGTTCGTACCGGCATCGGCGGTCCTGAAAGCAGGACTGTGGCCATTCCTGCCGGGGGCAGTCCTGAAAATCGCTCTGGCTGGCGTCGTGCTGACGCGGATAAATAGATAACGCTGAGTGGCACCTTCAACCGGAACGAAGTGGAGGTTGTGGGTGCTGGATGAACAATGACGCAGAGCACCCACAAGCTCCGCTTCCCATAGGGACACTACGTGTCGCTACGCTTGAAGGTGCCACCCAATGTAGAAAAATATATCGAAAGGAGCAAATCATGCCGAACACGCGCCGTATTCTGATTGTCGTCGGGATTTCCCTTTGTGCCTTCGTATCCACCGGCTGTGAACCGGTCGGGCCAGCCAGCGGCAGTAAGCCTGTCGGACCAGGCGGCTTCTGTGAACCGGTCAGACCGGTCAGCGTTAAAATCGGGCAAGTCTGGCTTGTGGATGAAACCTATACCCCGGCAGATAAAGCCGTTGAGGCGCGAATGAATGAGATTGTGCCAAAGATGCAATTCGACGGTATGGCGTTCGAGGATGTCGTTCAGTTCCTCCGCAAAACCGGCAAGGTTAATATCTACGTCAAGTGGGACGCACTTGAGCAAGCCGGCGTAACGAAGAATACGAAGGTCAGTGTCGATTTGACTAATGTAACGTTTGCAAAGGCTCTGCGTGTCATACTGGAAAAGGTTGGCGGCGTAACCCCGATGGGGTATCTCATTGACGAAGGCGTTGTAACAATATCAACCGGGGACGACCTGTCCCGTTACACATTTACCCGTGTCTATGATGTTAGCGACCTGATCAAACCCAAGCCGCTGGACGCGATGCCTCCCCCATTCTCCCGCGAAGCGGTTCATCAGCCCGTCAGAACTTCACAAGGATCGACCAATTCAGGTTCGGGCAGCGGTCCTGCGGGGTGGGACGATGATGATTACGATGATAATGACGATGACTATGACTATGACGACCTGGAGGAGCGGACCGATGACCTGATGAACATTATACGAACCGCAGTAGAACCGGCCTCCTGGCGTGGTGGTGAGTGCGGTGGAGATATCGGCAGCGTCAGGGCGTTTGACGGAAAACTGGTTATAACCCAAACCAAACCGGTCCATCGCCGAATCGTCCGTCTTCTGTCGGCTATGCGCGGGCAGACACCGACGCTGCAGGCCCGGAAGAAATCCGCATCTAAATAGATATTACCTGCTCATGCGGCCTGGTTTGCGCGAAGTCGCGTTTTCTCGCGATTTTTCGTTGCCAGTTGCAACAAACTCGTGGCATCGAGGATAAGTCCGACTTTCCCGTCGCCGAGGATGCTCCCGCCGGAAACGCCCGTAATCTGCCCGATCGACTCGCCAAGCGTCTTGATGACGACCTGCTGCTGGCCCAGGAGTTCATCCACCATCAGGGCGAAATGTTGCCCCTCGCTTTCGACGCTGATAAGCAGGGCCTTGTATGGCTCGGTAACGGCATCGGCGACGCCGAAGAGTTCGTGCAGGCGGAATATCGGCAACAGGTTGCCGCGGAGCATGACCATCTCGCCTTGACCGGCAACTGTGGAGATACTTCCGGCGGCGGGCCTGAAACTTTGCTCGATCGAGACGGTCGGAAGGAGGTAATGCTCGCTTCCTACGCTCAGGAGCATCGCGTCGGTAATTGCCATGGTCAGGGGCAGTTTCATGGTGAATGTCGAACCTTCACCGGATTTCGAAGCCACATCTATCCGCCCGTGAAGCGATTCGATGCCTTTTCTGACCACGTCCATTCCGACGCCCCTGCCTGATACGTCGGTTATCTTCTCGGCTGTGGAGAAACCCGCCTGGAAAATCAGGCCGAAGGTTTCGCTTTCGGTCAGTTCTTTTCCCGGTTCGATGAGGTTTCGCTCATGTGCTTTTGCGAGGATTCTGTCCTTATCCAGTCCTTTTCCGTCGTCGGTCAGTTCGATGACAACGCTCCCAGCCGAGTGATACGCCCGCAATTTTACCGTACCGGTGGGGTTTTTCCCGGATTCCCGGCGTTTGTCGGTCAATTCGATCCCATGATCGACGGAATTTCGGATCATATGCACCAGCGGGTCGTTTAGCATTTCGACCATGTTACGGTCGATTTCGGTATCTTCTCCCTCGGTAACGAACTGGACGTCTTTACCGGCTTTGCGTGCAAGGTCTCGCACGAGTCGTGTCATTTTCTGGAACAGGCTCTTCAGCGGGACCATTCTCAGTGACATTGTCAGGTCCTGCAACTCGCGGATGATCTTGTCGGCATGGGCTATGTTTCTGGTCAGGCGAGGCATGTCGCTTCCGTCCACGTCGGGGTCCTGCGCAACCATCGACTGGGCGATAACGAGTTCGCCGACCATGTTGATGAGGTTGTCGAGTTTCTCCGTGCCTACTCGAATTGACGTGCTGGTGGCCGGTTTTCCCTGGAGTTGTTTTTGGGTACGAAGCGCCTTGGCTACGTCGCTTGCGTTGACGATCTTCTTTTCGACCAGCACTTCGCCGATTTTCCGCTCGCCCTGATCCTTCGTTGCTTCTTCTATTTCCTCGCGTTCAGCCAGACCTTTCCCGACGAGTATCTCGCCGAGGCGCATATTCTCTGTTGCACCCTCGCTTCCGATTCCATGACCTTCCGGGTCGGAAAGTTGCTCCATAAGGTCGGCGTAATTTTCGGGGATTGTCAGTTTGTCGCCGGGTTCTACGCCATTGAGAGTCTCGATCATGGTCCGCAGCGTGTCGCCGGATTTCAGCGCCAGGTCGGCATACCCACCGGTAATTTGTATCTCGCCTTCGCGGGCGCGGTCCAGGAGGTTTTCGCCAAAGTGGGCGAGTTTCTGGATATGGTCCAGACCGAGGAAGCCTGAAGTCCCTTTTATCGTGTGGAAGGCGCGGAAAATCGTATTAATCAGTTCATTGTCGTCAGGATTGCTTTCCAGATCGAGCATTGAAGCCTCGGCTGCGGATATGTGGTCGAGACATTCGACGATGAATTCACTCATTATTTCCTGGTCTGTATCTTCCGGGAGAGTGGGCGCTGTTTCGTCGGCCTGGTTATCCGAAGAGTCTGATGCGCCGACATTATCCTCGTCTTCGACGTCTTCGGCGTCGTCGGACCGGGCCTCGTCGGATTCTTCTTCGGCGTCGGGGACATCGTCGGCATCGGCGTTTTCGCCGGAAGAGGCAAGAACCGCATCCATGGCGTCGGAGGCCTGTTGGAGTAATTCGGCTTCCCCGGCGTTTTCTTCATCCGCCAGATATTGTGCTGTGGATGCGAAGGCCTCGGCAAGAGCGCCGGTTGCTACGGAGGCGTCTGAAACTTCTTCCTCGTAGATTGCCTGGAGGACACTCACCGCAAGCATCAGAATCTTTTGGGATTCTTCCGAATCCGACGGGAGTTCTTCAAGAACCTGCTCCAGAGACGTCCCGATTTTGACAATTGTCTCCTTGTCGCCGGGGTCTAAAGCCAGGATTTCAGCACTTAAGTTTTCAAGCGTATCGACCGTTGTCATTTCGGCTCCCTGAAGTTTATCACGCCCCCGACCCGGTCGTTGTTAGCCTTGATTCATTTGTATTCGCTTACACTACAACACCGGCGCCGTTTCCGACGGCGGCGCCTGTCCACAGTTTTCCCAGTTCCGAATCGAAGCAGGTCTTTATTCCCGCAATACTTCTTTGGATCAGTACGTGCATGTTTTCCGCCCGCATCACACTCGGAAGTGATATGTTGGCTTTGACGCTTCGCCGATCCAGCAGGGCTTTGACCTGTCCGCCGAGTATGTTGGCGAGTTCACCGATGGCGTCGCCCATGTCATCGCTGTCGAATGGGATTTCGAACCCGGCGAACTTCGCGGCCACAGCGGTCGCGGTCTGGCGGGGCAGACCCAGAAAAACAGACCACTCCACGTCGCCCACAAGCGAGATAATGGCAATAATAACGCCGTCGTCTGATAGGTTTTCATCTTTATCGAGCGGGTTAAGCGCCAATCCGCAGGTGATGTTGAATATCTCAACTGATGCTTCGGCGACACATTCGATGTGCTCCGCCTTCTGTGTTGTTGCGATTTCTGCCGTACCCATAGATAGATTCCTTTAAATTACGGCGCTGACCCTGTAATTCACGTCAGGCGACCTTGCCCGCGAGCTTTCCGAAGAAACCTTTGGCCTGTTTCTTGTCCGCGAACTTGGCGAACAGAGGCTCGAGTTTTTTCCTGATCACCTCGGCGGTGAAGGGCTTGACGATGTAACTATCGACATTAGCTTCGTCGAGCGCCTCTTCGACCTTGCCCATCGTCCCCTCGGTGGTGATCATGACGACCGGAACGTGGCGTTTTTCCGTAGCACGAATCTTCTTGACGAAGTCAATACCGCTCATATTCGGCATGTTCCAGTCAACGAACATCATGGCTGTGTTCTTGTGATCGAATTTTTCGAGTGCATCCAGGCCATCCACCGCCTCGGTAAAGGTGAACTGCGCCAGCCTGCTCTCAGTGAGAGTACGCATCACCATCTTTCGCATTATTCCTGAGTCGTCCACGACGAGTGCATTAATCTGCATATTCACTGCTCCCTAAAGCGTGGTCCCGACGCGAGTCCTATACCTTATATTTAGCATCGGCGGTTTCAGGGGCGGAATTGATTTACGCCGTCGAAAAACTGTCTCCTTTTTGCATATTTCAGGCGAAGACAAAATGACGTAACGTCAATTCGCGATGATTTTTACACCGCTGGTCGATGGGTCCGCGTCGGGATTCTGATTGACGTAGATGCGGAGATTGGTCAGGTAAGGCCGCCATGTCCATTTTCGACCTGGCGTCATACCAATAACCGGCGAAACGAACACCTCGGCGTTCATTCCCCGCCAATTGGACTCTGTCGCGGGCGTTTGCACGCAATAAACGCCGGCAGACTCTTCAGACCAGGAGTTACCGACGAATACCACCGGCTCGGACGTTGTAAAGGTCCATTGCGTCCATTGGCCCGGCGTTTGGGCAGTCGCCAGCGGCGAGCGGGCGATGAGTTTGTCGGGCCTGCCGTCTTTGTCGGTGTCGGCATAGGCGACGTAATGGAACGCTCCGAATCGCCCCGCCTCCGGGTGCGCCATGGAGGCAGTGTAGGTGCGTTTGCCCTTGAGCGAATCGAGTTTCCACACCTGTACTTGATGCGGAAGTACCGCCCGTTGCGAAATGGGGTGAACGATACCGTGTTTGTATTTTTTCGGTGGTTGGCGAAGGTGGCTGATATGTCCTGAATCTCGGCTCCGAGGACGCAAACCGTGCTTGTCGGCGTCGGTGAGTGCGCCGAGTTGACGGGTGTACTGCTTGATTGTGTCGAGGGTTTCCTGACGGGATTGGCGAGCCTTTTTCAGGCCGGCTTTGGCGGACGATTTTGCATCGTCGCCTTTGGCGTCGGCGAGTTTCTTCTCGGCTTGGGCGACTGCGTGATCGTGCTGCTTGAGGCGTTCACGCAGAATCGCGAGAATCGCTTTTGTCTTGCGAATCGCCCTGCCTATCGCTTTATCGCGGGCCGGTTTTGTGGGCGGATGCCTCGGACGATTACGCTCCGGGCCTACCCATGCCTTACCGTTCCAGATGAGTTCGTGTTTGACCGTTCGTCCCGGACGGACGGATTTACCGGCAGGGTGTCTGGTCGAGAGCACGTTGTAGCCCTTGATTTCGGGCTCGAATCGACTGATGCGGACGACTCGCCTGACGGCCTTTTTGACCTTGGGCGGTTCGTTGAGGTCGCGGACCTTTCCGTTGGCGAAGGTTACCTGGTAATAGACGATTCCCGCCTGTTCAGCCGGCATTGGCCGTTTCGGCCCGGCAGAGGTAACGGGACTGGACAGGGTTATGGTCAGTAATACTGCATAGACGAATCGTGATTTTCCGTGTGTTCGTTTCATTGGTAGCACTCGCACAATAGTTTTGCCGATAGTGGTTCCCGTCGGGTTCCCGGTAGTTGTATCGACCAGTTAAACCGGGGCGGTCATCTATATTTTACCGCCAAACGGAGTTAGGCCGGGGCTGCGAGAGCGGGGCCGACCTCTTTCTTCCGCCGAGATCTTCGGAACAGCCATGCGGTGAAAAGCAATACAGGAATCGAAACAAGGTCAAAGAACAACATAAGCAAGCAGACCTTGAAGCCGAAAGCAGCCCAGGGAAGCCATCCGAGTGTAACAAGGATAAGTATATGCGGGATAAGAATGAAACCAGCGCCGCATACCAGGGCATTTCGGAACCAGTACCTTTTGCTCAGGACTCCTATAAGCACTCCGAGCAGAAAGGCCATGCACCATTCCGGGAGGTTCACCCAAACCATAGACCAGTACGCGGCAAGTCGGTCAAACCCAAGACTGACTAGCCAGTCTGATACGGGTTTGCGCCACATAAGATCAACCCAAGGAGAAAATAGTACACTACTGAGGAGTTCAAACGCACCACCTGCTGCAAACATAATAAGGACAACTGCCGCCTTTTTCACGGCATTACTTCGCCTTGTAGAGTATGCTTCAGATTCGGCCATACCAAACATGTTATCACAGAAACCTAAAGGCCCAAAGCGGTTTCCGCACATGAGAAAGAGCGAGAGAAACGAAAACATGGCCATCAAGGTCAACGACATAGGCATTCTGAAACGGGTCTTTGTGGACAAATCACGTATCTCGCGTCAAGGAAAAGACTTGACAAATCCGGGTTTTGCCGTACAATCCATAATTAGTCCAGCCCGCTTTTGGGGAACGGCGGAGTAGCTGCGTTTCGGCATGAGCCTGCCGAGATGAGGGGGTGTGGGCAACATGTCCTGCGTAGCCTCGGCTAAGCAGGATTCGCTCGCTCGAACACACATTTAGGTCGAAGACTCGCCATAGCCTCGGCGAAGGCGAGCCATCACCGGCCAAGTTCCCATCGTTTGGAGTTTTTTACGTCTGGTGGCACAGGCTTTCAGCCTGTGGCCCCAAATAACTCGAGCACTCATGGGTTGTCGGGCGCTGATTAAACGGACCGCCCTGCCTGCCAGCAGGCAGGTCAGGCTGTTTTATCGGCCTTGGATTGTAAGAAATCGGCAGCGGAGTTTTCCCCAGTCGGTAAGGAATGAAACTTGAAAAGGAGCAGAACGATGAAAGCGAAATGGGTTGCAAACTTATCGAGAAATTGTCTGTTGGCTTTTATCGTTCTGTTGACAGCGGCGACCTCCGCCCCAGCCGGGGATACTTGGTGGCAGCACGACCCTGCCACACCCGGCGACTGGTTCGCCCCGGCCAACTGGAACAATGGCTTACCCGGCTCATTCGATTACGCCTATATTGACAATGGCGGCACGGCGATGATAACCTCTGGAACCGCACGTGCAGGCTACGTTTTATTAGGGGAAAATGGCTCGGGGAGGGTTGTCCAGACGGGTGGCGTACTTGATCCGACCTACGATATTTGCCTCGGAGTACGCCCCGGATCTTCTGGAACATATGAACTTGCCGGCGGCGCCATATATTCCAGCCTTTTCATCAATGTCGGATTAAACGGTTCGGGCTTATTTCTGCAGTCCGGTGGCGACATCAGCGGCCTTTACAACGTGGTCTTGGCGTATGAAGAGGGATCGGTCGGAACATATCGTCTCAGCGACACTGGTAACTTGTCCAGTCGATACCAGAACGTCGGATGCCGAGGCAAGGGTAGGTTCGTACAGACGGGCGGGACAAACTCCTGCGTCACGATGACGATTGGACGGTACGCAGGCGCCGAGGGGACCTACGAATTGTTCTCTGGCACGCTTAAGGTCAGTAGCGTGTACCTCGGCGGAAAAAGTAATACAAGCAGTTATCCGGGCGCGGGTGTTGGGCGGTTCATACAATACGGGGGAATACATGAAGCGGACGTTTATCTCGGATGCCTCAGTGGTGGCGATGGCACGTACGAATTGAAAGGCGGTTCACTCTCAGGAAGGGTATCAGTTGGCTGTCGTCATACCGGCCGGTTCATCCAGACGGGCGGAATGTCCACAGGGCACCTCACCATTATTGGGGACGATGCAATCGATGGCCCGACGGAGGGGACGTACGAATTGCATCAGGGCCAAGTGTCAAAGAATTACCTGTTGATTGGCGGGTCGTGCTATGGCAACTCAAGAGGTGAGTTCATTCAGAGTGGGGGGACTGTGACCATAACTTCGAATCTCACGGTGGGTTACCGTCGTTCCAGCAACTACGGCACCTACAGTATTTCTGGCGGGCAACTCAAGACGGGAACGTTACATGTAGCGAAAGAAGGCGGCAACGGGGTTTTCAGGGTTGTAGGAGCCTCGGCACGGATACAAGCCGCGAATTATGGACAGGGTAGTTGCGGAACCTTGATATCCGAGATTACCGGCGACGGCATCAGTCTGATTGAAGTCGGGGGTCCTGCCACACTTGGTGGTGCTTGGAACGTCGAGAAAAACGGGGCGGTATATGGAAGGTTCGATATCCTCACGGCCGGCGAGGGTATATCCGGCGGCTTCGACTCGGTCGCCCTGCCGAGTTTGAATTGGACGTGGGGCATTGAGAATAACCACACACTGTGGGCCGAGTACGCTCCGCTTGAAATCGCAATCGACATCAAACCGGGCAGCGATCCGAACAGCATCAACCTCGGAGCAAAAGGCGTGGTTCCCGTGGCGATCTTCGGGGCAGAGGAATTCGACGTCCACGACGTGGACTGGTATTCCCTGCTGCTGGAAGGCGCCGGCCCCAAAGAAAAGGGCAAGGACGATATTCACGTCGCCTTCGAGTACATCAACGACGATTTGTTCCTGGACTTAATCGTGCAATTCTCCATTCTCGAATTGGAATTGGGAGACGGGGCCATGGAGGCCTTGTTGACCGGAAGTCTGCTGGACGGGACGGAGTTTGTGGGCACAGACGCTATCAGGCTCGTGGGCGGCCAGAAGTTCCGCAGCAAGGAGTATTCCGTTCCAGAACCGGCCTCGGCGAGTTTGCTGCTGCTGGGCGGTTTGGCGATGCTGCGACGCCGGCGGAAGTAGTCCACGCCTGCCCTTCGGGTCTGAGCCTCTCTCCGAGCCTGAGCCTCAGAGCCGAAGGCAGGGTCGAAGACCGGCAGACAGGCGCTCATTATACGGATTTGCGGGCGGCTCCGAGCGGGTCGCCCGTTTTCTTGCGCGCAGATCGAGACAAAAGTCCAGATACGTAACGATTTCTCTCCTCTCCCCGGAAAGCCGTTGTTCTATTCCAGTCGCCGTGTAATTTGGCATTTAGACGACACAGAAGGAACGAAAGATAAAAACACAATGGATTACAGTGGCGGCGCCCGCTGTAACGGCACGGGGTTAAACCCCCATAATCATAATCGAAAAAAAAACGACCCCAAAGAGGATTTATTGATTGTTTTACGTAAAACGCACGCTACGATGCCCGCCGGACAGGAACGAAAGGAGTTGATATGAACATTACAGTTGTCGGAGCCGGAAATGCAGGATGCGCCGCGACGGCTATGCTGTCTTTGCGCGGGCATGACGTTACGTTGTATGAATTTTGGGATATCCCGAATAATAAGAACTTTGCCTATATACGCGAGCATGGAACAATTACGGCAAGCCGTAACGGTAAAAAGAGCCGGGCGTCTGTTCACGCAGCCACCGACGACGAAGCGACTGCTTTTCGGGAGGCGGAGGTCGTCCTGATTTTTACTCAAACGATCGCCCATCCAATGCTTGCCGAAAAGATTTCCCCGTTTCTGCGCGACGGGCAGGTAGTCGTCCTCGCGCCGGGATATTGCGGGTCTCTTTATTTCCTGAAACAAACCGGTTCGAAGGACATCATTTACGGCGAAGGCGAGTCAATTCCTTTCGACGCAAGACTGTCCGGCCCGGGACAGGTAACAATCAATTTCACAAACATACGGAACCCGATCGGGTTTCTTCCCGCCCGCCGGAAGGATGAGGGTCTGGCCAAAATCCGCGGGGCGCTCGAAACCTATTGCTGCCGGGACACCGTCCTTGAGTCGGCCCTGCACAATCCCAATCTCATTGTGCATACGGTGGGCGCAATTATGTCCGTCGCCAGGATTGAATACTCAAAGGGCGATTTCTCGATGTACGAAGAGGCCTTTACTCCCTGCATATGGAGCCTACTTCTCAGGCTGGACGAGGAAAAACACGCTGTCGTGGACAAACTGGGTCTGCGATTCCAGTCTTTTGTGGACGGTTTCAGTTTTCGCACGAGCGAAGAGAATTCGCAGGATTCTCTTTCGGCCTTCAAGAATTACACGACGGAGGGCAGACCTCCGGGACCGTCGGACCCCAGGACCCGATACATCACCGAGGACGTGCCAATGGGGCTTTGTCTGCTGGAATCCTGTGGCAGGAAAGTCTCTGTTCCGACGCCGGTTTGCAGCGCCTTGATTGACATCGCCTCGGCGCTTCACGATACGGACTATCGCCGGACAGGGCGGACCCTGGAGGATCTCGGAATCGCCTCTCTCAGCCTGGCCGAATTGCATGAGTTCCTCGAAAACGGCAGTGTGTAGGCTGGGACGAAGTCCCACCTTCTTTCTGAAAAAGGTGGGGCTCCGCTTCGCTCCGTCCCAGCCTACACGCTATCAATGTGCTTAGGAGGTTTCCAGTTCGTGGATTTTCTCGTCCTTGCTGCGAAGTTCAGCCACGAGAACATCTCTCAACCCTATCAGCCCTATCAGCGCGCCGTCTTCGATAACGGCAAGATGCCGTATGTGCGATTCTGTGAGTTCTTTGGCGCACTTTTTCACGTCATCGCCAAGCCGGCAACTTTTAATCGGCGACGACATCACCTCTTCGATCGGCGTGGATACGGGGTCTTTACCGGCTGCGATAACCCGCACAAGCAGGTCTCTTTCGGTGAAGATTCCTTTGACTTCGTTTCCGACCCTTATAATCACTGAACCGACGTTTGCCTTGGCCATCATTTTGGCGGCTTCGGAAGCCGTATTGGTCGGGTCGGCGATGATGACGTCAGGGCCTTTGATCATCAGAATATCTTCTACAGTTGCCATGATTGTAACTCCTTAATAAGGATATTCACCGCAGAGAACGCAGAGCACGCGGAGAAAAGAAACAGAAAAGTTTTTTTATTTGTTCTCTGCGTTCTCTGCGATCTCTGCGGTGAATTCCGTTTCTTCTGTTTCTTCTAACATCTCCGCCTTCTTTGCGTCCTCTGCGGTAAATTCCGTTTCTGGAGCGTTGTTTTCAGGCTGGTACCGGTGCACATTTGGCTGATGAAATCTGTTCGATTATTTTCCGGGGCATCTGGTTCAGTGGTACGGTTTTTCCAACGGCTTCTAATTTGATTGCCTCCTTGGGCATTCCGAAGACGACGCAACTTTCTTCGTCCTGCGCCAGCGTGCTCGCTCCTGCCTGTCGCATTGCGAGCAACCCTTTTGCTCCGTCAGCCCCCATACCGGTAAGGATGACGCCGACGGCGTTTTGT
The DNA here is from genome assembly GCA_030612725.1 of Planctomycetales bacterium. Classification (GTDB taxonomy): domain Bacteria; phylum Planctomycetota; class Phycisphaerae; order SM23-33; family SM23-33; genus JAUWNJ01. The sequence goes on from JAUWNJ010000019.1 coordinate 52,834, forward strand.
CCAGCCACGGAGGCCACCGAATGAAACATGACATCGACACTTGGTCGCTGGTGATGAACTCTAGGCCCTGTTTTGACCCCGACGAAATATCGTGTCCCGCTTCGTCGCAGGACCATGTGATAATTCCCCGGCGCTATCAGCGCTACGCCCGGAATGACGGAATCGTTATCGACGGCTTCGCGGACTTCCATTGGGCAGAGCGAGTTGAGGCGTTCGGCGAAGGTGGCTGTGAAGTGTTCGGGCATGTGCTGAACGATTACCGTTCCGGGCGTATCTGAAGGCAGATGGACAAGAACGTCCTCGATTGCCCTGGTCCCGCCGGTTGACGCCCCAATTGCCAGTATCTGATGAGTGGTGCGCATTAGTTTCGGTGGTGGAGCGATGCTCCTTGCCGGACCAGACGCTGGCCGGGGGGTGGTGCGACCGATGTTGTAACGCGCCGCTGACGCCGCCCTGATTTTGTCAACCAGTATCTCGGCTATTTCAGCCACTGTGTATGACGAACCGGGCTTGGAGACGACCTCGATAGCGCCCATTTCCATGGCGCGCAGGGCAGTTTCGCTTCCTTTGGGGGTAAGCGAGCTGACCACGATGACCGGAAGAGGGTGATACTTCATCAATTTCTGGAGGAACGTCAGCCCGTCCATTCGCGGCATCTCAAGGTCCAGCGTTATCACGTCGGGATTGAGGGCGACGATTTTATCTCGTGCTGCGTACGGATCAACAGCCGTTCCGACAATCTCTATGTCCCTGGCCTTGGAAAGTTCCTTGGTCAGAACCTGTCGGACAACGGCGGAATCATCTACTACCAGGACCCTGATCATATGTTCGTTACTCCTTTACCGGTGTTCCATCAATCTTCAATTAATCAAACCTGTGCGACCTATGCCGCCGATTCAGCGGCGTCTGGTTTATTATCGACAAAAATGACCAGTTCCGCCTTACCGGTATCAAAGATCAACGTGGCTGAACCGGCTGATTCGTACCGCTCAAATTCATCGGGTATTCGTCCGTCAGCCAGGATTTCCGGAGCGTGAACGTCAAATATGACCTCCGTCCCGGCAATAATCGGGAGCAGGTTTCCGCAGATGACGTTTAGCGCCTCGGCGAAGGCGTCACGCTGCTGGTCGATTGGTGGTTCTACGCCGTCTTCGGCGCCCAGCATATTGGCCGACAGTTCGGGAAGCAGACCGGCTGGGACTGACAGGAAGAGTATTCCCCTGAACTCTCCGGTGAACGCAACGCTTGCGACGATTCCGGCGTCTGTTTCATCCGGTGCTTCGTCCTCGGGGTCGAGCGGCATTATAAAGGCCAAGGCTGCGAATGTTTCCTCGGCTACACGATATAGTTCTTCGTCATACTTGTTGTTCATGTTTGATTCCTGTCATTTCGCAGATAACTTCGCGTATGGTTTCCGGCGGGAAGGGTTTATGGATAAACTTTGCACCTTTTTGTTCGAGTCGTTCTATTCGCGTTTTGCTTCCTTCGGTGGAAATCACCAGGATAGGCATATCTTTCCACATCGGGTTGGCGCGTATTTTCTCTATCATTTCCTCGCCGTTCATAACCGGCATATTGATGTCGGCGAGAACCATGTCGATCCAGTTGTCCTCAAGGACGTCCAGACCTTCCTGACCATTGGCGGCCTGGAAGACATTATCGAGCGGGATTTCGGCAATTTTCAGCACTCGTATAATCGACATCCTGACCACTGTGCTGTCGTCCACTATCAGTATGTTCAAAGACATTTTATCCGCCTCTCAATTTTTCAAATACGAAATACGAATCTCGAAATACGAAACAATATCGAATGACCAAAATTCAAATTCCCCAAACGCCGTCCGGTGTGTCTCGCCGCAATTGTTTGAGACATTTGGATTTCGGATTTCAAATTTGTTTCGTATTTCGATATTCGGATTTTACTTTTTTCACAATTCCTTATCTTTCCCGGCCGAGTTCAGCCAGACCCTTCCATTGCTCATGTCCAGATACATTGTTCTGGCGCATGTTCCGCCGACGTCCGAGGACTCTATAAGGACGCCGTTTTTCCAGAAGATTTTGCGCAACATGATGTAATTTTTTTTGCCGATAGCGAATCGGTCGCCATTGACGCTGTGAACATTTGCTCCTCCGGCGACCTTGACGACGAGTTGGCGTTTGACTCCGCCGGCTTCGTACAGTTCGCGGAAGAAGGCGGGTATTCCGGTGTCAATAAACATGTAAGGATTGGCTTTGGCTTTTCCCGGGTTCAGTGTCGATGTCGGCATCATAACGTGCACAATTCCGCCGATGTGCTTAATCGGGTCGTAGGCCGAGATTCCCAGACAACTTCCCAGCGCGTGCGTAACAACGATATCGTCAGGCACCGAAGAAATCTTCATGTCTGCTATTCCGACAACGTGCTTCATGCCTGCCCCTCTCCACCGAAAGCGCCTGAGTAGAGACAAATCTCGAAATCCGAATCTCGAAATCCGAAACAAATTCGAAATTCAAATGACCAAATGTTCCAAACTCCCGCCCCTGAGAGAGTGGTTCGCGTTTCGAGTTTTAAATTTTGATTTTTCGACATTGTTTCGGATTTCGGATTTCGATATTCGAATTTAATTACGCCTTTTCATAAACTGTCGGTTGAACGTATCGGAACTGGTGCTTCAGGCTTGTCAGCGATTCGGAGTGGCCGATGAACAGCGTTCCGCCCGGCGCGAGTAATTCCCGAAATCGCTCGACGAGCCGACCTTGTGTCGCCTTGTCGAAATAAATCATCACGTTCCGGCAGAAAATCACGTCGAATGGTCCTCGCATCGGCCAATCGCCCATCAGGTTCAAACGGGAAAAATGCACGAAAGACCGAAGCGTGTCGTTGACCCGGTAAAGACGATCGGGTCGAGTCTGGATACATTCAAAGTATCGGCTTCGAAGTTGCGGATTGACTGTCTTGACGCGTTCGTCCGAATATACGCCTTCGGTCGCCTTTTCCAGCACCCGCGTTGATAGATCCGTAGCGAGAACCGCTGCGTCCCATGACTTCAGGTCCGGGACGCTATTGCAGGCGACAATGGCGATTGAGTAGGGTTCTTCGCCGCTGGAGCATCCTGCCGACCATATCCTCAACCGCTTCGGCGACTTTCCATTGGCGGCTTCGGCAATTTTCCGCTTGAGCATCTGTTCGAGATAATCGAAATGGTCTGCCTCACGGAAGAAACTCGTAAGGTTCGTCGAAATGGCGTCGAGCATTGCCGTCAACTCGTTACCGGTGCGGTCGCACCGAAGAAAATTGATATATTCGTCGTAATCGGCGAGTCCCAGTGTGCGGAGCCGCTTGTTAAGCCTGGCCTTGACCAGTTGCAACTTTTCGTCACCCAGACTGATGCCGCAGGTGGTCTTGACCAGTGCCCTGATCTCGCTGAATTGCGATTCCGTCAGTTCCATTGATTGCAGTACTGCACTTGCCATTACGCCGAATCCTCTCCGAAGCTTCCGGGTGCCGTGGGCCCCGGTTGTTGGGGCCCCAGTAACCGTGTTGGAAAGCCGGGGGCGCGAACAACCCGCGCGCCCCCCCCCCCCAAAGACAA
>JAUWNJ010000007.1 GCA_030612725.1 Planctomycetales bacterium
TAGAGGACAGATAGGGACCAGGGACTTGGGACTAGAAGATAGGGCGTAGGGCATAGGGCGTAGGGAACACGAAGTGTCACTACGTGAAAGCAGATGAACCAATCAACCAGTCAACCAGTCAACGGATTAACCGGAATACCGAGGAATCCGCAATCCACAATTCTCAATCCGCAATGGTGCTCTGGGCCGTTTAGGCAAGATGGGCAATGGTGGATTTTTTAAAATGGGCGTAAAAATGACCTCAAAATACGCAAACCCATACAAGCCGGGGAGTTATGGATTTTGGAAACTTTCCCAATCGTTCCGAATTGTTCCGAATCGTTCCCATTTGTTCCGAATCGTTCCCAATCGTTCCGAATTGTTCCGTTTCGTTCCGTTTCGTTCCGCAGGGAGGTCTTCCGGGCCACTTCGGGCTCCCGAGGTATATCGGGATTCGTAGGGTGGTCGTCAGAATTCCATCGGAAGGACAACGGGCTTCTTTATCTTGACTGCCGAGTTGGCGCGGCTATAGGCTTCGTTGTACTGCTCGGCGACGACGTCCCACGAAACAACCTCGTCGAGGTACCGCTCCAGGTTATTTCCCAGCCTCATTCGCAGACCTTCATCGCACGCCAGATGAACGACGTGCTCGCGCAGCATCTCTTTGTTGGTGAACAGCAGTCCGCCTCCGCTTTCGAGCGTTTGAGCGGTCAGTCCTTCCATCGGCGCAGTTGTAATAAACGGTTTGTTCATCGCGATGATCCTCGCCAGCGTACCGGACTGCGTTTCGTCCGTACTGGGAAGGACGACAAAGTCGCACACCGCCATCATTTTATAGTACTGCTCACCGCGAGGGACGAACTCGTAATAATGCGCCAGCCCCTTGCCTTCCAGGATATCGACTTCGTGCTTGTATTTTTCGTAATCGGCCTTGTGGTTTATATCCCGCATCGCACCGGCGGCCAGCAGATCCCAATCCTGCCCGGTCTTCTCTTCGATGGTCTTTGCAATCTCCTCCCACATGCTCGTGAGGATGTCCCATCTTTTGTTCGACTGTATCCATCCGATAAGTCCGACCAGGTGGGGTCCGAGCGTTTTGACGTTGTTGAGTCCCAGTTCTTCCCGCAGTTTCGGTACTTCGCTGACGGCCCATCGCCTGTCGGGTCTGGCGCCGTGAGGGACGACCATAATGTTCCGGGGCGTTTCCCACCCACGTCCGTGGAAATTCCAGTCAAGGCGCCACTTCTGATAATGACACTTGAAGAGCACAACATGGGCTCGCTGTGCGAGTTTGTAGAGAAAATTCGCCTCGAATTCCGTCAACCTTCCGTGAACCGTATGCGGCTCGACGATAATCGGAAATTCGCTGATGGCGTCCAGAAGTGCAAGGAAGCCTTCGTTACCGTCGCCTGCGCCGCGCGAGTCGTGATATTCGTACAGGCCGTATTCGTGCTCGATGTGAATGACATAAGGCTGGAGCTGGCGTATTTTCGCCGCTACCGGGCGCCACCAGTCTCGCTGCGACATGTCGATTAAGGGATAGACGCCGTCGCCTTCGCCGTCGGTGTGGCTGATGACCAGGACGTCTCTATCGGGGTTGTGTTTCTGGATGAACTCTCGTGCTTCTTCGCAGAACGTCGCTATTCCGCACAGGCGCGGAGGATACGAACTGATCATTACAATCGGAGACGGCATACAGAAACTCCCTTATCCATCGTGTGTATCTGACGGGCTTGCTTCTACCATTTTATCGGCAGATGGGAGGCCTAACGTTTGCAGAGTTTGCCTTTCTGTCATTAAAAGCAGGCTCATTAGCCACGCCAGAGTGCTTTCTGCGCCTTGATTACTGTTGAGTCTGTCGGGGTGGATACCGTCGCGGCATCCTCCGGTGGTGAAATCGCAAACTACCTGCTGGAGGTCGTTGTCGCCCAGGAACCAGTTGAAGCACCGGCGCGCCTGTTCGAGCCAGTAATCCTGTCCCGTAACGTTATAGGCTTCTATACAGGCGTCGATAAGCCCGTGTGCCTCGACCGGTTGCTGGTCGAACTGGGCTTTTTCTCCGCCTCGCGTGTACCATCCGTTGGTACCGATGACCGAAAGGTTTCCGCCGTCGCCGGTCTGCGTTTCCAGTAGCCAGCGGAGCGTCCGTTCGCCCATTTCGATCATATCGGAGCGGAACAACCACTTTCCGCTTAGCAGCAAGGCGTGCGACAGTTTCGCGTTTTCGTATGTTACAACGTCTTCGCACCATGGCCAGTCATCGGTGATATTCTCGACGAAATGCCTGAAGAGTCTCTCTGCCAACACCTGCCTTGTGCGTCTCGCTTCGCTGTCTCCGCCGAAACGCTGGAGATATGCGTGGATACCGACAATCGTGAACGCCCACGCTCGCGGCGAGATGAATTTATCGGTAGCAGAAAGTCCCCGCTCAAATAAACGCGTCGCAAGACCGACAATTGGCGCAGACTTGCACATTGCCACGCAAACCCCAAGCCCCCACAGCGCCCTTCCGTGCGAATCTTCCGATCCGATCATCTCCGCCCACTGTCGGTCGTAATTCATGAAATTCCGGAACCGTCCCGAATCGTTGTCCAGCGCGTAACTCAAAAACGCCAGATACGTCTGCAGCAACGGGAGAATCTTCTCGTCGTGCGTCTGGTTCCAGTACATCGCCGCCACGATTAACGCACGCGTGTTATCGTCCGTGGCGTACCCGTGGCGACGGTCCGGCGTGGCGTATAGACAGTGCTGAAGAATACCGGTGCTGTCGGTAAGCATATAAAGATGACGCAGGTCAATTTCGGGTAATTCCTCGGCCAACGACGGCGAAACAGCAGAGGTCGCATCCGGTTTGGTTACCACCGCAACCGGACGAACCGGCGCATTCTGCGATTCCTTAAACGCTTTCAGGTAACGTTTACCAACCTCAGGCCAGATCATCTGCCGACTGTACTGGTAGGCCCGTTTGCGCATGGCGTCGCGTTCGACGTTGTTATCCAGCAGGTCGATGAGTTGTTCGGCGATTGCGTCTGGATCCTCGAATGGTACGATCCGCCCTCGGTCTTCAGCCAGAATTTCCCTGGCATACCAATACGGTGTTGAGACAATCGCGTTTCCGGTTCCGAGCATATACGCCATGACACCCGAAACTATCTGTGCTTCACCCAGGTATGGCGTAACGCAGATGTCGGCGGCACAGAGGAACTCGCGCAACTCGGATAGTTCGACGAAGCGGTTCTGGAAGATGACGTTTCGTTCCACGCCCAGCTCTCGTGCCAGGCGGTGCAATCCGGTGCGGTATTCTTCGCCCTTGCTCCGACGGACGTGTGGATGCGTGGCTCCGACTATCATGTAGGCGATGTCGGGATGCTTGGCCACAACTGCCGGTAAGGCTTTAATGACGTACTCGATACCCTTTCCCGGACTCAACAGGCCGAAAGTAAGTATCAGTTCCCTTCCCTCGACGCCGAACTTGTCTTTATAAAAGGCGGGGTCCACAAAAGGAACGTCCGGGATACCATGAGGAATGTGAAGGACCTTTTCAGGATCGACGCCGTAAATATCCAGGAGGAACTGTTTGGCCTTTTCGGCCATTACGATGACTTTTGTGCTGAGTTGGCATATTTCCGTGAGTACCTTTTTCTGGTCTTCGAGCGGTTCGGCCAGAACTGTGTGGAGCGTGGTAACCAGGGGTCTGCGGAGCCTGCGGAGCAGCGTCAGGATATGCGAACCGCTGGGACCGCCGAACAGACCGTATTCGTGCTGGAGGCAGACCACCGCTGCGCTGGAGATATTGATGAACTCTGCTGCGCGACGGTAATCGTTCTGAACGGACTCGCGAATCTCGAAGCGAACGCAGTCTTCGTATCGGTATCCTTCAGGGACGTCGTTGATGACTACCACGCCGCAACGGTATGCCTTGCCCGCCGCTCCGGCAACGGCTTCACGCAGGTCGCGCGTGAATGTGGCTATACCACATTGCCGGGGGACATAATCGCCGATGAAGAGTATTTCTTTTCTGTCAACACGTTCAACGCGACTCATTGTACCCTCGATTCCGCCGGTCCCGCCCATTGCGGATTCGGCAAAAAGTTAAATTCTAACCACCCAGCCTGATTTGTTCAACCGGATTTAGAATTTGGTAATGGTAACTCATAATGAGCAATTATTCCAGCTGACTGATTTTACGCAAATTATTAGTAGTGCAACATCAGTAGTGTCCTGTTAAAGTTGGGCGAATTTGACAGAACCAATAAAATAGCATATTCATAATGTTATGTAAATTTACAAAAAAGAGTTTGCACTACCGGAGTATTGCGGATGATTGAACAGCAGGATGTGAGTCTTACCATTGTAGTCTTCTTGATGCTGTCCGCCGGGTTTGGGGTGGTTTTCGTCTCTCCGGCTGGGGCGTTGGGAGACTTCTACGTCTCGCCCCACGGGAAGGATACATTCAGCGGTTCGTTGCCTGATCCGAACGCCACCGGTACTGACGGACCTTTTGCGACCGTCGCGCGGGCACAGAAGGCGGTAAGGGCGCTCAAGGCGGGCAAGGCGCGTCCTGACAAGCCGATCCGCGTTATTCTGCGCGGCGGGACATACGAGTTGGCCCGGCCGCTGGTGTTTGGGCCTGATGATTCAGGCTCGGCTGGGGCGCCGGTCGTGTACAAGGCCTATCGCAACGAAAAGCCCGTTCTTTCGGGCGGGACGGCCCTGACAGGATGGCGGGTCAATAAGAAGGGCTTCTGGGAACTGGAACTACCGAAGGTCAGGCAGGGCAAGTGGGCGTTTTCGCAGTTGTTCGTGAACGGCCGACGGTGTTACCGCCCGCGCCTGCCCGACAAAGGATACTACCATGTCGCAAAGTCCCTGCCTCCGTCGGACCGGGCAGGTGACAAAGGTCCGGGTCAAGGCCCTGACCAGTTCGGCTTCAAGGCCGGCGACATCCCCGAAGACCTGCAAAACCGCGACGACGTGGAAATACTGATCTTTCACCTCTGGTCCGTGTCGCGCTTCGGTATCGAGGGTATCGACACCGGCAAGCACGTCGTCTCGCTTACCGGCAGAACGCTGGCGAAGGCATCCTGGCACCAGTTCAGAAAGGGTTTTCGGTATCTGCTGCTGAATGTCAGGGAATCGCTGGGCCGGCCTGGGCAGTGGTATCTGGACCGCAAGAGCGGGCTGCTGACCTATGTCCCGCGCAAGGGCGAAAAGCCGCAGACCGCCAATGTCATCGCTCCGCGCCTGGGGAGGCTGATGGTGTTGGAAGGCGACGTGAAGGCAAAGCGGTGGGTCGAGCATCTTCAATTCCGAGGCCTGACGTTCGCTTATACCAACTGGAACATGCCGACCAACGGGTATAACTGCACGCAGGCAGAAGTGATTCTCCTCGGCACTATCGAGGCCGAGGCAGCAAGGAACTGCACGTTTGACCGTTGCAGGATAGAACACACAAGCCAGCACGGAATATGGCTCGGCCTGGCCTGCAAGGAAAACGCCATTACCAATTGCGAACTGACCGACCTTGGGGCCGGCGGGGTGTATATCGGAACGACGTCGTCGAAAGGCTGGTCGAAACGCCCCGGCCACCTGGCCGTCCCAATAACCGACGAGACAGTCGCATCGCACAACCGCGTGGTTAACTGTCTGATAGCCCGCGGCGGGCGAGTGCACCCGGCGGGTATCGGCGTGTGGATCGGGAAAAGCCACCACAACACTGTCGAAAATTGCGAAATCTTCGACTTTTATTACAGCGGCTTCAGCGTCGGATGGACGTGGGGTTACGGAAAGAGCCACGCCCACCACAACAGGATCGAGTCCAATCACATACACAAGATCGGCCAGAGGGTCCTCAGCGACATGGGCGGGGTGTACACGCTGGGCGTCTCGCCCGGAACAGTCGTTCGGGGCAACCTCATCCACGACGTGCGAAGTTACGATTATGGCGGATGGGGCCTGTACACCGACGAAGGCTCAACCGGAATCGTCATGGAAAACAACGTGGTGTACAACACCCGGACAGGATCGTTTCACCAGCACTACGGTAAGGACAACGTCATCCGCAACAACATCCTGGCCTTCTCTCGCAAGTGGCAGGTGCGGCGAAGCCGAGTCGAGAAGCACAGTTCGTTCAACTTCTGCCGCAACATCGTGTACTGGAAGACCGGGCCTCTGTTGAGAAGCAACTGGAAAGACGGGCATTTCGAGATGGACTACAATCTCTACTTCAACGCCTCCGGCGCTGCCGTCGGATTTGCCGGCATGACGCTGGAGCAGTGGCGCAAGATGGGCAAGGACACCCACTCGATAATTGCCGACCCGATGTTCGTCGATGCGGACGGGTACGACTTCCGCCTGCGCCCCGGTTCGCCCGCGGAAAAGATAGGCTTCAAGCCGTTCGACATAGGCAAGGCCGGTCGGCTCAAAGGGTTCAGGGCGGCCAAGGATCTGCCGCTGGTTGAAGCGGCTTACCCAACTGGTGACTCAAAGTAACTCGCACCTCGTTGGCGGACGGGGGGAATACGCTGGTACTGACCGAATACGTAACACGGGCGTCTCACGTGGTGAAGCTACGCATCGCCCGTGCGGGAAAACAGGAAAAACCCACACAGACGATTACCGTCGTCCTCGACTGAAGAACAGACAGGGAGTAGGGGCTGCGAATTAGAGTCTTGACTCTTGGTCCCTGATCCCTGCTGTTGATATAATGAGACCTATGAAACACAAGGCCTCGCTGATGGTGCTCGTCTGCATTGTCCTCGCCGGCGTCCTGGCGACGGGAGTAATGCTTTCCCAATCATTGTCGTGCACGCAGCCGCGTAAGGTGGAGGATTACAACCCGCGTATCACCGACGGCCCCCGCCTGGGAAGTCTGGACGTAACATTCATCGTCGCTGCCGACACGCATTTCGGGTATCGCGATATAGCCAAAGACAACAAGCGCCAGATACGCGCTATGAATGCTGTTGCGGGTAAATCTTATCCCTTGGGTATCGGCGGGAAGGTTTCCAGGCCTGAATGGGTGATTGTCGCCGGCGACCTGACGGATCACGGCAGAAAGGCCGAATGGGAGGAATTCGAGAGCCACTACGGTTTCACGGGAAAAGACGCCCTGTTGAAATACCCGGTCTATTTGGGTACCGGAAATCACGACCGATGGAGCGGTGATAACGGGATCGTCATGCAGAAAGTCCGCGCACGCCACGGCGGCCTGTACTATTCGTGGGACCACGGCGACCTGCACATAGTCTGCCTGGACGAGGCCCCGAACAAGAGGGGGCTGTTCTGGCTGAAAAAAGACCTCGCCAATACCGGCAAGGATCGCCCGATTATCATTTTTCTGCACTTTCCGTTCACAGGCCGGTACTCGGATTCCAACTGGTTCGGGGATGAAGAGAAGGAGCAATTCGCCGAGGCCATTGAAGGTTTCAACGTTATTGGTATTTTTCATGGCCACTATCACGCATCCTCGCATTACGAGTGGAAGGGATTCGACATATACAACGTCGGCTCGCCGAAGCACAGTTGGAAGAGTTTTGTGGTAGTCCACGTTACCGACAGCCGCCTGACCGTAGTCGAGCGCCATTGGGGCGGCCTGTGGGACTACTGGGGATGGAAGCACAGCAAGGCGATTAACCAGTAAATATAGGACGTTAATCTATGTTGCGATTGACAAATTGCCGATTGGCGATGATACTTATTGGAATGACAGGGAGAAAAGGCGAAAATGGATTAGCGTCCCCTACCCCTATTTCACCGCCCTACTGACAATCAGTTTATCGAATTAGATCGCAAGGCAAGGGAAGAAAAAAGGGATTATGGGGAATTAATAAAAATGATTAATGAACGAAAAACAGAAAATCTTATTAGAGACAGATTGAGAGAATTAAAATATTATAGCGATCCTAAGTCGATAATTGAGGAGCAAAAAAGCGATAATCTGAAAATTCAAAAACTATTATTAAATGCTTCAAAGAAGGGGAACGGATGCGGGAAACCGGAATTCCTTATTCAATATCGAAACACAGAATTGCTTATTGTCATAGAATGCAAGGCAGACATCACTAAACATGAAAGCGAGCATAGGAATAAATTTGCCGATTATGCAGTCGATGGAGTTTTACTTTACGCCTCTTATTTATCTAAAGAATATGATGTATTAGCCATTGCCGTGAGTGGACAGACAAAAAAAGAGTTGAGAATATCTCATTTCCTACAATTGAAAAATGAAAATAAGCCAATTCCAATTTTCGGCAATAAGATTTTGCCAGCGGCAAATTATTTGAATGGTTATTTAAATACACCAGAAAAATCTCACCAAGACTATAATAATCTGTTGGATTTTACGCGGAAACTTAATAAAAAATTACATTCTTGTAAAATCGCCGAAAGCGATAGAAGTCTATTAATAAGTGGCATTTTAATTGCTCTAGAAAGTTCGGCTTTTAGAAAATCTTACAAAGACCACAAAACACCCCAAAATTTGGCAAATGCATTAGTTCGGACTGCATCAGACGAATTTGAGCATGCAAATATTACAGGTAAAGAATTGGAAATTCTAAATACGCAATTCAGTTTTATAAAAACAGATACCTCTTTATCCTCCGGTACCGACACACTAGAAAACATTATAGACGAAATTGATACAAATATAAATTCCTTTAGAAAAACACATCAATATTATGATGTTTTGGGAGAACTATATATTGAATTCTTGCGATATGCTAACAGAGAAAAGGGATTAGGAATTGTTCTTACACCACCACATATTACGGAATTATTTGCAGAATTAGCTCAGGTCAATAAAAATAGTGTCTGTTATGATAATTGCTGCGGAACCGGAGGTTACTTAATAAGCGCAATGAGAAAAATGGTAAAAGATGCTAATAAAGAAGAAAAAAAGATGAAAGCAATCAAAGCAAAACAGCTTATTGGCGTGGAGTTCCAATCTCGCATCTTTGCCCTTGCTGTATCGAATATGTATATTCATCAGGATGGAAAAACAAATATTACAAAAGGCAATTGTTTTGAAGAAAAAATTATAGAAAAAATAAAGGCAAAAAAGCCGACAGTTGGCATGCTGAATCCGCCTTACCCCAATATTGAAACAGACCGACTAGAGCTGGAATTTGTGTTGAATAATTTGGAGATCTTGGAGCCGAATAGTACCTGTGTTGCAATTATTCCTATGAGTTGTGTTATTTCGCCCAAGAAAAAGGAATATGAACTAAAACAAAGAATATTAGATTCGCACACTTTAGAGGCTGTTTTATCTATGCCCAATCAACTATTTTACAATAGTGATGTAGGAGTTGTTACTTGCGTATTGGTGATTACAGCGCACAAACCTCATCCTCGTGGAAAGAAAACATGGTTTGGATATTTCAAAGATGATGGATTTGTAGTGCAAAAACATAAAGGTAGAATAGAAACAACTGAATGGGATCGGATTAAACAACAATGGATAACTGCATTTAATAATAGGGAAGAAATAGACGGGCTGAGTTTAATAAAAGAAGTTACATCCAAGGATGAATGGTGTGCAGAAGCATATATGGAAACGGACTATTCAAAATTAACGGATAAAGATTTTATTAATGAATTAAAAAGATATGCGGCATTTACAATTGTCACGACTGAATAAGCAATGAAATTAATATCGTTAAATCATATTTTTGATATTGAATACGGTAATCAGTTTGACTTTAGCAAAATGGCTAAAGTGAAAACCGGAGAATATGGTATTAATTTCGTTTCAAGGTCAAGCAAAAATTTTGGAATTATGGGAAAGGTAAAAAAAGATATTTCATGTGAACCATATGGAAAAGGCTTAATTACCGTCACTTTGGGTGGCTCCTATCTTTTGGCATCTTTTATACAGCCAGACAGGTTTTACACCGCACAAAATATTAAAGTATTAAAACCAAAACAAATATTGACGTTCAATGAGAAGCTCTTTTATTGTTTATGCATTCAGCAAAATAGATTTAGGTATAGCTCACACGGCAGAGAAGCGAATGTTTCGATAGATAATTTATTAGTTCCTAAAAAGATGCCAAGTGGATTCAGTAAGCTTTTTTTAAATAATACTGCGGCAACTTTAAGCAAATCCATTGGGAAGAATAGAAGAAGATTAGAGAATTCGCGATGGGAATATTTTAAATTATCCGACTTATTTGAGATTACTGGAAGCAGAACAACATCCCTAAAAAAATTACATGACTATGGGCAAGGCAGATATCCCTATATAACAACACGGGCAACAAATAATGGTGTCAAGGGATTTTATAACTTTTATACCGATGAGGGAAATATTCTAACAGTTGATAGTGCCGTATTAGGTTATTGTTCATATCAATCATTAAATTTTTCGGCTAGCGACCATGTTGAGAAATTAATACCTAATTTTCAAATGAATAAGTATATTGCTCTTTTCTTGGTGACCATTTTGAATTTAGAACAGTACCGATATAATTACGGACGTAAGTGCTGCCAAGATAGAATGAAACAAATTAGTATAAGATTGCCGGCAAAGGATAATCAACCGGATTATGAATTTATGGAGGCCTATGTTAAATCGCTTCCATACTCAAGTTCTTTATAGGGAAATAGGGGAAATAGGTAAATAGGGGGTAAATAGGGGTAAATAGGGGACGCTAACCTATTTTTCAGAGGGTGGGGTTCCGCTGTCGCTCCGTCCCAGCCTACCCCACTGTAGTTGCCTTAATTCCCCATATCGACAGCCTATTTTTCAAGAGGGGGGTCTTTGGTGGTCGGATTCAGATCCGGGCCGAAGTTCGGAATTGCCGCTTCTTGGCCGGGGGTGCGCATTCCTGCAGATGGCATCGAGTTCCCGAACGTCGGAGCCGACAGACTCTCTTGTTCCTCGACCTCTTCCTCGACGGGTCCCAGCGGCGTACTTCGAGCGGCGATTCCACAGCCCACCAGCAGAACGTACATCCCCAGCGAACCCCAAAGCCAGAAAGTGCCCTTGGTCTTGACGAATTTCTTCATCTGGCTCTTGGTCTCTTGCATGGCGGCCGGACAGGGCGTCTGCCCGCAGTTGCTCCCATTGGCGGCTTGATCCATCGCGTCGTCCACGTAGTCGATGGACGCCGCCATAAGAATAATCACCGTCCCGGCAACCCCAATAAGCAGCAACCACGTGCCGACCGTTCCAGCGGTTGCCTTGCCCCTCACCCCAAACCAGCCAATAAGCAGCGCCAAGACAGGCAGCACCAGGGCCAGGTACAGCCAGGTCCTGTTCTTGAGATCGGGTTGCTTGTCAGAACCGATGGGGTTGTTCTGTTGGGCACAGGCAGCCTCCAGTGAGATATTTCCTCCGGCCAGTTCCCAGCCGCTGGCCTGGCCGATTTTCGCGGTTATTTCGGGGACGGCCTCGGTCTGCGCCGCCATCGGCGTGGCGTTGGGCCCCTGCATCGTCTTGGTGAATTGACCGGCGTTGCAGGAGACTTTCAGCCATGGCATGAAGAAGGAGGCTATCAGAAGCAGTGCGATTGGAAGCGACACGATCACGCTGGTGCGAGGTTTCGAGTTGTTTTGGGTCATGTCCGGGCATCCTTGACTATAGTGCAAGTAGCGCGCAACTTACCTGGAATACGCCTATCCATATTTGCTTCTCGGGCAGATTTGGGGGTAACATTAGTTGTAATAACCACGATGGAAATAGGACGCTAACCTGTTTTCTATTTTCCTATTTCACATAAATGTGGCGATAAATTCCTCCCCCATCCGCTCGATGCGTGTAAAATAAGTACATGGGCATATATGAGATTACGGTATCGACTTGTTTCTCCGCCCGCCATAGCGTCGCGCTGCCGGACGGGACAATGGAGCCGTCCCACGAGCATGAATGGTCTGTAACGGCGGCGTTCCGGGCAGGTCGGCTGGACACTGACGGCTTCGTGATTGATTTTGTGGTCGTCCGGTCTGCACTGGCAGAAATCACCGGCGAGATGGAAGGTGCGAACCTGAATGATTTATTACCTCCGGATTTTGCAGCCACGGCTGAATGTCTCGCCGAATATCTGGCTGGACGGTTGTCCGAGCGTCTGGAGCGGGAGGTACACTACGTTCGCGTAACCGAGGCGGCCGGTTGCGAGGCTGCGTTTTATCCGGATGGGTTGCCTTGACGGACAGCACTGCCGGAGCGTAGGATAAATTATACTCCCCCGCCGTATAAGGACGGCATGGAGCAAGACTGATGAAGTTTGAATGTGAAAAATGCCAGCATGAAGCGACCGTCCATCTGACCGAGATTATCAACGGCCAGAAGATCGAGCGCCACCTTTGCGAGCAATGCGCCGCCGATGAGGGAATCACCATCAAGGCCCAACTTCCCATCTCCAAGGTAATCGAGGAGTTGATGCTGCAATCGTCGGCCGAGAAGGAATTTTCCGACCTTCGCTGCAATGTTTGCGGAATTTCGTTCCTGGAATTTCGCCGGGGCGGGCTTCTAGGCTGCCCAAACGATTACGAGGCCTTCGAGCATGTTTTGGTCGGTCTGTTGGAGCGTTCGCACGAAGGTAACTCCTGCCATGTCGGGAAGGTTCCGATAAATGCAGCCGAGGGTCAGCGCGTGCAGAACGAGTTGCTTCGCCTGCGAGGACAACTCGCCGAAGCCGTCGGGCGTGAGGATTACGAAGAGGCAGCAGCCCTTCGCGACCGCGTCAGGTATCTTTCAGACGGACTTCACGAGGAGCCGAAGTGAACTTTGCGGACCTATCGCAACACCTGGCGCAATGGCAGAAGTCCCCGGGGCAATTCTCCGACGTCGTAATCTCCTCCCGCGTTCGCCTTGCGAGGAATCTCGCGGGGATGTCGTTCCTGAGCCGGTGCAGCGACAGGCAGGTCCGCGAGATTTCCGAACGTCTTCGCACGGTGCTGACCGGCGGCGCTCTGGGTGAAGGGGCGTTTTACGTCGATATCGCCGAAGCCGACCCGCTCGAAAGCCAACTGCTGGTCGAGCGACACCTCATCTCCCGCCAGCACGCCGAAGGGAACGGACCTCGCGGAGTGGCCTTTACGCCCGACGAAACCGTCGCCGTTATGGTCAACGAAGAAGACCACCTCCGTATGCAGGTTCTCGCCGGCGACCTGCAATTGGAAAAATGCTACGAGCGCATCTGCCAACTCGACGAGAAATTGGAAGAGCATCTGACGTTTGCCTTTTCAAGCCGATTCGGATACCTGACGGCCTGTCCGACGAATGTCGGAACGGCCTTGCGCGTCAGCGTCATGCTGCACCTTCCGGCATTGAAGATGACCGGTCAGATAGAGAAGGTTCTTCGGTCGGCGCGCGACATGCACCTTGCCGTGCGCGGGCTTTACGGTGAGGGGACCGAGGCAATCGGCGACCTGTTCCAGGTCTCCAACCAGACCACGCTCGGAAAAAGCGAAGAGCAGATCGTCAGTGATTTCAGGGAGCAGATCGTTCCGGGCATCATTGATTACGAACGCAGCGCACGGGCGGCGCTGCTGGAGAATCGTCGGGCAGCCCTGGAAGACCGCGTCTGCCGGGCACAAGCCGTGATGAAATCGGCAAGACTGATCTCCTCCGAGGAAGTGCTGTACCTTATAAGCCAACTGCGATTGGGATTGAGCCTGAATATAATTAGTGATATAACGGTCGAAACGCTCAACAAATTGTCGCTGCTGACCCAGCCGGCACATCTCCAAATGCACCTGGGCCGGAGCATGTCGCCGTCGGAACGAGGCGAGGCAAGAGCGGAATTGATAAGGGAAAAATTAGGCGAGAAATAATGTCTGAACAGTAAAGCGTTGAAATCCGAAATACGAATCTCGAAATACGAAACAATATCGAATGACCAAAATTCAAATTCTCAAAACACGGCTGATGCCTCAATTAGATATTGATGCACTTGTTTAGAACATTTGAATTTAGGATTTTGAATTTGTTTCGTATTTCGTATTTCGGTATTCGGATTTCCTGAAAGAAGGTACCTCGCGTCATAGCGGTTGAGGTGAATCCAAAGATGGTCAAATTAGGCACAATAGCGGCAATCGGATTCGATGAGTTTGACCCGCCGGAATGGCTGGGATGTTACCGACAACTAGGCTGCGAGGTCGTCCAGGCGTATCGCAACCAGGCCAAGTCGATCTCTCTCGAACAGATGCGCGACGCCATCGCCGCCGGTGGTATGCCCTGCGACAGTCTGCACGGTGTCTTCGGCGAGCAGTTCGACCCGTCCGCCCCGGACGAACAGGCCAGACTCTTCGCGGTCAATACCTTCAAACGAGAGGCCGAACTGGCCGACGCGCTCGGCGGCAAACTGGTCGTGGTACACTGCGCAACTATCCGAGAGAACGGCGTCCCGCCCGAAGAACGTGCCTGCCGCATCGAACAACTGAAAAAATCCATCGCCGAACTGGGCGCATTCGGAACCGGAGCCGGTATCACCTTCGCATTCGAGAACATGCCAGGCTACCACGCCATCGGATCGGACGTCGCCGAACTGGCCGGCATCCTGACCGAAGTGAACGCAGCCAATACCGGGATGTGCTTCGATTGCGGACACGCCAACATGGTCGGCGATCCGGTCGAAGCCGTCGTTGCAGCCGGCAGTACAATGATATACGCGCACATCTCCGACAATTCAGGCAAGGGCGACGACCACGAGATGATAACTCGCGGTACGATCGACGCCGAAGCGATGACCGTTGCAATGCACAGCACCGGATACGACGGAACATTCATGCTCGAAGTATTTCACCCAGCCGACCGCATCCGCAAACTAATCGACGAAGGACTGGCAGAACAACTCGCAAAACTCATCGACCTGGCAAATGGAAAGAAATAGTAGTCAGTAGTCGGTAGCCAGTAGTCAGTAAAAACAGCGGGTGGCGTGGTCGCGGTGTTTGTGACCACGTTTGTGCTAAAGAATTGGTTTGAGAAGCCCACAAATCAGCCGTAGAATCCCACATTCGACAATCGTATCTCATTGGGAATTGAAAGGGGACCGTATGAAAGTTACATGCGAAAAGTGCGGGGCAACTCTGACAGCGCCAGACGATGCAAGCGGTAAAACAGTCAGATGCCCGAAGTGTAAACACGCGTTCATAGTGGATGTCCTGGAATTGACGGAAGATGTTGGAGCAGCACCTTCTCCGACTTCCGCATCTGCTTTGGATGAATTAGCAGGTGCAGCGCAGCAATCTTCTCCCGCTGGTCCGCCAATCCAGCCTCAGTCACCAGTACAATCCTCAGCGCCAGTTATGATCACTCCGCAAAGACGGTGCGCCCAGTGCGGTTTCCAGGGTTACATGCCGAAGAAGTGGGATTCGTGGGTTGTGCCGGTTGCCATCATTGTTGCAATTTTCACCTGCGGCTTAGGGTTGCTAATCCTTCTTATTCCTAAAAAACACCAGTGCCCTCAGTGCGGTGCCATCTTTGAGTAGTTATCTGCCTAAGAAAAAGCGAGATATGGGATTATTAATCAAGTTGTTGGGGAGACGATTATGAAAGTCAAATGTGTCAATTGTGGGACAACATGGAGTCTTTCCGATCCATCGGTAGGCAAAGTCCTGAAGTGTGGCAAATGTGGAACAAAATTCGTGCTGGAGGTCGTCCGCTATCTCGACGAGCCAGTCAATTCTGTTGAACCATCCAAGCCAAGGAGCGTTACCCCACAGGCTGCATCGCCTATGGACGAATTGATTACGGCTACCAAGCAACCCGCACACGGTTACCGGCCCGCACGCACAACTCGCTACAGGTCGGGTTCCTCGTATCGTAAGGGGATTCCGAAATGGATTATCCCTGTCGCAGTAGTTGTGGTTCTGGGCGTCGGCTTGCTGATTGTTTGGAGGACGGGATTGCTGAGTAGAGTGGGCCTTCCATCGGGAACTACAGACATCCGAAAAGTAATTTCCAATCCAGAGGCCTACGCTGGCCGAACATTGGTAAGCCGTGCTATATGTGAAGGGAGCGGGTATTATCGAGGGATAGGTGTTACCGGAGGTATGCCGCTAATTCTTATGACATCCCCTCAGATGGAAGAAAAGGAGATGAAGATCGCAATGGCTGTTGGGGAACATCAGTCTGTGATGATAAAGTACCGAATCCACGACAAGGCAATGTTTGCCAAGATAAAAGCGAAAGAGAAGGCGGAAGATAGGGCGGCGGAGGCAGCGGTGAAGGCGGAACGGGCAAGAGGGGGCACAGCTGAACTCTCTGAACTCCCTCCTGGGGTTGTATTGGACCCAGGGCCTGATGCTTCCCCTCAGGTGAGAGCGGCCTATGAAGCACGGAGACAGAAAGATGCCGAAGCCGAGGCTGCCGCAAAAGAAGAGGTGAATGACCCGATGGACTATCAAGGAATTCTAATCGATATTTGGATACCATGATGCGAGGAATTAGCCACAGCAGATAAACAGGGGATTCAACTGTCAGCACGCGGAAAGTGCAAGCGAATAAATAATCAGGAGAACACACAATGACATGGGATGAAGTAAAATCACTTTCCTGTCAGCCACAGTCCTTGATAGGCTGGGGAGACGTTCACAAGAGGAGTAAGGGCACTTGTCTCTACTGCGGTTTCGGTATATTAAGCGGGGGAAACAGCGAAACTAAGTTCGATATGTGGCGTCAATTTACTGTTGAGCATATAGTGCCAGCAAAAAACGGCGAACTCAATTGGAAGATCAAAGAGGCCGTCAATAATTTCTTTCCTGACGAGCAGTCAGGCACAATCAAGAAAGTAAAGAACATGAATGAGATTACATCCTGCCATGTGTGCAATTCTTTCGTAAGCAGGTGCTCGAGTGCCCAAAATATCAATAATGCAATCAGATGTTTTCATGGTCATCTCGCGGATCGCAACAAAAACCTACAAACATGGCTTAAGCAACTTCGCGATGACATCTGGGAAGTCTGGAAGTTGAAGAGTGCAAGGGCTAGGGGAAAACTCGTGTACTTGCGCAAGAAATTTATCGAGACTATCGGGGATGATCTAAACGTAGTCCTTGTTGAATCGAGGAATGGTCTGAGTCCCGATGAATTGGACGGTATATTAAAGGGAATTCTTGATGGCATCCTGCCAGAACAGGAATGAAAACAACGGAGATACGACCAGCAAGACTGACATTTTTCCCGATCTGTAAAGCAAGAATAGCGCGTTCAGGCCCTGTGAGGCGGGTTACTCTGAATGTGACAATGTGGGTTATTTAGAGCGTTTTGCATAATGATTCTCGTATCTCGTTTAGCCGTCGCCGGAACGGCGATGGTTTTGAGCCTCGCCTTCCCCCGTCGCCGTTCCAGCGACGGCTAAACGCAGCAGCAAGGATGCGACAAGAATTATCCAAAACGCTCTAAAATGCCGCCTATTTCCGACTTTATCGACAACATCGGTTCGAGTAATATACCCCTCACTGAAAGATCGTATGACGTCGAAAATTTCTAAAATATCGTTGCTGCTGCTGATGGCGGCGGGGTTATCCCTGTCGTCGTGCGTTGCTGATGCGCCGCCGAGGGTTGAACTTGCGCCCGAAACCGTAGTACCGGAAAAAATGGGGCTGGTGTTCTGGGTTGATGGGGTGGACATCGAGGCCTTCGGCTCGCTTCAGAAGGCGGGCAAACTTCCAAATATCACAAAATATCTCATCAATCGCGGCGTAACCGTTCATGGGGCCGTCGCCTCGCTGCCGACAATTACATACGCCAACGACACGTCGTTCGCTACGGGCCTGCTGCCGGGCCACCACGGAATCGTCGGAAACAAGTGGTTCGACCGCCACAGCCTCATCTTCCAGAACTACAACTTCATAAAGACCTACCAGCAGGTCGATTCGGATTTTCGCGCGACGACGATTTACGAGGCCCTCGCCGACGAGTTCACCGCCACGATACTCGCTCCCGTCCGCAGGGGCGCTACGCGCAATATCGACAACTGGATGACGGCCGGCGTTTCCTGGCACTTCGGTATGCAAAAAAACGTCAACCACCTGACCACCGCAAGGTTTGAATTGATAGCCGACGTAGCCAACCGCACAGGACGCTGGCCAAAGTACATCTTCGCCTACTTCGTTACGCCCGACACCGCAGGCCATGCCTACGGCACGAAGGCCCCGCCATACACCGAGATGATCCTCGACATCGACCGACAGATAGGGCACATCTGCCAATCGCTGGAAAAAGCCGGCATACTCGAAAAAACCTACATCACGCTGATTTCCGACCACGGCTTCGTCGATACGCCGAAGCATTTTGATGTAGCAAAGTATTTTTCCAGGAAACTCAAAATTCCGACAATCAGCAAGCGATATGGTCGGGATGAATTATTCGAGAAGCGCGTCGCCCACTTTGCCAAGGCCCGCGCAGTCGTCGTAACCGGCGGGATGCGACGATGCTGCATCCACATCCGCACCGGCGAACACTGGTGGCAAAGGCCGACGGAAGAAGAAATTGGCAATTTTTTTTACGCCCCATTCTGTATCGACGGTCCGTTGAACGATCTACCGAGCCTTCTGGTCCGGCAACCGGCGACAGACTTGATGATGGTCCGTCTTGGCGATAACAGCGTTCGCGTGCAGAACAAAACCGGCGTCGGCGTGATTGACCGTATTATCCGTGATGGGAAAAAATTGTATCGTTATCGTGTAACGAAGGGAACCGACCCGCTGGGTTATGCGCCCAGTCCCAAAGCGTCAGCCTTGATGGACGGCGAATATCACGACGCCGACGCCTGGCTGGCTGCGACATTGGACACGCCCAAGCCGGACTGCGTTGTGCAATTAATCGAGTTGAACGATTCGCCTCGCAGCGGCGATATTGTCCTTTTCGCTGCCGACGGGTGGGCCTTCGGCGGCGCGGAAAAAGGCGGCCACGGCGGGCTGCTGAATCATGAGATTATCGTACCGTGGATATGGGCCGGTCCGGGCTTGCCGGCGAAAAGTTCAATAACCGCAGCGCGAACAGTGGACTTAATGCCCACGATGTTGCATCTTATTGGTCGGCCCGAGGCAATACCCGCCGGACTGGACGGGAAAAGCCTCGCTGAAAGATTGAAAAGAAGCGGTCAGCAATCAGCATTCAGCGATCAGCAAAAGAAAAAACTGAATGCTGAACGCTGATTGCTGATTGCTAAAGCATGGACGATTTTGACGACAATCCGATTCGCCGCAGCAATATCCGACGTGAGCGTTGGGCGATTTTGGGCGTGGTGGTGTTGCTGCTGGGCGCGGTGGCGGCGCCGCAGGCGTTCAGGAAGGGCAAATATCCGTCCCTTCCCGACGACGGCCCGCCGATAAAACCCTCGCGCGCAGGCGAACTTCGCGGGATGACGCTCCAATTGCAGTCCTACTGGGAAGGTAACCCGTTCGAGAAGTACGTCGATGAAATCGCCGACACCGGAGCAAACACCATCTGTTTTGCACTGGCAGCCTTTCAGGAAAACGCATCCTCAAATTCACTGTTCATCGAATACCGCAAAGTCCCCTCGATAAAAAGATTGAAAGGCCTCATCAATCTCGCCCACAAGCGTGGGCTTCGCGTAGTGCTGATGCCGATAGTGCTTCTGGAAAAACCCCGTCCGCGTGAGTGGCGGGGAAGAATCAACCCGCCCGACCCGGACTACTGGTGGAAACACTACGAAAACTACCTGCTCTTTTACGCACAGGTTGCAGCCGAGACAAAGACCGAAGTGTTTATGGTCGGTTCGGAGATGGTTGATCTGGAAGACCAGACCCGCCGATGGCGACAACTTATCAAAGAGGTCAAAAAGGTCTATAAAGGTCAACTCAGTTATTCGGCCAACTGGGACCATTACGAAGACATCGAATGGTGGGACGACCTGGACCTGGTAGGGATGACCGTCTATTACGATCTCGTCGGCAACAAGAAACCCACGCTGGACGTGCTGACGGAGTCCTGGAAGCCGATAAAGAAGAAAATTCTCGCCTGGCAGCGGCGAGTGGGGAAGCCGATCCTGTTCACCGAGGTCGGCTGGCCCAGTCAGAAGGGATGCGCGAAGGAACCCTGGAATTATTACGGTTCGAAGACGCCCGACCCGGTAACGCAGGATAATTGCTTCAAGGCGTTTTTTGAGACCTGGAAGGGCGAAAAGTCCATCGCCGGCGTGCTGATATGGGAGTGGCGCAATCACCGCGAACAGGTCGGCGGGATGAAAGATACCTCTTATGTCCCGACGGGGAAACCGGCAATGAAGACAATTCGCAAATACTTCGGTTCGCCCGGCGCGTTGCCGCGCACCATGCCTGCCACAACGTCTGCCCCCGCTACCGCACCTGCTACCACTACTAAACCGGCAAGATAAATACCCGCAGAGACGGGAAAATTTACCCAATCCGTAAAATCGTTACTTAACCCCGCCGATTTTCCCTCCGATACTCCCAATATCAGAGTTATTTTGGGAAAGGACAACCGAATGGTAACATTGCACACGGATGGGCACGTCGAGTTTCGCTTTTACAGGCCTGATGTCGCCGAGGTGTTTCTTAGCGGCGATTTCAACGGTTGGCGTAACGATCAACTCAATATGATCCGCCAGGACGACGGTTACTGGATACTTCGTCTCCCGCTCTCAGAAGGCGATTACCGCTTCCGATACGTCGCCGACGGGCAATGGTACACGGATTTTTCCGCTTTCGGCGTCGAGCCGGGACGATTCGGACTTAATAGCGTTGTTCGCGTCCCACCAACAGCGACACCGACAGCCATCGCGGCGTAACACAACGGGTGATGCGCTTCCATTTTAAGTAGGGAAGTTGTACACTACGGTACAGTCACAGGCTGGGGCTGGTTTATGCGCCGACTGCTCATTAGAAACAGAACAGGAAATATCGATGCCGGTTCGTATAACAATTGACAAGGAAAAAATCACCTCGTTTTGCAGGAAGAACCACATTCGCCGCCTTGCTCTGTTTGGTTCTGTTATACGCGATGATTTTGGCCCGAACAGTGACGTGGATGTGCTGGTGGAGTTTGAACCGGGACGCGTTCCTGGCTTGGCGTTTTTCAGGATGCAGAATGAAATGTCCGAAATTATAGGCCGGAAGGTTGACCTGAACACCTTGCAGGATTTGAGCAAATATTTTCGCGAGGAAGTGCTGGCTGAAGCGGAGGTTCAGTATGACGCGGCGTGATACAACAGTGCGTTTGCGGCACATGCTTGATTATGCGCGCGAAGCCCATGAAACGGTCTGCGGGAAAAAGCGTGAAGACTTGGATGATGACAGGCAACTTAATCTTTCGTTGGTGCGATTACTGGAGATTGTCGGCGAGGCTGCGGCAAGAGTCCCGACGGACAAGCGGGAGAAGTATTCGGGAATTCCCTGGCCTGAAATCATCGGGTTGCGGAATCGCCTGATTCATGGATACGATCAGGTGAATTTTGATCTTCTCTGGGAGATTGTGGAAAACGACCTCCCCCCGCTGATTACCGAACTGGAAAAGATACTACCTGGGAGTGATTCGTAATCTCGATTGCAGTGTAGGGGTGGATAGTCCGGCAGGTAATGTATAGACTACCCGGCACTATGTCGCAGAAGAAACCGATTGTCGTAGTGTCTGAACCTCTGGACGATGCCGCACTGGAATACCTCGCCGCTCACGCCGAGGTCCGTCGGGCCGATCCTGATAATATCAACGAGCACATCGCCCAGGCTGACGGCTTGGTCGTGCGAACGTACACACAGGTGAATCGGGATTTGCTGGGCAGAGCGCCGAATCTGAAAGTCGTGGGGCGCGCCGGCGTGGCGCTGGAAAATATCGACGTATCCGCCTGCCGGCAACGCGGCGTCGAAGTCGTCAACACACCCGAAGCCAACACGCTGGCTGTCGTGGATTACACGATTCGCATGATCATCGAGATGAACCGCCGATTCTGGGAAATGACCGGACCGGTAACACCGGAAGAATTTCTCGCCACACGCAAAAATAAATTCGGGCGTTTCATCTCATCCCTGACGCTCGGGATAATCGGAGCAGGTCGCATCGGTTCGCGCGTAGGTCGGGCGGCTGTCGGTCTTGGTATGAGAGTCCTGTATAACGACATCAGGGACATCGCCCTGGACTACCGGGCCGAAGCCGTCGATAAACCGACGCTCTACGCCCGCAGCGACATCGTAACTGTGCACGTACCCCTGACCGCGCGGACGAGAAATTTTATTGACGCCGAAGCATTAAGGCAGTTCAAGAGCGGTTCGCAGTTGATAAACGCCGCTCGCGGCGCTTGCGTGGTGGCGTCTGACCTGGCGGACGCTCTACGGGCAGGCCACCTTTCCGGAGCAGTCATTGATTGCCATGAACCCGAACCGACACCGGCGAATTATCCCCTTTTCGGACTGGAAAATGTAATTCTTACGCCCCATATAGCCGCCCGCGTTCCGGCGGCACTGGCGGCAATGTGCGGGGTGGTTCATGACGTTGTGGCTGTACTGGAAGGGCGAGAACCGAGATTCCCAGCCGAGGATGCGGAAGACTGACCCGGCGGGCGAGGATTTTTACCTCAATTACACGAGCACAATTTATTGACACCCGGCGGCGTGAATCTATAATCATGCTCTGAAAAGCACACGACAATCCGGAGTGTCCTATACCTTCACCGGGAGAAATCATGCGAAAGTTCAATGCGACTGTTGGAATAGCGATTGTTTTGGTGTTGGCGTTAACGGCGGGTTCGGTATATGCCCAACGGGCTGATGCCCCCGCCGCTGACGCGAGCAAAGGGAAATTACCGGCCCTGTGGGACAACTTCCTCCACTACATCCTTATGGCCCGCCCCGAGATTGCCAAGAGTTACGGACAGGCAATTATCGACGCCAAACCCAATCCACGGGATTTGTATAATCTGTCCGTAAAGGACGAGAAGGGTAGAGACGCCAGCAGCCTGATCCTCGCACGCGGACAATCCCTAAAAGACCTCAAACCTGTCATTAGTAAGGTTATGGCCATCATCGACGCCGGCGCTCTGGCTGTACGCACAGACCCTTCCGAAATAGCACGGTGGATTAAGATGCTCGGCGGTAACCCACGACAATTTCTCGAAGCGACCAGTCGCCTCGTCGATGCCGGCGAATACGCCATTCCGCAAATGATCGAGAAACTCTCCAACGTCAAAACCCCCGCCCTGCTGCGGGAACGAATTGTTGCCGTCCTGCCCAGGCTCGGAGGTTCCAAACAAGGCGTAGCCGGGCGCGTCTCCGTGGTTCGCGCGCTTTCCGAAGCCCTGATGATCGAAAATGCGTTCGTCAAAGAGACAATTTGTCGGACGCTCGGAAGAATCGGTTATCCCCAGGCGGCGCCGTACCTGAAGGAACTTATCGAACAGAAGTCCCTGATGGACCGTACGCGGAATGCCGCACGCGGCGCGCTTTCGTCATGTGCCGGAAAGGTCGCATTAAACAAACCGTCGGCGGAACTGTTCTAC
This sequence comes from Planctomycetales bacterium, assembly GCA_030612725.1. Classification (GTDB taxonomy): domain Bacteria; phylum Planctomycetota; class Phycisphaerae; order SM23-33; family SM23-33; genus JAUWNJ01. The sequence goes on from JAUWNJ010000007.1 coordinate 23,406, forward strand.
GACCTGTCGTCGAAATACTACAACCGCGACGAATCCTGCAACCCCGACTCACGCTACGACACAGCCAACGTCTGGTACTGGCGTAAAGGGTTTGGACTGACTTACAAGGTGGTTCCCGTCTCCATTTTCAACGAGGTTTATGCAATGCGAACCGCCCGCAAAGCCCTTGAGCACGACGCCGATTTTGACCCGGCTGTGGTAATCTGGATCGCCGCCAATCTTCGAAAAGAGGCCAATCTCAAAGGCGCCAAAGACCCGACACATTCAGCCGATCAGCCCGGTGCGGATTTCACCGCCCTCGCCGCCGGCGCCGGATACCTCCAGCGAGTCCTGGCAGTGGCGATGAAGGACGGCGATATCGCCGTCGCACTGGCGGCGATAAAAGCGCTCGGTCGAACTACCGGCGCAAAGAATCTCGTCGCTACGGTCGCCGGCGGCGCCCAGCCCCTGGTTTCGGCGCTGACCTACCCGTCGCGACGGGTGCGATACCATGCCGCCGAAGCCCTTGCCATGTCGCGTCCGCAGAAGCGGTTCCCGGGATGGCATCTGGTCGTTCCGGTCCTGACCGAAGCCCTGCGTGCGACAGGCACGCCAACGGCAGTTCTCGCCCACCCGGATCTGGCGGAAAGGAACAAGGTCAAAGACCTTCTTCGCGGAAGCGGGTGTAAAGTTATAGACGATGCGGTTTTCGGAAAGGCGCTCTATGCAGCAAGGGAAGCCGGTGGAGCGGACCTCGTTGTGCTGGCGGCGAAGATAACCGCGCCGGACGTCGCAAAGGCAATCGCAGCATTACGGGCAGAAGCCATCTTCGGAAGGACGCCCGTTATCGTCGTCGCCTCCAGGGGCGAAATCGCCGCAATGAAAAAACTCGCAGGAAGCGACCCGCTCGTCGTTATCCTGTGCGATGACAGTCTCGACGAGGCGGGAATGGCCGGCGCAATGAAAACCGCATCGGCGAAAGCGTCGGGCGTCGCGGCTATGAATGAAGACGAAGCCGCCGAGTGGTCGATCCGCGCCGCTAAGTGCATGCGATTACTGGCGACGACGAACAATCCCGTCTGTGACCTCACCGGCGCTACCAAGAGCCTTATCGCCTCATTGTCCGACAAGCGCGACCCTGTGCGTATCGCATCGGCCCAGGCATTGGCCCAGTTCCGCGGCGCCGAGGCACAACGGGCGATCGCGTCTCTGGCTGTCGATGTCGAAGCGTCCGAGCAGGTGCGCGTCGCCGCTTACGAAGCATTGAGCGAATCGGTTCGTCAATTCGGAAACCAACTCACCGAAAAACGGGTCCAGTCCGTCATCGCCGACGTAATGGGCAAGGGGTCGCTGACGATTCGCAACGCTGCCGCTCAGGCAATGGGCACACTGGCTCTGCCATCGGATAAAGTCAAAAAAATCATCCGCACCGCAGGGTAATAAAAAATGTAAAGAAGTAGCCGGCCTGAGCCTCAGAGCCGAAGGCCGGCTACTACAGTCATCGATCATCTTCGAAGCGCTATCAGTAACCGGTCACCATTTCGAGCAGTTTTTGTCCAACTTTGCGCACTCAAGCATCGACGTGAAAACCCGAATTTGGTTCGCTCTATGAATTGCGGCGCAGCATCGTGTAAGGCCCGTCTGGAATAACGGCGATGCGGGCAGCGGGGTTGGCGGCGATGAATTCGTCGATAGCACACTGAGCGCGGGCGGTGGCGTCGCCGTCGCCGAGGATGGGCGTTATGCCGATTCGCTTCTGGGTTGCCGAGTCGATCCCGTCGCTGACGAACCAGAGTTTCTCCAGGCCGATACGCTTCAGCACACGGGTGCGCATCTGGAATTCCCACTGGTCCAGCCTGACGGTTTCGGCGGCGGCGATGTCGGCAAGGAACCGCCGCCAGTCGCCGCCATAGGACAGGATCAACTCGCCGAAGGGCTTCGAGCCAAGCCCCTCCGAACAGGCAGAGGCGATCAGCAGCGTGGAGTCCGGACCCAGTGCCGGCATGGCCCCGCACATACCCTTGACGGCCTGGTAAAAGGTCGTATCCAGGGCGTACCCGCCGCCGTTGGTAATGACCAGGTCGAAGGCGTCGTCGATGTCGGATGAGGTCCACTCGGATACGTCTTTGCACCCTGCCAGATGAGCGGCGTTCAGTTCGCCGCAGTAGATTCCGGCGATTCGCCTGTCGCGCGTGATGGCGACGTTGAAAAGGAAATCCACACTGACCGTCCGGGCGACTTTCAGCGCGATTTCATGGCAGGGGTTTCCTTCGAGAACGCCGGTGTCTGCCCGCGAGTCGGCCAAGGCTTCGTAGCCGTGGAACCGCTCGATCGTCGCCAGGTCCACCAAAGCCGGACAAACGCCCTTTCGCCCGCCGGAAAAACCGGCCATGAAATGCGATTCGATGTACCCGGTAACAATCCGGAAATCCGCCTCGGCGAAGCGGCGATTGACGCTTACGGGCGGGTTATCACTCACCTTTACCAGCGTGCCGGCATCGTCGGCAGTGTGGTCGATTACCTCGATGCGGGATTGAATTTCCCGACCGACGAGAATATCGCGTTCTTCCGGCGTGCTTGACCTGTGCATTCCCGTGCCGATGATGATGACGATCTGCGAATCGACCACGCCCGCGGCATTGAGCACATTCAGCATCGGCGGGAGAAATACCTTGTTCGGTACTGGGCGGGTGATATCGGAAATTGTTATCGCCACGGTCCGAGGCCGATTTTTGCCGACCAGTTCCGCCAGCGGCGGTGAGCCGATAGGATTTCCCATCGCTCCGGCAACCGCCGCTGTCGGATCGGCAATGGCCGGAGCGTCCTTACCGACCAATACCACCGTCTCGTCCGGCACACGAAGGACCATACCGTCCTTGCCGTAGAGCAGTTTGATCGCTTTGGTCTTCACTATTTCAGGCTGGCGACGACTTTGCTTCTGTCGGATTCGGACCAGTCCATCAGGTGGAAGTAGTCGTAGAAGCAGATACCGGTCAGGCCCTTTTCGGCGCATAACTGAATCTGCTTAACGAGCGTATCGGCCGTCTGGTCCCAGATAAGCCCCAGCCCCATGATGAACTGTGCGCCGTTGGACAATGTCGGTCCCGCCTCGGCGGTCTCGGCGGCCATGTCCAAATGAGGCGTGTACTGCATTATGGCGGCGTAGTCCAGATACCTCATCCGGCACCAGTACGGCCAGTCCTGAAAAATGGCCCAGTAACGCTTGTTGTGCTGGGCCTCGCCCATTTCCTTACCGGGAACGATGCGGTTGAGGACCAGGGGCTTATCGGGGGAATCGACCGCGTGCCGGCCGCAGGGGAAAAGCGCCGCAGAGACCTTCTTGCCCGCCTCGCTGACCTTCCCGGAGACGCGACCGACGAAGTCGGTCAGACCATCGACGTTGAATTGATTCCAGGCGTCCCATAACTGCGAGCCTTCGTCCAGTTCGCGCGGGTCGATGCCGAACTTCCGGCGGAACTGGTCGCGGTGATAGTCGCAGTAGCAGGGCCTGTGCGGGTAGCGGATGTAGTCCATGTGGAAGCCGTCAATCGGGTATCGCTCGACGAGTTCAGTTACCAGCGAGAGCATGTACTCCTGCGCTTCAGGCCTCATCGGGCACATCGTCAAATTACCGTCGCCTATGTCAGTGAGGCTGCCGTCGTAATCGACAACGGTCGATTCCGGATGCACCCGCGCGCCGTCGCCCCAGAAACAGAACCACGGATGAATCTCGATATCGTGCTTCTTGCACTCTTCGCAGAAGACCTCCAGCAGGTCCCATCCGTAGTAGTTTTTCTCGATGTCGCTGGTGTACCCGTTGGTGTTGTCGTGCGTCCTGACGCACGGGAAGATGAGATTGAACCCCATCTCGGCGCAGTCGGAGACGATCTTGCGAATCTGCTCGGCCCCGTCGGCGGGGTCCTTCGATATTCGTTCCCGGAATTGTCCTTCCAGTGCGATCCAAAGAGCCTTTTTCTGAAATCCGCTCATTTTGTTTACTCCTTATTATAGGTTTCTTTCTTTCGGGCGAGGTATTCTATCGTCCGTCCGCGCCAAGTCAAGAACGTTTGGCCTGACCGGTCAGCCTGACGCGCGCCTCTTCCGGTAGTTGTTCGTTGGGCCTGTAGAGCAGGGCGTTCCGACCGACCAGGTCCACCAGCGTCGCGCCGGTTTGGCGAGCGATTTCATCGGCTGACGCGGTGCGACTGGCAGCACTTAAAGCCGGTAGGCGTACCTTGAGAAGTTCCCGTCGGGCAAGTTGCGCGCGAACGTGGGTCAAGACGTTCTCATTAATGCCCGCCTTGCCGATGGTTACCTCCGGCCGCCTTGTTCGTCCGGTAGAGCGAAGAAACCTCCGCTGTGCCGGCGTCAGATCGAAATTCACGTCATTATTCCTCCGCATCGGGAGCGAACATATCCACGTGCCCGCAATCCCAAGTGCGTCCTTGTCATCTCTGGACCTCTGTGTCTCCGGGGCGAACGACCCTGCCCGTGATTCAGCCGTTATCGAAGACTACTTCGCATTTCCCTTGCGATGCCTTAGTGCTTCGCTGATGCACTCCTCCGCATTCAGCCCCATGATTTTGGCGATATCGTCGTCTTTCATGCACAGTCCGTTCTTGAAAAAGAACTTCCAGAATCGCGCCACCTCAATCGCACGCGAATACCACGTATCGGAACCGTAGAGGAAATAGTCCGGACCTATCTCGCGCATAATGTTCCCTATCATCACCAGCGACTGCAACATATAAGTCAGGTCGCCGGAGATGTCCATGTACATCTTGGCCCTTCCCCGCATACCGGAGTTCCCGTAGCATATCCAGGCTGCCTGTTCGAAGAAATGAACATTCCCTCCCATGTGCGCCATGATAATCACCAGGTCGGGAAAACTCTTGGCTATGGCGTCCATGTGAATGGGCAGCATGTTCCGCCCATAGGTTTGCTCTATTGTCATATTCGCGGTGTTACCGGACTTCTTCGCATCCCCTACAGGGTAGTAATACCCGCCGCCGACGTGGAAGAGGATCGGCATGTGCAGTTCCTGCGCCCGTTGGTAATGGCCGAAAAACTCCTTTGAATCATACGGCTTCGGCGGCCAGATGGTTTTTAGTCCGACAAAGCCCTGCTCGTAAAGCCAGTCGATCCGCTCGGGGCCCTTACGGAAATCCAGGTATCCGAACGGAACGAATAGTTCCGGATACTGCCGCGCCAGTGCGATACTCTGCTCATCCGTTGCGCTTCCCTCCGGCACGCCATTCAGGGACAGAAGCCAGGCCTTGTTTATGACGCCTGAATCGACGAGCGTCCTGGGGTCCCAATCGTCCGCCGGTTCCTTGGCCGTAAAATTGTGCAGGTGAACATCGACGATATGCATTTCTGACAGTCTCCTTTCACGTTGCCCAAGCGGGCGCTTTGTATTTGCGAACAGCGACAAGCCCACAGGAGGCCTTCTGTGGGCTGTCGCTCGGTTCACCACTGATTATAACGAATTTTTGACTCGTCGTAGCGATCTTCCCGCGGCTTCTGTTCTGCCGGGAAACCGATGGAAATCAGAGCAAACGGCACAATATGTTCCGGCGCGCCTATCAGTTCTCGGAACCGAGCAACCCGATCTTCGGTCGGATAGACGCCAAGCCAGACAGCACCCAGACCGGTAGCGTTGGCTGCAATGAGGAGATTCTCCGTAGCCGCCGAGCAGTCCTGGATCCACCAGAGTTCCTTCTTGACTATTTCCAGTTCCACCAACTGCTGGTCGTAACAGACCATGATTGCCGCCGGGGCCTCTTTCAGCATCGCCGAATATGGATGGAACGTAGTTATCTCATCGAGCATCCGGCGGTCGTCGATCACCACAAATAGCCATGGCCGCTGATCACCCGCCGATGGTGCCATCATGGCGGCTTCTAGCAGCGCCTTTATCATCTCCTCAGGCACGGCCTGGTCGGTGTACTTGCGGATACTCCTGCGGGAAAGAATAGCGTCCATCGCGTCCATGTTTTTTCTCCTGCTCTATTGCTGTAGTTTCGCTATGAGGGGAAATTCGTTTTTCAGCGCCGGGTAAAGCCGGCGGTATTGCTTGTAATAACGTGCGTAAGCGCGTTTTGCGACGGGACTGGGTTTTATCGTCTGCGTTGTCTTTACGATAGTCTCGCAGGCCTGCGGAACCGAAGCGTACCTGCCCGTGCCGACCGCGGCGAGGATGGCGGCTCCGTAGGCGGGTCCTTCCTCCGTTCGGATTGTAACGCAGGTCGAGCCATAGATGTCAGCCTGCATCCGTCGCCAAAGCGCGCTTCTGGCTCCTCCACCGGAGAGGCGAATCTGCCTCGGTCTGATTCCGCGATTGCGCAGGATTGTCAGCGCGTCGTTCATCGCAAACGTTACGCCTTCCATCACCGAGCGGATCAGTTCGTTACGGGTCGTGCGTGCGGTCAGTCCGATCCATCCGCCACGGGCGAGCGGGTCGGCGTGAGGCGTCCGTTCACCGGTCAGGTAAGGAAGAAAAAACAACCCGCCGCTGCCCGTTCCAGCCTTTGCCGCCAAGGTGGCAAGCGACTTATAGGTTTCGCCTTTGAGCGTATTGGTCAGCCATTGGGCCGACCCGCCTGCCGATAAAATGCATCCGAACATGCAATACTCGCCCGACACAGCAGAGCAGAACGTCTGCACCCCGCCGGCCGGGTCGGTAACGTATTTTTTCGAGTGTGTCAGGACTGCGCCGGAGGTCCCTATTGCCGCCGAGACCACGCCGGCCTTCACGACGCCGCATCCGACTGCCCCTGCCGGTTGATCGCCCGCACCGGCAACCACAGGCGTCCCAACCGAGACGCCCAATTGCCCCGCGGCGCGACGAGTTACCTCACCGGTGATTTCGTGCGATTCATACACCGGTGGGAGAATTTCGCGGTCAATCCCGAAGAGTTTCAGCATCTTCGCCGAGAAATCCCGCTTTCGCTGGTCAAGCATAAGCGTCCCGGACATATCAGAAACGTCGCCGGCGTATTCACCCGTCAATCGAAGGCGAATGTAATCTTTGGGAAGGAGGATGTGGCTGATTTTCTCATAGACTTTCGGCTCGTACCGACGGACCCAAAGCAATTTCGTCAGCGTGAACGACGTCATTGCGACGTTACCGACGAGCCGGATGAGGGCGGCCTTTCCGCCGGCTTTCCGCTCGATTTCCTCGGCCTGTTCGATTGTACGCTGGTCGTTCCAGATAATGGCCGGCCGGAGGACTTTGCCGGAATTGTCCAGGCAGATAAGTCCGTGCATTTGTCCGGTCAGTCCGATACCGGCAATATCCTCACCGTTGATTTTTGCCTTGGTTATCGCGGCGCGGACGGCCTTGACCGTTGCAGTCCACCATTGTTGGGGGTTCTGCTCGGACCATGACGGTTTCGGCGTGCTGACCGTATGGGAGCCCGTAGCCGTGGCGAGCACTCGCCCACGAGCATCCATAATCAGCGCCTTCGTACCGGATGTTCCAACATCAATACCAAGATAATACGCCATTTGCTTTCTCCACCGATGAGTTACCGCATTGGTAGGACCGTGAACCCCCTATTTTTTCAACCAACCTTTGCTGCGTAGAACGTCCCATGCAATGCGGATATGTTCCTGCTTGAACATCCGCTTGCGCTCGTTCCAATCATAGGTCTTGGCAATGGCCTCATCGGCTGTTGAGGCGCCTTCATGTATGGCAACCCAATGGACGGTAGATAGCAGTTCCATGCCGTAGGGTGTTTCAAACCCTTCAATCAGGTGAACCACACGGTCGAATCTCGCTCGCGTATTTGAATGTTTCTTGAGAAACACTTCAGACCGTTCGGCGGCCCCGGGCTTGAGCTCGATCTGTTTATCAGGAGCGTCATCCGCATCACCATAGCCCGTGATAAAATGCCCCTCAATGTAGCTAAGAACGTGGCGTAAGTTTTCCGCGTAAGGTCCGTAGGGTGCTTTAGAATATCGAAGTCGCAATTTTTCACCTGCTTCCTGCATGAAGTACATCAATTTGTGAATTTCAAGCAGGGTTACTGCAACATCCATTAATGCGGCAAGGTAACGTCGCATCAGTCCCAGAAGAGCCGCTCGCCCGACTGTCATGTTAGGCAGTTTTTCCTCTTTGACCATCTTCTCTGCCGCCGGAGCGCCTTTTGGCTCGAAAAGCAGCACATGCACATCCGAAAGGTCCCCAAAGGCTTCTTCGATCCTTGATCGGACTTCACCCCACTGCAGACCACCAAGCCCGCACCCAAGCGGCGGCACCGCGACCGAACGAATATGCCTATTGCGGACTTCCTCAACTAAATCTATCAGGCCGGATTCGATGTATTCCAAGCGGCTTTTGCCCTTCCAGTGACGCTTGGTGGGGAAGTTAATCACATAGCGGGGATTCTCAAGACGGTTGAGATCACAGATGAAAACCTTGCCTGGTTTCAACTCCTCGCGGTCGCAGAAAGCTTTGTACGCCTTGAAATTCCCAGGAAATGCCTTACGAAACTGCAAGGCGATGCCTCGCCCCATGACACCTGCGCAGTTGACAGTGTTGACCAGGGCTTCGGCATTTGCTTTCAGTATGTCGCCTTGTTTGATCTCTATCATCGCACTGGCCCTTCCACTTAATAGTACCAATCCCGCTTAACGGTTACGAGAGGTTTGTGCTCCGACGAGCCAAGGGCTTCTTCAATCCTGGTTTTGATCCCAGCGTCATACACACCAATTTTTTCGACAAGCTCCCAGGGAAAAGACTCATGGACGAGAAACTCCGCCTGCTTGTCTTCTTGGATCACAGCATCCTGCCAATCCGTGGCCGCTACTGCGTGCCAATTTACTCCGTCCAGATCGGATAAGTCACAATAGAATTTTGCATAACTTGCCCTGGCGTTAGCGTCGGTGAAAGCCCACGGCTTGCCTTGCAAATCAGCCCCTTCGACGGCAGCCTTCATGTCTGCCTGTAGGTGGATGATTGGCCGCTGGCCACCTCGGTATTTCAGATCAGGATGATTCCCCTTATACAGAATGTACAACATTATTGACCGTGGACAGAAGTAGAACGGCACAAACTGTCCAACAGTGGTTCCGGGATGGCACGGTATGGATTTCATCAAGCGAGCCTGCTTGATATTCTCAATCCCAACTATCTGCGTGTCCTGCTGCAGCTGGAGCCGCTGCTCATCCGATAACAGTCTGCCGCACTCAATGATCCTGGGCAGGTTATCCACATGGGTAATGTGGTATATCTTTGGATGCTTCGGTATGGTGCTCACCATTCAGGTTTCCAACGAAGCTCTATTCAACATTCATCATCGCGTATCTTTATATTTGATTGTCGGGGCGGGGGCCAGTAATTTTGGAAAAGGGGGCATTCTAAACATGCTATCATGTTCCAGGCAGGGCAAACACCAAAATGATGATTCTCGGTAAAAAGTGCTCACCCTCCTTTTCAATGGCGATAAATTTATAAAAAAAGGGTGACATATACTTGACACCCCCGTTGCGGCGCGCGATGTTGTGAGCAATTCATTTACTGAAGCGAATGGGGTCGCAGGCATGGAAGGTCGATGGTCGGATAGGAGGTCCGTGCGGTTTTTTTCCGCCGTCGGCTGCGAAAAAGGGGGCTTCACTCTCGTTGAACTTCTTGTCGTTCTGATGATCCTGGCTTTGCTTATAGCGATGCTGGTTCCGTCGCTGTCGGCTGCGAAGCGTCAGGCGTTCCTGACCTCCTGTACGATGCAGATACGAGGCGTCGGTGTAGCCTTGAGGCAATTCGTCGGCGCAAATCAGAACCACCTTCCGCCCTTCGCATTCAGCGATTACGACGGTAATCTACCCCTCAGCGGACACTGGGGTGGATGGAGTCAGGAAGGCGACCCGGACTGCTTCGGCAGGAGGGGAGTCGAAAACGTCAATCTTTATCGCCTCGTCGCCGACGATTACATATCGGTCGCCCATTCAATCTGTCCGGGGGCTGACAAATCGCTTGTTGACGGTTCGAGCAGTTACTTCCCGCACACTTCCAAATTCAGCACCTATTGTCTGCGCATGCCCTATAGCCGGGACGTTTTCCGCGCCTCGCCGAGCCTGTCGGGATGGGCGTCGCAAGGATTGCTGGGCATATACACCCAGGCCGGCGGCGGCGAAAAATTCCATTTCGGTGCGAACACCGTAACCGTTCCGCTTCTTCGTGCGGACCTGTCCTATCGCGAGATTAACCCCGCAGACGGTGAGCAACGCGCGATGAACTTCTCCACCGGAGCGATATTGAGCGATGTGTTCTGGTATCAGGATCATCAACGTCAGGCCGATGAGGAGCCGGGGCTGACTACCTATGGGGTTCGCGCCGAATGGTGTCATGATTCGAGGTTTAACGTCCTGTTCGGCGACGGGGCGGTCGAGAGCATTGCCGATGACGGAACGGTGGCTGCGAATTCAGTCGGACCGGACTCCGACCTGGGCGACGACGGTACAAACTTCGCATCCTACGCAATCACCGTCTGGAGATACTTCGAAGATAACAGATAAAACGAATGTCAGATGGATTCTTCACGACTGCTAATAAGAAGCAGACGAATCGTTGCAGTCAAGTGTGGTACGCACGGGAATCGCTGGGGCGGATAGATCAGAATTGATATTTTATTCTCGCCGACGGTTATTTTTCGTTGGTATGGGCAACCAAAGCCTTGGCTCAGCCGACCAGTGCGGGTAAAACATCTCATATGGGATTACCTGTTGTTGCCATTGTGGGCCGACCTAACGTCGGCAAGAGCAGTCTGCTGAACTGTCTGACCGGCCGGCGTATCGCAATCGTCGATGCGACGCCGGGCGTTACGCGCGACCGGATCAGCACGCCACTGCCAATCGGAACCGACCCCGAAAGATACGTCGAACTCGTCGATACCGGCGGGTACGGAATCGAAGACACCGACAACCTCACCGACGAGATTACCGGCCAGATTGATTATGCAATGACGGCGGCGTCGCTGATATTGTTCGTGGTCGATGCCCGCGAGGGCGTAACGCCGCTGGATAAGGCAGTGGCAGAGCGCCTGCGCCACGCCGACAGGCCCGTTATCCTCGTGGCAAACAAGGTGGACTCATTTAATACGCTGACCGAGCAAGGCGAGTTGCACGCGCTCGGTTTCGGCAAGCCGATGGTAATATCGGCCACTCATCAACTTGGCACCGATGCGCTGTTGGAGGTAATCGCCGAGCGTGTCGGTTCCGCCGCCGAGGCCGAAGACGAACCGATAATGAAACTCGCCATCGTCGGGAAGCGAAACGTCGGAAAGAGCACCTTCATCAACGCCTTGGCCGGTACTGACCGGGTCATCGTCTCGGAAATCCCCGGGACAACTCGCGACAGCGTCGATGTGCGGTTCGAGATGGACGGGCGGGCGCTTCTGGCCATCGACACCGCCGGCGTCCGCAAGAAAAGCAAACTCGCCGACGACATCGAATACTATAGCCGGCACCGCGCAATGCGGAGTATCCGACGCGCCGACGTCGTAATGCTGATGTTCGATGCGGTCGAACCGGTCGGGAAAGTCGAAAAACAATTGGCTGCGTATATCAGCGGGCTTTACAAACCTACCGTTTTCGTCGTCAACAAGTGGGACCTCGTGCCCGAGGACGTTACGCGGGACGAATACGGGCCTTACCTTACGCGCATCCTTCCGGAACTTTCCTACGCCCCGATTATTTTCACATCGGCCGATGGCGGCGACGGTATCGGCGAGGCGATCGGACTTGCCGGCGAGTTGTTCAACCAGGCCCGCCGACGCGTACCCACATCGGAATTGAACATCGCGTTCGAGGAAATAGTGGCCGCTCATGCGCCCAGGGCGAAACTTACTCACAAGTACCCGAAGATTTATTACGTTACGCAGATTGCGACTGCCCCGCCGACGCTGGCAGTATTCGTCAACAATGTTGACTCCTTCGAGCCGGCATTCCGCCGATACCTCATCAACCAACTGCGCCTGCGCCTACCCTTCCCGGAAGTGCCCATCCGCCTTATCTTCCGCCCTAAACCGGCGCGGACGTATGATTCGTAATCTTTTCACGAACCCCGACGCCCGTACCACGCTACGATTAACTGCGAACTGTTCTAACCCGTTTTTCGGGCCTCTTCGAACAGGGCGAGCGTATTTTCAAGCGGAACGTCGGCTTGGATGGTAATTCCCGGTTCAAGGATGTATCCGCCGCCGGCGCCCATTTCACTCTTGAGTTTCCTGACCTCGTCGCGGATCTGCTGCGGCGTGCCGCTCGGCAGCAGGTCCTGCGTCCTCAACCCGCCGCAAAGGGTCAGGTCCGCCCCGAAGTCCCGCTTGATCTGGTAAATGTCCATCGCCTCAGGCTGGATGGGATTGAGGATGTCGATTCCCACTTCTATCATGTCGGGGATGATTGGCGTGATGTTTCCGCAACTGTGGTGGAACGTATATCGGTCGTGCTTTTTGGCCAGTCCGTAAATCTCAGCCAACAGCGGTTTTATAAGCCCCCGCCAGTGGTCCGGCGAGATGAGCATCGCTTTCTGCGAGCCGTAGTCGTCGCTGAGCGCGATTCCGTCAAAGGCGAACCGTTCGAAGAGTATCTCCATCGTCGCGAGGATGTAATCGGCTATGCCCCGCAGTAACTCCTCGACGAAACGCCGGTTCAGCGCCACGTCCAGTAGAATGTTTTCCATTCCCCGCATGAACGTCGCCCGCTCCCAGAGGTCGCCGACCCAGATGATGGTGAAGTGTTCCTTGTTGTCCCGGCACCACCGGCCCAGGTTCTCGAAACGATCTTCAGCCGCCGGGTCGGGGAAGGTGTAGCCGGACAGGTTCGCTTCTGTGAGCGGCGGGCCTACGGGAGTGCCTCGGTCAATGTCGCTGTTTGCCCAGAGAACGCCGAACTCATCGGTTGTCCTCTCGCCGTACTCGGCGGGAGAAGCGTAAAGAGGCCTGGCGCCGATGCACCACAGCGTACGAATCGGGAAACCGAGCGCCTCTTTGATATCGTCGGTCCCGAAATGTTCCTGAAGGGCCGAGATCACCGGCGGGCAAAACGTGGCGTTATACGGAACAGCCTCGGTCTGCTCGTGGGCGATAGTCGCCTTTATCCAGTCCCGATCTTTGCACATCATGTTGTCTGCATCCCGTATCAGGCCCCCGCTAAAACACGAGCATACCATATTAGAACAACCGCCTCCGAGAGTCAAAGTTCGAACCGGCGAAGGGTTTTTGTTGACGTTTCCGCAACACGACCCTAGATTATAGACTTTCGACGGGGCTGATATGGATTCGAGTGCGTGTAAGTGACGTTTGCAGAGAAGGCCTGTCGCGTTAGGAGTCGCCTGTGACGCCTACCAGAGGTAAGGACGCCCGTGACCAGCAGGTGCGCAGGTTCGTCCGGCAATTGAGCCGGGAAGAGCGCATGCTGGTCGTGCTGAAGCGCAATCTATACGAGGGCGACTGGGATGGTATGGTCGCCGACCTGAAGGCAAGACTGGAAGGTAAACCGTATATCTTCAGGCTTGCCAGTCGGATTACCGACGACCTCGAACGGATCGAGCGGCTGCGAAACTACGAAGAAAAACACAAAGTGAACATTAGCGACTACGTTGAAATGGAATAAAAAAAAGCAATCAGCAATCAGCGGTCAGCAAAAAACTGACCGCTGACTGCTGAATGCTGAAACAGGAGAACATGGTATGCGGTTCGGGAAAATCGTCGTGATATGCACGGCCGTGATGCTGTTGGCGGGTTGTAAGTCTGCTTCGTCGGTAAATGAATGGGACCTGATCGTCGCGCCGTCGGTGCTGAAAGCAGCCTCCCTGAAATACTACTGGCAATGCAAGGTGAACCTTGAAGACGATGAAGTGGTCCGCAAAATCTGGCGGCTGGATGAAAACCTCTACGCCCTGACATCGGCGAACCGGCTTATCGCTATGGACGCGTCAGTAGGAGGGGATTACAAGTGGAGTTACCCCGTATCAAACCGCGCCCAGACTGTCTTTCCGCCGTGCCACGCCGATGAGGTTACGGTACCGAAAACTACGGGAATCGCCGAACTGATCAGCCCAGACCAGAAGAACAAGACAAAACCGTTCAATGCCGTGATAATCAATACGGTCAGTTACGCACTTCTGATTAATCGCGATACAGGCGAACTTGTCAGGAGACTTGATTTCAAATTCGTCGCCAATACACCCGGAAGCAGCGACGGTATTCACTTCTATGTCGCAGCGGTAAATGGTCGGTACTATGCCGTCCGGCTCAGCGAAGGGCTTTACCAATGGGAAATGGCTACTTCCGACGTGATATCGGCCAGACCGGTGATCTTCAGGGATAAACTTTACGTCGGAAGTCAGGACGGGAAATTCTATGCAATCAATCCATTCCGGGAGAAAAACCGCCTCGCGTGGGCAAACCTGACAGATGCCGCCATCTCGGCAGACTTCACGGTGGACTCACGGGGATGCTTCGTTCCCAGCCAGGACTACCGACTCTACGCGTACGACAACCTCACCGGAGACGAACTGTGGAAATACGTTACCCAAGGCCCGCTGCGCGATCCTGTGCAGGTCGGTAGCCAGACGGTTTTTCAGTATGCCTGGCGAGACCACTTCTACGCAATCGATCTGGCTAGAGGAGACAAACGCTGGAAAATGCCCGAAGGGCGAACCGTGCTGGCTTGTGCGAAAATCGACAAGCAGCCTTACGCCATGGTCCTGACAAATAACCGGCAACTACTGCTCGTGCATGAAATACTGGGAAAGGTCGAAAAATCCTTCCCGATGACGGGCCTGGAGCTGTTCGTTCCAAACGCAGCCCAACCTGTTATCTATGCCGCTACGACCGACGGAAAATTCGTCTGCATAACACCCGAATCGGTCAACCACATAACGCCGGAAATGCTGAAAGACTGATCCGGTTGAGCGCATTTATATAATCAGTACGCAAAACACCGACAACATCAGACTTACTCGCTGTTTAGTGCTAACAATAATCCGTTTCCCGAAAGGAGAGCATCACTCGTGAAAACCAAAATCCAACGTGCATTAATCAGCGTTTTTGATAAGACGGGTGTAGCCGACTTCGCCAAGTCGCTCGCGGATATGGGCGTGGAGATAATTTCCTCCGGCGGGACTGCCAAGGTAATCGAAGCCGCCGGTGTGAAAGTTCGCCAGGTCCAGGAATGGACCGGATTTCCCGAAATGCTTGGCCATCGCGTTGTTACGCTGCATCCGAAGGTCCACGGTGCGATCCTTGCGCTCCGCGACGACCCGGAACATCAGGCCGACATTGAAAAGTACGGTATCGAACCGCTCGACCTGGTTTGCGTGGGGCTTTACCCGTTCGAGCAGGCCATTGCAAAGGATGGATGCACGCTGGCTGAAGCGATTGAGATGATCGACATCGGCGGGCCTACGATGGTACGCGCTGCTGCCAAGAACCATAAATTCGTTACTGTCGTAACCGGTTGCGACCAGTACGGCGAAGTCCTCTCCGAGATGCAGGCCAACGACGGAGCCGTTACGCAGGAACTCCGATGCGAACTCGCCCACACCGCCTTCTGCCTGACTGCCCACTATGACACAGTCATTAATACCTACCTTGCCGGCCAGCAAGGCATCTCGCTGCCGGAACGTTTGACGCTCAGTTATAAAAAATCCGAAGGCGAACTCCGCTACGGCGAAAACCCCCACCAGAAGGGCGCTTTCTACATCAGCGGCGAAGCCGACGCAGAACCCTGCATCGGCCGAGCGAAACTCCTGGGCGGAAAACCAATCTCGTACAATAACTACTTCGACGCCAACGGCGCGCTGGAACTGGTAAAGGAATTCGACTCACCGGCAGTGGCCATTATCAAGCACGCCAACCCCGCAGGATGCGCTATCGATAACGACCTCGTCGAGGCCTACCGCAAGGCCTACTTCGGCGACGTCAACGCCTGCATGGGCGGAATCGTCGCAGTCAATCGACCCGTAACGGCGGATTTGGCGACGGCCATTACCGAAACCTATCAGAGATGGGGAAAAGACGCCGGTGCCGGCGGATTCTTCGCCGAAATCATCCTCGCACCGTCGTTCGAGCCTGAAGCACTGGAAATAATCAAGGCCCGCAAAGGATGGGGCGGCGACGTCCGACTGCTGGAGATCGGCCCGTTCGACAAGAAGCGAAACAGCGAAAAATATCTCAAGTATGTCGTCGGCGGCCTGCTGGTGCAGGACCGCGACGCCCTCGGCCTGAACGAGGAGAAATGGAAAGTCGTTTCCAAACGTCAACCGACCGAAAACGAAATGGCCGATATGCGTTTCGGATGGCTGGTCTGCAAAAACACCAAGTCCAACGCGATAGTATTGGCCAAGGACAAAGCCCTTCTCGGCGCAGGCGCAGGACAGATGAGCAGGGTCAACTCCGCACGCCTGGCCGGGCAAATAGCCAAGGCCTACGGCGGCGGCGATGCCGTCGATACAGCCGGCTGCGCGCTGGCGTCCGATGCGTTCTTCCCGTTCCCCGATTCTCTCGACTGGGCAGTCGAAGCCGGCGCCACAGCCGTCATAGAACCGGGCGGAGCAAAGAAGGACGCCGACGTTATCGCCCGCGCCGACGAACTGAACCTGGCAATGATCTTCACCGGAACCAGACATTTTAATCACTAATGGCACTGGATGAATCACACTGAAAGGGGAATACAGAGATGAAATCCTGCAAAACATTCGGCCTCTTACTTGTTGTTGTGGCTATCTGCGGTTGCCGCCCCCCTTCGAATGAGAAGCAACTGGTTACTCGCGCAGGTGTTCTGGGGTTTCGCATCGCGCCGACGCTGCCGGGAACAGCCCACGACAAAACGTTGGCCTTGACCAAAACCGAATACAAAACCTACATGAGCCGACTGGATGAGCAGGGGCCACCGACCACAGGAAACGCAAATGATAAGTACTTGTGGTTCCCCGTTCACAACAAGTGTCGAAGTATTGCCCCCGGTCTGGTCGTCGGTGAACACGCCGGTAAGAAATACGTTTTGCTGTACAACCAGACAGGCTACACGATGCTGAACGATCCCGGCAACCCGTCATGGTCAGTCTCGTCGGCCTACCGGGTGCGCGACGCGATGGGAAAACCGGCGGTGGGTTTCAATTTGGACAAACGCGGAGCCAAACTCATGGTCCGACTGACAGGCGCGCACAAGGGCCATTTTATAGCCGTCCTGTTGGATGACGAAGTGTATTCGGCACCTGTTCTCAGATCGACAATCTACCACCGAGGCGTTATCGAAGGCAATTTCACTGTCCAGGAAGTTGATGAACTTATCCGCATACTGGAGGGCAGACCGCTACCGTCATCGAACTAAGCGGGGGCGCGAAAGACTCCGACGTCATCGCCCGCGCAGACGAACTGAACATGGCAATGATCTTCACCGGAACCAGACATTTTAATCACTGATTCGCGGGACCTGACGAAATAAAGAATCCTTGATGCGATAAGCCCAACCATTCGAATGGCTGGGTTTCTTTTACACACTCACGCGATGCTTTCCCAGCACCCTCCTTCACGTCAAAAATTTCCCAAAATTGACGATAATTATCGTTGACTTTTGACGACAGTTGTCGTACATAAATGATACGAACACTTCGCCTATGGATTTATTTTGGAGAATCTGACATGGCAAAACGAAAGGCAAAACGCCCTACCGACGCAGAACTCGTGATCCTGAATGCCTTGTGGCAGCAAGGCCCGAGCACGGTCCGACAGGTCAATCTGACGCTGAACGAAACCCGCCGGACAGGATACACGACCACGCTCAAGCAGATGCAGGTAATGACCGGAAAGGGTTTGCTGACGCGGGATGAATCACGCAGGCCTCAAGTCTATCGACCGGCCTTCTCGCAGGAGAAAACCCGCAGGCAACTGGTCGAGCACCTGATGGACGGCGCCTTCGGCGGATCGGTGAGCAAACTCGTCCTGCAGGTCCTGCGAACAAAAGATGTCTCGGCAAGGGAACTTTCACGGGTCGAAGCACTTCTAAATAAACTGGAAGGAGAGCGGAAATGACCGACCTTCAAAACATCCTGACGAATCCGCTGATGCAGCGTGCCGGGTGGGCGCTGCTGCATTTTTTCTGGCAGGGAGCAGCCGTAGCGGCCTTGCTGGTTGTGGCGATGCTGCTTCTTCGCCGCCGGTCGCCGAACCTCCGATACGCGATTGCATGTTCTGCCCTTATGCTGATGCTGGCGATGCCCGCAGCCACTATGTGGCTGGTCAAACCAGTCGGTAGGCTGGGCCGGAGCGAAGCGGAGGCCCACCTTCTGCCTTCAAGGACGGAAAAGGTGGGGCTTGCTCCGCTCGACCCAGCCTACTCTTCCGAAATTGATAGGCTGGGCCGGAGCGAAGCAGAGGGGCACCTTCCTTATATAGACAAACGGCAGAAACAAGGTGGGCCTCCGCTTCGCTCCGACCCAGCCTACACCGCCGAACCTGCCGAACTCGTCGAACCGCCCCAGCCGTGGCGCGAACGGGCCGGTGAAACCGTCAGACCTGCCTTGCCGTGGGTTGTATTAGGATGGCTTATCGGCGTACTGGTCCTGTCGGCCTGGCACGTGCGGGGATGGATTCAGGTTCAGCGCCTGCGGCGGGTGGGTGTCCGCCCGGTCGGTCGGGAAATTACCGACGTTCTCGCCCGCTTGTGTAAGCGGCTCGGTATCGGAAGGGCGGTGCGGGTGGTCGAATCGGCCTTGGTTCGTGTGCCGACGGTCGTCGGGTGTCTCAAACCCATAATCCTCCTGCCGGCGTCGGCCTTGACGGGCCTGACGGCGGAGCAACTCGAAGCCATACTCGCCCACGAATTGGCCCACATCCGCAGGCACGATTATCTTATCAACCTGCTACAGACAGCCGCCGAGACGCTTCTGTTCTATCATCCTGCCGCCTGGTGGGTCTCGGCCCGCATCCGGGCAGAGCGCGAGAACTGCTGCGACGACCTCGCCATCGCAGCCTCCGGCCAACCCCTGGTCTATGCCCGCGCACTGACAACCGTTGCGAAACTCTCCCAACCCCAGCCGCGCCTAGCCGTCGCAGCCGATGGCGGCGGAAAATTCCTCGCCCGCATCCGCAGAATTGTAGGCCAACCCACCAACGACGCCAGCCGACGAGGACGATGGCTCGCAGGAGCATTCACACTCCTGACCGTCCTCGCCATCGTCATAACCTTGGGCGTCTCCTGCGTCACAGACAAACCCCCAACCGCCCGGGATAACGACGAATCAGCCACCACGCAGAAAAGATCGGTCGGAGAATCCTTGCAGCGAGACTTAACCGACAATTTCGAAGACGGGGCCATCGACACTACCGTCTGGGTGACTGGCGGCGCTAAGCGGGGATCGTTCAAGCGAACACCAAAAGGCGTAGGGCATTGGACGTTTTCGTGCAAGGAGATCCGGGGTGAAGACGGCCATCTGCAACTCAGGGTGGCCGGACCGCGATCTGGCAACACGTACGGGGCTGAGGCATGGGCTCGCACGAAGCGGGACTTCAACGACGGTCGAACTTGGATGATCAATTTCTGCTGGCAGGCGGATGTTGCCATCAAAGGCCACTATGACTATTACCATATTCAGATCACAGACGGAAGCATTCCTGATATCGGATACATTCACTGGTCCTTGAATGACAACCCTGGCACAGTGGACTTTCTCACGAGTTACGATAGCAGGGGCAAGTCAAGAAACGGGAAGCCGCTTATGCAGGGAACCCCGAAACGACACTGGTCCATACGGATCGATCCCAAGGGGACTGCTGTCCTTTACGACGGTCCATCCGGGACAGGCAAGATCGTCTCCAGAGGAAAACTGGATTCCAAGAAGCCATGGCACATTCGTTTCATGGTCCTCGACGCAACCAGCGCGGGTTTTCCCGGCGGCGATACGCGGTTCAAGTTGTACCGTTTCACTTCCTCGGTGGGTCGTGCCACTTCGCCCAGCAGGTACACGTTTCAACAGGGCGTAGATGGCTACACAGGGACTGCCGACACGTCATTGATACACTGTGAGCCGGATACGTCATACGGTAGCGACACGTTTGTTGAAGCAGACGGATCCACTGTCGGTGATACCATACACGATGAAGGGCTCGTTCGATTTGACAACATATTTGGCAGTGGCGGGATTCCGTATAGGGCAAAAATTGTCTCTGCAACACTGACTCTGCAGATGATGCAGCCCGGAGCTGCCGGTTCCAAGGTGTACAGGATGTGCCGACCATGGACTGAGGACGATACCTGGAATGACTGGGGCGGGGGAATATTACCGGACGGTATCGAAGCGAAAAAGACACCAGAGGTGACATTGGGGCAGATCAGGACCGGGACTCTAGACATTGATGTGACATCCAGTCTGCAGGCCTGGTCGTCCGGAATCACCGACAACAACGGATGGGTGTTTATCAATGGCCCCAACCAGTCTGACGGATACCAGTTCAGATCATCCGAGTATTCCATCAGATCGAAGCGACCCAAGCTGACAGTAATCGTCCTGGAAGCCTCCTGCGCCGCCGACAAGACCCGGGCTTACACTACACGCCACGCCACGAAGCCAGCGGGCAATCTTTCACCGGCTGACAAAACAGGTGCTGCCAAAAAGGAACTTCTTGCAGAAGTGGTGGCATTGGCACGCGCAGCCATCGCGTTGCCGACAAGGGATGTAGGCCCCATCAAGAGCAGGCAGAACCCCACCGGCCTGGACCTCTCACCGATCCTGAAATTCAGCGGACAGAAAAAGGATTTCGATGACTTCACGAAGGACCACCGTTTCTTTGAGCGGGATGTCGAAAAACTGGTCCGCCGGAAGAAGACCTGGGCCTTGTGCGCCCTGCTGGACCATCCCAACGTGGGCGCCAAGATTCGCGCGGCAAGGGGGCTGGTCAAACTGGCCGATCCGTCCAGTGCGGCTGTACTGCTGGCTGCGGCCAAGAGCAACAACTATCCCGTGGAGGGAAGCGAAGAAGCATCGCTGCACTCTAACTACCGCCGGACGTTGAAACAGGGTCTGGAGAAGATCACGGGGCTTTCGCTCACGCCAAAGGGCCTCAAGGTCATTACCTACCTCAAGCCGGGCCAGGGCAAGGTCATCCGCTCCGAAGACGACCCGTCGCGCTTCAAGGAGTACGTGGACTTCAAGAAGGTCGAAAACTGGCTGCGTCAAACGTTCCTACCCGCACCGACCACGAAGTCAGGAAACAAAGCAGAGGGTACGACATGGTCGCAGACAGTAAATGGTCTCCAGGCGCGCATAACCCTCAAGAGGTCGGCGGTGTCCAACGGGACGCCGATCATCTCGACTTACCTGGAGTTGCGAAACGTATCCAATCTCGCCGCCCCCATGAGGCTGGCGTGGGCGAGCGAGAAGATGAAGTTCCGCGTCATCGACGCCAATGGACGCGAATTACCCGCAGCTATGGGTAAAGGCAATTGGCGGTCCTTGGGCAAGCAGAACCTGGTGATTCCGAACCGTGGTACTCTGTCCTTCGACATCTCCAGCCGGGGCTTGGGCATTCCCGGCGACCAGGCGGGTCTGATCGACCTGGGTTCGACATACAATTGGGTCTTCAAGCACAAAGAAAAGGACTACTACCTCCGGGCGGTTCTTAAAATTCCCGAAGACAAGCACGACAGAGATCGCCGGAGTTGGTGGCATGGTCAAATCGAGATGCCCCCTGTCCGGGTTCCGCTCAAGCCTGAGCCTGTGGACCCGGCGAAACTGGGCGAGCGGATCCGGAAGTTGGGCGGCAAGATGCTTGCGACCGACTTCGCCGCCTCGGAAAAGGCAGTTCGGGCCTTGTCGCTTATCGACGATGAACGTGTCATTCCCTGGTACCTCAAGGCGATGGACACAAACAGGTATGGCCTCAAGTTCGCCGCCCTGGACAGGCTCAGCAGGTTCAACAGTGATGAAGCGCTTCGCGGCCTGAAAAAAGGGATGACCACCCGAGGTGCCGACATCGGCAATTGCACGACAGATGCGGTAGCCGATCAGATGGCAGACAACATTCGCCATACAGCGGCGGCCGCTCTGGCGCGAAGCCCGCACCCGGAGGCGAGGAATTTGCTCCTGTCCATGCGGAACGATCCCAGTAGCGCGGTGCGCATAACGGTGCTGCATGCGCTGGGCCGGATGGATTCGGCGGAGTCCCTGATGCTGCTGAAGAAGATGAGTAAGGACCATGATGAAGGCGTCCGCAAGGAGGCATTACGGTATCTGAAGCTGCGAGAATCCCCGCCCGCCACGCAGCCGGCTTGGGGAAAGGTGGTGAAAGGCCTGCGGGTCTCAATCCGGGCAGAGAAGAAACGCTTTGCCAAAGGTCAGCCAGTTCTCGTTCACTGGAAGATCGAAAACGTCGGGAAAGTTGACCGGACGATCATCTGGCATAAACTCCACTACTCGCCCGTCCTTTTCGATATTGCCCACAAGGGAGGAAAGAAATACCTCAATTGTTTTGACTCTCGCCGCCTCTTCATCGGCGCTGTTCCTTCGCCACCCGAGAAAATCGTGCTCCGCCCGGGCCGGTCAAAGGAAGCGACATTCGACCTTCGATACTTCATGGGCATGGGCACTACTCTCACCGGCGTGTTGAAGGTTACCGGCCTTTACGCCCCAAAGGCTCCACAAGCACAGGCGGCATACTTCATAGGACAGCCAAAATACAAGGATGCGGTCTCGGATCGCATCGCTTCTAACGAGATTGAGATCGTCATTACCGAAACCGCCACGAAGCCGGGGGCTGGGTCAGACTCGAAGCCCCCCGTTGCGGTCCACTCTTCGGATGCGGTCCTGGAATCGCTCAACCTTACTGTGCGGAAGGACATCCAAGAACTTATCGACGCGGTCGCCCTTCCCGGTAAGGGGCCCGTCAATCTCCCTGCCCCTACTATTGCTGTCAGGGCGGGTGTGGCCACAGAGGTTTTCGGTGCGTGGGGGTCTTACAAGAATCTTGGGTCCGGGAAGACGAATGCTGACTTCAGCCGAGCCGTCCAGGAACTCATCAGGGTAAAGGCCGTCTGGTGTATCAGCACGGGCCTTTGTCATCGTAACAAAGACGTTCAGATCCGTTGCGCCCGGGCGTTGGGTGATCTGAAAGGAATCCGTCCCGCGCGGTTCCTGCTGACAGTTGCCCATGCCAACGCGGTGTACGTGGAGGGAAGCGAATCAGCAAGCCTTCATGGAATTCTTCAACACGCCTTGACCAAAGCCCTTAACAGAATCCTCGGAACGTCTGTTCACCTCAAGGAAGGCCAGGATCCGGAGGGGCTTGAGGCCGGCATCAAGGTCTGGAGCGCGGCGCTGGCGAACAAGGAAAAGACTGACTATGCGCCTCTTGTGAAGGTCCTTCAGGACTGGCCGGCCAAGGGTGTCTATGATATTCGGCAGAGTCCTTTCTTCCAGGCCCTGGCAATCCTGGCTCGTCGGCAGAAGCTCAATAATAAGGACTACCTTCCGTGCGGGTTCGTCCCAGCCGCCAATGGGCGGGTCAAGGTGTTTCGCTCCGGAAATGAAGAGATACTGGTCGCCATCATAGGCAACACCCCGATGACGCACCCGGGGACTTCCGCTCAGCAGATCATCCTGCTGGACAAGGCCGGCAGGATCCTCGACAGCCTCGGCTGCCGGATTAACAGCCGATATGGCCTAATCAGCACCGTTTTCAAGGACAAGCCCGATCCCGACGGGGCGCGGATGGTAATCACATTCCCGCCGAATCGTTGGCATAATTGGCACAGGATCATCTACCGGGGCAAGACATACACCTTCCGGGAGGATGAGCGGAATCAGCCTCCCGAATGGGACCGGAAGGGCCTTTGCCGCATCGGTATCAAGAACCGCAGGCTGGTCGTCCTCTTCCCTACGTTGTGGCCCAGACCGGGTGGAAGCAAACTGGAATTCCGCCTTGTGGCGTTCAAGCCAGGGTCTAAGCGAGGGCCGGTTCTGGAAAACGTCGAACGCCGCATTAAAGAACTGACCACCCGCGGTCCGAAGGCTGCAAACAATCTGGTCGATGGGTTCCGATGGTTCGAGATTCAGTGTGAAGCGCCCAGCCTGTCCGTGGTGGCTAAATATGGAAGGCGGGAATATATCCTTCTGTCCAACGTGCAGCGTCAAATAATGCTTTCGCATTCAACCGATCCGAAGGGCAAGGCGTGGGGCCTGAAACGCGTCTATCTCAGCAAGGACGCCCGTGGCCGACCGGCTGTGGCGTTTGTGCTCGACGCAGCCGGCGCAAGGCTCTTCCAAACCTTTGCCGAAACCTACAAGAACCGTGTCCTGGCCATTCTGGTGGATGGGAAGGTTCTCTCCACCAGGATTGTTCGCACTGAAGGTTCCAAGCAAGGCGTTATCGAGGGAAATTTCACCGACCAGCAGGCGAGAAATCTCGTCGAGGCCATTAAGGTTGGCATGATGAATGATCCAAAGAGCCTTGGCGCACGCGATCTGAACCCCGCCACGCAGCCGGGGGGCATCAAGTCCTCCAAGCAAGCCAAGATACCTCTCGATGTGGGCAAGCAGATTGAACGGCTGTTCTCCTCGAACCCCAAGACACGAGCAGTGGCCGCCATGGAACTGGGCCAGATGGGTGACAGGGCCGCCCCTGCAATCCCGCACCTGATCGCCCTGCTGGGGGACAAAACCAAGTTTGACACCCGCGATGTGTATAGAAAGACACCGCTAATACCAACGTTCTTCCGCGTCGGGGGCTGGTCATTCGGAGGGTACGTAGCGGCCGACGCCACGGACGCACTTGCGAAGATCGGCAAGGCGGCCGTCAAGCCCCTCATTGCGGCGCTAAAGGACAAAAATGCGTTTGCCCGCATGCACGCCGCGCGGGCGCTGGGGGGGATAAAGGACAAAGAGAGTGTAGAGGCGCTCTGCGAGGTTCTGAAAGACGAAGACCCCGGCGTCCGGTCCGCGGGCGCAATTGCTCTGGGGGAAATTCGTGACCCCCGTGCGGGGAAGCCGCTTGCGGGTCTGCTGTCAGACAAGGTTTACCGTCCAAGGAAGGACGCCATCGAAGCATTGGTGAAGCTAGGCAAGTCGGGGACGGGACCCTTGCTCGAAGCAATGCGGCACCCCTCTACCGCGCAATGCGCCGCCCGGGTCCTCGCGAAGACAAAAGACGCACAGGCACTTGACCCGTTGGTCACAGCTCTGAAGGATGCGGACCCCCTGGTTCGCAGGGGCGCTGCAATCGGGCTGGGGGCACTGGGAGACCGCCGGGCGGTCAAGCCTCTGACCGAGCTGCTTCTCGAGGATCCCGACCCATACGTCCGAGCCGATGCCGCTCAGGCCCTATGCTCGATTGGCGGCGTGCGGCTGGAGGTCTGGAAAGCGGCATTGACGGACAGCGAATCTCAGGTGCGAATATACGCCGTGAGAGCATTAGGGAAGGTCGGCGCTACCGAAGCGCTGATCGGCGCGCTCAAGGACAAGAGTTCAAGCGTTCGTCACCAGGCAATCTCGATGTTGTCCACAGGAGGGGATCGGGACGCCGTACCGCCACTGATCGCGATGCTTGGAGACAAGCGTGAGAACAAAAGCATTAGAGGAAATGTGGCTGGTGCTTTGGGGTGGTTGCATGATCGCCGGGCCGTCAAGCCGTTAATTTCGGCGCTGAAGGACGAACATGCCATTGTTCGTTCGAATGCAACCTGGGCACTCGGCCGGATGAAGGATCCGCAGGCTGTTGATCCGCTATGTCGTGTTCTGAGCGACAAGAAGCCCGATATCCGCGTCCGGGCTGCGATCGCCTTGCGGGACATACGTGACAAGCGGGCGGTTGCGGCGCTGGTCAAGGCCTTGAGAGATCCCGACTGGGAAGTCGCTCTCCGCGCCGCCGACGCCCTGGGAAGGATCGGAGATCCCAAGGCCGTCGAACCGCTGATCTCAGCGCTGAAGGACGAACTCAAGAACCCCCGTAAGGTCAGAATTGTCCGCGAACCGTACAGGGATACCACGGACGATTTGATCTGGATGGGAGAGGGGGACGATACGGCAGTGGCGATAGCAATGGTCCAGGCTCTGGGTGCGATCGGAGACAAGCGGGCGACCGCCCCACTTCTCACTGCACTCAAGGACAAACGATGGCGCATCCGATGGGCAGTCACCCTGGGACTGGGGAGAATCAAAGACGGCGCCGCCGTCATGCCGTTGATAGCTGCGATGAAAGACGAACACTCCTCTGTTATAATCTCGGCTGTGGAATCGCTCGGTCTGATGAAAGACCCGCGTGCTATAGAGCCTCTAATCGCCGCTTTGAAAGACGACCGTCAGGACATCCGCTCGAAAGCGGCGACGGCGCTGTACTTGATCACCGGCCCAAACCCGAATCAGACCTGGGAGGAATGGCAGAAGTGGTGGAAGGAAAACAGACACAAGTGGCCCAAACCCGCCACGCAGCCGGCGACAAAACCCTCGCCATAGTGATTCGTTACACGAGAAAAAAACACTCGAAATGCTACCCCAAGCCCAGTCATTCTCGAACCTGCCTACCTGCGGTAAGCAGGCAGGTGGCTGGGCTTCGCTGTACGCCTGCTACGAAAAAAATGTTGCACTGACTCTCGTGAATCGGTACTACTACCCGCCTTGATGAAATAGAACCCCCAAAAAAGGAACCGATTACATGAGCACGCTGAAAGTTATCCAGATTGGCGTCGGACCGATTGGCCAAAAGGTCGTGAACTATCTGCTCGAGCGCGAAGGTATGGAGGTCGTCGCTGCCGTCGGACAGGACGACCCTGCCGATACGGTAGAAATCACCGGCGACCCGCCGATCAAATCCGTCATTCCCGGCGGGGTCAACGGCGACGTGGCCACCTGCGCGATTACCGTCAACGCGATTAAATCAATCGTTACCGCTAATCCGGGATTGCGGACAATGTCCGACATCGCACCGATAACATTCTTCGAGAGCCTTTGAGTTTCACCCCCCGAAGTTGGTCGCCAGGCGGACCATCGTCTCGTAATTCGCCATGGTCTTCGGCGAGATTTCCCGCCCGATGGGGCATGCCGACGGCATCAGGACAAAACCGCGTCCCTGCCCGTCAGTTCCTTCACGCAGGGATTTAACGACGACTTTCTCGAAATCGGCAGGGGTCAGGTTCTCAATGTCGCTGATCTCGATATTTCCGAACAGAACCATCTCCTGCCCGTATTCACGCCGGACATCAATAAGTTCGACATCGCCTTGCGGTGGCGGCTCGATCGGATCGAGACCCGCAGCACCCATTTGGGCAATCATCCCAAGCACCGCTTTCAGCCGGCCGTGACTGTGAATACGGGCGAAGCCACCGTATTTGTGAATAATTTCCACCATGGGCTTCGTGTATTTAACCACGTACTGCTCGAACAGGCTTGGCGGGAGGTACGGTTCGGTGGCGTACTCAGGCCCGTAAATTCGCCAGAGATGGCCTGGAAACGCCTTGGCGACTTTCTCCGTCTGCTCGTACATGTACATGGCGTGTTTCTCAAGCAGTTTGTGAAACAATTCCTGTTCCGTCAGTGCGAAGATCGTGTATTCACCCATGGAAAACAGTTCGGCAGCCGCACATAGCGGATCGCCCGTATCGACCATGATGATGCCGCGATCTCCAAGCCTCTCATCCTCTACCGCCATATCGGCCACGTCCGGCTCGTAAGCGAAGACCTCGTCGGGCAATTCCAGGTAAGCCTTGGCGTCGTCGGTGTCTTTGAGCAGATGCTCCAGCGCCCAGTCGGTGTCCGTATCGGGAGAGCGGCGGGACAGAGAGGTCATCTCTCTTCCGCCGACACGGAGCGTAGTTCGCGCGAAACGCGAGCCGTCCTTCTCGTACTGCTCGGTCGTGAAGAATTCGCCCCGGCAGTTGCCCGGAGCCGGCTCCGTTTTCGCACTGCGCATGCGAATAAGATCAGTCTGCTCCTCGGCCAGTTGCAGCAACGGCCTCCAATCCGGCGAATTATATACGTTGAATTCGTCAGGATTAGTCGGATCCACGTCGAACCCGCCGATTTCGTAGAAATTCACGGCAGGCCGATCCACCGGTTCACCACGTAAGGTAGCCATCAATCTTTCACGTCGAGTCATAATTACATTTTGCCTTCCTGAAATTCGCCCTATTGCCCCGGCCTCACACGCGCCAAAACCCGCCTGGCCCATACAACGTCGCCGGTGGGAAATGACTGCGGGGCGTACTGCTCGTTGACAGGTATGAGGTGGACCGTATCACCGGCGCGGCGGAAGACCTTGCAGGTAACGCCAATCTGCCCGGAAAGTTGAACCACCGCCGCAGACCCGTCCGACGCGGAATCCGAGGCTGAACATATCACCACGTCCCCGTGGCGAATGGCCGGCGACATCGAATCCCCGTCAATGCGAACAGCGAAGGCGTCGGGATGCTTGTGCTTAATCGAACCGGCGACAACGAATTCGGCAGGGGAGTCATCGACCGGATCGGTCATGGTGATTAGCTGGGCGGACTGGTCGCCTTTGCCGCTCTCGTCGGTCGCCACGGCGACGATAACCCGACCGCCGGAGCGTCCGGCAAAGCGTTCCACCAGGTCGGAAAGAACCGTTACGCCGGCAGCATCGTCTGAATTCTCCCAGAACTGCGGAACGCCAGCCGCCGACCGACCCAGAATCGGTATCCAGTCCCGCTCCAGATGATCGGCACTGCTCTCGAAGAGTCCTACGGACTGCGAAGCGGCGCTTCGCTGCGCAGCACGAGACGACTCGCCCGTCGCTTCAATGCTCTCTACCGCTTCCGCTTGTGCCTCATCGGGACAGGGTTTCGCCGACCAGGACAACGATTCTGCCAAAATATCCACGAATGCCATCAGAGGCCCAGATGCGTCGGGATGGTCGCCCAGGAGTTTCGCAATCCGCCCGATGGCTGGATGGTCAGCCGGTATCGACGGGGACAATTCCGCTCCCGTCAATAGCCAGCGCAAATCCACACCTCCCGCATCGGCGATTTTTACCAAAATCTCCGCCGGAGGGATTCGCCCGCTTTCGTAGTAGTTATACGTCGATGGAGAAATGCCTAACTGCTTTGCAAAGCGGACTTTACCACGATCACCGTGCAGCTCGCGCCGAACCTGCTCCACTCGTCGGCATATTTCAGGATTGGAAGGATTATTTTGCATAATTTTACATATTTGCGAATAATTTCCTTGACGCTATACGCAAACGCGAATATCCTGCTTTCTATAGGGTGTATTTTACTCGATTAAGGCACAGGAGCAAGGAAAATGGGAAAAAAGTTACGCAAAGAAGAATGGGCGATAGAAAAATCTCTCGAAGCCGCTCTGGAACTGATGGGCTGGCAGGCAGAACTACTCCGTGGCGCACTGCGCCAAGCCAGGAAGGGGACGGGGCAAGCACCACGTCAACGGAAAAAAACGAAAGAGCGATCCGATCCCCCGGTAGAGCGATAAGTGTGCAGAAAGTGAGACGAACAGAAAATTTTGCTTCGCCTCACAGGAAAAGTTTTTTAGAATCATTGGTGTTAAGGAACCTAATATACAGAAAGTCCAATTATGGCGTTAACGGTGAACCCGAAAACAAGACTTGAAATAAAGCTGGGCCGCGTATATGAGGCGAATGATCGGCTTGCCAACGCATACGCGGACAACCTGCATGTGAATTATGACTTGGATCGCACCCTTGTTAGCTTCCAAGCCAATAAACATGAAAACGGACATCGATGGTGCAAATACAAGGAAGGTTTTTCTGCCGCCCTGATGCGGTATATTTTTGACCGGTTAGATCTCACATCCGGCAATCTGCTCGACCCATTTGCCGGATCGGGAACCGCCCTTTTTACAGCCAGCGATTGTGGCTTGGACGCAGTTGGAATCGAACTACTTCCACACTGTGCTGAAATCATTGAGACGCGAAGCGTCCTGCGTACAGTTGCCCCCGATGCTATGGCCATATCTATTCGTGAATTTGCGATTAAGAAATCTTGGAGGCAGCCCGGCAAGAGAGAATCATTTGCACATCTGCGGATAACAAAGGGCGCCTTCCCGCCTGATTCAGAATCTGCTCTTGAACGGTACCTGGCAGAAACAAACACGTTTCATGACGTCAATCTACGACTGGTGCTGCGTTTTGCTGCCATGTGCATTCTGGAATCGATAAGTTACACCAGAAAAGATGGGCAATATTTGCGATGGGATTCTCGATCCGGCAGACGCGCCGGCAAGTGCCTTTTCAACAAAGGTCCTATTCTGACATTCGATGAGGCCATTTCAGCAAAGATTGAGCAGATCGCCTCGGACATTTCAGGAAAGAGTCGGCAGTCGAGCCTCTTTACGAGTTCGGAACCCAAGAAAGCAGGGACGATTGACCTTCGCATAGGGTCATGTCTTGATATCCTGCCTTCTTTACCTGATAACTCATTCGATGCGGTTGTAACCTCTCCTCCATACTGCAATAGATACGACTATACGCGAACCTATGCTCTCGAGCTCGCTATGCTCGGAGTCGGAGAGGAACATCTGAAATCACTACGTCAAACCATGCTAAGCTGTACCGTCGAAAACCGAGAAAAACAAGGTCTAGGCAATAGGATCGATACTGGGGCGTGGGAAAAAATCATGCGGGCCGTGAATGCCCAGGAAGCCCTTTCGAGGATAACCCAGTACCTTGAGCAGTGCCGCGAAGAAAAGGTCTTGAACAACAATGGCATCCCGCGAATGGTCCACAACTATTTCAAGGAGTTGGCTTTGGTGATATTCGAGTGCGGCAGAGTGCTCAAACCCGGCTCCCCCTTTGTAATGGTCAATGACAATGTCCGTTACCAAGGCGCTCACATTCCGGTTGATCTCATCCTGTCGGATTTCGCAAAAAGTGCGGGGTTTGAAATCGAGACAATCTGGGTACTGCCTCGCGGCAAGGGCAACAGTAGCCAACAAATGGGCACACATGGACGTGAAGAAGTCAGAAAATGCGTTTATGTCTGGAGATTCACAGGGAAACCAGCCAATCGGCCAAGCCGGAAAGTTGTTCCGGTACAGTTAGATTCGCAGCATGTGCTAGCTGGCCAGATTTAAGATGAGCGAAAATTTCTTTTGCCATTGACTCCTCAATAGCCGCTCCGGCAAAGAATATCTTCGGAGGATTCTCTGAAAAACGCTGCCTGATTCTTTGTAGAGCACTTCCTGCTGTTTTCCAATGCTCGTCGGCTCCAGCGGGGTCAATTCCGCCCTTGATTTCACCACAGGCTAAATAGTTTTCTTTTGCGGATAACGCATCGTTGGAAATACTTGGTCCCTTAAGAAGAATAACGTCAATGTTCTTGCCAATGAACGTTGGGGTCTTGTCGAAAAAACACACACGATCAGACCAAACGATTCGCTGTACCTTATCCGGGTTGCCAGGAGAGGTTTTTATCTGGTGCTTGACAGCCTTGGTCTTCAGGGCTACCAGAATAGATTGGGTGAATTTCACCTGTGCAATGGCCCCAGTAATGTTTCGCATGGCTCCACCTAACGAGTCGCCGCGTGTCAACAAAAAGCGATAGAGAATCTCTTCACGCCATTTCTTGCCACTTTCTGTTTCTATTGCCTTCAAAATCGTAAGAAGTGAGTCTTCGAGCTCATCGTTGGAGAAATAACCAGCGGCCTTGTCGGAGAACCCGGCGGCGGTGACAAGTTCATCCCGAATATCATCTAACCCAATCAGGTCACCGGGAGTGCTTATTTCTTTAAGCTTGTCGAGCAAGCGATGGGCTTGGGCGACATAGGGCGCAGCCTTCTTTGTCTTCCGCAGCGCCTGGGCCAGAAACCCGTTTCGGGTTGCGTCGTGGGATGTTACCAGATCGCTGCTGCTTTTTATGAGCGTTGGCGTCATCAATAGTGTCCGCTTTAGTTAGTGATTGTTGAATCGCAAAAGAAATCTATCCGAACACGAATAATCAGGCCAGAAAAATTTCGAAGATGCGTAATTATCATTGCCAACTGTTGCGGGGGTGGTTATATTATTTCCGCTTTGGGCTGATGGATGGAAATGTAAAGTTCACCTGAAGGTTCGGTACAACAAGGACAGCGGCAGGGTTCCATGAAAGTACAGGTTGGTATAACAGTTCTCTTGATTGCGACAGTCAGCGCGTTGGCTGGAGACGAACCCGGCGTGCTTTCCGTTTCAGGGGCGTTTTTTCCATACGTCCGCCCGGAGCGATGGGGACAGGTAACAGCCAATCTGGGCAACCCGGCCGAACAGGCGATGCAGGTGAAGTTTATCCTTTTCGCCAAGGATTCCGCCAGCGGACAAATTCGCTACACTCGCGGAGCCAATTTACCGCCTCGCACTCGTCGAATAGTCCGTCTTGGTCATCGCATCGGTATCATAAAGCCCAAACGCTTACCGTCGAAAAAACTCTCATACGGTAACAGCGAGCAAAACTTCAGGCTGGAAAATACGGCTACCAATAAAATCCTCGACAGCAATTTCATGCTGGTTCGCCCGTTGGGGCCCAAGCAATATTGTATTGCCTATGTTGATACCGAGATTACACCGGGGCAGGACCATTCCTACCTTGCGAATATACCCGACAAACCTTTCGGGCAGGTCGCTCTGGCCAATTCGTCTCAGCGACTTCTTCCTGACAGGTGGTACGGATATTCATCGCTTGAGATGTTCATCATCTCGTCGTCTGAACCGGCAGATTTGCTGGACTCTCAAATAGACGCCGTTCTTGATTGGGTAGGTCGCGGTGGCGTACTGCTGGTTACCGCCCACTCATCAGCCGAACGCACGCTTGCCGGAAGGCTCGCCGAAGCCGCCGGTGTTGTCGTCGCGGGAAGTCATCAGGAATATCGCTTTGAGGCCAGAAGTACAGAAGGCGAGGATCGCTTCGAGATCGACCTGGTAACGCCGATGACAATGGCGCACTTATGCCCGATGAGCGGCACCAAGGTGCTGTGGGAGGCCAACGGCATGCCTCTTTTGACGTCGCGACGGTTTGGTTCAGGGGTGATTTTCACGCTGTCCGTACCGGTCGGCGCTTTGGCGTCGAAGACGGTAAGTCAGCCCAAGAACAATACGAGCCAACCGACAAGTCGCCCCAGGGACAAGACAGACCGGTCTGGGATGCTCTGGCAGACAATAAGCGGGCAGGCAAAGCGAACAACGCCGATTTCGGTGGACGCTTTCGCCGAAGCGGCAAAGGACAAACTGCCCCAAATCGCCGGACGTCGCAGCCCAGACCGGCGCACACCGGTTTGCATCGTCGGCGTTCTGGTAGTCCTGTTCGGCCTGCTGGGGTTGTTTATGCGATTTATCCGACGCGGCGAATTGATCTGGCTGGTCATGATACCGGTCGGTCTGCTGGGAACGGTAGGTATGCTGGTGTGGGGGATGACGCTTCGTAAAGAACCGAGGCTGAGTTTTCTGGCGCTGGCGTCGTCCAGACCTGACGGAACGGCGCACGTTCAGCAACTATCGACCTATTACACGCCCAAAACCGAAGATGGCGCCTTTTCATCCGGTTCGACGCTGGGGACTATCCGGCCGGCGGTTTCGACCTCAATTTCAGTGATGAAATTGACGGAGATTTCAGCCAAGAGGACCATGACCCTTGAAAACGTGCGTGTAATCGCCAACAGCAGTCGGACCGCTTACGCCGAATCGCCGATGATCCTGTCGGGCCGGCTGGTTACGAAATTGTCCCTGGGTCCGAAGGGGCTTTCCGGTACGATAACCAACAATACCGGTGCGGACGTCTTCGATGCCTTAGTAATTGCGGGCGGACGGGCCTATTCCCTCGGTGATCTCCCCGCCGGACGCGCCACTGAAGTTGTTATCAACGACCCGCCGCTACCCAAAGATACCTACACCGAAAAAACCTTATTCCCCAGCAAGGAGGATCGTCTTCGCAGCGACCTTATTTCCGCTATGGTAAGTCAAGCGTCAGGGCAAAACCGCCGCCTGTCCAATCCGTCGCCCATGCTGCTTGGATGGTCCCGCCAAAGATTGCTGGATCCGCTTGGCAAAACTTTTACCAAAGATGTTGAATCGAAGGGGTTGACGCTGCTGACGTCGCCGCTGGTGATGTTAAAGTCGCCGCCCGATACGAAGGTTGTTGTTCCCAGCGGGCTGCTGAAACTTCACATAGGCGGACATCCGCCCGTATGGGATCAGAAGAAGCAACAGTTCAACAAGTCCACCCTTTCGGGCGAAGTGGTGTTGAGTTTCGCCCCGCCGGCCGCTACCGTCGAACTCACCGACGCGCACGCCACGCTGCAAATTACGATGCGTGCACCGAACTGTCGAATACGTTTCTTTGCCGTTACAGGCAAAGAAGACCAGGCGGAAGAAAAGGCACTGATACAAACAATTGACCGCCCCGTCGGGACATACAAAATATCATTCGAGAATCTCCGACGCATCGAAGGCGCGTATGAAATCATCATCAAAGTCGATCCGGTTGCAGCAGATAAACAGAACAAACACGAACGTATATCCATCCTGTGGAAAATTGAATCGCTGAACCTGACTCTGGAAGGGGTAAGCAAATAGAAAAGAGAATATTGAATATTGAACAGAGAATGTCGAATTTCGAAGTGAAAAGAAGATAAAATGGTCCCCAAAGCGCAAAACGTGGATTCTTGTTTTTTTCTTCCTGTTACTTCGAAATTCAAAATTCCCTGTTCAATATTCATTATTCAGAAAGACGGGCTGAAGGGATACGTAAATGAGCGTTGCAGATAATGAGGTCATCCTGCGTACGAAAGGTTTGACCCGCCATTACGACGAGATAAAGGCGTTGACGGACTTGGATCTTGAGGTTCGTCGGGGCGAGATATTCGGTTACATCGGGCACAACGGAGCCGGTAAGACGACGACCATTCGCATACTGGCGGGGTTGTTGCGCCCCAGTAGCGGTTCGGCCAGTATTGCCGGCGTGGACGTTGCCGGCGGACGAGAACGGATAAAGCGCCTTGTCGGATATATGCCTGACAGATTCGGCGTCTATGAACAGATGCGGGTATGGGAGTATCTGGACTTTTTCGGCGCAGCCTTCGGAATACCCCGAAGCCGGCGGCGTGAGCGTATCGAAGCCGTTTTTGATATGACCGAATCCCACGACCTGCACGACCGGTTCGTCGATACTCTTTCTCGCGGGATGAAGCAGCGTATCGGAATCGCCCGGACGCTTATGCACGACCCCCAGGTGCTGCTTCTGGACGAACCTGCCAGTGGGCTGGACCCGCGCGCCCGCGTCCACATGAGGCAACTCCTGCGCCGACTGGCGGATAACGGAAAGACACTGCTGGTTTCTTCGCACATACTTCCGGAACTGGCGGCCATATGCGATTCTATCGGTATCCTGCACAACGGGAGGCTTCGGGCAGTCGGACCAATCGGCGAAGTCCTCGCGTCGTTACGACGCGACCGACTCATGGAAGTCCGTCTGCTCGGCGACGTCAAAAAGGGCGTCGGTACAATCGAGGCGAATGACCACTGCAAAAATGTCGAAATTTCGAAAGAGGCCGACAACGTTATAAATTTCCACTTTACCGGCGACGACGAGGAAATAGTGATTTTGCTGGATGGGTTGGTCCGGTTGGACCTTCGCGTCGTAACCTGTCGGGAAGTGCCCCTGACGCTGGAAGAAGCCTATATGACAGTCAGCGGATTCGAGGGCGAACTGGAAGAGGAGCCGTCAGCGATCAGCGATCAGCAGTCAGCAAAAGATAAAAAAGAATCCTGAACGCTGAATCCTGACCGCTGATTGCTAAATGCTGATTGCTGAATGCTAAAAAAATGAACCCTATTATTAGAAAAGAAGTTCTTTTTTCTCTGCGAACCAAGAAGGCTCTCGCCATGCAGGTGGCGTTTTTGCTGACGATGGGCGCGTTGCTTTGGTTGCTCTGGCCTGCAGACGGTATCCAGGACCTTGGTGGTCAGGAGGTTCGGCGACTTCTGATGGTGCTCGGTATCGGGCAACTGGCGATGGTTATTTTAATCGCACCGGCCTTTACCTCCACCGCAATTACCATCGAAAGGGACCGTAACACGCTCGAAAGCCTCCTGGCTACTCCGATGAGCCCGTTGTCGATTGTCTTCGGTAAAATGACCGGCTCGCTTACGTTCCTGGTGCTTCTTGTCCTGTCGGGCGTTCCGGTACTGGCGACGTTGCTTCTGCTTGGCGGCGTCGAGTTCACGGAAATCCTCGCAGTCGCTGCGGTGCTTCTCCTCTCGGCAGTGCATTTGGGGTCGATCGGGTTGCTGGTCAGCGTGCTGTCCAAACGCAGTTACCGCGCCATCATCATAACGTACTGTGCCCTCCTGGTGGTCGTTTTCGCTCTGGCCGGACCCGTCTGGCCGATTAGCGGAACACTCATCCGTCGGGGCGGACCCGTAGCCGCCGGTATAATGCACGTCTTGGCGAGCATGAGTCCGCTTGAGGCGATGCTGTCGATTCTGACGCCCGACGGTCCATACGCAATCGGAGCAAAAGGTTGGCCTGCGTTCTGGCAATTGTATATTCCGTTGAGCATCCTTACGACGGTTGGTGTGGCCATAGTGGTGTTGAGAGGACTGAACAAGTCGCTGATACCGGCCCGTCCGCGTGAGGGGCTTAAGGTCGTCGAGAGAGGACATTTGACCGGAAGAAGCGTCCTTTACCTGTTTTTCTTCGATCCGAGGAAGCGTAAGCGAAATATCGCCTGGTGGCAGAATCCTGTGCTGGTAAAGGAATGCCGCTCCCGTCGTACGTTGCAACTGCACTGGTTGGCGCGGGCGACGGCCATTTGCCTGATGATCAGCATCGCGCTGATGGTGCTGGTGAGCATCTCCGTTCAGGCCTTCGTCGGCGAAAGCGCCTCCATGGTTACCGGAATAGCCACCGCCATTGGCGTACTGATGGTAACGCTGATTATTCTGGTCGGTCCTGCAATGACCAGCGGGGCCGTTTGCAGCGACCGCGAATCGGGCGTCTGGGACCTGATGCGCACCGCGCCGCTTCCGGCATGGAGAATTGTCAGCGGGAAATTCCAGGCTTCGCTTATTCCGCTTTTACTGCTGATTATAGGCACAGCGCCGGCGCTGGTGATCCTGTTGGTTTTCCAACAGGCAATGGCGCCGAACATTATAAGGATATTACAGGTCGTCGGTATGACTGGACTGTTTGTAACAGTGCTGGGAATGTTCTTCTCGAGCGTGTGTTCCAGGACCTCCACTGCCACGGTGTGGACTTACGGCATAGTCTCGGCGATGAGCCTGCTGACGATGCTGGCGCTGCTGGGAAGCGGAGTCTTCGGGCCTCGCTTTATTGAAACGGTCTTCGTCGTGAACCCCATTGCCGCCGTGATGGACGCCGCCGGATATGGGTCCATGCAAAACTACAACCTGCTGCGACCTTACCTGAAAATTATGGCGACGGCGTCGGGGATACTGTTTGTTCTGACCGTTGTAAGGGTCTATCAACTGGGAAAAGCAGATTAGTAGTCAATAACCGGTGGGCGACTCATATTGTTTGTGATACGAGTAGAAAGCGAAGATGAATTGAACGAGATAAGAAACAGATATATTGTCGCATGTATCACTTTGTTGGCGGTTTCCCTGTCGGTACAGGCCCAAACGTCCGATGGGAATCGCAAACCTCTGTCTGAACCTTTTGCCGAAGGTGAGATGAAGAGGCAATACTTCGGTTCGGATCGGACGGTCCGGCTTCTTGGCGAAATTGCCCGCAACGGGATCGATCCTCTCGAACGGGAAAGAGCGGTAATGGACCTTGGGCGAACGAACAACCCAGTTGCTCTGGCGCTGCTGAAGCAGGCGATCTCGGATAAGGACCGGCGCGTGCGTTCTGCCGCTGCCTTGGCGCTGTGTAATTTCACTTCTGTCGAAGCCGCCGACCTGCTCGCAGGGGCGCTGAAAAGACCGGATTCGTCGAATGAAGGTCCCGCCGGGGCCTTGAGGGCCGCCCGAAGCGTCAGGTGGCCTGCACTGACCGAATCGCTGGAAGACCTCCTCGATTACCCCGCCCCCATCGTCCGAGCAAACGCACTCGATGCGCTGACCGAGCTACCCAAAGCCGTCGATGCGAAGACCTTACGAAAACTCCTGTCCGACAGCAACGTCGCCGTTCGTCTGGCGGCGGCGAGAAACGCCGCACTTCTCAAACCTGATTCGCTTCTGGCAGAAGCGTTAGCCAAGCAGGCCAGGGATGACGTCCCAGCCGTTCGGGGTCGGTGCCTGGCTGCACTGGGACGCCACGGGGCGGGGAAATACATACCCCTGCTGATAACCGGCGGCCGCGACAAAAATCCGCTTCTGCGCATCGGCGCGGTGGAAGGTTTCACGTTAGCCGGTAAGGGCGAAAAAATCGCCGCTTTTCTGGACGACGACTCGACGCCGGTCCGATTGGCGGCTGTTCGGAGCGCAGGAAAACTCAAGCGGACCGAGTGCATCGACAGACTCTTCGCAATCATGCTCGGAACACCTCCGTCCGAGACCCACCTGGCCGCTCGAAACTCACTCGCGCAAATGGGTGCGCCGAAAACCATCGCCGCCAAGGCCGGTGAACTGATGGAAAAGATCGCCCCGGAGTATTTCAGGCTCCTCGGTCGGGGGAAAATCAAAATTCCCGATCAGGGACGTCAGCAACTTATCCGACGGATAGAAAAGATCCGTCGAAACCTCAAGGCGCTGAGTTACTTACTTGGAGCGGCCAAAAGCACACAGGCATACAAAACACATCTTGACCTGCTGAAAGGTGTACATGTACAGGACTCGCTGCTGGAACAACTGGCTTTGTCCATGGGGCAAATTTCCGAGAGTCGGGCAACCGAACCGATAGTGAAACAGATGAAGAATTGTGCTGATTTCTCCGAAAGGGCCTTGAGAATCATGTCAAGGAACCCGGATGTCAAGATAATCCTTCCAGAAGACAACTCTTCCGGTCTGATGCACGCAGCAGTGGCGATGAAGATTTCCGAGGCGCTGCCCATAGTGATGCGGTTCAGTTCGATGGGATTCGGACGGTTACGGGCACAACGCTCGGCGTGGACGGCCGATATGCTGATGCCTGCACTGGTCGATAAGCAAACCCGACCGGCCGTTATCGCCGAACTCCGAAAACAGGTGAACCGGAATTACGCTGCGCGTGGTTTCCAGGTGGATTCACCCGAGTATCGCAAGGCAAAATCGCGAGAGTATACATCGCTGCGGTGCAGGTTCGAATCGGCCAAGTCACTGGGGCGAATGAAAGCCGACGAAGCCGTCGAAGACCTTCGCTGGGTCATTACCGAAGACCGCATGGACCAGCGCGTGATGCACGCCGCAGCCTGGGCGATTCAGAAAGTTACCGGCAGGATGCCCGCCGTTACCATGCCAAAACCACATCATGGCGATTGGATCATAAAAGATTATTGATGTATAGGCTGTAGGCTTTAGGCTGGGGGTTTGGAGCGGGTGCGGAAGGAACGAATCAAACCGGCAAGAACCTTGGAAGTTTCGACGCATGATTGAGATACAGATTCGTAAATTTGGTCTTGCAGGTAACCGAGACGGTGGGAGAGAGACAGTTGGTACTCAACCTCGCGTACGGAGCCATAGGCAATGTCGAGGAAGCGCAGATACTCTGCCTCGGTTCGGCGTGCACAGCCCTCAACAATGTTGGACGCAACGGAAACGGACGCACGGCGCAACTGTGCCGTCAGACCGAACTGCTCGGCTTTCGGAAACGACGACGTGGCGCGATAGACGGCGACGACCAGTTGGTCTGCCAATTGGAACGCTCGCAAGTTCGTGTGGTCTCTCATCTACAAACGCCTTTCCTATAACCCCCCAACCTATATATAACCTACAGCCTATAGCCTACAGCCTATAGCCTAAAAGGAGAACTCCAATGAGTAAATCGGTACCGTCCGACATTGAAATTTCACGCGCGGCGACGCCCAGGCCCGTTACCGAGATAGCCCAGGCTGCGGGAATCGCTCCAGACGAACTGGAACCTTATGGTCGAAACAAAGCCAAGATATGCCTGAGCGTCCTCGATCGCCTCTCCGAGAAGCCCAATGGTAAGTACATCGACGTAACGGCCATTACGCCCACGCCGCTGGGCGAGGGTAAGACCACAACGGCCGTAGGACTGACGCAGGGAATGGGACTGATCGGGAAAAACGTATTCCTGTGCATCCGTCAGCCTTCGATGGGTCCGACCTTCGGTATCAAGGGCGGAGCCGCCGGCGGCGGATACAGCCAGGTCATTCCGATGGAAGAGTTCAACCTGCACCTGACCGGCGACATCCACGCCGTCAGCATCGCCAATAACCTCCTCGCTGCCGCCATCGACGCTCGCATCAAACACGAAGACCACGCCACCAACAAGAAGTGGGAAAAGACAGGTCTGCCCCGGCTGAATATAGACCCGTGGAGTATCACCTGGCGGCGAGTTGTGGACGTCAACGACGCGGCGCTGCGGGGCGTCGAGATCGGGATAGGCGAGAACTGGATGGACGGGCCTCGGCGAAAGGCGCACTTCACCATCGCCGTCGCCAGCGAGGTAATGGCCGCCCTGGGACTCGCCGACGACCTGAAGGATTTGCGAAAACGTCTGGGGCGCATGATCATCGGACGGAAA
Organism: Planctomycetales bacterium; assembly: GCA_030612725.1. GTDB lineage: Bacteria > Planctomycetota > Phycisphaerae > SM23-33 > SM23-33 > JAUWNJ01. Next base: position 63,981 of record JAUWNJ010000007.1, read on the forward strand.
CGAAATGGAAAACTCCTGACCGCAGAGGACATCGGATGCGCCGGGGCAATGGCTGTGCTGCTCAAAGACGCCATCAAACCGACCCTCATGCAGACACTCGAAGGTCAACCGGTTTTCGTACACACCGGACCGTTCGCCAATATCGCACACGGTAACAGTTCCATTATCGCCGACCGCATGGCGCTGAAACTGTCCGATTACGTCATTACCGAGTCCGGCTTCGGCGCTGACATCGGAATGGAGAAATTCTTCGACATCAAGTGCCGCTATTCAGGACTGAAGCCGGACTGCGTCGTGCTGGTAGCGACGATCCGGGCGCTGAAAATGCACGGCGGCGGACCCAAAGTCGTACCGGGCCAACCCCTCGCCGAGGAATACACGCACGAAAACCTAGAACTGCTCGAAGCGGGTCTGTGCAACATGATCCGCTGCATCGAAATAGCAAAGATGTTCGGCGTGCACGTCGTCGTAGCCATTAATCAATTCCCCGCCGACACGGACGCCGAAATCGAAATGGCGCGCAAAGCCGCCGACGAAGCCGGCGCTGAAGCCGCCGTTGTCAGCAACCACTGGGCAGAAGGCGGGAAAGGCGCAGCGGAACTGGCCCAAGCCGTTGTGACCGCCTGCGAAAAACCGTCCGACTTCAAACTGCTCTACCCCGACGAAATGTCCATCAAGGACAAGATCGCAACGATCTGCCGAAAAGTGTACCTCGCCGGCGCTATTACATATTCCGAACAGGCAGAAGAACAGATAGCCCTCTACGAGAAAAACGGATTTTCGCACCTGCCTATCTGCATGGCCAAGACGCACCTGTCGCTGTCGCACGACCCGAACTTCAAGGGTGTTCCTCGCGGCTTTACCGTTATGGTCCGCGAGGTGCGAATCTCCGCCGGGGCGGGGTTCCTCTTCCCCCTTCTGGGGAAAATGCGTACAATGCCCGGACTACCAAGCCGACCGGCGTTCATGGACATCGACCTCGACGAAAACGGAAACGTCGTCGGAATGTTCTGACCGGGATTGATGCAAAGAAAAAGACAACAAAGAGCGGGATTATAGGGATTACAATGATTTTTTATTTTCAATCCGTATAATCTCAAAATCCCTATAATCCCGCTATTCTGTTCCCGTTATGGCGTAACGTAATTTATTAACACTGCTAAAACATCAATTTTGGAGAAATGTGAAAGATGAAAAAACTTACCAAACTTTTCACCGAGAAGCAGCGCACGATTTCCTTCGAGTTCTTCCCCCCGAAAACCGAAAAGGGAATGGTAAAACTATACGAGACAGCCGAGGAACTGGCGAAAGTAGCGGACTTTTTCAATGTTACTTACGGTGCAGGCGGCTCCAGCAGCAAGGCGACCTTTGACATCGTCGTGGAACTGCAAAAGCGATTCGCCCTGCCGGTCGTCCATCACTTCACGTGCGTCCAGCATACGTACGACGACATACGCAGCGCCCTGGAAAATTTCAAAGCCGCCGATATCATAAACGTCCTGGCGCTGCTCGGCGACCCACCGGCAGACAACCCGGATTACAAACCAGGCCCCGATGAGCCTAAATTCGCCTACGAGTTGATAAAAATGATCCGCGAACACGACGATTTCTTCTGCATCGGCGCGCCGGGCTTCCCCGAAGGACATCCCGATACGCCGACGAAGGAACTTGACACCGAATACCTCAAGATCAAACAGGACGCCGGAGCCGAAGTCGTCTTCACGCAGCTGTTTTTCGACAACAGCATCTACTACGAATTCCGCGACCGCGTCGAGGCCGGCGGCGTTACAATGCGGCTGCTGCCGGGAATGCTGACGATTACCAGCTATCCCAAACTTGTCGAGTTCTGCGGCAGGTGCGGCGCGACAATTCCGCAATCCGTAACGGACATCTTCGAGCCGATAGCAGACGACCTGGACGCAACGTATAAAAGGGGCGTCGAGTTCGCCGTTGAACAGTGCCAGGACCTTCTGGACAACGGCTCGCCGGGGCTGCACCTGTATTGCCTCAACAAGACCGAACCGGTAATGAGCGTCTATAACGCACTGAAACTGTAAAAAATTTAAACCACAAAGGGCACAAAGAACACAAAGAAAACATTTTTACTCAGAATAAATTTTCCCGCCTTTTCTTTGTGTTCTTTGTGCCCTTTGTGGTTAACGTCTTTTTTTCAGTAAAAGGAGTCGAGCATGTCAGCGAAGATTATTGACGGTAACGCCGTCGCGGATGAAATAAAGAGTCGCGTAACAGCAGACGCTGCCGAGTTGGCCAATGCCGGGAGAAAACCTCACCTGACGGCTGTTCAGGTCGGGGAAAACCCCGCATCGAAAATCTACACGAACATGCAGGCCAAGGCGTGCGAGTCGGTCGGTATCGAGTACGAACTGTTGAACCTGCCGGCTGAAATCTCACAGGACGACCTGTTGGGAAAAATTGCCGAACTGAACGCATCTACCGAAACGACCGGTATCATCCTCCAGATGCCCCTGCCTGCCCATATGGACGCTCGCAGGGTCCAGGTGGCCATCTCGCCGGCAAAGGACGTCGAGGGGATGCACCCGGAGAATATGGGCAGGTTGTTCTACGGGGGCGGGACGGTCTCGCCGTGTACGCCGATGGCGGCAGTGGAACTGCTCAAGCGGACTCAGCCCGATTTGGCGGGGGCTGAGACTGTTATCGTCGGACATAGCGAAATTGTCGGTAAACCAATCGCGATGATACTTCTGCAATCGCCGAACGCCTCGCCGACTGTTACCGTTTGCCACGTCGCCACGAAAGACCTCGCTGCCCACACCCGTCGGGCTGACGTGTTAATCGTCGCCGCCGGTGTTTCCCAGGCCCGCTGGAGCGCATATCGTCGGCGAAAAAAGGCCGGCGAAGACGTCAAGACCCCGGACCTGTCGGCGCTGATTTCGGCCGAGATGATTAAACCCGGCGCTGTCGTCATCGACGTAGCCATTAACCGCATTCCAAAGGGTTTCGACGATAACGGCGATCCGGTCAAGAACGACAAGGGTAAAAACGCGATGCAGACGGTCGGCGACGTGGACTTTGAGGCTGTAAGTCAAATCGCCTCTGCAATCACGCCCGTCCCCGGCGGCGTCGGACCCGTTACCGTCGCAATGCTCCTGTCAAACACAGTCGCCTGCGCCAAAGCCATTGGTTGAAAATCTGAATTTTAATCACTGATTATCCCGCTTACGGACTATAATGACAAGTGGGTTCAGGTATATATTCTCGCATCAGTGTGAAAAGTATCACTCCATTGATGGAAGGAGTCGCTGGTATGGTTTGTCCACGCGAGTACAGGAAGGCTTCCCGGAAGGGGCGCTATGCGTTTACCCTTGTTGAACTGCTGGTGGTAGTCGCCATTATCTCGCTTTTGGTCTCGCTCCTCATGCCGTCGCTGAGCAAGGCCAGGGAACAAACCTACAAGGTGCGGTGTCTGGTCCATCTGGGTAATTTAATGAAGGCCCACGCGACTTATGCTTCTTTCAGCAACCTATACCTCCCCGGACCGGACGGCGTGGTAATCTGGCCGGGTATCAGAAGACCAAACGGTATAGAGGCGTGTATCCCGACCTCGACGGGACTGTTGGCCACCACCGGCGTGATGACTTTGCCGGAGATGTGGTTGTGTCCCAAGGCCAAGTACCCTAATCCCGGACCGTGGTACATGCAGCAGAATGCCGGCGAGAATGCCGGCGGGTGGACGGAAGAGCTTGTCAAAAAATATAATTATACCTACCACTTCACATATAACTCGCGGACGTTTCTCGACCCAAAGTGTGACGCGAGGGCAGATTGTTACGACTACGTTGAAAATCGCATGCGCAGGATTGACACTTTTCCTTACCCCGCCCGCACCATCCTGCTGGCAGAGGAAAACACCGGGATGATGCCGTGGAGTGCGGAGCACTACCAGGTACTGAACGACCCGTGGTTTCATGGCCCGGACTGGACTGAGCCTCGGCACCTGGGCACCTCGCAGGTGGGCTATCTCGACGGGCACGCCGGGTCGATTCCAGCCTACGTTACCCTCTTCCATGACGAGGAGTACTGGCCGGTGCCGCCATCGGTACCGGAGTAATCATCGAAGAAGCCCCCGCAGCGCAGCGGCGTTGACTTCGTCCCAGTCCCGTCCGGTATCGTCGGCGCCCTTGGGCGTCTCGAGGATCATGGGTAGATTCGCCAGGCGATTATCGTTGACGAGTTCGGCGAAGGCTGCCAGTCCGATTTTCCCCAGACCGATATGGGCGTGGCGGTCAACCCTGCTACCGAGGTCCCTGACAGAATCGTTCAGGTGGATGGCCTGCAACCTCTCCAAACCGATAATCCTGTCGAATTCGGCGATGGTCTTGCGATAATCGCTCGGCGTTCGGATGTCGTAGCCGGCGGCGAAAATGTGGCAGGTGTCCAGGCAGATGCCAAAACGCTCGGCCATCTCCAGCCGATCCAATATGTCGGCGAGTTGCTCGAATTTGTAGCCGATGCAGTTGCCCTGCCCGGCGGTGGTCTCAAGCAGGATTTTCGTCCGCCCGGTCCGGTCCGTAATGATTTCATTCAGAGCCTCGGCAATCAGGATGATGCCCTCGGCAGCGTTTTCGCGCGAACCGGGATGAAAAACCAGGTATTCAATCCCCAGCCGTTCGCATCGGTCAAGTTCGTCGCGCATCGCGGCGATGGATTTTCGACGGACGTCGGTTTTTCCGGCGAGGTTCACCAGGTAGGACCCGTGCGCGACGACGGGCGCAATTTTCAGCCGGCGGCGGACCTCGACGAATGCCGCGGTTGCCTCGGCGCTCAACGGCGACGATCGCCACTGACGCTGGTTGCGGACGAACATGGCTACGCAATCGAACCCGTAATCAGCAGCGGCTTCAATCGCCCGATGCAACCCGCCGGAGATACTTATATGCGAACCGAGTAACATATGGGTATATTATCATCACAACGGTTAGAATTGTAGATGGATGAGGTTATGACCAAACATTGTCGGACATTCGAGCACACCGCCGACATGGGACTCGAAGCCCGCGCCGACAGCCTGGCCGAGATGTTCGAGGCGATGGGCGAAGGTCTGGCCGATGTAATCTGCCCGCGGCAGTCGGTGAAAAAGCAAAAGACGCTGCAAATCCAGGTTGAATCCGAGAACGTCGAAGCATTGTTGGTGGATTTTTTGGCAGAATTGCTGGGGCTGTTCAACCTGGAGAAATTTCTCGTCGCCGGCGTCAAGGTCAAGCGGATAGATGAAACTTCGGTCGCCGCTGAAGTAACCGGCGAACCGTTCGACCCGGCCCGGCACGAATTAGGCGATGAAATCAAGGCAGTTACGTATCACCAACTGAAGGTCGCCCGCGAAGGCGACGAATGGATCGGCAGAGTGATTCTGGATATTTAAGGAAAATCATAAATCACAAATCCCAAACAAATCTCAATAACCAATGACCAAACACCAAAACGGCAAATCCGACCACGCAACCGTTTGGGACATTGGAATTTGTAATTTGGGATTTGTTTGTGATTTGGAACCTGGTATTTGGGATTTCAGCATGAGGGGTACGTTATGGGTAAGGCGACGAACATCAGGATCGAGCAGATTGACGAGTACCGCTGGCGGATACCGAAAGACTCCCGGCCTGGGATGCGGGTCGATGGGATTATCTATGCCGATGAGAAATTGATGTCCCACATTCGCTCCGAGCAGGCGGTCGAGCAGGTCGCCAACGTCGCGACGCTTCCGGGGATCGTCGGCGCGTCGCTGGCGATGCCGGACATTCACTGGGGCTACGGATTCTGCATCGGTGGCGTTGCGGCCATGGACATCGAAGCCGGCGGGGTCGTCTCTCCCGGTGGTGTGGGATACGACATAAACTGCGGCGTCCGACTGCTGCGAAGCGATCTGGACGTCGAGCAGGTCCGCCCGCAGATGAAGGCGCTTGTTGACCAGTTGTTCCGCGACATTCCCTGCGGCGTCGGCGTCGGCGGGAAGTTCAAATTCTCCGATAAGGAACTGCGCAAGATATGTCTGGACGGGGCGAAATACCTGGCTGAGATTGACCTCGCCGATGAGGACGACCTCGCTGCCACCGAAGCCGGTGGGGCATTGTCGGGCGCGGACCCGGACGCCGTCTCGTCGGTCGCCTACCGCCGAGGACGCGACCAGTGCGGAACGCTCGGAGCGGGAAACCACTTCGTCGAGGTCCAGTCCGTCGAGGAAATCTTCGACGCCCATGCCGCCGAGGCGATGGGACTGGTTGTCGGGAAAATCTGCGTGATGATCCACTCCGGTTCTCGTGGATTCGGATACCAGGTCTGCGACGACGCGATTAAATCGCTGCGGAAAGCGCCCGCACAATTCGGTATCGACCTGCCGGACCGCCAGTTGGTTTGCGCGCCGGTCGATAGCGCTCCGGGTCGGCGGTATCTTGGCGCGATGCGATCCGCCGCCAACTACGCATGGGCCAATCGTCAGTTACTCGCCCACCTGGCGCGAAAGGCCTTGGCGCATCATTTCAAGGCATCGGTCGAGTCGCTGGGTCTGCGGCAGGTTTATGACGTCGCCCACAACATCGCCAAGATAGAAATGCACGAAGTGGACGGCAAGCCACGGAAATTATGCGTCCATCGCAAAGGCGCTACGCGGGCCTTTGGGCCTGGAAATGAAGAGTTGTCGGAGCGATATCGCCAAATCGGTCAACCTGTGTTGATTCCGGGCGACATGGGCACCGCCAGTTACGTCCTCGTCGGCACAGCCTCTGCGATGCGTGAGACTTTCGGTTCGACCTGTCACGGGGCAGGGCGCGTAATGAGCCGCAAGGCCGCCATTCGCGCCGCTGCAGGACGGCGAATCGACGCCGAACTCGCCGACGCCGGTATTATCGCCCGCGCCAGAGGCCGATCAGGCCTGGCCGAAGAACAACCCGACGCTTACAAAGACATCCACAACGTAGTTGATGTCGTCGTATCCGCCGGCCTGGCGCGAAAGGTCGCACGCCTGAAACCGATGGGAGTCATTAAAGGATAAATGACCAATGTCTAATGACCAATGCCTAATGCCAAAAACCGCTGGCCAAAACACAAACGATCCTCGATAGATTTAGACATTAGTCATTGGTCATTGGTCATTGATTGGTCATTGGACATTGGTCATTAGTCATTGCAATGCCTCTTCACCTGCTTATACTTGTGAGGTTTCACGGTAATTAACTGGACGATTAACACGGAGTGATATTATGGCTTTCAAATTCTTTCGTCGCCGGCAGAAACTGGTTCTGGTGCTGATGGTGCTGCTGATGGTGGCATTTCTGGTCCCGACGCTTTTCCAGAGTTGCGATCGTGATCGCAGGCGCAATGCAACCGTCGGATACATCGGCGACAAGAAAGTTACCAGCAGGATGACCCAGATGGCGGCGGTTGACCTTAACCTGCTTGACCGGTCGTTGAGGATGGGTATGGGTCGAAGGGCCGGCGAGGCCGCTTTCACAATGTTCATCAGACAGAAGGACGCGGGGCTTGCCTGGGTGTTGCTGGTGCATGAAGCCGAGCAAATGGGTATCAGCATAAGCGACGACCGGGTAGATTCCTTCCTGCTAGAATCGGAACTCACCGGCGAGACGTACCAGCGTGAACTGGCAAATCTGCGCGAAAACGGTCGCACCGAAAAAGAACTCCGCCGGGCGGTAAAGAATTACCTGAAAGTTACAGCGGCGTTTCTGGCAGCGGATGTTGAAACCACGCCGTCGCTACCGGAACTGCGACACACCGCAGGCAACCTCTACGAGAAAATCCAACTGGCAATGGTTTCGCTCCCGGCTGAAGATTACGCAACCGATGCGACCGGGCCGTCGGCACAGGCCATTGTCGAGCAGTTCGACCGGTACAAAAACCTCGCACCGCTTGCATGGTCCAATAAGACTGCGTACCGATTCGGCTACCGCATTCCCAATCGCCTGGAAATATCCTGGTTGTTCATTAACGAGGGAATTATCTCTCGCGGTGTCGAACCGGACGAAAAAGATATGATGCGGCACTGGGAGCAGCACCAAGACGAATTTACAAAACGTGTTCCGATCCCGACGACATCTACAGCGCCGGTCGAAGACCTGCCTGGGCGGGCTGATACGCAACCGTCCCAGCCCGTCGAACCGAAATTCCGTGAAGTTCCATTCAAGTTGTTCAGTCAGGCCGAACCGGCAGTCAGGCGGCATTTCCTGCCGGGTACTGTCGATATCAAAATGAACGAGATAATCTCCATCGCCAGGCAGACGGCCCAGCGATTCAGCGAATCCGACGAGCCTTATTCCGCCGTCGTAAAGGAAATGATACGACCCGCCGACACCCTGCTGAAGCAGAAGGTCGCCTCGTTGCCGTTCTCCACCAAAGCCTCTGTCGAGTCAATTATCGAGGAACTCGAACACCTCGCGAATGTGAAGATCGTCTATCCCTTCGGTGAACACGAGAAACTGACCCTGGACGGTAAAATTGAGGTCAAGATAAAGCCATGGGATAACATAACACTCGGCGAGGCGCTGGAGCGAATCGGTAAAGAGGCGAAGTTCCCACCGATTAAATGGGTTACCTGCGCCGGTATGAAAGATGTGCTTTTCGCATCCGAACCGATCGACCTGGTTCCCGTCTCGGCCGGTCGGACGGGTATGGTCAGTTTTGAGGAAATCAACCGGCACAAATTGCTTGGATTGGCTGGACTCAAGTCCGGCGACAGGGCCGGTCGGCAGAGCCTGCTGTCAATCGCCGTAACGGCAAAAGAGTTTCAGCCGCCGGGTGCGAAGCAGACACCGATGATTAAATCAGGAAGCGATTACGACCGCGCCATGCATATTTTCGGCCCCGATGGAGGCAGGCTACTGTGGCGACTGGTCGAAGCCGAGGCCACTCACGCCCCGAAGTCTCTTTCCGGTGATGTTCGCAAGGAGGTCATCAAGGACCTCGGGATCGTCGCCGGGTTCAAAAAGGCGACCACCCTCGCCGAAACTCTAAAGAGCGACCTTGAAAAGTCCGACGGCGACCTGGAAAAACTCGCCAAGGACAAGAAACTCGATTTCAGTAAAACCGAAATGTTCTCCCGAAACACAATGCAGCGTCAGACGGGGCGTATATTCCTTTCCTCCGTATCCGGCGTCGGAGCCGACGGGGAATTTATCAAGCAGGCATTTACGCTTGTTCCATCCGACCCCGACAATCCCGGTTCCGACCAGCCACTCGCGGTGATCCCGCTACGCAAGCAGAGAAAGGTCATGCTCGTCCAGCGAATCGGATATGAACCGCTAATGTCCGTAATTTTCGATTACTGGGCTATAAAAAGGGCAAATGATTCGCTCATGTTGCAACGGTGGGAGCAAACGGTGGCGGTGTGGTTCGCCTACAACAGCATCGCTAAACGAGTGAATTTCAGGCTGGAAAATCCGTCCGAGTAGATGATTCTTGACCGAGTGTATAAAATACGGTAAAGTCAAAACCAACAAACAAGACCATTATTGTGATGCGTTGGTTTTGTTTTCGGGCAGATAGCTCAGTTGGTAGAGCACGTGACTGAAAATCACGGTGTCGGCGGTTCAAATCCGCCTCTGCCCATTTCAATTTCCGATTTCCAATTAACGGAAAGAATCGTCTTCTGTTCTTTCAATTGACAATTGGCAATTGACAATTGACAATTGAAGAGTGTCTTGGCGTAACCTCATCTGGATGACAGTGGCGCTTTGCCTGGCGGTTCTGGCGCTGTTCCTTGCCCGTCGCGGGCCTCTGTATATCTCCGCCTATGACCCGGACGTAGATGACCTCGCCGGCGCTGTCAAAGCCTACAGAATCATCAAAACACACGGCTATTCCAGTCTTGAACCCGACCGGGCCTGTCGGGGCGCAATCGAGGGAATGACAAAACAGGTCGATGAGTTCTCCGCCTACATACCTCCGGGCAGCACAGGGCAATTCGAAAACCGATTGTCGGGAACGTGGATGGATACGGGTCTGCGGATTACCGCCGAGAACGGAAAAATCATGGTCGTCGGTCCGGTACCGTCAAGCCCCGCTCACAACGCCCGTCTCTTCGGCCCCATGGAAGTCCTCGCAATCAACCGGATCAGGTCGAAATATCTGACGCTCGCACAGGCAAGGGACATGCTCAGGCCGGGCCTGAAAGAACCTGTTACTCTGCGATTGCGACGAAGCAGGGGAAAACCGTTCCGGCGAATACTGACGCCCGCACACCTGGAAACCCAAAGCGTTACCGGAATCGTCCGCGACGAAAACGGGCGATGGTGCTGCGAACTGGACGAACGGGCCGGTATTTTCTACCTGCGCATCGGTGAATTCGTCGAGCGCACCCCGGCTGAACTGCATGAACTATACCGCGAAATGGACGAACTGCGCGGACTCGTGCTGGACATGAGAGGAAACCCCGGCGGGACGCTCTCTGCGGCCGTTGAGGTAGTTGACCGGTTCCTGGAAAAAGGCCTGATCGTCCGCACCGTTGAACGGGGCGATGTGCGCCACGCACACTACGCACACGCCGACGGAACATACCCGCCGGTTCCGATAGTCGTACTGATAAACGCGCGGACGTCGTCGGCAGCAGAAATCGTCGCCGGCGCTCTGCAGGTCCATCGCCGAGCCATGCTCCTCGGAACACGAAGCTACGGAAAATGGTCCGTGCAGAAAACCTTCAGCCTCGGACACGAACTCGGAAAAATCCACCTTACTACCGGAGAATACTTCCTCGCCGAACCGACAACCACTGGCCCCACGGACACCCAGCCAACCCGAAAGACAACCACGCAACCGGCGACCCAGCCGGTACGGAAACGCCCGGGCCTGAAGCCGGACGTGCCGTTAAGGCTTACAGTCGCCCAAATCAATCGTCTTGAGGAGCTTCGGCTCGAAGCGATGGTCGCCGTTGCGCCCCATCGCGTTCCCGCTTCGATACCGACCAAAAAAACGCGTGCATACCGTATAAAACGCTCGATACTGGCCGAGGATGCCCAATTGGCTGAGGCGCTTCGGCTTCTTCGCAATCTTCCTCTACCAACAACGCGCCCTTCAATACCATGAGCACCAATAACCGAAAAACAGGAAACTGTGGGGTTGTTTCGCCGGTTGTTTCAAGATTTAAAGAGGGTGAGTATGTGCGAACGAAGTGAGAAACAAATAAAACGATTACTGGAAGAAGAAAAATACCAGGCAGCGCGGCGCCTTCTACTGAAGGATCTTAAAAAGGATCCGGACGACCCCTATATCCTGGCAATAATATCGATGACTTTTTACGAGCAATATAAGTATAAGAAGGCTCGTGACTATGCTGTTCGAGCCCACAATCTGGCACCATGGGATCCATTGTATATATGGTACTATGCTGCAGCTCTGAACATGCTTGGGCAAACACAAGAAGCAATTGCCCTTTATAAATCGATATTGAAAATGGGAGTCAATCGAGTTGGTTCCGTAGCGACAACTGAAGGGATTCGTTGGGCGAAGTCACTTCTTAACGACTGCCGGTACAGCATAGGTCTATGCTATAAAGACATGGGCAATCTGTCTCTTGCTCAACGCTATCTTCGAAACCATCTTAACAAGCGAACCCGTGGAATTCCCAGCATTTACAAGCGCAAGGATGTGAAAAAAAAACTGCAACAGTTAGATAAAGAGAAGCAAAATAAGCATCCAGGAAGTTGGGATTAAACCATGGGAGAGCGATTAAAGCGTCCAACTTGTTTCCCCATGCGAGAGCCATGATCGGTAAGGAACAAGGGAAATCTGAATACATCGCGTTCTTGGATGAATGCGGCGACCACTCCCTGACGAAGATCGACAGGGACTTCCCCGTGTTTGTCCTCTCGCTCGTGTTGGTGAAGCGAAGCGAGTACGTCGAGACGGTTCTGCCGAAGATCAATGCGATCAAGTTGCGGTACTGGGACCATGAAGGGGTGAACCTGCACAGCCGGGATATCCGCAAAGCGGATGGGCCCTTTCGAATTCTCCAGAACTCGGACCACCGCAGACAATTCATGGACGAGATTTCGGAGTTGATGAAGTCGCTACCGTATGAGCTGTTCGTGGTCGGGATTCACAAGTCTCGCCTATGTCAACAGTATGTCCATGCCGCCAATCCTTATGAGCTTGCGATTATGTTCGTGATGGAGCGGTTGGTGTACTGCATGGAGCAGCGGGGGCAGACATGCTTGCCGCTCATCGCCGAGGCTCGGGGCAAGAATGAGGACAACGAACTCAAGGCGGTCTTCTACGACCTGACGAGTCACGGGACAAGATACGTCGGAAAGGAACGGTTCCAGTCGTTCATCTTTCCGCTCCAGTTCCACGACAAACGAAAGAACATTGCCGGGATTCAACTGGCCGATCTCTGCGCTTATCCCTCGGCAAGACAGATGCTGAAGCCGGATCAGGCCAACCGGGCGTATGACATTGTCAAACAGCACATTTACAAAGGCGGAGGCAACGTCAGTGGATGGAAGGAGTTCCCATAAAAAGAAAACGGACCACCCCAAATTATAGAGCGATCCGCCGACCGAGAATTCCCAGTCCATTAGCTATTATCGGCTCTCCGCCGCGACGTGTCAAGCTTTGACAGAAAAAACATGAGAAACAACCAGAAACAACCGTCCCGGTTTAATCCCGGTTTAATCGTTGGTATTGAGAGCAGTTGCGACGAGACTGCCTGCGCCGTCGTCGCCGGTGGGCGGGAAGTGCTTTCCAACGTGGTGGCTTCACAGGCGGAACTGCACGCCCGCTTCGGCGGCGTCGTACCGGAAATTGCCGGAAGAGCACACATCGAAGCAATCAACCCCGTCATCGCCCAGGCAATCGACGAAGCCGGTATTCCGCCGGCCAACCTACCTGCCTCCGGCAAGCAGGCAGGTGTAGCAGCCGTTGCCGTCGCCAATCGCCCCGGACTTATCGGATCGCTTCTGGTCGGACTTATGGCGGCCAAGACGCTGGCGTGGGTCTGGCGTGTTCCGATCATCGGCGTCAATCACATCCACGCGCACGCATGGGCTCCGGCATTGGACGATGAAGAGATTGAATACCCGGCTGTGGCGTTGATTGCTTCGGGCGGGCACACCTCGCTGTACCTCTGCCGCTCGCCGGACGGGTTGGAATTGCTCGGCGCGACCATCGACGACGCCGCCGGCGAGGCTTTCGACAAGGTGGCTGCCATATTGAACCTGCCCTACCCCGGCGGACCTGCGATAGACCAGGCCTCACGAAACGGCCAAGCCGACGCGATCAAATTCCCCCGTTCGTTACTGAAGGGTCAATCGCTGGATTTCTCGTTCAGCGGGATAAAGACAGCCGTTCTCTACCACGTCAACGGCGTCCCGGGCTCTATCCGCGCCGGCGTCGAAAAAGGAATCGAACGGCTGGGAGAAAAGGAAATATCCGACATCGCCGCCGGTTTCCAGGCCGCTGTGGTCGATGTGATGCGGACGAAAATCAAGCGAGCCGTCAATTTCGCCCGGCAGGACCGCGATACGAATGTGCGGACACTAATCATAGGGGGAGGCGTAGCCGCTAACTCCGCCCTGCGAGAAGCAGTAGCGGAACTGGGCGAGAAACTCGACCTGTCCGTGCGGATACCGGCTATGGAATACTGCACCGATAACGCCGCAATGGTGGCGGGGCTTGCTTTCCACCACTTACGCGTCGGAAAGACCGACGATTTCGAACTGGCGGCAACGGCCACTGTGCGAAGATGATTAAACCGGGTTAATCTGCCAAAATCGCCGTTTCGCCCCGTTCGAGAGTGTCTTTTCTGACAGGTTTGCAGACTGAAGCGAAGGCGGCGGATTTTTCTAATCCCTTGTCACCATTACTGTTACTGCTCCCGGCACACGCCTTGCTGCTTGCTCGATAGACCTTACGGAAGGTTTGTGCGGTGATTCTATGTACCAACCGGTACAACACCGTCGCCGGGAAGGTCGGGGTAAAAGAAAATTCGCGCCATTATGTAAGGAGAATTTCACTATGGCAGCAAAGCAGTTAGCCTTTGAAAGCGACGCCAGGGGTGCACTTCTGGCAGGTGTCAACAAAGTAACCGACGCGGTCAAGAGCACACTCGGACCACGCGGAAGAACCGCCATCCTCGATAAGGGGTGGGGAGCGCCGACAATTACAAAAGACGGCGTTACAGTCGCTGAAGAAATCGAACTTACCGACAAGGCCGAGAACATGGGAGCGAAACTCCTCAAGGAGGCAGCCTCCAAAACCTCCGATGTCGCCGGCGACGGAACGACCACCGCGACAGTTCTGGCACAGGCAATCTTCGCACAGGGCCTGCGGAACGTAACGGCAGGCGCTGACGCGATGGCGTTGACGCGCGGTATCCGCAAGGCTTCGGCCAAACTCGCCGACGCGCTCGGAAAATTGGCCAGGCCCGTCAATATCTCCAACAAAGACGACATTATCAACGTCGCGACCATATCGGCCAACAACGACCGCACTGTCGGTAAGGTTATGGCTGACGCCTTCGAGCGTGTCGGCACCGACGGCGTAATCACCGTCGAAGAAGGAAAAGGCATCGAGACGACCGTAGATGTCGTCGAGGGTATGCAGTTCGATCGCGGATACCTCAGCCCGCATTTCGTTACCGACCCCGAAGCAATGGTCTGCGAAATGGATAAACCCCTCATACTTATCTACGAAGAAAAGATTTCCAACATCGCAAAACTCATCCCGCTGCTGGAGAGCGTTTCCAAGGCCAAGAAGCCCCTGCTGATAATCGCAGAAGACATCGAAGGCGAAGCCCTGGCGACGCTGGTAGTCAACAAACTCCGCGGAATCGTCTCGGTCTGTGCGGTAAAGGCTCCGGGCTACGGCGACCGGCGAAAGGCAATGCTCGCCGACGTCGGAATCCTCACCGGCGCGAAAGTCTTCACCAAAGACCTCGGTATCGACCTGGAAAGCGTCTCGCTTTCAGACCTGGGAACGGCAAAGAAAATCACCATCGACAATGACAACACCACCATTATCGAAGGCGTTGGAAAGACCGTTGACCTCAAAGCCAGGATAAATCAAATCCGTGCAGAAATCGAAACGACCACTTCCGACTATGACCGCGAGAAATTGCAGGAACGGTTGGCGAAATTGGCCGGCGGGGTCGCGCAGATTAACGTCGGCGCAGCCACTGAAGCGGAAATGAAAGAAAAGAAGACCCGTATCGAAGACGCACTGCACGCCACGCGAGCAGCCATCGAAGAGGGAATCCTCCCCGGCGGCGGAGTCGCGCTCATTCGGGCTGCCAAGGCGCTGACAGGCCTGAAACTCACCGGCGACGAAGCCACCGGCGTAGCAATCGTGGCTCGTGCTATCGAAGAACCGCTCCGGCAGATCGTCGCCAACACAGGGGCGGAGCCGTCGGTTACGCTAAAGAAGGTCCGTGAAGGTAAAGACGATTTCGGATTCAATGCCGATACGATGAAGTTTGAAAACCTCCTCGCCGCCGGCGTTATCGACCCAGCCAAGGTAACGAAATCGGCATTGGAGAACGCCGCTTCCGTTGCGATGATGCTTCTGACGTGCGATTGTATCGTTACCGAAAAGCCGTCCGATGACGACGGTGGTATGCCGGGCGGAATGCCCCCGGGCGGTGGCATGGGTGGCATGGGCGGAATGGGCGGAATGGGTGGCATGGGCGGAATGCCCGGAATGATGTAATTCAATTGCGGATTGCAGATTGCGGATTGCGGATTAACAGAAAAAAAGCCCACACTTGAGCGACGCGAAGCGTCCCTTCGGGAAGCGAAAGTGCGGGAACAAAAAAACAATAAAAGGAGTAATCGAAGATGGCAGTGAAACCTTTAGATGACAGGATTTTGGTGAAGCAGTCCGAGGCAGAAGAGAAAACCGCCGGCGGGATAGTTCTTCCCGATGCAGCCAGGGAAAAACCCCAACGCGGAAAGGTCGTCGCCACAGGCCCGGGCACAATGCTCGACAGCGGAAAACGCGGGAAAATGGGCCTGAAAAAAGGCGATGAAGTCTATTACGGAAAGTACACCGGAACGGAAGTCAAGATCGACGGGACAGAATACGTAATTCTCAAAGAGTCCGACGTCTTGGCCGTTATTGAAAAATAATTTAACCACAAAGAACACAAAGGACACAAAGTATTTTCTTTCCTTTGTGCTTTTCGTGACCTTTGTGGTTCAGAAAGGGAGCAAGAAATGTCAGCCAAGCAGATGCTTTATGATACCGACGCACGGGCGGCGATGCTGGAAGGCGCATCGGCGCTGGCATCGGCGGTGAAAGTTACTCTCGGACCGACCGGAAGAAACGTACTTCTACAGAAATCCTTCGGCGGGCCTAAAGTTACAAAAGACGGCGTTACCGTCAGCAAGGAAGTAGAACTGTCCAACCCGTTCGCAAACATGGCCGCCAAAATGGTCAACCAGGTGGCGTCCAAGACATCCGACGATGCCGGAGACGGAACGACCACTGCCGTCGTACTCGCTGAAGCGATTATGCGCACAGGTCTGAAGAATGTGGCCGCCGGCGCGAATCCATTAGCGGTTAAGCGTGGTATCGACGCGGCAGTCGAGGCCGCAGTCAAGGACATCGCCGCACAGTCGAAGCCCGTCAAGGGCAACGACGACCTGCGAAAAGTCGCTACAGTTTCAGCCAACTGGGACGAGCAGATCGGCGGACTCATCGCCGACGCAATCGAGAAGGTAGGCCCCGACGGCGTTGTTACCGTCGAGGAAGGAAAGAGCACCGAGACGGAACTGGAATTCGTCGAGGGTATGCAGTTCGACAAGGGATTCATCTCGGCCTACTTTATGACCAACCCGAATACGCTGGAATGTATCATGGAAGACGCTGTCATCCTCATCCACGAGAAGAAGATTTCCAGTATCCGCGACATGCTCCCGCTACTGGAGAAAATCGCCCAGACCGGTAAATCCCTTATGATTATCGCCGAGGACATCGAGGGCGAAGCGCTGGCGGCCCTGGTAGTCAACCGCCTTCGCGGGATACTGAAGGTCTGTGCCGTCAAGGCCCCTGCCTTCGGCGACCGGCGTAAAGCCATTCTCGACGACATCGCCACGCTCACCGGCGGGCAGGTCGTCAGCGAAGATTTGGGTATCAAACTGGAAAACGTCGAACTGTCGATGCTCGGCTCGGCCAAGCGACTCGTCGTGGACAAGGACACCACCACGATTATCGAGGGCGCAGGGGCGAAGAAGGATATTGCCGGCCGCATCGACACGATCCGAAGCCAGATGGAAAATACCACCAGCGACTACGACCGCGAAAAATTGGCAGAGCGCCTGGCGAAGTTGACCGGCGGAGTGGCTGTCGTCAGGGCAGGCGCTGCGACCGAGACGGAGATGAAGGAACGCAAGGACCTCATCGACGATGCGATGCACGCCACGCGGGCAGCCAGCCAGGAAGGCGTCGTCCCGGGCGGCGGGGTTACGCTGCTGCACGCTATCGCCGCAGTGGATAAGGTCAGGGCGAAGGTCTCCGGCGACGAGAAAATCGGCGTCGATATCGTGGCTGAAGCGCTGCGAGCACCGGCTATGCAGATCGCATCAAACGCCGGAGCGGACGGCCCAGTCGTCGTCGCCGAAATTCTCGAACGCGGAAAGACCATCGGATACAACGCCGCTACCGGCGAGTACGTCGATATGGTCAAGTCCGGTATCATAGACCCCGCCAAGGTCGCCCGAACCGCGCTTCAGAACGCCGCATCAATGGCGTCGCTTATGCTGACGACAAATGTCATGGTTACGGACTACGACGAAAAGAAAGTCGAAGACGGCGAAGAAGAAAAGATCGCCGGTGCCGTTATATGATTTTGGATTTGAGATTTTGGATTTGAGATTGAAAAACAAACAGGGGCGTCCGCAGGCAAAAGGGCGCCCCTTTCAATTCCATAATTTGAAATCAAAAATCAAAAATCAAAAATCTGAAATCAAAAATGCAAAAGCGTGATTATTATGAGGTGCTGGGCGTTCCCCGCGAAGCCGGGGTAGCGGACATCAAGCGCGCATATCGCCGAAGCGCACTGAAGTATCATCCCGACAACTACAAAGGCGACGACAAATCCGAAGGCGAAGCGAAGTTCAAGGAATTGGCTGAAGCCTACGAGGTTCTCTCGGACCCCCAGAAGCGTCAACTCTACGACCAATATGGACACCAGGGCCTGCGCGGCGCGGGCGTGCACGATTTTTCCGGGATGGGCTTCGGCGACATTTTCAGCATGTTCGGTGACATCTTCGGAGGCGGTTTCGGCGGCGCACGCGGCGGGCCCAGACGCGGCTACGACTTGGAAACCGAAGTCGAACTGACGCTCGAAGAGGTCGCCACCGGAGCCGACAGGACGCTGGAATTCGAGCGGATGGACTTCTGCGAAACTTGCTCCGGAAGCGGCGCAAAACCCGGCACTACACCCGAAAAATGCAAAACCTGCGGCGGACACGGACAGGTCGAAACCTCCGGCGGCGGGTTCTTCCGAATGGTCAGAACATGCCCGACCTGCCGGGGCGCGGGAACCATCGTTACCGACCCGTGCAGCGATTGTCGAGGCTCCGGCAGGACGAAGAAAAAGCGGGTACTGTCCGTTCATATCCCGCTGGGCATCCACGACGGACAGGTCGTCCGCATGCGCAACGAAGGCGAACCCGGTGAAAAAGGCTCTGTCAGGGGCGACTTGAGGTGCTACGTCAGCGTCAAACCGCATCCCTTCCTCACGCGACACGGAAACGACCTGCTCTGCCAGGTTCCGATTACATTTACGCAGGCGGCGCTCGGGGCAACCGTCGAAGCGCCTACATTGGCCGGCAGGGAGGAAGTTGTCGTTCCGCCCGGTACGCAGCACGGCGAAGCAATCACGCTCAAACGCCGAGGTCTGCCCGACCCGCGATCAGGAAGAAAAGGAAACCAAGTCGTGCAATTCCTCATCGAAGTACCCAGGAAACTCACAAAAAAACAAACGCAATTGCTACGGGAACTGGCCGACATAGAGGACATCAACGTCCTGCCGGTGAAAAAAGGATTCTTCGAGAAACTAAAAGAGTATTTCGGATAATTAGAAGAAAGGGCGTAGGGCATAGGGCGTAGGAAAAAAAGAAGTGGATAGAAGCCAGAGGTAATTCAAACGATATGACGAAGAAAAAGCACAAACAGGATCAGGAGCAGGCGGAACCGGTCCAGGTCGATGAAGGCAATGAACGTGACGACCTTCTGGGGCGACTTCAGAGGCTTTCTGCCGATTATCTGAATTACCAGAAGCGGGCAGGGCGGGAAATCGCCAATGCACGCGAGTTCGCCAACGCCGAAATCGCAAAAGACTTCCTGGCCGTTCTGGACGACATGGAGCGGGCGCTGGACCATGCAGCCGAGGACGACCCGCTATCCGAAGGGATGCAACTCGTCCACGACAAGGCGCTGGAAATCCTTGGACGCCACGGCCTGAAACCCATTACGGCCCAGGGCGAACCATTCAACCCCCAGCGGCATGAAGCCATGATGACCGAACCGTCGCCAAGGTACGATACACCGACCGTTCTGAAGGAACTTCAGCGAGGTTACGAGTTCAGGGGACGTGTGCTTAGACCAACGAGGGTGATAATTTCCTCACAGGCAGCCGATGATAATTTAGATGAGGACGAGTAGCCATGCCGACGTATGAATATCAATGTGATGCTTGCGGGGCTGAGTTCGAGTTATTCCAGTCGATTACCGCCAAGCCGATAAGGAAATGCCCCGAATGCGGAAAACTCCGCGTACGCCGGCTTATTGGCGCAGGCGCCGGTATCATCTTCAAGGGCAGCGGGTTCTACCAGACCGATTATCGAAGCGATTCCTACCGCAAGGACGCCAAAAAGGAAAAATCCACCCCAACCCCCTCAAAGGATTCCGCCAAGGATTCCCCCAAAGACAAACCCGCCTCGCCAAAGGCGAACGATAAGAAAAATTCCTAGCGCGGAATGTGCCTCCTCTTCGGCGATTTCCGTCTCAAACCATGATTATAAAAGACAGTCGCCGGACGAGGGGTTCTAATGTCGTTACAGACAACAGGAGAGTTCGTTATGGCAGAGCAAAAAAGGTATGCGGGTGATTCCAAGTTGCACACGCCTCGGCTGGCGGGTGCTGCTTGTATGAAACTTGTGGCGTTCGTGGTAATTATGGGCGGGCTGATAGCCTGCCAGGCTCACCTCGGGGCCGAAGGATTAAAGGAAGGCTTGATGACGACGAGTACCAAATCCGGACAAAAAGGGTATGGGCAGACTTGGGTTCAGATCGGCGGGAAAATCTACGGCGCCAAGCCGGACGCTCGCGGGCCGATCGGCGGGGGTCCGGGATACAAGAAGATCGTAACGAAGGGAGACTACCGGCCCCGGACGCTGGACGGACTCCTGGCCGCCCTCAAGAAAGCAAAGAAGGGCCAGGTGGTCTATCTTGGCGGAAAAGTCGAGATTGATCTCACCGTGCGCACCTACACCGAGAAGACCGTCATTGAGATTCCCGAGGGTGTTACGCTGGCCGGCAATCGTGGACAGGACGGATCGCCCGGTGCGATTATCTTCAGCGACGCGTTCCAGACCAGCCCGATGATCAGGACGACAGGCCCCAACGTGCGTATCACCGGGTTGCGGCTGCGCGGACCGGAATCAAAGCGGCGACTTGAACATCACCGACGCTCGTTCAGCGATAAAACACGCTGGCACAAATACTACTATAAGTTCCCGACCTCCAGCGGGATCTCTACGGAGCACCCGGCTCTGGAGATTGACAACTGCGAGTTGTCCGCCTGGAGCCACGCCGCCATCAACCTCAAGTCCGGCGACAAGCACCACATCCACCACAACTACATTCACCACAACCAGTACAACGGCCTGGGGTACGGGGTGTGCCACAACACGGCATTTTCGCTCATTGATTACAACCTCTTCAACTACAACCGGCACTCCATCGCGGGAACCGGCCGGTCCGGCAGCGGATACGAGGCCGCCAACAACGTGGAACTGGGTGTCTCGCTGAGCCACTGCTTCGACATGCACGGCGGGCGGGCCCGTGGGGACGGAACGAGCATCGCCGGGGACTGGATGAAGTTTCACCACAACACATTCCGGGCCGAAAACACAGCCATCGTGATCCGCGGACTGCCCCGCCGGAAGGCCGAGGTCTATAACAACTGGTTCTGTCATGGCTCGAATAGGGAGGCCGTCAGGCACCTAGGCAAGACAACCATCTACGACAACGCATATTCGCTGAAGAACCCCCGGGTCAAAGGCCCCAGACCGGTTGGGAAGAAGAGAAAAAGCAAACCATAAGTGTCCCGCTAAAGGAATTTTGGGCGGTTGGCCTTAAGCACTCTAATCATTTCTGCTTGGTGGGTATTGGCATTGCGAGCAGAATACCGATATAATGGATATCGGTACCGGGCAATACATGAGAGGTAGAAGTGAGAATTCCCGAAACTGAAAAGAAGGCGATGCTGCTGGGCATCGGCCTGGATAACGACGACGGGCATATCCGCGCGACACGCGGCGAGAACTTTCGTATCGTCGGCGGGAGCGCCGATACACACGAGGCGATGCAGGAAAAGTGCATCAAGTTCAATGAGAAACTCAAAGGCAAAGGCAAACACCTGGAACAACTCCAGGGTCAGGAGTTTCTCGATATCGCCGCTGAATGTGAGATGAACGTGGTTGTACCCAAAACCCCACGCTCGTCAGAACACGAGAATAACAATTGAATCACCATTGCACGAAAGAACGGGGACAGGAAACAAGTTTATCCGCCGGCTACTACTCTTGAGATAGAGAAGATTGGCAGCAGCAGCGCCAGGGCTACTCCTCCGACGATTCCACCCATCACGACGATCATCACCGGTTCGATGAAACTGGTGGTGGTCTTGATGGAGGTTTCGAGGTCTTTTTCGCAGAAGGCGGCGAGTCGCTTCAGTACCGGTGCGAGTTTTCCCGTTTTTTCCCCGGCGGCTATCATTTGAGTAACGCTGCGGGGGATAAGGTGGTATTTGGACATTTCTTCGGCCAGTCCTGCCCCTTCGGTTATTCTTTCGCCCAACCCGGTCCAGATTCGTGCGTAGAAGACATTTCCGGAAACCTCCGACGTTATTGTCATCGCATCGAGCACGCTGACGCCCGAAGAGATCATTGTGGAAAACGTTCGCAGAGACCTTGCCAGAGCGCTTTGCCGGAACATGCTTCCCAGAACCGGAATGTTGATACGAATTTTATCGAGTGTAACTTTACCGTCGGGGCTTCGAAAATACACATAACAGGCTGCTATCACAGCCGATACGCCGAGAAAGATGTACGCCCAATGTTCGACAAACCCGCCCGACAGTGCCAGCAGGAATCTGGTCGGCGTGGGAAGCACGGCGGATTTACCGGCGTAGATATTTTCGAACTTCGGAAGGATAAATACCAGCATGGCGATGACTACCACAATGCAGAAGCCAAGCATCGCCAACGGGTATGCAGCCGCTCCCTTGACCTGCCTGCGTATTTCCCGTTGTCGATGGAGGTACTGGGCGACTTCCTGGAGCATTTTCCCCATTGTCCCCGACGCTTCTGAGGCCTTTATCATTGCCACGAAGAGTTTTCCGAAGATTTTCGGGTATCTGTTCAGTGCGGATGAAAAATCCACCCCGCCTTTGACTTGGTCGGCAAGGTCGGTTACCACAACGCGAAAGCCGTCCGAATCGACCTGCTCGGCGATGCAGTCCAGCGCGTCCGGTAGCGGGACGCCGGTATCGACCATAACGGCCAACTGGTTGGCGAAGAAGATAACCTCGTCATGGTTGGCGTGTGCCTTTCTTGTCCGGCTCGTTCCGGCCAACACGGTCGATTTGTCATGTTCACACAGGTCGATGATGACGTTACCTTCACTCCGCAGCAGGCGTGAGGCTTCAGACAGATCGGCGGCGTTTAACGTCCCGCTACCGGTCATGCCTCTGCTGTCCCTGATTTGATATGTGAACTGTGCCATTTTTATGCTCCGTATTATGCCGCCAGGAGTCGTTTCATTTTTTCGGGGTCTTGCGCGTTCGCCAGGGCGTCATTGACGGTAATCCGGTTGTCGGCGACGAGTCGCGAAATCGCCATGTCCATCGTCTGCATCCCCAGCGATTGACCGGTCTCGATCATCCCGGCAAGTAAGTGTGTTTCGTTGTCGCGTATCACCCGGCGAATTGCCGGTGTGGGTATCATTATCTCAACGGCGGGGACCAGGCCGTCGTTTAGTTGGTCGTGAAAAAGCGTCTGGCAGACGACTCCCTGAAGCACAACCGACAGTTGGACGCGAATCTGCCCCTGTTGAGAAGCGGGGAAAACGTCAATGATACGGTCGATCGTCTGCACCGCCGATGTTGTGTGCAGCGTCGCCAGCACCAGGTGCCCCGTTTCTGCGGCAGTCAGTGCCGCTGAAATTGTCTCCAGGTCGCGCATTTCCCCGATTAACAACACGTCGGGCTTCTGACGAACGACGTGGCGAAGCGCCGAGGCGAAAGAGCAACTGTCCACACCGATCTCACGCTGCTCGATAAGGCTCCTCTTGTGCCGGAAAGTGTACTCGATGGGGTCTTCCAGCGTGATTATGTGATAACCGTAGTTGTGGTTTATGTGTTCGATTATGGAGGCCAGTGTTGTGCTTTTTCCCGTTCCGGACCCGCCCGTTACCAGCACCAGCCCGCGTGGTAGTCTGGCGAACTCGATGATGCGTGGCGGGAGATATAACTGCTCAAAATCCGGGACCTCGTGCGGGATAAACCGCATGGCTGCACTGAGCGTACCCCGCTGGCGGTGAATGTTGATGCGAAAACGTCCTATACCACGCTTGCCTACGGCAAAATCCACGTCGCCGGTGGTCCGAAGCGTCTGGGCCTGTTCATCCGTCAGCAGCGGCATGAAGATATTTTCTATCTGTTCAGGTTCCATCGACTCGAATTCGGTGATTTCCATTTCCCCGATTATCCAGATTGCCGGTGGGACGCCCGGAGTGAACAGGATGTCACTCGCGCCGCGTTCTGCTGCCAGTTCGAACATGTCGTCTATTGTTTTGAGCATGTCGTTGATAATCCTTTCGGGTTTGCTTATGCGGCGGCGGTAACGCGGAAAACCTCCTCGACGGTGGTGATACCGGCCTTGACTTTTTCCATACCGTCGGCTCGCAGGCTTATCATGCCGGATTCCGCCGCCAATCGGTGAAGTTCGTTTATGCTGGGTGCGACGGTAATACCGTCGCGCATGGCGTCGTCGGGTGTGAGTAATTCGTAGATTCCGATTCGCCCGGAGTACCCGCTGTTTCGGCATTTGTTGCATCCGGCGCCGTGGAAAAATGTTTCGACCTTTCCTGCAAAGTGCTCGACCGCGCGACGGATATTAATCGGCGGTTCGTAGGGTTCCTTGCAGTTTGTGCATATCTTGCGGACCAGTCGCTGTGCCATGACACCGACCAATGAAGCCGATACAAGGTACGGTTCGACGCCGATATTAAGTAGTCGGGAAATTGTACTGACCGCGTCGTTGGTGTGAAGGGTAGCAAGGACCAGATGTCCGGTAAGGGCGGCCTGGACCGCGATTTGCGATGTTTCCGAATCGCGAATCTCACCGACCATAACAATGTCCGGGTCCTGCCTGAGCAATGAACGCAACGCGCTGGCAAAAGTGAAACCGATCTTTTCATTAACCTGGAACTGATTGACCCGTGGCAAATTGAACTCGATGGGGTCCTCGATAGTGCAGATATTCAATTCTTCGTTGTTTAGTTCCTTCAGCACACTGTAAAGCGTTGTGGATTTCCCGCTTCCGGTCGGACCTGTTACCAGGACGATACCATTGGGGACTGAAATAACCTTACGCCACTGCTTGAGGGTTTCGTATGCAAAGCCGAGTTTCTCAAGATTCACCATTATATTGTGATTGTCGATGATGCGGATAACCACCTTCTCGCCGGCTTTTCCGTTCAGTGTAGAGACACGCAGGTCGATCGGGCGTCCTTCCATCATCACGTGGATTCCGCCGTCCTGTGGGAGGCGGCGCTCGGAAATGTCCAGGCCGGCCATTATCTTGATACGACTGACAAGGGCGGGAAGGAGTTTGTGAGGCAGGTGCATTTTTTCATACAATCGCCCATCAATGCGGAAGCGGATGCGCAGGGCCTTGTCGTCAGGTTCAATGTGAATGTCAGACGCCTTTTCACGGACGGCATTGTAAATAAGATAGTTAACTATCCGAATTATGGGTGAGTCTCCGGCGGCTGCTTCCAGGTCTGTTATCTCCTCGACTTGTTCTTCCACAAGCGCGAGTTCCCTGTCGCTGACATCGTCCACGATGTCGTCGATAACGAAGACGTTGGCTGCCGGAAGATGCGTCTGGAGTGTGGCGCGGATGTTTTTGGCGGTGGCGCAGACGATCTGCACCCTATATTTCGTGATGCGGGCAATTTCTTCTACCAGGAATACATTGGCCGGTTCGGTTACCGCTATCGTCAGCACGTCGCGGATCTTGAACAGAGGCAGGACGCAATGTTTTTCGACGAAATCCCTGCTCAGGAATTCTATGATTTTCGGGTCGGCGACCCTTCCGGAGACATGGGCGAAGGGAACGCCGTAACCCAGCGCAAGCGCCTTCAGAATCTGCTCTTCCGAACAGAATTTCTGTTCCCGCAGTATCTCCCCCAGCAGGAGATCCTCGCTACTGGACTTTTGGATACTGAGTGCTTCGGACAACTGCTCTTCCGTAATATCGCCGCTTTTGATGAGCAATTGACCTAATTGCAGTTTCTGATCGCTTCCAATCGTAATCATCGTTATTCCTAAATCAGCATTCAGCGATCATCTATCAGCATTCAGTTTTTTCTTTTGCTGATCGCTTTTTCTCATCTTTTACTGATTGCTGACTGCTGATTGCTGATCGCTTTTTTATACTGCTTTGACGGCATCGGGGACGTCCTTAAACCGCTCGAAGGCGTTATCCAGTCGGGTAATATTGAGTATCCCGGTGATGTTTTCGTTGAGGTTGGCGAGTTTGACTCGTCCGGCTTTTTCGGTGAACTTTTCCTGGAGGTCGAGTAGATACTCCAATCCGGCAGAATCTATAAAAGGAACCGCTTCGAAATCCAGCACCAGGTCGGCGACGGCGTCCGGCTGATCGGCCCCTTCCCCTTCGTTGTTACGGTGTTCGATCTGTTCGACGGCGTGCCTGAAGGCATCAAGAGAATCGTCCGTCAGTTCCCCGCTGCAAACAAGAATGGCGGTCTGTCCGTAACTTTCTTCGGTGATTTTCATTGTTTTTCCTGGTTGTAATATAACTTTCGCTTTAGGCGATCATTTTTACATTTTGTGATTCGCATAAAACTTTTGGGTCGCCCGTTCCGGTTGCGCGGATTTGTGTCAGGAAATCTTTCAGGTCCAGCGACAAGAGCAATTCGGCCAATCGCGGGTCAAACTGCGTACCGCTGCACCGGCGAATTTCGGTGATGACTGCGGTCAGGGGCATAGTGTCGCGGTACGTTCTCGACGAGGTCATCGCATCGAAACCGTCTGCCAACCCCACGATCAGCGCTTCGATGGGAATTTCATCGCCCGACAGACCCGATGGGTATCCACCTCCGTCGAGACGCTCATGATGATGGAGTATGACGGGAATAAGGTCTTCCATCTGGCGGATACCGCTCAATATCGTCGCTCCGATTTCGGGATGGCGCTGCATGGTTTCGTATTCCGAACTGGTCAGTTTTCCCGGTTTTCGCAGCACGGCTTCGGGAATACCGATTTTACCGATGTCGTGCATCAGACCGGCAAGATACACCCTTTCGGCATGATGCTCATCAAAGCCGAATAATTGCGCCAGTTTTCTTGAAACAATCGCGACGCGTCGTGAATGTCCGCAGGTGTACGGGTCTTTTGCGTCGATACTGGCAGTCAGAGCATGCAGCGAACCCATCAACAGGTCCTGGACGTCTTCGTAAAGATGGTGGTTTTCGAGGAAAATCGCCGCCTGACCGCCGATGGAAGAGATTAGTTTCAGATCGACGCTGTCGAACTCGCCGTCAATCTTGTTGAAGGCGATTACGGCGCCATAGTACTGGCCTGATATTATCAGCGGTGCAGCCACGAGAGTGCGCATCCGTTCAATCCCATCGCCAAGATGTCCTGCCTGTTCGGAGAACCGGTTATCGACTATCGTGGAAGATGGGTTTTTACCACCGGTTCCTCGTATTGAATTTTGCTTTTGCAGTTTTGCGGATCGGGGCGCAATGTACTGCCGGGAGATTTCGACAAGTTGCTTGACCGGTATGAGCAGATTCCCCGCCGAGACGATCTGGTCGTCGGAATCGTTGTTCTGGCGAGGATGCAGTACTACCGTTGAAGCCTGAACATGCATTACTTCCAGTATCTCGCCGCAGAGATTCTCGAAAAAATCCGTCGTCCCGTGCGTTACCTTCATTGATCTGCTTACGCTGTAAAGCAGCGACAGTTCTTCGTAGGTATTTGCCAGATTTCTCGAAAGTGTTCCCAGTTCTTCCTTTGCTACCTCTTTTGCCTGCTCGGCCTGGATTATCCATTCGAGGATACTGCACATGCTTTCGGCCTGGCGTTCTGTGAACACCGATTCCCGGCGACACAGTGAAGCCATGACTTCCGTGTCGAGATGCATCCTGTCGCAGGCGTGGATGAATTCTTCGCTTTCAATTGTCCCCAAAGTGGGGAAACCGCCTACTGCCGCTCCAATTAGCCTGCGTCGCGATTGCAGTGGTACCGCGAAGATGCAGCATCCGCTCGGCGACGTAGTAATCTCCCGGTGTCCCTGCCTGGCGACTTTCTGTGCCAGGTTGCTTATCGCCTCCAGGCAAAATCCCTTTTGTCCGCACATCTCGCAGCAGTACTGCCCCTGAAAACTTGGCGCAGTCAGTATCGAACCGGAGGTGTCCCAGAACGATACGCTCAACCCCAGTTCTCGCAGTTTTTCGGCAAGGCGTTTGAGGAAAAACTCCTCTGGAAGAACCTGTCGTTGCGTTCGAGACGAGGACTCCGAACTTTCTGCGAGCGTTTCGGTTTTTTGCTGCGAATGGGTCTCCATCAGGTCGTCTCCGTTAGTTGCTCAGCACAATCGTCCTTCAGGAGGCACTGCACGCTGCGCAGCACTTCACGAGGGCTGAAGGGTTTGCTGATGACGTTGCGGATTCCCGCTGTCGCCATTTCGTGCTCCTCTATATCGAATCCGCGAGCGGTCAGCATCAGGACGGGAATATCTCTGGTCTGTTCGTTCTGACGAAGGCGCATGCACAACTCCAGTCCCGTCATGTAAGGCATCTGGAAATCGGTGATGATCATATCGGGCTTTTCGGCAAGGGTCAGTTCGAGCGCTTCCTCGCCGTCCATTGCGGTGATAACCTCATATCCGGCGTGGTTCAGTTTCATGGTAACTACGTGGAGGATGTGTGCTTCGTCGTCGGCGACCAGTATTTTTTGCGGCGTCTTTTCGGTATTTTCATGCGTATTCACTTTACTCCTCCTGCTCGCTAAGCCTGGAAAGCCCAGCGGCGAGACTATTGCACAATCGGCAACTCGAAACTGAACGTGCTTCCGCCGTCGGCTTCGCTGGTAACCGACAATTTTCCGTCATGGACGGACTCGATAATGTGCTTGACCAGCGTCAATCCGAGTCCTGTTCCTTTTGCCATTTTCGAGTGTCCCTGCACTCGGTAAAACTTATCGAAGATATGCGGAAGGTCTTCGCTGTTGATTCCCACGCCGGTATCGGTAACTTCGCAGACGGCTACGCCCCGGCGCTCGTCCACGCTCGTCGCAATAGTTACCGTCCCACCGGACGGGGTGTACTTGACGGCGTTACTTATCAGGTTCAGAACGGCCTGGTAGATCATGTCCCTGTCGGCTTCGATCTGATGATAGACCGGAACCATGTGATCGATCAGTGTGATGTTTTTGGCTTTTGCCTGTGGTACCACCACGTCGAGTGCTTTTTTGGACACTTCCGTCAGGCTCATTGGTTCGCGTACGACGCGTACGACACCGGACTCGATCCTCGAAATATTGAGTATGTTTTCGATGAGTCGTCCGAGGCGATCCGCCTCGCCGGCGATTATTTCGTAGAATTCTCGCTGGTTTTTTTCGTCGGTAACCTCGCCGTCCAGGAGCATCTCCACGTATGCCTTGATGGACGAGAGCGGTGTGCGAAGTTCGTGTGAGACGTTGGAGACAAAATCAGTCTTCATCTGCGAGATTTCCTTCTCTCGCGTTACGTCGTGCAGGACCGCAACCACGCCGGAAACCTTTCCCTCATGAGTCATCACACAAGAAAGGGTCGCGCTGAAAGTATGTGGCTGACCCTTCTGGTCGATAGTGTGCTCGACTACCTTGCGCGTTAAACGATGCTTGCGATCACCATGCTTGGTCGCTTGCGCCCCGCCTCGCCCCCCGCTTCGGGTCTCACGTATCAACCTTACCAGCATACCGTCGTGAATCACATGGTCGATGTTCTTCCTGATGCTGTGTTTCAGACTGAAACCCATCAGTTTTTCGGCGGATTCATTGGCGAGAATCAGTTCGTCGAACCGGTTGGTAACGATAACCGCATCGGAGATGGAAAAGACAATCGCCTCGGTGTGTTTCTTCTCCGCGTCGGCGATACGGGACTGGATTTGCAGTTCTCGACTTTCGGATCGAAGTCGTCCAATCTCGTCCTTAACTACGGACAGGAAGCGATTCAGAGGCCTGGTAATCTGTGCCAGTTCGTCGTTTCCTTCGATCATCATCAGTCCGATCTGACGTTTTTCGGCCATTTGTTCCAGTTGCGATGCGATGCTGCTGACTGTGCGATGAACGTTTCGCCAGAAGACCACCAGGATCAGGCTGGTCAGTGCGGCGATCAGACCCAGTACGAGGTATCCCAGTGTTTGTGTGTGTACCTCGTACCCCCGCACCATCATTGCGGTGGCGTAGTATGCGGCGCTGGCGCCAAGAGAAATCAACACCACGCTTGCCAGTCCTACTCGTTTTGCTGTCGTCACCGTTTGTTCCTGAATTTACGGATTTAATGTTCGCAACTTGCTTCCTAGAGTTGATGCCATCAGGGTCTTTGCCAGTTTGTGTTTCGGGTCTGACCGAAGCGCCGCCATGTAACACGCCGCTGCACGATCACTCCGCCCCTGTGCCGAGTAACACCTGCCCAACAGGCACCACAACATCGGGTCGTTCGGATGCTCCCTGGCCGAGGTCGCAAGAACCCTCAACGCATCGGCAGGGCGTTTTTCCTTCAGCATCGCACAGGCGGTTGCTATGGATATTTCCATCCTGTCGGCGGCGCCTTGGGAGCCCGTGTGGTTATCGGTCAGTTCCATCGCCCGCAACCCGGCGACGATCCCGCGACGCCCGTCGCCGCAGGCAACACAAGCCTTGGTCAGAGACAACCATATCTTTGGCTCAGAAGGTTCGATTTTTATGGCCGATTCATATGCAACCTTCGCCTCGCGCGGACGATTTAACGCCATGTAACTGTCGCCGATCATGATATAAACCCAACAAGACGTTGATGCCGGTTTATCGGGGGACAGTGAGGTTGTTGAATCACTAATCAGTTTGAGCGACTCAATGGCCTGTCTGTAATTTCCAGCGAAGAAATTAGCCTTGGCCAACGATTTCCGTATGGACCTTTGAGACTTTTGGGGGTTGTCGCTTTGCTTCATATCAAGGCATTGCTGGAAAAAATCGACCGCTTTGGCATAGTTCCCTGTCAGCATCGCAACTTCGCCTGCAAGAATAAGCACCGACGGTTCGTTTTCCGTTCCGATCCGCTGGAGGCGGATTTCCAGAAGTTCCAACGCACCTTTGGGCTTTCCCATTGCGACCAGCACTTCGGCCGATGCCATTAAGTACGCATCGTTGGACGGGTCCAGTGCGCGGGCTTTCTGATAACACGCTAACGCTTCGGGATACCTGCTTGTCCTTTCGGCGGCCTCTCCGCGAAGATACGCAATCTCTGCTCCCATTGGCGCCTTGGCGGAAACCCCGGTCTTGAGACTCTCCGAGAGCGCCTCGGCCTTTTGCAGATGCTCGTCGGCTTGGTCATAACGACCCTTGCCCAGAAGAACCTTCGCCAGAAGTATCCTGGCGGGGAGGTAATCACCGTTCATGCTCAAGGATTCCATTGCGCAGGATTGGGCCTTATCGAGCGATCCGCCTCTGAGGTGTTCTTCGCCGACGCTGCAGATAATGCGGGCACGGGCCTGGTGCCACTGCTTGTGTGACTTGACCTTTTCCTTCTGCATAAAGTCGCAGCCGGTCATCGCCACAACCGCCAACAGTAATATTGTGTAACGTTTCATAATCAATCCTTTCTGAATCATGCCGGGGATTACCTAATCTCCGTATCTCTCCCAAATTGACAGATTCGGCAAAAAAAACACCTTTTTATTCCTTGGGCTTATCCGCAGGGTCCTGCGAGGACGCAGGTGGAACAGGAGCACCGGCTGATTGCTCCAAAGGCAGTTCCAGACGTCGTCCTATGCCCAGTGCATCGCGGATTTCCTTCTCAAGACGCATCCCATCTCCGGGTTTGAGCGGGAGCATAACCTTTTCGACCGGTTGTCCTATCTCAGCCATAATCATCCGCTGGATCACGTAACGGGTATCGGAGTATCGCGGTTCATTCGCCCAGATGGCTTCTTTTGTGAGACGTTCCCTGAGCCTGATTGCCTCGCTCATCCTCGGTTCCAGCGACAATGTCATATTCAGGTCCCAAAGTGCTCTGCATCGGTACCCTCTGGCGATATGATGCCTGGCCCATCGCATCTGTGTCTGTGCCAGTCTGTTCCGTCCGAACCACATCATTTCCCGTCGAAGCCCGAGACGAACGCGATCTATATCGTCTCTGTACTGTTCAGCGACTTCCTCATCAATGGGGTGCTTGATGATATGCGGTGTGATGAGGATGATTACCTCCTCACGAATCGTCTCATCAGAGCGATTGCGGAAAAGGGAGCCTGCGATGGGGATGTTACCCAGCCCCGGGACCTGTGCCCGTCTGCTGGTGGTGTTTTCGCGGAACAGCCCGCCGATGACGATCGTGTGCCCATCTTTGACCAGAACGTTGGATGTGCATTCGGTGGTTAACTCTGTGGGCAACAGATCGGCGGTAAGACCACCGTCCGACAACTCAGGATGGATCTCCAGGCGGACATAACCGTCGGTGCTGATGTAAGGCCTGACGTACAGTTGAGTACCTGTTTCGAGGAACTCGACGGTCTGGGTGGCGACGGTCTCCGTTACTGTGGTGGTCAGGTAGCCGTCCTTGCGTCCGACTAATATCTCGCCTCGCTGCTTGTTCATTATCAGCAGTTTCGGATTTGCCAGGACGACGACGTCCGTGATGCTTTCGAGTGCTCGCAGCAGGACGCGGAACTGGTTATAGACGAACCCTATGGAAATTCCGCCCGGATCGACGCCGCCGGCGAAATCGGTCCGGAAATTGGCGCGAGGACGGTCCAGTTGTGCGTTTGGTACCGCTCCAGGCGTCAGGTCCGTCAGGTCGGTGCTGGCGTATCCCATCGTACGGAAGTCGATACCGGCCAGGGCGTTAAAATCGATTCCCAGAGCGTTATTTTCGTCCAGCGTTGCCCGCAGGATGGTCGCCTCGATAAGAACCTGCTGTGGGCGAATGTCGATCCGGCGGAGGATGGCGGTAATTTTTTTGAGATTTTCGGGATAATCCTTCACCACCAGGATGTCCTCGGTCGCCAGCGAGTTTCCTCCGGCGGCGTTAGTGGCCGACGGTATGCCGGTAGCCGCGGCGGGAGTCGTCTGAACGCCTCCTTCGTCGCTCATTGCAAGTTTGATAAGATCATGGGCGTCTTTGGCGGTGATGTAATTGAGTTTGAAGACCTTCACCGCCAACTCACGTCCTGCCGCGAGGATTTCCGCCAGTTGCTTAGGCGTGTACACATAGACAAAGTTTCCTTTGCGAACGTACACAAGACCCGCCGATTTCAGCACCGCCTCAAGGGCCTCTGTGAACGTTACGTCATACAGATCAACCGTTACCGTACCGCTGACTTCTTTGGTGGTAATGATGTTGATCTTGTTCTGCTTGCTGAGCATCTGGAGGACCAGTCGCAGGTCCACGTCGCGAACGTGAAGTTCCTCAACACTGCCTTCGGCGCCGAACGCCACTTTAGAACCGGTAGCGGGAGTTGTATTGTCCGGTGTGATCTGCCCTGGCACGGCAGGCGTGCCGTTGTCTGCCGGCTGGGCAATGGCGAAACCGACCGCCAGCAGCATTATCAACACTGTCGGCGCGATAACCCGTCCGACCTTTCGGTACGGGAATCCACCTGTTACGACACGTGCAAAAACCGACGCGGTGGGTAATTCTGCAATCCTTTTCATCATTGTGCTCCTTTAATCAGGCTGACCCGTCCCATCCGATGGGACGAATCCGCTTCTGTAGCATTGCCTGTTCTATTGTTTTTTTTCACGTAGTTATGCTACGCATTGCGCCTCTGTCGGCGCCAAAGTATTCATCGTCCTTTAATCACTCTACCATTTGTAACTTCACCTCCACGCCCTCCATGACGACGACACAGCAATCAGAGGAAATGGACTTGAGACGAAATCCGTTTATCAGGTCTCCTGTCTGAAGAACCTGTCCGTTTATCAACGCCGTCGGCGACCGACCAAGCATGGTGGTCGTCAGGCATAACGCTTTTGCCCTGGTGCGGATTGACTTGATGTGCTCGGCCCGCTTGAGTTGCTCTCGTTGTTCGGCTTCTGCCAGTTTTTGAGCATGACCCGGTTGTTCGGGCGGAGACGCACCGTTGTTCGCATCGGTCTGCTCGGAGGGCGGGAAGCATCTGGTATCAGGCCAGAAGATGTCTCTGGTTATGTTTCGATCCATTGATGCCGTATTAATCCGTCGGTATTTCCGGGCGATTTTTGGTGTCAGGGCGGTCCCGGTATCTCCACCGGAATTCTGATTATCGGCGTCGGATGTGGCGATGTCGGCGCCGCTGACTTTGGATGGCGGGCCATGACTGATAACAATCCTTCCGATAACGATACCTGCTACCACCAGCAGGACCACCACCAGTATGGTCGTTTTCTTCTTATCCTGCCGAAGTTCGGTCTTGAATCGACTCATCCAATCATAGAATTTCGCATTTGCGCCGTTCATTATTCGGACCCCGTTTGTTGTTCCGTGAAATAGATATTCATGCCCATTTCGATTTGGAGTTTTCCCGACGGGGACACTTTGTGTTGCTTGTCTTCGCCCGACTCGATTGTCAGACGTTCGATCCGTACCAGCCGTGTCATTCCGTCGATCCGCCTGAGGAACCTTGCCAACGACAGAAAATCACCCTCGCATCTCAATGTTATCGGGAGACAATTGTATAATGGGGTTTCCGACGGATTCCCCGGCTGGATGAGCTGGTTGATAAGTTTTTCCTGTGATAGCCCCGAAGCGATTTCGTGGAGAAATCCTGCCAGTTCCTGACGTTCCGGTAGTCGCTGCCCCCAGTCTTCGTCGTTATATCGCCGCTTCATCTTTTCGATTTGGCGCAGCATTGGAGAGACGCGTGCAGCCATTTCGCTGTCGGTTTTGATGTGGCGTTTAATCTCAATTTTCTGCGAGGAAACATTATCAGCGGCGGCCGACTGGGTGCGATAAACAACCGCGAAATAAGTGATCGTAATCACCGTCAGGATTCCCAGGACGATCATGTTGTCTCTCGAAAGCAGCACGGTGATAATTCTCCTTTTAAAAATCTCTCTTCGTTGGTTCACCTGGTCAGGTAGCAACTGGCCTGGAACTCCCTGGCTGAACGCTGACGAAAGGTAACCGTTTTGGTATAGCCCATGTTCACGTTTTCAAAGATCCTTCTGGCGGAAAGTTGACCGATAAAATTGGCTACGTCCACATCGCTCATGGCAAGACCTGTAACGGTCAGGCGTGCTCGTCGAACGGGTGCAACGGCGTCTTTAAACCTGCCTTTGCGTGCAACGGTCGGTCGCGCGCCGCGATGGGATCCGGTAGCACGCGAATGCGATTTGCCAGACCTGGACGCTTCGGCTGAAAGATCGACTGTCTGTAAATCCAGTGAGACTATGACTATATTCGACGGTGTTATCCGGCATAACTCAGCCAGAATGACGGTGCAATCGGTCCGGCCTCCAATCTCCTCGTCAATCTGTTTCTTGATCAGCAAGTCGGTAACCTGCTTTTCCAGCGACGGTATCATTGAAGCCTGTTGCCGAAGGCTTTTCCTGCTCTTTTCAAGCGTTACCAGATTTGCCCGCGCTTGTGTGATCCGACCCTGGCGAACGCAGGTCAGTATGACCATAACCACGATACATATAGCCAGGAGGTATCCCTGACGAATAAGTCGATGACGCCGGAAACGCTGGTACCGGATACGCTCCGGTAAAAACTCCACTTGAGATCCTTGACGTTGGAAATCCTGTTTATTCACAGTCCGCTCGGCGACGACGGGCGAACCGTCGGATTTTACCGAAGACTGCAATAAAGCGTCTGTATTTGTCCCAATTGGGTTCGTCGTTTGCATTATCTGTTTTCCTGCTCTGACACCCCCGAACCAACGAGTGTTGCGTTAGTACCGGAAACAACCTGGTTTCTGTGATCGGCCAATGAAAATTTTGCACTTGTAGAACCGGGAATATCCGCCTTGATCTTCGGTTGCAAACCGCGAAGGGCCAGACCCGCCGCTACCGACCACTCCGTCAACTCTCCTCGACGGTCGCTCCCCATTACCACACCGCCAAGATCGATCCCCCACAGCGGTTGCCCTATCACACATTCACAATCGAGATATTCGTTCAGCGATTTCACCAGGTGCTGATCGTAGGCCTCGCCTCCGGTCAGCGTGATCGTGGTCGGGCGAAACCCCCTGAACGTAACCGAGCAATAACGCAGGCAAAGGCTTATCTCTCGCGCAAGCGTCTCTATCTGTTCACGAATGGCGTCAAAAACGGACCATTCCAGTTTTTCTTCCACTTCGCTCGCGACTCCACTCTCGAAGATGCGCCTGCGAAGCGAAGCCGCCTCGGAATAACTCATGTTCAGTTCCTCAGCGACGCTTTCGTTGAATTTCCGACCGGCGATGTCAATGGTCTTAATCAGCAGTATTGTCATTCCCCTTGCCACGATTACTTTCGTGGCCGACAATCCTATATCGACGATCACGGTAACGACCGACTCGTCGTCTGACCGTCGGAGAAATCGTTGATATGTACGAAACAGCGCGGTCGGTTCGGCGTCTATGTGGGCGGGGTTCAGATGCATCTCCGAGAGCATCTCAAGGTGTCGGCGAATCGTATCTTCAGGAACGGCCATAAGTATGACTTCGTCCCTGGTCTCGACGCCCTGGCGGACTTCGCCGGCCCTGATGTAGTGAACTCGATCCGAGGCGACCTCGAATCCGAACCGTTCCTGGCACTCCCATACAACCGCTGAAGCCAGTTCGTTATCCGGCATATGAGGAAGGCGGGCGTTTTTGACGCCTATTTCGTCGGTCCGCACACAACTGACGACGTTTCGACCATGGAATACTCCGCTTTCGAGCATCTCGCGAGCGTTCTCGACAACAAGTTGCCGGCGCTTTCCCGACAGGGGCACTTTGTGTTGCGAGCCTGCCTGCCCACCTCCGACAGGTAGGCGGGCGTCCGATCCAATAGCGTCTTCCGGCAAGTGACGTGCAGTGGCCGCTACTACAAATGGACGCTCGCGCACCGTCGCGAATTGCAGCATTCTGATGCTGTCGGCTCCGACATCCAGACCTATTTGCCCATACTTCGTTCTCGATAGCAACTCGAACATTATCGCTCCGCTTCTTTTTACCCTCATGCCCCTGTTACGCCGTCGGTATAACCACTTACTGACCGGCAACAGTAACACGCCCACTGACCGGTGCGACGGTTACAGTGTATGTGTGCGAACCTGCAACTATGGTAACTGTCCCGTTATTGTCAGGCGCGCCAAGTGCGTCAAACGTAACGTCCAACGCACCCCCGAAATCGGCCGATGACACCGACACATTCTCAAATCCGCCCAGCGTGTCGAAATCAACAACATACGCTTGTTTGCTAATCGGATGAATCAGGGTCCCGCTTGCGTTAGAGACAGTATAAGAATTACCGCTGACGCTGAATGTTACTGATACAGGCGATTGCGTCGTAATGGCCTGGCTCTGTGCATACTCCAGGTCCGACATTATCAACCTCGCCGCAGAAGAAGCCTGAATACTGGCCGCACCGGTGACATACGGGACCGTCATCGCTGCGACAATGGCCAATATGACCAACGTTACAATTATCTCCACCAGGGTGAACGCGCAGCGTCCCTTCTGGAAGTCACGGGAGAAACTATTTTTTGGGACGTTTCCGAGCATTTTTAAGGTCCTCCTTCTCTTTACCTTCACCGGCGATGGACACGCGGATCTCCCCGCTTTTCAGCAGGGTGATGATTTTGTCCAGTTGCTTGTTGGTTTTCTGGGCTGCCTTCAACGTGCCTACACGCTGTGCCCTGGCATCAATCAGGTTGAGAGTACTTCTACCGGACTTGGACCCCTTGGCTGCCGCTGATGCGTCGGAGACGTTCGATGCCGGACCGTTCGCCCACAACCCGACAATCAGAACCGTAAGCAACACAACAATGGCCGAGAGGCAAAAACGCGTATAACCATCAATGTGAACTGTAGTAACATCTGCCGGTTTCTTATAGTCATTCATCACAAGGCTCCTTCGTTTTCTTAATCATTCCAGGTCTGAACAGTTACCACGGGCATGCTGCTTCCCGGTTCTACGGAAAAATCGTAGAGTTTCACAATATCTTCATCGTAATTCAGGACGTGGGCTCCACCCAACTGGCTGGCATAACCAGACATATTGCTGATCACCGCCCCGTTGACCGTAGTGCTGGACTGGCTGGTGGACCCCCACGGTATCACGCCCAGATTGGTAACCACCGCCCCGTTAATGGTTACATTCCTGGCCAAGTCGGTAACCCTGATCGCACCTGTGGCGACAATGGCGGGGAAACCATCGACAGCAGTGAGCGTAATGTTATCTCCATACAACTCGACGTTCCCGTCAATGATCAGCGTACCTGTAAAATTCAGATTAGTGTGCAGTTTTACCGTGTTGCCGCTACTTGGTCTGAGGTACACGACTCCCCCGACGTTGCTCGGCGTAACTGCATTACCGTTGGCCAACGGATTGTTCTGCTCGAAGTCTATATCCGTGAACTCCTCCGCCTCATAGTTGCTTCTGCCGATGGTGTATTCGATGTAATCTTCGACCTCTATATCAGGGAGCGATACCTCTTCAGCGTCCCCAATGATCGAGCCGGTAATCCGATGCAGCGGGTCCGAAATTCCGTCAGTACCACTGGCGCCCCCGTTAATAACAGCCATGTTAAGCAACTGACCGTTGATGTGGACGTTACCATTAACGGTCAGTGTCGTAGGCATTATTGCCAATACAGTATCGACAACTACTCCGTAACTCGTGCTCACTTTCTTGTTGTCGGACCTGAAGGCCGTTATCGAACTGGTCCGAGAGACCGACCCGACCATGGCAGTGGATGTAAGCGTATAAAGACCGGGTGTTTCGGAGTCTTCCTGAGCGCCGATGGTGTAACTGTCCGACGCACCGTCCACATAGAAAGGTCCAAGCGGCGACTCAAAGTCTTCCGGGCTGAACCGTAGGACGTAGAGCGCGTGCTCCAGTCCCGACTCGGCTATGTAGCGTGCCCTCGCCAAAGTCTGATAATTTTGCGAGACCTGAATCTGGACAGACGCCACCGACAGATACGACATCCCCAGGATGAACCCCGCCGAGGTGATAATCAGCACCAGCAGCATTGCGAATCCAGGTTGTAAGCGACTGCTTCTCATCATTTTACTCAACTGTTACCGGTTTTTCACATCATCGGTCTTGCCGGTCTTATATGGGTTTTATTCAGTCATCATCGTCGTCATCGGCACCACCACCGCCGCTTAAGTCAAGCACAGGTATGCCTTCGACAAAAGACACATATCCGGTTGCGTCGGCGCGGAGACGGGCTGTGTTTGTCAGCGTTATCTGCTGGGCGTCCTGTCCCACCGCCAGGCGCATCAGAACGAGTTGCGGTGTCGGCGGGGACTCGTCTGTAACGACTTCGAAATTCGACACGCCCACTGCCAGTGTCCGTTGGGTGACGTAATCTGAATATGCTGGATTGACCAGCAGGTTCCGGACTCTGCCGACATCAGTTACGTAAACCAGCGTCTGGGAGGTGTTCAGCGACGATGACACCGAAGGTGGAAATGCCACCTGTAATCGCTGGACTGTCTGATTGTCGGTATCGGATTGAATCAGAACCAGTTCAGCGACGTTAATCTTCTCGTCGCCGTTATTGTCTCCGGTCCAGATAACCATCCCGTCATCGTCTGCCGCTGTAACAAGAGCGGCTTTGCGGACGTCGGCAGCGATGCTCCTCATGGCGTATCTTCCGGAAGATACCGCCTCGACCATGCTGTCGGTACTGGCCTTGGCGCTGGACAACGCGGAACTGACCGCTACCACCGCCATTCCGATCATCGCCGTAATGGTTACCGCCATCAACAGTTCGGCAAGCGTAAACGCGACCATGCCTCGCTGAAGCGAGCACGCCAACAGATTGGTTGATTGGTTGACTGGTTGACTGGTTGATTGGTTCATCTGTTTTTCTTTTCCAAGTCCCAAGTCCCAAGTCCCTGGTCCCTGTTTCCCTGTATTTCTGTATCTGTTATTCATTGGCGTATACCAGCTTGGTAAGACTCACCAGCGTATCGTCGTGGTAGCAGACATTAACGGTGATGCGAATGAATGTCGGCTCTTCGGACTGGTCCTGACCCGCTATATAGACGCTTTCAACCGTTGCGCTGCGTGTCAATGCAACGGCGGCAGGGTCGTCCACTGTAACACCGTCGAATCCTGCTATTTCCCCTTCAGCCTCGGAGTATCCGTCATAATCGTCCATGTCGTCCCAGTTGCTTCTACCCGTTTCGCCGGCTTCGGAACTGTTGGGATCGTGAAAGGGTTTGGCGAGAATTTCTTCCATCAGGTCCTGGGCGAGATTGACAGCGAGAGTTGAGCGGACATTCTGGGCGGTATTGGCAGCACCGGCAGTGAATGGCATGATAACCGCACCGACCACCATCGCAAGTATGACAGAGGCCAACAGGGCTTCGATTAATGTAAAACCGCTATTAAACATAGCAATGACCCCGTTTTAGTCGGCCGGTCCGGTACTATGCAGAGGCGTCCAGCGGCGAGGAGTACACGCCGCTGGAGCCTCTGAATCATATTCCGAAAACAACACGCCAGACCGTGTGAATTAATAGGTATCGTGATCAACACCACCGGTGGCGTCGTCATCGTCCGCATTAATCTGGCCGGTAGTGGTGTTGAAATCCCAACCGGCGTTGTCGTCACCCACAGTACCGTCAATATCAACCGTGTTCAGATTGTTGAACTGGTTGAGCGCTATTTTCTGGAGATACGGACCGTATGCGCCGGCAGCGTCAACGGCGCCTTCAATGTCGGTCTTTCCATTCATGGCCTCGAGGAAAGTGGCCGTACCGTCGCCGGGTAGCGCGTCCTTGTGCTGAATCTTGTAAAGTTCGATCTGACTGCGGAACGTCTGCAAGTCCGATTTCAGAGCGGAATTACGGGCATCGTTCGACGCTTCCGTGAACTGCGGAATCACGATCGCTGCCAAAATTCCAAGGATAATCACGACAATCAAAATTTCGACCAATGTAAAACCTGTTTTGTTACCCATCGTTACACCTCCACCTTTAGAGTTACCAAATCCCATAAAACGACTTCCCAAAACATCACGCACGCTGATTACTGTCCTGCCCGCCTACCTCCCTTCTGTCTGTTCAAAGGACCACACCTCACCAGAACCTCTCTGAACCTTTCTCGTATCGACTACGCCGTAACGCGCCTTAACTAAAATGCAGACATTTCGGGGAAACATTTAGCGACTAAAGGGAGGCGGGAAAACTCTTCCCACGCGCGAACCGCGCACCGATGTAAAAAGGCGAGCGATAAGTCCCTTCGGTAGCCCGGCCAACCCGATAGGTCCACATGAAAAGACCCTTCAGGCCCCGCAACTTTGCGCCCCGTCGGGAACACTCCCGACAGGTTGCCTTTTCGGGGACAAACATGTCCTGCTGCTGCGACTTGCTGTCAATGCAAGCCGCGCAACATTTACACTCTAAAATACAAATCGCCGACAAGCAAAAAAATCACATGATAACAAACAGGGCGTAGGGCATAGGGCGTAGGGAAAAACAGAAAAAGAGGGACTTGGGATTAGGGAAACTTTGTTTTTCCGTTTTTACCTATACCCTACGCCCTATGACCTACACCCTGTCTTTTAGCGAGGCATGGATTTCATACCGCGCACGAAAAGTTAATGCGATTGGTATATGGAGTACCTTACGAGCCGCGACCGTAAGGAAGCGGTCCAATAGATGTTCGCATAGGTCTGACCGCTCCTTCACAGTCGCGGCTCGTTTATTTCGACATCGCATTAACTTTTCGTGCGTGGTATTACTTGACGATAGTGGATGTCGCCGCGGGGAAGTAAAGACGCTGACCATTGTCGTTCAGAACAACCAGCCCCTCCAATGGGCTGACATCAATGACCCGTCCGGTAAAGCGGTTACCAGATGATTGTATGTGAATACGACGATTGACCATTCCGCATCGGCTGCACCAGAGATCGTGAAGTTCGTCGGTCAGACCGTCCCGCAAAGCCGAAACCCACCAGTCCATCCTGCCCAGCACC
Organism: Planctomycetales bacterium; assembly: GCA_030612725.1. Lineage (GTDB taxonomy): Bacteria > Planctomycetota > Phycisphaerae > SM23-33 > SM23-33 > JAUWNJ01. The sequence goes on from JAUWNJ010000007.1 coordinate 105,836, forward strand.
GTGCGAAGAATCTCTATCCGCTCCAGAGATGAAATACCGCCGAGTTCCTTCGCCAGGCATGTCGCCCGGCGGGATAATTTCCCTGCCGGCGGCGAGGAAAAAATATTTATTCCGAACCCGATTACGACCTCTTTCCCGCGAACTTCCACCAGAACGCCCGCCAGTTTCGACTCGCCGATAACCACGTCGTTAGGCCAATCCAGGGTCGATGTTACGCCGGTCGATTTTTCGATACCTTCCGCCACAGACAGACCGGCTGCCAGCGTCAATGCCTCATGAGGTAATTCGCTCGCCTGACGATGCAAAAGCACGCTCGCCAGCACAGCCGAACCGGATGGGCTGAACCATTTCCTTCCAAGCCGCCCCCGACCCGCGCGCTGATATTCCGCCGTTACCACCAATGCCTGTCCAGCGGCTTGAGAGATTGACGAAAATGCTATGTCGTTGGTCGAATCAACCTCGTTGAAACAAAGGACATACCTTCCGATATGCTCAACCGACAGGTTCCGCTCAATCAGATGTGCATCCATAACCGTCGGACGCATCAGTCTGACGCCATGAGCCGGGCTGCGCTCAAACCGATGCCCACGCTGCGTCAACTCGACCAATGCTTCCTCGACCTTCGCATGGTCCGCATCCGTCGCCCGCACAAGTTCCTCCAGCGCGAAAAAACCCCCTTGGCGGTCATAAAGCAGTTCCAGAATTTGATTCGCAAGTCCCATAACGCTGACAATTGTAGGCTGGGCCGGAGGCCCACCTTGATTTCGACAAAGAGAATATTGAATATCGAACAGAGAATTTTGAATGACGAAGTAAAAAAATATCCATCAGAGGCGTGTTGTTTCTTTTTGTTTCTTTTACTTCGAAATTCGACATTCTCTGTTCATTATTCAATATTCATTTTTTTTCATGGCGAAGGTGGGCCTTTGGCCCAGCCTACGCGGTTGTTTCAATTTCCATCGCTATATCTACCGCCCGTGCCGAGTGCGTCAGCGCACCGATGGCGATCCGCTCTACGCCGGCATCGGCGACGGCGCGGACATTCCCCAGTGTTATCCCGCCCGAAGCCTCAAGTTCAATCCGCCCTTCCAAGCCCGCTTCGTTTCGCATCGCCACCGCCCTGACCAACTGCTCCGGCAACATGTTATCCAACAGAATCACATCGACATCCATCTTCAAAGCGTCGGTCAACTGCTCAAGTGTATCGACCTCGACCTCGATAAACCCATCCGGGCCAAGGGAACCGCGCAGGTCATCCAATTTATCCGCCAAGCCGGTCAATCCGTCATCGCCCATCGCAGCCAGGTGGTTATCCTTGACCATAACGGCGTCGTACAGGCCCATGCGATGGTTGCGTGCGGCGCCCGCGCGGACGGCGTATTTCTCCAACACCCGCCAGCCGGGGGTCGTCTTGCGTGTGTCGTAAATGGCCGACGCCGTTCCGGAAACCGCATCCACATATTCGCGCGTAGCCGTCGCCACGCCACTGAGCCGCTGGAGAAAATTCAACGCGACACGTTCAGCCGACAGTATCGTCCGCGTCGGACCAGACCATTGGGCCAAAACCGTCCCAGCCTCAGCACGAACACCTTCAGCCACCGACACCCTCGTCTGAATTGCTTTGTCATAATTGGCTGCGATTTGCGCCAGAAACGCCCCGCCACAAAAGACCAGCGGCTCCCGCGCGACAAACCGCCCCCGACATGTAATATCCCTCGGCAGGATTGCCGACGTAACGTCCCCGCCGGCGAAATCTTCAGCCTTGGCTATCTCCATCAGGCGACGGAGATTATCGAATTCAGGTTGGTTCGGTTGAATTGGCATCGGCGAATCTTATCTACCAGGACATTAGACTCCGATACGCCGATTCTGTCAATCCTGTCGGGTGTTCGGGTTCGGGGGAAGGAGGTTCCCAATCAAACGGGATTGAAAATTACCGGGCAAAATCCTTGACAACGACCAAATGGATGCCATAATACGATGCTCTTTACTGTGGTAGGATTCTTGAAATAACGGAAAGACAGATGAAGACATACATGGCAAAATCCGGCGAGGTCGCCGCCAAGTGGCTTGTGGTCGATGCCGAGGATAAAATTCTGGGGCGCCTGGCGACGAAAGTCGCCATGATCCTCATGGGAAAACACCGTCCGGAATATACCCCGCATGTAGATACAGGCGATTTCGTGGTAATCATCAATGCCGAGAAAATCCGCATGACCGGAAAGAAATGGACGGACAAACAATACGATTGGTACACCGGATACCCCGGCGGACATAAATCCTACTCAGCAGAGGAGATGCTGGAAAAACATCCGCATAAAATCGTCTTCGAAGCCATAAGGCGAATGCTCCCGAAAACCCGCCTGGGCAAAGAGATGCTGACGAAACTGAAAGTCTATGCCGGTCCCGAACATCCACATCAGGCTCAGCAGCCTGAGAAACTCGAACTGTAAATGCGAATGGCGTGAATGAGTACGAATTCGCGCGAATAAGAAAAGGTACAGATTTATGACGGAAGAAGCGCCAGTCAACGATAATGTCGAAACCCCTGCCGAACCGGTTATTACCGAAGTGCCTGCTACCGGCGCGATCAAGACGTACATCTGGGGTACGGGACGACGAAAAAAAGCCGTCGCCCGTGTACGGATTCGCTCCGGCGAAGGTAAAATCCTCATCAATAAGCGTCCCATCGAAGAATACTTCAAGGCCGATCGCGACCGTCAAGCCGCCCAAAGCCCCCTGGCTACAGCCCAACTGGCGAACAAGTACGATGTCTGGGTGAATGTCAACGGTGGCGGACCCACCGGACAGGCGGATGCCGTTATGCTGGGACTGGCAAGGGCGCTGATAAAGGCTGCCCCGGAAGTTACCGAGTCCTTGCGCGAAAAGGGCCTGCTGACACGAGACGCCCGTATGAAAGAACGTAAAAAATACGGGCAGAAGGGCGCACGGAAACGCTTCCAGTTCTCAAAACGGTAAAATTACCGAACAACGAGTTTCACGAAGCCCCGGCGCTCGAACAGCGACGGGGTTTCTTTTATGGAGTAAAAAATGTCTGATAAAACGAAAAAAATTCGCGTCGCTCTAATCGGTGGCAGCGGATACGCCGGGTTCGAAGCCATCCGTCTTCTACGACGTCATCCAAGCGCCGAACTTGTCGGTATCTTCGGGCCACCTGACGAGGTCGGACCCATAACCGATTTCTATCCGCTTCTGGATAAGACTATTGAGATGCAGCAGGAATTGTACGACATCTCTAAAATCGCCGGACGGGCGGACCTGGCAATGCTGGCTGTACCGCACAAAGTCGCAATGAGTTACGTTCCCGCCCTGCGCGATGCCGGCGTCCGCGTTATAGATTGGTCGGCCGATTATCGCCTCAAAGACGCAGCCGAGTATGAAAAATGGTACTGCCCGCACACCGACGCGCCTCGACTCGCAAGGTCAGTCTATGGCCTGCCGGAATACTACACCGATGCGATAAAATCCGCCGGTCTTGTCGCAAACCCCGGTTGCTACCCAACTTGCGCAATGCTGGCGATAGCGCCGATCCTATCGGCGGGGCTTATCGAACCGGCCGGTATCGTCGTCAACGCCATCAGCGGTATCACCGGCGCGGGGAAAAAACCCTCGCCCGCGATGCACTTCCCGCACCGAAACGAAAACTTCGAACCCTACGCCGTCGGAACGCATCGACACATGCCGGAGATGGAGCAGGTCCTCGCCGACATCACAGGCTCGCCGACAGAGATACTTTTCGTCCCGCACTTATGCCCGATGGACCGGGGAATGCTCTGCACCATCTACGCCAAGCCGACAGGTAACGCATCGGCTGAGAAACTGACCGAAGTATTGCAGGCTGCCTATGCCGACGCTCCATTCGTCCGCGTCCGTACCGACATCCTCCCGGCTACGAAATATGTCGCCACGACTAACTTCTGCGACGTCGCCGCACGGGTTGAAAAAGATACCGTTATCCTCGTCTCCGCCCTGGACAATCTTCTGAAGGGTGCATCAAGCCAAGCCGTCCAGAACATGAATATAATGTTCGGACTGGATGAAACAACCGGATTGTATTGATTATTTAGAAAAAGATTGCGACACAGAGACACAGAGAGGCAGAGGTAAAAAGAATTAAATCTTTTCTCTTCTTTCCTCTGTATCTCTGCGACTCTGTGTCGGTATTCTGTTTTTACAGGAACACAGATGATAGGCCAGATGCAACACATTACGTTGCCTGCCGGTTTTGTCGCTGCTGGCGTGCATTGCGGGATAAAAACTACAGGGACGGAAGACCTCGCAGTAATCGTCGCGGGAAAATCCGTACCAACCGCGATACTTACGACCTCCAACCAGGTCGTCGGAGCCCCGGTTCTCTGGTGTCGAAAAGTCCTCCCGAAAGGTTACGGTAAAATTCGCGGGATTGTCATAAACGCCGGCATGGCAAACGTTTGCACCGGTAAGCAAGGCCTGTCCGATGCCGAAAACATGGCCGGTCAAACAGCCAAATTAATCGGCGCAGAGGCAGGGGAGATGCTTGTGGCTTCGACGGGCGTTATCGGTCATCGCTTGCCGATGCCCAAGATTCGCCGTGGTATCTCCGCAGCAGCAAAATCCCTTGGTCGAGGTAACGATTCTGCTGTCGTGCGGGCCATTATGACCACCGACACGAAGGAAAAATCCGCCGTCGTGCAGACCCGCATCGGCGGCAAGACGGTAACACTCGCCGGTATCGTCAAGGGTGCAGGGATGATCGCTCCGTCATTGGCGACAATGATAAGTGTAATCACCACAGACGCCGACATCGCGCCCGCCCTGCTTTATCGAACATTCAAAGCCGCTGCGGCTGAAACATTCAACGCCGTTACCGTCGATTCGGACCAGTCCACCTCAGATACCGCCGTTGTAATGGCGTCGGGTTTATCTTCTGCGCGAGTCACCGCCGGTACGTCGTCCCATAGAAAATTCGCCACCGCTCTGGGTGAAGTCTGCCTGGCCCTTGCCCTTGCGACGGCGCGCGACGGTGAGGGCGCGACGAAACTGATTCAGATCAACGTCAAATCCGCAGCCTCAAAATCTGACGCCGCCGCTGCTGCTAAATCCGTCGCCAACTCGCCGCTGTTCAAATGCGCCGTCCACGGAAGGGACCCGAACTGGGGGCGTATCGTCATGGCTGTCGGGAAGAGCGCCGCGAAGGTCGACTCCGACAGACTTTCCGTAACTATTGGTGCCACAAGGGTTTTCGCCAAAGGCAGGCCTGTAAAATTCAGTTATCGCGCCGTCAGGGACTACCTCAAAAGCGATACGGTTGACGTCGAAATCGGCTTGGGCTTGGGACGGGAAGAATTCACCGCATACACCTGCGACCTCTCCGGCGCGTACATCACCATCAACGCCGATTACCACACGTAGAACAAAAGGGACTGGGGACTTGGGATTAGGGACTAGGGAAAAACGAAAAAGCAAAATTTCCCTAATTTCTACTTTCCACTTTTTTGTTTTTCTGTTGTTGCCTAGTCCCAAGTCCCTTGTTTTTATTTATAAATATGTATGTTATGCGCCATACATTTTTCGTGGATAGGAATATCCTCTGGACAAATCGCCAAGTCGATGATAATCTTTGGGGTCATGAGCGAAACGATCGCTATTATCGGGGACGGCGCAATGGCAACCATATGCGCCGGTATACTGACCGACAACGGTTACTCTGCCAGGCTCTGGAGTGCGTTCGAGCGGAATGCCGACGAAATGCGCCGCACGGGCAGGAACGAGCGATTTCTTCCCGGTGCGACTCTGCCTGAGGGGATGGAGATTACGACAGATCCGTCTGAAGCGTTCGTTGATGCGACAATGGCAATCTCTGCGGTTCCTACTCAATATGCTCGCGCAGTCTGGGAGTCTCTCAAGTCGCACTGTCCCGCTGATATGCCCATATGCTCCGTCAGCAAGGGTATCGAGAATAAAACGCTCCTGCGCCCGTCGCAAATCCTCGCCGACGTGCTTACCGGTTCGCCTGACGGTAACTTACCCGTAGCGGCACTGTCCGGGCCTAGTATAGCCACGGAACTCATCGAAAAACTTCCCGCCACCGTCGTATCGGCATCGACGGACGAAAAACTTGCACTTAAAGTGCAGAAACTCTTCAAAACCGCTTATTTTCGCGTATATACAAACACGGACATTATCGGTGTGGAGATATCGGCAGCGACGAAGAACATCATTGCCATTGCTGCCGGCGTCCTCGACGGCCTGCGGGCGGGCGATAACGCAAAAGCCGCTTTGTTGACACGAGGATTGGTGGAAATTACCCGCCTGGGCATGGCAATGGGTGGACGAAGGGAAACATTCTCAGGCCTGGCGGGATTGGGCGACCTGGTAACGACCTGCATCAGTCCGCATGGTAGAAATCGATCCTTCGGCGAGGCCGTCGGTAAAGGTCAAACTCCCGATCAAGCCCTTTCCGAGACGGATAGCGTCGTCGAAGGCGTAGCTACGACCACTGGCGTACTCGAACTGGCCCGTCAATACGGTATCGAAATGCCCATAACGCAGGCTGTGCATGCTGTTATTTTCGAATCCCAAAACCCGCAACAAGCAATATATGATCTCATGTCAAGGCCGCCCAAGGCGGAAGATTAGACCCCACCAATTTCCCCAAAGCATTGTTCCACGTGGAACAAAACTATGCCTCGCTTCCACGTAGTGTCCTGCCGTAGGCATCCCTACAGGACTAGGGGAAGCGAGGCATGGTTTTATCGTACACGTAAGACGCTTCATTAATTCTCAAAAATATCCTTGCAGAAGCATAAACGAACGGTACGCTATGGATACGTGATTGATTGTGTTCCACGTGGAACGCACTTTGTCGGACTAAATAAACATGGGAAAGGAGGCCCTTATGACTCGTCAACCAGACCGGCCTCGTCTTGGGCGAGGTCTTTCCAGCCTGATTCGCAACTCAACCGTTTCGGAAACGAATTCACCGGAATATCAACCCGCCCCGGCAGATGACCAAACCGTCGAGCACCGACCGATGCAAACCGCTGCCGGCGGGGTTATCGTGGTCCCTATCAAAGACATCCGTCCAAACCCCGCCCAGCCAAGGCGTAAATTCGACGAACAGGCACTGTCGGAACTGTCGGCGAGCATACGCCTTCACGGTTTGCTCCAGCCTGTTCTTGTCGCCAGGACACCCGAGGACGAGGAAGACAAATGCCCGTATCGCCTCATCGCGGGCGAGCGACGACTCCGCGCAGCAGAGCAGACGGGACTGGTAGAGATACCGTGTATCGTCAGGCCTGCGTCGAGCAGGGAGATGCTCGAACTGTCCCTGATTGAGAATATCCGTCGGGCCGATCTGAATCCTGTCGAGCGGGCAAATGCCTACCGTGACCTGATGGATCGCTTTGACCTGAAACAGGAAGAAGTGGCAAAAAGAATGGGCGACGCAAGGGCGACTGTTGCTAACTACTTGCGGATACTAGACTTATGTGATTCGGTGCAATCACTGGTGATTTCCGACGAGATAAGTTTCGGGCACGCGAAGGTCTTGGCAGGTCTTGCAGGCAAGCCTGATATCCAGGAACGCCTTGCCCAGAGAGTTGCCAATGACAGCCTATCCGTGCGCCAACTTGAGGTACTTGTCAAAGCCGCCCAAAAAGGGCATCCGCTGACCGAAGACAGGGATCGGACGAAAATATCCAGACCTGCGTATCTGATAGACCTTGAAGGGCAGTTGACTCAGGCTGTTGGAACGAAAGTTACAATACGTCCGGGAAGGGCGAAAAACACCGGACGAATCGTAATCGACTATTATGGTTTGGATGATTTCGACAAGATCATCGCCGCACTTGGAGCGGAAATAGAAAGTTAATTGCGGCGAAGAACTCGTATCCCATTGGGCGGCAAGAACTTGCGCAGTGCCGTCGCATGTTCTTTATAGTATTGATGGTAACTGTCTCTGCGGGACGATATACTTAATCACCAATGACAAGTGAACTGATTGAAAATCGCGAGCCGCCGGAAGTGGGCTTCGAGACGTTCTCCCTGCTCAAGCGCGCCATCAAATGCGTGTTGGTTAATCCGTTGGCGAACTACTTACCGGCCGGTCTGACCAAAGCGATACTTCGTTTCGGTAAGAGCGAACTTGCAGCGGCTAACTGGGTTGACCCGGGCGGATGGCGGAGCATGGTAATCTCCTACAACGGTCAGTGTACCCAGATCGCCGATAAGATACTCGTCAAAGCCGGTACCGTCCCGACGGCGCTTCGCAATCGCAAGCGTCTGGCATCGCACCTGATAGCCGACTTGATCGACAACGACGGGCCTGGTTCGACGCATGTTTTGTGTCTGGGCGCGGGTCCCGGACAAATTATCACCGAGGCGATGGTCAAGGCGAAAACGACTTCTCACGCGACGCTCGTGGACCTCAATTCCGACTCGTTTGATTTCGGCCTGCAGTTGGCCAACGAGCAAGGTCTGGGCGATCGCGTCCATTTTATCCAGGCCGATGTCTGTGATCTGCATGAATACCTTCATGATCAGCCTCACATCGTCAAGATGATGGGCATCTGCGAATATCTTGATGACGAGCAGATCGTTACCATTGCGCGAGCGGCGGCTGATATCATGCCGGTCGGCGCGCCGATTATCTTCAACTCCATCTCGAAATCCCACGGTACGGACCGCTTTTTCCGGCGTGTTTTCGGGCTAAATATGAATCACCGCTCGCCTGACGAGTTGTCTGAACTGATGAGGCGGGCGGGATTCGAAAATTTTATTGCACATCGTGAACCCCTGGGCGTCTATCATGTTATCGTCGGCAGGAGAGTCGAGGCGAAGGACTAACCTTATATGTCGCCTTGAATCGGGCCACAGGTGAACCGGAAAAATGACTGATATTTCCATACCATGGGGTGATGATACGCTGACGATGACGTTACCGTCTGACTGGACGGTTCAGCAGGTCGCATCGCCTTCGGTTTCTTCAGCCGGTAAGGACTGGCCTGAACGTCTGGCCAATGCCCTGTCCCAGCCCGAAGGGATTCAACCGCTGTCGAAACTCCTTGCAGCCAGACCTAACGCTCGTATTGTCGTTATTGTTGAAGACCTCACTCGCTACAGTCCGCTGACTGTGATACTGGAGGCGGTTTTCCGCGAATTTCACCACGCCAACATTCCCGACGAGAACGTCGAGATATTTTTTGCCACCGGAATGCACCCGCCGCTGACGCCGGCAGAAGCAGCCGGGAAAATCGGGGCGGGTCTGGCCGAAAGTATCGCCTGGCGATGCAATCCGTGGCGTGATCGGGACGCTTACGTCGATCTCGGTCAGGTTCGCGCGGGTGGGGTCTGTATTGACCTGCTTGTGGACCGTGGCGTTGTCGGTGCGGACCTGCGGATAGTTATTACGTCGGTCAGTCCGCACCTCCAGGCGGGATTCGGCGGGGGTTACAAAATGTTCGTTCCTGGCTGTTCGCATCTGGACACCATTCGCCAGTTGCACCTTGTGTCCGTTCCCCGTCGGAGCACCCAGCAGGTCGGACAACCTGCCCATCTCAATCGTATGCGGCGATTGATAGACGCTTCCGGTTCGGTTGTCGATGCCGCGGGCGGAAAATCTTTCGGCGTGCAGTACCTTCTTGATGCCGAGAACGGTCTATCAGCCGTCGCTGCCGGAGACGTTGTTACCTGCCAGAGGATGCTCGCCAAGCACTGTGCCGCAGGTTGCGGAATCATCCTCGAATCGCCCGCCGATGTGGTTGTCGTCAACGCCTGGCCCAGGGATTTCGATCTCTGGCAGGCGTTCAAAGCCATCGCCAACACCTGTTGGGCGGCGCGTGATAACGGTGTGATTATCTGTCTTGCCCGATGCCCGGGCGGTGTGAACATGCCGACGCCGAAGTTTCCAATTGGTCCGGGGTTCATCCGTCGGGTCGTACGTCTGTTTGGGGCGAACGCATTGGCGTCGTTGCTGACCAGGTTGGTTCCCACCCTCAGCGGGGATGCCGCCTTTTTCGTCCGCCTGGCGTTGCAGATTATCCAGCGGAACACCATCATCATGGTCTCGCCCGCCATCGCCGCCGCCGATCAGAAAATGCCGGGACTGGCGGTTTATGCCGACCCAGCCGAAGCTTTCACCGCGGCGGACGACCTGCTGGGTAAAGACCCCAAGCGAGTTGTCGTCTTCCCCTCCGGGGGCATAAGTTATCCAATCCCGCGAAAATGATGGTTGATTGGTTGATCAGTTCATCAGTTCCAGGTTCCGTTTTCCCGTAGGGACGCTTTGCGTTTCGTTTTCACGTAGTGACACTTCGTGTTCCCTAAACCCAAATCCCAAGTCTCTAATCCCTTTCTTTACTGCATCTTTTCCAGAACCTTCATCAGCGCCTGTGTGCCGTCGTGCGAACCGCCGTCGTCGGCGAGTTCGCGGTAGAGCCGCTCGACCAGCGTCAACCCCGGCAGCGTCAGGCCCATCGCCTTGGCCTCGGTAAGGGCGATGCCCATGTCCTTGATGAAGTGCTCGACGATGAAGCCCGGCGAGAAATCGCGTCGGACAATGCGCGGGCCGAGGTTGTTAATCGACCAGCAACCTGCCGCCCCTTGCCCGATAATGTCAATGACGCCTTGAGCGTCCAGACCGGCCTTGGCTGCATACAGCAGCGACTCACACACGCCGATCATCGTCCCGGAAATGAGAATCTGATTGCACATCTTGGTATGTTGGCCCGCACCGGCGGGGCCCATGTACGCGATGTTTTCGCCCATCAGTTCCAGCATTGGCATGACGGTATCGAATGCTTCGCGGTCGCCGCCGACCATAATCGCCAGCCTGCCTTCGCGTGCTCCTACATCCCCGCCGGAGACGGGAGCATCGAGTGTCGTAACATCCTTGGCGGCGTACGCTTCGGCAAGTTTTCGCGCCAGCAACGGCGCGCTGGTGGTCATATCGACGACGATAGCCCCGGCACGGATGCTTTGAATGATGCCGTTATTGCCGAGATGGACTTCTTCGACGTCAGCGGGAAAGCCGACGATGGTGAAGACGACGTCGGCGTCGGCGGCACAGGCTTTCGGTGTGTCAGCCCATTCAGCACCGTCGGCCAACAAACCCTCAGCCTTGGCGGGCGTGCGATTATGCACTCGCAGCGAATAACCGGCCTTCAGCAGATGCCTCGCCATGGATGAACCCATAATCCCCGTACCAATCCAGCCAACCTTCGTTCTGCCCGGCTTGATTTCCATTGCTTTGACTCCTTCAATTCACGCCAATTTCCAGTCAGCAGGGCCGCCCCACGAACTGTTCTCTGGTTCTCTACGGATTCTCGCGAAGGAAATCAGCGGGTAGATGCTCATCTGATCCGTATATCTCCGCCAAAGATTACAATAATGAGGATGCAATCCATAAGGGCCTGGGCGGCGACAAAAATGTATGGGGATATTCCCAAGTATGCGAATCCAATCAAGAGACCGAGCCAAATGGCCACGGCAATCGCAGATCCCCGCCATCCCAACTCATGGCGAGCGAGGAAGATGATAACCCAGAAGACCAGGAAAGGCAGCGATAGCATAACCGGATTGTACAGACTCACTGGTCATTTACAAATAGTTGCATCGCTGCCTGTCGGTTGCATTTCTGGTATTTCGCGTAAGCGTCGGCGGCCTTTTGTCTTGTGGTGGATGGATTTTCGCCGGCAGACCAACTGCGAATGATCGCATCAAGTGTATAGGCCTCCGGCGCCATATTTCCTGCGGTGGTAATCAGCGGTTTGCATTTGGCCTTTTGCAGCGGGGCGACGAAATATGAGTTGCTCTTGCACGCCAGGACAATGGCGCAGGCGGGATTCGTCCCGCCGTGGTTTTCGGGAAACTCCGACAGACGAACGTCCATCAATCCGTTGTGCCCGACGAAGCAGACCACGTCCGAATATCCGCCCGCCTGAAAACGGACCTGACCATCGGAACCAACGACCTCGGTAACGTTCAGCCCGGCAGCGGCATCGAAGAAATCCGACAGCGTAGTTTTCATTCGAGCGCCGTCGTAGGCGTCTGCAACTACATAAACCACCCTGTCCGAACCCGTGCTTCTGAAGACGCACCTGTCGAGAATCGCATTGGACGTCGGTTTCGTGAACCCGCCAAGCGCCTCCCAGTGCGGCGAGCGGGTCAGGAACGTCTTTACGCCGTACATTGCGCCCCAGTAAAGGTTGTTTCGCGGGTCCTGCCCGTTGCCGAGGCTGGCTGGTACCGGCGCGATCCCCTGGTGGCGGTTGTCGCAAAGGGCGACGAATACGTGAACGATTTTGTAATCGCGCGACTGCTTTGAGATTGGCCGAACAGTCGTTGTCGCAGCAGGTTGGGTTCCCAGATGACTCGAAATGAATTTATCCAGACCATCCTTGTAGGTCCGGCCTGAAACTATAAACCCGTCATTATGCGAGCCGGTAATTTCGAGGAATTCCTTAGGCTCGCCGGCGGCGTCGAAAATCGCCTGGCCGTGGGCGAATGGAATCATGTTGTCATCCCGGCTGTGGATGACCAATATCGGGCAATCTACCTGCGAGATATCGTCGGCCGCGTTGAATTGATAACGCGACAGTAACCGAAGAAGCGCACATGGTAGGAAGGGATAAATATCCGAGCCGATTTCCGGGACGGACGTAGAGGTCGATTCGACGATGAGCGCTGCGGGGGTGTGCTTTCCGGCGAGGTTCACAGCTACGGCTCCTCCGAGCGATCGGCCGAAGATGATGATCTTGCCAGACTCAATGCCACGTTGTTCGACGAGATATTTCCACGAGGCCTCGGCGTCCTTATATATACCGTCCTCGCTGACTTTGCCCTCGCTTTGTCCGTAGCCGCGATAGTCGATAATCAGCGTGTTGAGGCCCAGGTCGTTGAAGACGCGGAGCGAATCCAGGCGGTGTGAGATATTCCCGCCGTTACCGTGGAAGAAAAGGGCAGTGCCTCTGGCGTTCTGGGCGGGTACGAACCATCCGGTAATTTTCACGCCGTCGGAAGCCTCAATCTCGACGGATTCATACGTCAGGCCGATGTCTTTCGGCGTCGCTTCGATTTCGCTGCTTGGGAAGAAGACAAATCGCGACTGGAAAAAATAGAGAATTATCAGGAAACCCGTGAGGGAGAAGAAAGCGATACGGACAACCATCCAAAATAGTCTGCGTATCCTCCGGACGGGCTTCTTTTGGTTGGTTTTTTCCATGTCGTTGCTGTCAGGCAAAGGTCCTACCTCTTCAATTGTGAAGAGGTTTCGTCAAATTTCATCCAGGCCTGTAAATTCTTCCGGGTTAGCCTGGGATACGGCTCGCAGAATATCACCGGCGATTTGAATCGCTTCTTCGGCTTCTTCGCCGGTTACGTGTTGTCCGACGCTATAATCCCCGACGTTCCTTGCCTCCAGAAGTTTTGAATACTCCTGTCCCAATTCCACGTCCCAGCGTCCAGGTCTGACCAGGTCGCGATGGACCGCCGCTTCAATTGCAGAATGTTTCCTGAAGGTTTTCCCTTCCAGCGCAAACATAGCAGAAACAGCGTAGAAGGCTGCGTAATAGGCGCGGGAAGCGGCAGAATCGGGACTTACAGAAAGGACGGTTTTCGCCGCACGGAGAGCGTCCTTTGCACTAAACCACAAATCATCTGACGGCGGACTCACGCAAACACTCCTTCATGTTTGGCATTTTGGTAAAGCGGGTACTCCTGGGCTTCGTAGTCGCGAATATCCACCGGCTTGGCGTGGATGGGGCGATCCATCTCCAGGACCAGATCGTACAGGCTGCGGATGCACGTCCACGAATCGGATTGATGATTTACAGGCCCTTCCAGAAGGACGAGAAAGTCGATGTCGCTGTCGGGTTGGGCCTCGCCTCGCGCCTCCGAACCGTAGAGAATCACGCCCCGCAAACGCTCGCCGAACGCTTCCTGAAGAAGCGACTTGACCCGCTTGAGTAGTTTGCCTGTTTCCATAACAGAGGCTCCAACAATCGACACTACCAATTCTATTATACCATTGGTAATACTGCGGGCGATAGTTTGAAATGTTATTTGCCTTCCATGCGGATGATTTTTCGGGGACATTTTTCGATAGCGGCCGACAGGTCGGTGTCGGCCTGGTATCGGTCGTAGTCGATTGATGCGTTGTTGTCGGCGATGGTGAAGATGTCGTCGAGTTTGGCGCAAATCCCACAGCCGATGCATCCGACGGTGCAGACGCCACGGACGACCTTTCCGGGGTCGAGGTTTGAGCATGCGACCACGGCCATCGCGTCGGCGTGGAACGGGACCATCTGGATGATATTTCGCGGGCAGGCGCGTACGCATGCGCCGCAGCCGACGCATTTTTCGTAATCGACGACGGCCAGGCCGTTGATAATGTGAATCGCGTCGAATTTGCAGACCTCGACGCAATCGCCCAGACCCAGGCATCCGAAGGTGCATCCCTGGACGCCGGCGACCATAACGGCGGCGGCGCAGGTTGGCTCTCCGCGATATTCCGGGCGTTTCAAGCGTTCATCGAAATCGGCTCCGCAGAGGACCACAGGGCGCGACGGAACGCCTGCGACATGTTCGACGCCCATAATCTCGGCGATGCGTTCTGCGACCGCCGCTCCACCGACGGAACACTTATCCGGCGCTGCGCCTTCGTGAAAGATGGCTTCGGCGTATTCGCTGCACCCGATGTACCCGCACCCGCCGCAGTTGGCTCCGGGCATCGCATCCATCAAATGCTGCAACTGCTCAGGAACGTGCACGTGCCAGCGCACGTTCGCCCAGCCGAGCAAAACCGCGAAAACGCCCGCCAAAGCAAGCATTACACACACTGCCAAAATTATCGTCGGTATCATTCTCGTTAACCTATCACACACCCAATTGGCAATCGGCAATCGGCAATTGGAAATTATTCAACCTGCCATACCTTTGAATCCCATAAACGCCAGCGCCATCAGTCCTGCCGTTATCAGCGTTATCCCCGGCCCTTTTAGCGGTTCGGGTATGTCGGCTGTTTCGAGTTCTTCGCGGATACCGGCCATCAGGACGATCGCCAGCGTAAATCCGATCCCGCCGAAGAAACTATAGACCAGTGCGAAGAGGAAATTGTCCGTCAGTTCCGGACTCTTTGCGATGGTCAGGCAGGCGAAGAGTATCGCGCAGTTGGTCGTAATCAATGGCAGGAACACGCCCAGTGCCTTGTAAAGGGCCGGTGCGAACTTGCGAACGTACATCTCGACCAGTTGCACCATTCCGGCAATGACGAAGATGAAGATTATGTATTGGAGGAAGAGCAAATCCTTGACGGACCCGGCGGCGATGGAATTAATGGCATTGACCAGCGCGCTTCCGGGAACAAGGGCGAAATGGCTTATAATCCAGGTCGCCGACCCGGCAATGGTAATAACAAACGTTACGGCACAGCCCATTCCGAAGGCGGTGTCAATCCGGCGGGAAACGCCCAGGAACGGGCAAATCCCCACGAAATTAATCAGCACCAGGTTATTAATGACAGCCGTTGCCAGTGCGATAAACAATATGTCAGTTACAACGCCCATGTCGCTTTGCTCCAGGGACCAGGCTGTTTCTTTGCTGTTGCCCAGTCCCTAATCCCAAGTCCCCAGTCCCTATTTTTTTCTCATTGACATCCAGTTGACCAGTCCCATCAGCAGGCCGAGGGTTATGAACGCCCCTGCCGGGCCTTGCATTACCGCCCAGTTTGGCCACCACTCCGGCATGACGCGGACGGACTCGAAGATCATTCCCGTTGCGAGGATTTCGCGGATAACGGCGATGCTGATCAGCCCGATGAGAAATCCCACAGATTGGCCTACCGCGTCGGAAATCGCCACGCCCACCGATTGCTGTGACGCGCAAACCTCGCATCGGCAGATGATTATGCAGTTGACGATAATCAACGGGATGTAAGACCCAAGCCGCAGGCTCATCTCGAAGACATACGCCTGAAGCACTCGGTCGATAATCGTTACGAACGTTGCTATTGTCAGCGTGAAGACCAGGATTCGCAGGTGTCCCTTCAGTTGGTTCCTCAGCAGCGCCACGACCGCCGAAGCCATTATCATCACGAAGGCGGTAGCGCCGGCCATGGTAACCGCCCCTGCGAGCGTCGCGGTAACGGCCAGTGTCGGGCACATTCCCAGCAACTGGCGATAGATCGGGTTGTCGTCGAGCAGGCCGTTGCGAAAACGCTTTGCCGCGCCGGGAAGGGCGGAATTAGTCATGGTCATTACCCTCCTTCGCTTTGGCGGCGAGTTTCTCACGAACGGCGGCAAGATGGTCGTTGATAATCTTCGTTACGCCCTTGGATGAAATCGTCGCGCCGCTGATAGTGTTGATGTCCTGTGGGCCTGGGGTTTTTCCCGGCGTAATTGCTACAATCGGCTCGGATGGGTTCTTGCCCTCGAACTGCTTGTAGAAGTTGCCTTTTTCCTTCTTTATCTTGTCGCCGATACCGGCAGTCTCCAGACACTTGATGACGCGATAGCCCAGAAGTTTTTCAACCTTGCCGTCCACACCGATCAGAAGCGTCAGCGTGTCGTATCCCTGACCTTCAGCCTTTATGCCCCATCCGATCGTTTTACCGTCCCTGATGGCGGGGTAGCAGAGGATTTCCTTATCCCTTCCTGCGATTTGACCTTTGATGATTACAGGTTCAGTCGTGGTCGTGCCCTTGCCGAACATATCGACCAGCCGAAGTGCGATAAGGTCTTTTACGTTCTGCTCAATCTTCGGGCGCGTAAGTTTCTCCACGCCCGCCAGCGCAACACCAAACACCAACGCCAAAAGCAGAACCAACCACGCCTGGATGAGGTAATCCTTCTTCATCTGTTTCAACTAATCCGTGTAATCTGTGTAATCCGTGGACTATGTTTTCTTTTTTACCGGCCCGCCGAGGGGCTTCGGTACTGTCCATCGGTCAATCAGCGGAACGGTCATATTCATTACGAGTACGGCGTACATAACGCCTTCGGGCACGTTTGCGAACAATCGTATCAGCATCACCAGCGCGCCGGTCCCGATACCGAATATCCACTTGCCTCGATTGCTTATCGGACTGGTGGCCGGATCGGTGGCGATGAAGAACGCACCGAAGACAAGCCCGCCGGCCAGCAGGTGATGCCCGACGGTCAGAACCGTATCGGTCAGGGTCTGGTTTATCCCCGCCACGATCGCCGCCGCTACCAGCATCCCAAGCGGTATCCGCCATGAGGCCGATCGTCGTAGAATAAGGTATAGCCCGCCGACGGCGCAGGCAATCGCGCCGGTCTCGCCTACCGAACCGTTGACGCATCCGAAGGCGAGGTCCTGAAGGTTGTAGGCGACATGCTCGAATTTACCGGCTGCCAGTGGCGTCGCCTGCGTGATAATCTCAACCGCTCGAGGCGGGCCAATTTTCCCCGGAAGCAAATACGTGGTCATCTCGCTGGCGAAGCACGCCTGGACGAACGCTCGCCCAGTCATTGCGGGGTTGAATATGTTCGAGCCAAGCCCGCCGAAGAGCATCTTGGCGATAAGAATAGCAGCGGCCGATCCTATGAAACCGACGTACCACGGAGCAGTCCAGGGAATCGACAGTCCCAGGATAATACCCGTAACGGCAGCAGATAAATCGCCGACAGTGTGAGGCCTCTTGCGAAGAAACTGAAAGAGCGCCTCGAAGAACATGCAACTGACGACGCAGACGCCCATCTGCATCCCTGCCCGCCATCCGAAGACGTACACCCCCGTCGCAGCCGCCGGTACCAGCGCGATAAGGACGTCAATCATCACCCGTCGCATACTGCGCGCAGCAGTGATGTGAGGCCCGGGCGCTACGGACAAAACCGGAGCAACCTGCTGATTTTCTTTCGCTTCTTCTGTCATCTTCTTTTGCTTTTGCCTAATCCCAAGTCCCTAGTCCCTGGGTAATCCTGCTTTACCTGCGCGAATCAGTTGCACCAGCGGAATCTCGGCTGGGCATACGTACGCGCAGCACCCGCACTCGACGCAGGCGGTGATGTAATACCGCTTGGCCATTTCCCAGTCCTTATTTCTTGCGGCCAGGGCGATTCGCGTCGGCACCAGTCCCAGCGGACAGGCGCTTACGCATCGCCCGCAGCGGACGCAGGCGGTTTCGGCGGACTTGCGTGTCTGGGCCTCGGTCAATACGACTATTCCCGATGTCCCCTTGGTTACGGGTACGTCCAGATCGCCCAGAGCGAAACCCATCATAGGCCCGCCGGAGATAACGCGGTCGGCTGAATCGGTCAACCCGCCGCAATGTTCGATAATGTCGGCGTAACTTGTACCGACCGGTGCGAGGATATTCTTCGGCGTGGCGACGCCTTCACCGGTAACGCTGATAATGCGGTGCGTCAGTGGTTTATTTCGCAGCACGGCACGCGCCACAGCCGCTGCGGTGGCGACGTTGACGACCACCACTCCCACATCCAGAGGAAGTCCGCCGGTGGGGACCTCGCGGGCCATTACCGCTACGATAAGTTGTTTCTCGCCGCCCATCGGATAGAGGGTGTGGACGCCGACGATGTCGATTCCGGTTCCCGTTGCTGCCGATTGCATCTTCTCTATCGCGTCGGGTTTATTGTCTTCGATGGCGACGATTATCCGCTCGGCTCCGGCTGCTCGGGCGGATAAGAGCGCGCCGGCGATTATCGGTTCGGGCGCTTCCAGCATCAGGCGATGGTCGCTCGTAAGGTACGGCTCGCACTCACAACCATTGATAATCAGCGTATCGATGGGCTTGTCGGGATTGCGTGCGAACTTGACGTGCGTCGGGAAGGTCGCCCCGCCCATTCCGACGATACCGCCGGTGCGGACGGCTTGGGTAATTTGCTTCGGATCAAGCGACTCGATGGAATCCGTTGGCCAGTTGCCGCCATAAATATCATCCCAAAGTCCTTGGCTGGCAAGAGGTTGCTCTTCGGCTACGGTTATGGGGATTGCTCCGACATGCTGACCGTTGGGAAGCGTCGTAACCGTTGCCGCCGATGTTGTACCGCCCACTGATGCGTGCACCGGGGCGGATACGAAGGCTTCGGAATCACCGACGACATCCCCGATGGCGATTTCTGTTCTCGGCTTGACTATCGCGGCGCACGGCGCGCCGATATGCTGCGAGAGTGGAATAAGAACGGATTTCGGCGTTGGAAGGATTTCGACGGGCGAACCGGCGCAAAGCGATTTTTTATCGCTGGGATGAATTCCTCTTGCGAAGGACCGTTTACCGGGAATTTTTATCGTGTCGGCAACTGTCATCGAGTTACTTTCTGTCTCCGCCTGACCCATAATCCGATTATCGCCGCCGTTGCCAAGGCCAAGGCAAACGCGCCGCACCCGATCAGTATTTGCAAATTTTCGCTTTTGACCGTCGCAGCACCTGCTATCGCTGCCGCCAGCGGTAAAAGGAAATACGCCATCGCCTGACCGACCAGAGGCCAGCCTGACAATTTATTACCGTCGTCATTCCGGCCCGCCTGCTGATTGGTGGACAGGCAGGACGAATGTATCGGGCATGAAGGGCAACTGGATTTACTCTCGCTGTCCATAATCGCAAACTCACTGCTACCGATTAAGATTTGGTACTTTACATTCCCGCCGGCGCGCGAGCAAGTAGATTTTGCAAAACAGTACTGCGTTACGGGTCAAACGACGAGCAAAATGACACGACACAGAGGCGCTGTTGATTACAGGCGGTGTCGGGATGCTTCTGTTACGGGGTACAGAGAGATGAGTCCTGTGGTAAAAATTGCGAAGCGGCAACCTGTCCCTTTGGGAGCCGCACGGCTGGCCGCTTCGCAACGGGCAGGTTGATTTTACTCCACGACCGGTACTGGTCCGGCGAGGGTCTCGAAATCGGTCATGGGCGTGCGTTCGCCTGATTTGATGAACTCGTGGTTCATGCGCAATTCGGGCATCTTCGTCGCCAGCCATCGGTGAAGGACGGCCTTTTTGGTCTTACTGGCGGTGGCCTGGTCGGCGAAGACAGATGCGACGATCAGGTAGATGGCCATATCGACCAGTCGGCGTCCCATCAGGTCCATGAACTCTCCGCCGCCTTCGCTCTTGACGAACTCGACGGCTTCGGCGAGCAGGGCCTTACCTGCCTGGATTTGCTCGATGTAAGGCTTCAATTCGTCGGGCCAATCTGGCCTGTCGAGCAGCATTTCGACGATGGTGTCAGCCGAGCCGCTGGAAACGCCGCGAACGGCTGCGAGGACCTGTAACTGACTTGTGCCTTCGTAAATCGTGGTGATTCTGCTGTCGCGAAGGTGCCGCTCGACGGGATAATCCCTCATAAAACCCGACCCGCCAAGTACGGCGACCGACCCGTTGGCGACGCGCATCGACATTTCCGAGGCGTAATACTTGCTCATCGGCGTCAGCATCGCGTTGTATCGCTTGTACTTGCGGGATTGGAGCTTCAGTGCCTTCTTTTCGTCCTTGTCCTGCACGTCGCCGAAATGGAGTTTCTTCAGCGCGCCGATCTCGATATCGACACAGAAACATGCGAAATAGGTCAGCGCGCGGGCGGCCTGAATGTCAATCTGCATGTCGGAAATCAGTTCGCGCAAGGCAGGGAAATTCTCAATCTCCGTACCGAACTGCTTCCGGCTGTGGCCGTAATCGCGAGCGACGCGGAATGCGGCTTCGGCGATGCCGATCGACTGGGCGGCGATTCCGATCCTCGCGCCGTTCATCAGGCTCATCACGTAGGTAATCAGCCCGCGCTGGCGTTCGCCGATGAGTTTGGCCGGAGCGTGGTCGAAGACGATCTCGCAGGTCGGCGAGCCGTGGATTCCGAGTTTGTCCTCAAGGCGGCGGATCTTGACGCCTTGGCCGCGCTCGACCAGAAGCAGGCTCAAGCCACGCCCGTCGGATATCTCAGGCTCGGACCGCGCCAGCACCAGCAGCACCTCGCCGCAGCCGTTGGTGATGAACCGCTTGACGCCGTGGACGAACCAATTGCCTTCGCCATCCTGATAGACGTGTGCGGCGCAATTGACTGCCTGGAGGTCGCTTCCTGCGTCCGGCTCGGTAAGGACCATCGCCCCGGTCCATTCGCCGCTGGACATGCGGGGGAGATACTCCTGTTTTATCTCTTCGGAGGCGAAGGCGTTGATGGTCTCGGCGATACCCTGCAGGCCGTAGATATTCATCAGCGACGCGTCGGCTCTGCTGACGATTTCGTTGCTCATCGTATAGACGAGGTTCGGGCAGTTCAGCCCGCCGAAGCGATAAGGCAGCGTGAAGCCCATCAAGTCGGCCTGGCCGAGCAGTTTGAGGGCTTCGGCGATTCCGGGAGCGTAAGTAACCGACCCGTCTTCGTTCAGCGTATTTCCGATGCGGTCGGTGTCTTCGGCCGTTGGGGCAATGCGATCTCCCGCCAGTTCGCCGAGCATTGTCAATATCCGCCGGTAGTTATCGATTGCATCGTCGGCGTCAGCCGGTGCGTGCTCGAACTTGGCGTGATACTTGAAATCTTCTTCCGTCAGCCCCGCCAGGCGGGCAAGGTCCATGTGGTCAAATGAGAAAAGTATGTCGTCGTTGTCGGTAAAAAAGTTAGCCATAAGTCGTTCCCTGTCAGGATTACGTTTTTGTGTCGGTAATTCCGTTTAGCCGTCGCCGGAACGGCGATGTTTTTCTTTATCCTTTCGCCCCTGTGCGTACAGCCTTTATCATCTTTGGGAGCACTTCGTTCAGATCGCCGACGATTCCGTAGTGTGCGACGCCGAAGATCGGCGCGTCGGCGTCGGTGTTGATAGCGATAATCTTGGCAGATTCCGCCATTCCCGCGCGGTGCTGGACTGCTCCGCTGATTCCGCAGGCAATGTAAAGCGCCGGTCGGACGGTCGTTCCGGTCTGTCCGACCTGGTGGTCGGAATTGACGTAGCCTAAATCAACGGCTGCACGCGACCCGCCGACTTCCGCGCCCAGACATCCAGCCAGGTCCCAGATCAACTTGAAATTCTCGCGGCTTCCCACGCCCGCCCCGCCGGCTACGATGATACGAGCGGCCTTGAGATTGACGGCTTTTTCCCGCCGGTGCGATTCGATTATTTCCAGCGGTAGCGTCAGGCCGTCCAGCTTTGCGGTACAGTCGATGATTTCGCCTTTGCGGGATTCGTCCGGTTCGGTCATCGGCATGACGCCCTCGCGGACGGTCGCCATTTGAGGCCAGCGGTCGTAGTTGACGATCGTGGCGATAATGTTGCCGCCGAAAGCGGGGCGTATCTGAAACAACAGGTTCTTGTGCTCGGTTTTGGAGACCGGTTCGGTATGGTCGCCGATTTGCAGGTCGGTGCAGTCGGCCGTCAGCCCGCACTTCATCGCAGATGCCACCGACGGGGCGAGGTCTCGACCGATGGGCGTCGCACCGTACATTACTACCTGCGGCTTGTGCTCGCTTATCAGGCCGCAGACGACCTTCGCGTAACCGGAGGTCTGGTAATGACTTAGTTTGTCATCCTCGACAAGATAAACCTTGTCGGCTCCGTGCGCGACGAGTTTGTCAGCCAGGGGCCGGACGCCCTTGCCGGGCAGCACAGCCGCGAGTGGTACGGACAGTTTTTCGGCCAGTGACTTTCCCTTGCTCATCAATTCCAACGGAACGTCGGACAGTTTCCCGTCCTCTGCTTCGGCGAAAACCCATACTTCACCTTGTCTATTTACTTCGATCATATTCGGTTCCCTGGTCAACCAATCGTGTGTTCTTCAATTAATTCCGCTACCAGTGTAGCGACGCCTTCGTCGGTGGGTTCGATCTGCTTATGCTGTCCACCGGTCAGGACTACCGACTGGATTTTATGGACCTTAGTCGGGCTTCCTTTCATTCCGCACCATGTCAGGTCGGCCTCAATGTCGTCGAGATTCCACTGCTCAATCAGCAGTCCTTTTCCCTGCAATTTTCCGCAGTATTTGTCCACTTCGGCGGCTTTGAGTTCGGCTGTGTAGTTTTCGTAATCACCTTCGAGCAGATGCTCTGCCTTGCCTGCGACCTCTGCCGGCGAGAAGGCTTTTTTGAATTTCATCATTTTTTTCGCCGCCGGGGGGCGGGGTTCGTTAGCTGTTTCCATGACGGTTACCAGCACTGGCAATTCGGCCTGGACGACTTCGTATCCGTTACCGACGTTACGGCGGATGCGTATGGTCTTGTCTTCCAGCGAAATCAACTCTTCCAGATACGTTATCTGCGTCATGTCGAGTTTTTCTGCCAGTTGAGGCCCGACCTGTGCGGTATCGCCGTCGATTGCCTGTCTGCCACAGAATACGATGTCGGGGTCGAGTTTTTTGACGGCGCAGGAAAGGATGTAACTGGTTGCCAGCGTATCTGACGCAGCGGCCCGTCGGTCGGTTACCAAAATCGCCCTGTCGGCCCCGCGATATAGTCCGTCGCGTAGGACTTCCGAAGCCGCCGGTAGCCCCATCGTAAGGAGCGTTACCGTCCCGCCGTGCGCATCCCGAACGGCCAAAGCCTGTTCGAGTGCGTAGAGGTCTTCGGGATTGAAGACCGCCGGCAAGGCTGCACGGTTGACCGTGCCTTCTTCGGTCATCGCTTCGCCGGTGATACGCTTGGTATCGGGCACCTGCTTGACGCATACTACACAATTATATCCCACGATTTACTCCTGTCTTATTCAATCAGACTCGATGCAGAGAAGGCAATTTAGACGCCCGAAGCCCGCAAGTCAAGCATTTGGCATTCGGTATTTGGCATCGGGCATTGGTGGTAAGAGGGTCGTTGCACGTCGAATTCTTATAATTGTCGAATTTTATTGCACCGCGGGATTAAACAGGAAAACTTCCACAAACCCAATGCCGCCAATGCCGAATGTCCAATACCCAATGCCAATTGCCTCTCGCGTCGGGTTTGACTTCGGACCTTGTCGGTACTAGAATTAATGTTAGAGTAGTAGTCAGAAGCACTTCGATAAGGGCGATGTTATTCGATGAATGAAGGAGTACTTCGATGCCCAATGATCGCAGTCGGTACACATGGGTCGTAACTCTCGCCAGGATATGGTCGCTTATCGCGTTAGCGTTTCTGGGCGTCGCCTTTGTGGCTACGACTGCGTACGTCTGCGTCGCGCTGACGGGGGAACTGGCGATTTACAGGGTGGCGATATTGGTTTTAGCGCTGCTGGTTACGGTCTCAATAGCGGCGCTGGTGCTGGTATTTCGCGGAATGATCGAGACTATCGTCAGTAGCGAGCATGACGCCAGACCTCTGACCGACCACCTCAAACGCATCGAATCTCTGCTGGAAGCGACCTACGAATCAGATCGTCGGTTGATTGAACTGTCGCAAATGTCCGATGCCGCAAGAAGCCTGTTGTTCCGACGGGCCGAAACCGAGGCGATGGATGCGCTGCTCCATGAATACCTGATTGGGCAGGATTACGCCGGTGCAGAGAAACTTGCCGGCGACATCGAAAAACGATTCGGACACACCGAGCAGGTCGAGCAGATGCGTAAGGAGATCGTTCGGGCCAAAGCTACGACGAACGAGCAGAAGGTCGATGCCGCCCTGGGGCGAATCGGGAAACTCATCGAGTTCCGCGACTGGTCCGGTGCGTCGCGCCAGACCCGCCGATTGCTGCAACTACTCCCGGATAACCCCAAAATCGCCGCACTTCCACAACTCATCAGCGACGCTCGCACAAAACATAAACGCGACCTGCTCGAAGACTACGGACAGGCCGTCAAAAGCGGAGATGTCGACCACTCCATAGAACTGCTGCGTGAACTGGATAAGTACCTCACCCCGCAGGAGGCTGCCGCCATGGCCGAATCCGCTCGCGGCGTATTCAAAGCCAAACTGCACAACTTCGGCGTACAGTTCGCCATTCGCGTTACCGACCAGAATTGGGATGCAGCAATCGCCATAGGACGACAGATTGTCGGGGAGTATCCCAACAGCCGAATGGCACAGGAAGTCCGACAGAAAATGGAAACCATGCGGGCACTGGCCGCCACTAAACGGGAAGAAACCGGAGCAGAGTAATGCTTCGTCAACTTTAAATTTGCCGGCATGAATATGCGACACAGACCTGCCTTCCTTGTTGTTTTCAGTGGGCGGGCAGGTCTGTGTCGAATTAATAACGCCCGGAGTTGTTCATAGATTCGATATTGGCAAAATAGCAATCGCAGTCCCGCCTGCCGACAGGGAGATATGGTATTGAAACGGTTGGGAATTGTCCTTTCAACAGCAGCAATCTTCTGGGCGGTTGCATACTTGCCCGGAACAACAACCAATCCTGCGTCAGAACCGACCACCAAACCGACCGTCAAGTTCTCTGTCGCCACCTATAATATCAACTACGGAAACGTGAACCTCAAAAAAGTAGTCAAAACAATCCGAAAGGCCGACGCGCACCTCGTCTGCCTGCAGGAAACCAACCGGCGGAGCGAAAAACACCTGCGCCGGGCATTTAAACGAAAATATCGTTACATGTATTTCCGAAGCGGTCAGGCCGCAGGCGGTTTCGGCGTCCTGTCAAAGTCCCCCATAAAAAAACTACGATACCTTCCGCGAAAATACGGATACTTCGGAACGCTCCTGTTCCATACGAAACTAGGCTCAAAAAAGGTCCAGGTCGCCAACGTCCATTTGCAGCCGACAGTTCCCCGCCGCGGCGAGAGCGGCATCGAACTGTTGAAACTGTTCTTCCAAACCGAAACCATCCGTGCACGCGAAATCAAGTACATCCACGACAATCTGATTAAAACCATGCCGACGATTCTCATCGGCGACTTCAACAGCCCGCCATACATGACTGTTCCGGTTTTTCTGGTAAAGCATGGTTTTACCGACAGTTTCGCAGCGGTAACACGGGGCGCTAATACGCATACAACCTGGCGATGGCGGTATCGGAACACGGAATGGAAGTACCGCCTGGACTACATTTTCTGCAACGCCCGCTTCAAAACGCTGGCGAGCAAAATCATAAAATCCAACGCATCCGACCATTACCTGGTAACCAGCACGCTCGAATGGGCTACGGGGAAATCATCCTCCGCCACCAGCCAAAGATCTCGACAGGCCCGCCTGACTATCCAACTCAACCAGTCAGGTCGGACCATTCCCCCTCTGCTGTTCGGCAGCAACATCCAATGGGAACGCAACGGCGACGGTACTCTGGCGTCCGACCGACAGGGCCGGCCGGTCTGGTTGCCCGGACTGATCAAAGCCGTCAACGACTCGCGCATAACCTGCCTGCGCTTCCCCGGCGGGTCGCTGTCGAACACCTACCGCTGGCAGTCCGGTATCGGAAATATTGCGAAACGACCAACCGGACGCAACATTGCCGGTTTGCAGGCGCCGTCTCATTTCGGAAGCGATGAGTTCATCCGCCTCTGCCGCCAGACCCGCCTTCAGGGCATCGTTACCGTCAACATCAGCGCCGGAGCCCGGGAGGCCGCCGACTGGGTCGAATACCTCAACGGCGGGCCCGGAACCAAGTGGGGCGCCCGGCGCAGCGCCAACGGCCTGCCCAAACCGTTGGCGGTCAAATACTGGGAGATCGGAAACGAACTGTTCTCGCCCAAGGAGAAAGGTCACAGCACCGCGGCCGACTATGCACGCAAGGTCGTCAAATTTGCCAAAGCGATGAAGGCCCGCGACCCCTCCATCAAAGTCGGCGCCCATCTCGAGGCGTCTTTCCTTCAGGCCGCCTGGATGAAGAACGTCCATCCTCACCTGCTGACCTGGAACGAGGAAGTATTGAAGGTCGCCGGTCGGGACATCGATTTCGTCGTGCTCCACTTCTACGCGCCCTTCGACAAGTTGCCGTCGGAGGACGACCTGCATCGGTTGGTCTGGGCAGGCCCGGTCGTCTTTGAACAGAACGTTGCTGCGATCCGCGTGATGCTGAAACGCTTCGCCCGACCCGGTGTGAAGATAGCACTGAGCGAGTACGGCACTTTCTTCGGCGGGAAGGTCGCTCCCCACCCGCGCATCGGCAGCACCGAAAACGCCCTGTTCTCCGCGTTGATTCTGTTCACCTGCATCCGAGACCCGGACATCACCATGGCCAACCACTGGTCGCTGATCAACAACAGTAGTTTCGGCATCTTGAGAACGACCCCCGCCGGTCGGTTGACCACACGCCCCACCTATCAGGTGTTGCGGTCGCTGGCGCCGATGGCGGGCATGAAGGTGCTGCCCTTGCGGATCGACGGGAACGGCTATGCAGTGCAGGCCAGGGGTAACATTCCGGGCTTGAAAAAGGTGCCGTACCTGGATGCCGTAGCGGTACGGGGAGACGATGGTTTAGTTCGACTGGCGGTCGTCAACCGCTCGCCAAACGCCACCGTCGAGGCGACACTTTCGTTCGTCGCCGGCATCGCGCCTCCGGCGCTGTCGGCTTGCGCTCTCACGCCGGGGGACGAAAAGGGAACCCGCTGGAAAGCCCCCGCCCGGCAACTGCTGACATCAGGGCACAATGGGCTATTCCGTTACCGGTTCCCGCCTCAATCGTTCACCGTGATCCGGCAGCCGGATCAGGTCGCTCAACCGTAGCGAAGTCGCAGACAAACGGTCTGACACCGCCCCTGCTCTTTGGGGTTCGCGGACGTCGCGCCGGTCAGCGAGCAGCCATTCCTTCTTCCGACTTGCGCTGCGGGCGAGAGACCGAGCGGGCGTTGGCGATAAGGTCGGCAAGCATTTTGTCGTACCGTGCCGCGCTGACGGGAAGTTTGACCTTTTTGCCAAGATACCCCGACAGGTAAATCGCGTTGATTGTTTCCATTGACCAGAGTCCGTCAGCGGCGGATACGAGCATTTTGGCTTTTTTGCGGGTAAGGACGGCTTCGGCGAACATCTTGTGTATGAGCGACGGGTCGTCTTCGCCGACCTCGGGTAGCGGCTGATCGTGGACTTCAGGGGCGGCGTAAGGGTCGGGGCCGGCGTAAGTGCGGGCGAAATCCACCAGGTCTTTTTCGTATCGGACGTAGCGGGTGAACTTGCCGTCCTGTAGTGTCAGAGCGCCGGCAGTACCGAAAATCTCGATCCGCTTGGTATCGGCGTGCATGGCCACGCTGACGTTCAGCGTGAACTCCACGCCGTTTGGGAAAACCCCCGCCGCCGAGGCGAAATCTTCGACCTGGCTGGTGTCGTGATAGAGGTTGGTCCATCTGCCGACAAGTTCCGCCGGCGCCGAACTGGCAGCGAGGTAGCACATCAGGTCTATCTCGTGGGGGGCCTGGTTAATCAGCACGCCGCCGCCCTCGTCGGCCCATGTGCCTCGCCACCCGCCGAGGCTGTAGTAGTAGTTGCTCTTGTAAAACGAACCGGTAACGCGAATGCTCAGTATCCTACCCAGTTCACCGGAATCTATCATCTGCCTGGCCTTCCGGATGGAAGGATTTGCCCGCGCCTGGTAGTGAATCCCGCCGATGCGGCGCTTGCGATTAATGGCCTTTACCAACTTCCGGGCGTCGGCGGGCGTAGCGGCAAGGGGCTTTTCGGTCAATACGTCCTTACCGCCCTCGACCGCGGCGACGACTCCGGCGGCATGAAGCGGATGGGCGGTCGCGACGATTACGGCATCGACGTCGTCGCGGGCCACCAGTTCGCTCACCTGCGTCGTGCCGAAGACGCCGAGTTTTTCGGCCTGGTTCCTCACGCGCGATTCGCTAATATCGCAAACCGCCGTTAATTCGTACGGGCCTTCGCCCTTGGTCAGTGTGTCGGTGTGATAATTTCCGATCAGTCCGGCTGATCCGATAATCCCGAAACGAACTTTTTTATTACTCGCCATGTTTCCGGCTCCTGAAAAATGTTTTTAGATTGGCAACAGGCCCTATAGTTCCAGCACGCCGTTGACGATAACGTCTTCGATATCGCTTCTATACGGCCCGGGCCAGTTATTGAATAAATAATACTCCGCCTCGTATCCCCCCGCCCTCAGGACGTCGCCGGACGGGACGTAATAGTAACCACCGTTGACGTATCCCAATACCATGACCGAATGGATGTCCCGGGAGTCCTCGGAGGCTTCTTCCGTATTACAGGTCAACTGCTCCTTTATCCTTATCCCGATGTGGACGCAGGGTTCGCCCTGGAGAGTTACCAGGCGGAAGCGATCGCCGATTTTAACCTGGGCTATCTCGAAGGGATGAGACGTTGGGATATCATTAATCGTACCGTCCTTAATCTTCGCCTCCATATACTCGCCCCACTTGTGGGCAGCCTCTTTTTCGCCGCCGCGGCTTTTGGCGTTTTGGGCCTGCTCGGCAGAAGGCGGACCTTCCATCGGAAGGTCGATGGTACGAGCGGAAATATCAATTTGACCGTCGGTTTCTTCCATCGGAGTTTGCTCGATCACGCGGGCTACTTCCTTGGCCAGTTCCCATCCAAGCCCGGCGACGACCGCCGGCGGAATGCGGTACATGAAGCGACAATCGCCGTCAACGTTGTATGGTTTGAGCTCGGCGCCACAGCCCTGGGCGAACAGCGCCGTGCAGCCGGCGTAACGGTTCTCGATAATCTCCTCGGCGAAACCGGGATAATCGTTGCCGATAAGACCGGTACCGATTGCGCTGGCGTGGCAGGCGTAGTTCATCACGACGGCCTTGACGTTACCGTCCTTATCGACGGCCTTCAGCACACCGACCTCCGGATCGACCTCGCCGTAGGGGTTGCCGCGCCAGACCGTGTAACCGGCGGGGTTCCGCCGACGCCGACTGATGGACATGTGAAGGTCGCCCCGCCCGAAATAGAGGGTAATCGGCTCGGTGTCGGTCAGAGCCCCTTCGACGACCTGGGCTGTCCTGTCTATGATTAATTGCCGATATTCTTCGATGCTTATGCCGAACTGTTCCAGCGGGCCTTTGCGCATGGGGCCTGAGTGTGTATGCGAAACGCACAGCAGCACTTGGCTATCATCCAGGCCTGTCCCGGCCTTAATCCCCTCGCGCATCCTGTCCAGCAGGTCTCTGTCGAGGAGGATAATGTCCAGCGAGACGATTACCAGTTTTCGCCCTTTTTCATCTTCCAGTGCGAGCGCCCTGACGAAGGTGTCGCAGTAGAACCCTGCCGGGGGGGGATTACGATAGGTTTTCACCTCTTTCGGGTCCGCGCCGGGTGAGATACAGATACGACATGTTCCGCCTTTCAGCATGAGTCAATCTCCTTGTTTTTTTTCACACTCTATTGACGATAAGCAGGGACATTACCTTATTGGCTTGATAATTCAAGAGGCCAAAGGTATCTTTTTTTTTGAATTAGTTCGGCGACGGCGGGTTGACAGTTTCGCTCTCGCCTAATACTATCATTGCCGTTACTTTTTAGGGAGCGCTTTTATGATCAAGCAGCGTCTTTTCACCCCAGGGCCAACGGAAGTACCTCCGGAAGTCCTCATCGAGATGGCCAGGCCCATGTTCCATCACCGCACGGCGCGGTTCCGGAAGATGTTCGGCGAGGTAACATCGGGGCTGAAGAAACTCCTCATGACCGACAACGACGTGCTGACGTTGTCCGGGTCGGGCACCGCCGGGATGGAAGCCGCCATCGCATGCGCGTGTCCGCGCGACAAAAAAGTTCTCGTATCCAATGGCGGGAAATTCGGCGAGCGATGGGTCAAGATAGCAAAGGTCTATGGCCTGGATGTCGATGAGGTTCAACTGGAATGGGGTACCGCCCTACAGCCTGAGACGGTGGCTGAAAAACTCGCATCCGGTGATTACGGCGCGGTGATAACCGTCCACAGCGAGACCTCGACGGCGACGGCCTGCGACCTGGAAGCCATCGGTAAAGTCGTATCCGGTACCGACGCGATCCTGATTGCCGACTGCATCACATCGGCCGGGGCTTTGCCGTTGCGGACCGACGAGTGGGGTATCGACATTGTCGGTTCCGGTAGTCAGAAAGCGATGATGCTCCCGCCGGGGCTGGCGTTTGTGTCCGTCAGCGAAAAGGCGTGGAAGAACATCGACGCGATTACCCCGCCTGCCTTCTACCTCGACCTGAAGGCGTATCGCAAATCACTGGCCAAAAATGACACTCCATACACCTCGTCGGTGAGTCTTATTCGCGGCCTCAAGGTTGCATTGGAGATGATTAACGGTATCGGAATCGAGACTGTCTGGTCGCGGACCGCCCTTCTGGCGTCGGCCACGCGGGCCGCCGCCGAAGCGATGGGACTGAAGGTCTTCTCGTCCCAGCCCAGCGATTCGGTAACGTGCCTTATGCTTCCCGACGGCGTAACGGACGAGCAGTTCCGTCCGGTTCTCCGCGACAAGTACGGCTGCTCTGTCGCCGGCGGGCAGGATTCGCTCAAGGGCAAAGCCATCCGCATCTCGCACATGGGATACGTCGAACCGCTTGAAACGATTGGCCTGATCGCAGCCATCGAATACACACTGGCCGAGGCCGGCGCGGACATCAAAATTGGCGCAGGCGTAACGGCGGCGGCGAACGTCCTGAAGGATTGGCGGTAGGCTGGGACGGAGTGAAACGGAGTCCCACCTTATAACTGAAGGAGCGGCGATGAAGGTTTTGATTGCGGACAAGTTGAGCGAAGTCGGCATTGATTGGTTGGAAAAGCAGAACGACGTCGAGGTGAACGTCAAGCCAGGACTGTCGCCCGAAGAACTGGCGAAAATTATCGGCGATTACGAGGGAATGATCATTCGTTCGGGCGCGAAGGTAACAGCCGAGGTGCTGGCGAGTCCGGGCCGACTTGAGTGCATCGCCCGCGCCGGCGTGGGCGTCGATAACATCGACGTACCGACCGCCACCGCCAAAGGCATCATCGTGATGAACACGCCCGGCGGAAACACTGCCTCGACGGCGGAGTTGACCTGGGCGCTGATGCTGGCAATGTCGCGGAGGATAGTCCCGGCAAATGTCTCGTTGGCTGGCGGCGCGTGGGACCGCAAAAAATTCCAGGGCGCACAACTTGCCGGTAAGACGCTTGGCGTAATCGGTATGGGCAGGATCGGAAAGGCCGTCGCAAAACGCGCGCTTGCGATGGAAATGGAGGTCGTCGCTTTCGACCCGTATTTCGCGGGTAAGTGCCCCGAAGGGTCGTTCGAGATGGTCAAAAGCCTCGACGACCTTTGCAGACGGAGCGATTACATCACCGTCCACGTGCCCGGCAACGCCGAAACTACCGGCATGATCGGCCGCGATCAAATCTCGCAGATGAAAGACGGCGTGTACCTGATAAACGCCGCCCGTGGCGGAATCATCAACCCCGAAGCGCTGCTGGAGGCGCTGGAATCCGGCAAGGTCGGCGCTGCGGCGCTGGACGTCTGGACTTCCGAACCGCCGGAATCCGATGCCGAAAAAAAACTCATCGCCCATCCCCGCGTCCTGGCCGTTCCGCATCTGGGCGCGAGCACCGGCGAAGCCCAGGAGCAGGTCGCACTCGATGCCGCACAGCAACTCGTCGAGGCGCTGCGAGGCGGGGAAATCCGCAACGCGCTCAACGCGCCGGGGTTCGAAAAGGCCCTGCCGCCGATACTGCGACCCTATGCCGAATTGGCGTCGCGGATAGGAACAATCCTCACCAGCATCACGCCCGGAGCGATCAAAAAGGTCGAGGTCGTCTATCGCGGCGCGATTGCCGATATGGATGTCTCGCCGGTTACGACCTTCCTGCTGGTAGGCCTGTTCTCGCCCCACATGGACCAGCCGGTCAACGTCATAAACGCGCCGGTCCTTGCCGAGCAGCGAGGCGTTACCATTGAGCAGATTACCTCGAAGAAGGTCAAGGCGTTCGCCAATCTCATGCAGGTCGAGGTCCATACCGACCAGACGAGTCGAACGGCTGTCGGTACGATCTTCGGAAACCGCTTCCCGCGAATCATCGCCATCGACGGATACCGCGTGGAGATGAAGCCGGACGGGCACATCCTGCTGATTTTCAACGACGACATGCCCGGCGTGGTGGGCAAATTCGGTACGATCCTCGGAGCCAGCGGAGTCAACATCGCCGACATGACGCTCTCGCGCAAAGCCGACCCTTCCAAGGCCGTTGTCGCCATCAACCTGGACAACGCGCCGAGCGACGCGGTCGTCGAGGAAATCCGCAGCCAGGAATTCGTCAACACAGTCTACTACCTCGAACTACCCGAACTACCCCCCGAAGAACGCAGCGACTGACCCGGATGCCGTAGCCGCTGTTGCGGAACAAAACGGAACGAAACGGAACAATTCGGAACGATTGGGAACGATTCGGAACAAATGGGAACGATTCGGAACAATTCGGAACGATTGGGAACAATTGGGAAAGTTTCCAAAATCCATAACTCCCCGGCTTGTATGGGTTTGCGTATTTTGAGGTCATTTTTTCGCCCATTTTAAAAAATCCACCATTGCCTATCTTGCCTAAACGGCCCAGAGTGCCATTGCGGATTGAGAATTGTGGATTGCGGATTCCTCGGTATTCCGGTATTCCGGTTAATCCGTTGACTGGTTGACTGGTTGATTGGTTCATCTGCTTTCACGTAGTGACACTTCGTGTTCCCTACGCCCTATGCCCTACGCCCTATCTTCTAGTCCCAAGTCCCTGGTCCCTATCTGTCCTCTA
>JAUWNJ010000013.1 GCA_030612725.1 Planctomycetales bacterium
GGGGGGGGGGGGGGGGTGGTTGTGTTGGGGCTCTTTTTTACCTTGGGGGGGGCGAAAAAAATTACTCCCACGGCACCCGTCTTATCACCGCGCATCTTGCTAAATCCCGCCTTGATGTTTAGCATATCCCGGATGTTCACAGGGATTATTCAACATGTCGGCAAGGTTGACAGCATCGCCGATCATTCCGGCGGCAGGCGCATGGTGATTGACCTGGGCCCGTTGGCTGAAGGGCTTATCGTCGGCGCGTCGGTCGCGGTGGACGGAGCCTGCCTGACGGTATCGCGGATTACCGGAAATCGGGCGGAATTTGACGTAGTGCCACAAACGCTGGAGCGGACGACGCTTGGCGCACTTACCGTCGGTAGCGAGGTCAATCTCGAACCGGCCATATCCGCCCAAGCCGCCCTGGACGGGCACATCGTTCAGGGGCACGTTGACGCCACAGCCAATCTTGCCCGCATCGACCATGGCAGCGACGGGGTGATGGTAACGCTCGCAGCGGCAGACGAATTGACCGATCAAATGGTCTCCGCTGGGTCGATAACCCTGGCCGGCGTGAGCCTGACGCTGGCGAATGTGGAGAAGGGACGATTTTCCGTCGCTCTGGTTCCGACGACGCTTGAGCGGACGACGTTCCGAAATCTGCGGGCTGGCGACCGCCTCAACGTCGAACTGGACATTATCGGAAAATACGTCCGCCGGCACTTGGAGAACCTCGCCGGCAAGGCATCGCCATTGACAATGGAAAATCTCCGCCAGGCGGGATTTGCGTAGAGAAGAATCGTCCACGGATTACACAGATTGCGCGGATTCCCCAAAACGTATAAAGATGCAACGGTAATTACAGTGTTGCATTATATTATTATTGCTCGGACAAAGCACTAGCGACAGGCCGGGACAGAACGTAGTCCCGGCAATCGAAGAACAGAACAGATGGGACTCCGTTTCCCGTAGGGACACTATGTGTCGCTCCGTCCGGAGCCTACTCACTACTCATGTTCTAGAACGTAAATACCAGTTCGTACCTTACGAACAGGGCTACATCGTTGCTCATGTCGGTGTAGTAATCGCCGGGGAAGAATATCTCGCCGATCAGGTGCCCGCTGATATGCTCGTTGAATTTGTATTTCAGCAGGCCTGATAGGAGGTGCCCGCGAAGGCAGCCGCTCTTGGAGAATCTGGCCCCCAGGTCCTCACTCTGGTTATTATCGCAAAAGAGAAGGTTATAATCGGTGTGCAGCGACAGTTTTTCCGTCGGGTCGCACGACCAGCCGAGGTTGATACGGTGCAGGTTGGTGAACATCGCCGAATTGTTCTCAAGGGCGTCGAGTTTGCCCTGGTAGATATTGAGGCACTGGACGCAACGTCCCCAGAGGATGTCGAAGTTTTCCCTCGGATGATGACCACCTCCGCGATATTCGTAACCGAGGCGGAAGTTGTTGTTCAACTTGTCGCGGAGGAAATAACTTATCCGGTTGTTCGAGCCAAGGGACGAATTATGGAGACCATCCTTTGAACCGACCTGCACTGCCAATTCGGTGAAGTATTTCCAATTCTCGCTGATGTCGCCGGCGACGCGTCCGCCGATGGTCGATAAGTCCGAATCCCATCCGTTGTTCAGTTCCTGCCAGGTCCTGCGCCAAATGTAGTAACCGTCAATCTGCGTGTTCTCGATCGACTTGTTCTTGACGTACAGGATAACGGCCCGCTCGTTGTTCTCGATAAGATGCCTGTCGAGATGATCATTTATCGGCGGTAGCCACTTATCGGAATCGGCCCACTGGTCGATATAGACCACGTCGATGGAGGTTTTTTGCTCAGCCAATTCGTATGTGAAGCGAGCGGCGTCGAAGTAGCACGTCCGCGAACCGTCCCGCGGTGTACCGTCCATGATCAGCCAGGAATTCAGGTCCTTTATGTTCTGCCGGCCTATTTTTATCTTCAGCGGCAAGCCGAGGGTGTTGGACAATTCGAAATTGAGCGTCTCGAAGGCGACATCCCTGAATTCGCCATTTCGCATACCTTCGGGTCGGCAGAAGTTTAGTATCTCCCAGCACATTCCGAAATTGAATTTGAGGTTGTCGGTGATAGTTGAGGTGGTCCACAGACGCGTTCGTGCGCGCTGCCAGAACCGCTCGTTACGCGGGGTTGTATCGTCGAGCGTTCGGGCGTTCTTGCTCCAGATCGCCCTCATACGAATGTCGCCGCCCCATTCCAACCAGGGAAGAGCCTCTTTGGTCTGCCTCTTGAATTCACAAATGGGGCAATTTGCCATTTCGTCGGTTTTGTCGGCAGCAAAAGCCGGTCCCGCGAATACCACAAACACAAACAACGCCAGCAGCAACAAACTCTTCTTCATCTCAAGAATCCTTTCCTTAAAAACGTTCTCGTCCATGCCGGGGACATTCTGGTTCCCCGGAGAATCTACATACTCACATTCAAAATCGGCCCATCGGCCTGTCAAACGTTAGACATTCTGTAAGTTCTTCGGCATCTGTCAAGCAAATTAACTCAGCAGACCTGACACGATAAGGTCGGATGCTTCGTCTTCGTTCAGGCCGCGGGACATTAGGGTTTCGAGTTGTTTGGTATCGACGCTTCCGCGTCTGCGGGTTGGGTGGTTTGTTGGGTTTGCGGGGTTGGCTGGGTTGTCGGAAACGTCGTCAATTCGAACTGCCGATCCAAAATCGCTACAACCGTTCTCGCGTGCTCAGCGCTGGCCTCCATTGCCGTCATCCTATGACAGCTCATACCACCAAAGTAAAGCAAAACCAAACAGCATGGCCATAAGGATAAGAACACCTGCTCCAATTGCCGCAACTTTTCCGGTTTTTTCACACCAACTCATCAGGCCGAGGATAAGAGCCAGCAATTCCAGAATAATTCCCAAGGTCACTGCAAAGCCCACGGCAATCTGCACGGCGTTCATACCCCGTCCGAAGATCGCACCGGCCGCCACAAGGAGAATTGGCAGGATTATTCCAGCAATCATCGCTGCCATTGCCCATGACCCCAGAGAGCGGGTCGGCCCGGTTGCGGTGGGGGCAGGATGGGCGTCGGTGTCGCCGGATACGGGCGGTCCGTACGATTCCGGCGGGTCCATTTCGGACAGAACAGCCTCAAGGTCAGCGAGAGTCGGCTCCGCGCCGCTGCGACTGGCCAGTGCGTCGTAAATATGGGACTGGAGGTCTCGAATGATCTCGTCCCTTTCGTCGGACGGTGCTTCCCGCAGGTATGACGCCACTTTTTCCAGATACCGCGAGATTCCTTCTTCAATCTTCCTGCTGTAGTTCATGAATTGTCTCCACTGCTCGTTTCGTTTTGGCGAATTGCATCTATCGAATGGTTCAGGTCATCCCAGTATTCGTTCATTTCCCGCACACGCCGCCGCCCCAGGGCAGTCAGTGAGAAATACCGCCTCGGAGGCCCGCCGGGCGATGGCGAGGAGCGGACCTTCAGATAACCGTCCTTGCGAAGCCGGGCCAGGATGGGATAGACGGTGCTTTCGGTAATGGCCAGTTCCTCCACAGTCTCAAGACGCTGTACGATCTGGTAGCCGTAACTCTCCCCATTACTCAGGACGTTGAGTATGCAGAACTCAAGCAATCCCTTGCGAAGTTGTGTAATCCACTGCCTCATGCCTTGGTCCCATTACAATGCTTTGCGTACTACGCAATACATTGTACCGCCTGCCGACAGCGGCGTCAACATGATTTTAAAGAAATATTTCACCGGCAGCAGGATCAACTCAGCAGTCCCGACACGATAAGGTCGGATGCTTCGTCTTCGTTCAGGCCGCGGGACATTAGGGTTTCGAGTTGCTTTGTATCGACGCTGCCAAGGGCGGCTTCGTGGGTGATGTGGGCCTTGGGATGACTGACCTCGACTATTGGGACGGCGTTTGCGCTGGCGTTTCCTTGTATGATTTCTTTGCAATCGACGTGTCCGCGTGCGTAGGCGGCAGTGGCTGTGAGTTTGTTGTACACCTCGGCGCGGGCGTTGTCCTTGACAGCCACCCGGCTGGTCAATACGCCCCGGCTTCGCTCGCCGATAAGGTGTCCGGTTTCGCGGATTTTGATAAGGTCGTCGCCCCTGCCGCGAATCTTCGAGGTCATCTCCATCACGCTGTCGGGGCCACAGGTGGTTTCGTAGTCAATGTCAATCACGCCGACCCTGCCTTGCAACAATTCGAAATCCGTCTTGAACCGCGCGCCTTCAGCCAATTCAATGCGGGCCTTGGGAACGACCGTTATACCGCCTTCGTCGGAGTGAATGTGCCGCTCCAGATACGTGTAATTCGCATGAGGCCCGACGCTGATTTTCGCATCCATCACGTGCCGGACATCGACGGCGTTCGGGAAGACGCAATGGGCGATTACGTTTATCTTCGCACCGGCCCGAATGACCATGTCCATCTCGATTTCCTGAATTCCCGCCTCCTGCAGCAGCCCGAAGCACATGTGCA
This sequence comes from Planctomycetales bacterium, assembly GCA_030612725.1. Classification (GTDB taxonomy): domain Bacteria; phylum Planctomycetota; class Phycisphaerae; order SM23-33; family SM23-33; genus JAUWNJ01. The sequence goes on from JAUWNJ010000013.1 coordinate 4,469, forward strand.
CGGGCTTGGCGATAACAGTCCCTTCAGCCACAATAATCTTCAGTTTCACGCCATCAGGCGTTTCCTGCGCATCCACCTCAAGACCATCGACGGTTCTGCTGCTGACGATTTTGTTCAGGCCGATAACCAGATGGGCGGTATCCGGGTCGTCGATAGCGGCGTGTATATTGGCGAATTTAGTCAGTTCCAGATTATCCATTACCCATATCCCCGTTCATTTGAGGAAGGTTTTTATGGTCGCACGGGATGCAGCGGTCCTTGAAGTATCGGCTTATATTTTCGGGGTCTCCTTTATCGAGAATTCTCCCGCAGCACATCAGGAAAGCGTGTTCCGCCCATCCAAGGACTTCCAGGCTGTGGGTAATAAGGAGAACTGTCGAACCGTCTGCCTTGAGAACTGTAATTGCCTGTTTGATTCGCCTGAGGCTTTCGATATCGATACCGCTGTCGGGTTCGTCGAGCATGACGAGGCGTGGTTTCATCGCCAGTATCGACGCCAGTTCGATTTTCTTTCGTTCCCCGCCGCTGAGCGTCTTATCGACCGCTCTTGGCATGTGCATCAGAGGCGAGAGTCCGACCTTTTCCAGCACGTCGGCGACGGCCTGGTCGGTCATATCTCCTGCGGCGGCGCGGATGAATTTCCTCACCGTCAGACCCTCGAAACGGGCGGGTTCCTGCCAGGCAAGTGTGATACCCTTACGAGCACGCTCATCGACGCTCAAATCGTGGAGGTTTTGACCTTCGAAGATCATTTCGCCGGTGATGTCGCGGTATCCGCTCAGCCCCATAACAGCCGACGCCAGCGTCGATTTACCCGCACCGTTAGGCCCTACAATGGCGTGAACGTACCCTTCATGAAGGTCCAGGCTCAGGCCGTCCAGTATCCGCTTACCGTTGGCGGAAAGGATCAGGTTTTTGATTTCAAGCATTGACATAAGGAGAAGCGTTCCACGTAGTGGTACGTAGTATCGTTACGCGGTGCTACGCACAGCGATCAGCGGTCGGCATTCAGCAAAAGAAAAAAAAGACTGCTGACTGCTGATAGCTGACCGCTGATTGCTAATAAATTGGGGAACAAGGATTTGAACCTTGACTAACTGATTCAGAGTCAGTCGTGCTACCGTTACACTATTCCCCAGTAGGCATTACCGGTTCACGGGCATTCCCGCCGACTTGTGGTACTGTATTATTTGCCCGTGCCGGAGTCAAGAGGCGATAGTATGCTGCCGCATCCGATTTGACCTTGCAGCCGGCCCCTTTTGCGGCAACAATACGCAACCTGTGCGTTCGGACACTGAAATCACCAGGCAAGGAGTCGCAAGCATGGAAATCCGGGAGATTCAATTGCAGGACCTGAACGTCGAGGCGTTCATCGCCGAGCAAGTCAAAGCAATCGGCGAGGCGGCTGGCGACGGCTTGGCCGTCAATGCTCTCTCCGGCGGCGTCGATTCAGCAGTGGTAACGCTGCTGGGACACCGCGCACTGGCCGGCCGGTTGAAAACGTATTTCATCGAAAACGGACTGATGCGCGAAGGCGAGCCGGAGTACATAGCGAAAATCTTCGCCGCCCTCGGCGTAAAAGTCGAAATCATCGACGCCAAAGAGCAGTTCTTCTCGGCATTGAAGGGCGTAACGGACCCCGAAGAAAAACGCGACAAAGGAATCACGCAGGTATTCTATAAGGATGTATTCGGGAAACTTGTCCGGGACTGCGGCGCGAACGTACTCTTGCAGGGCACGAATTACACCGACGTCGAGGAAACCGTCGCCGGCGTCAAGCGCCAGCATAATATCCTCGCGCAACTCGGTATCGACACCGAGAAAGCCTATGGCTACAAGGTTCTCGAACCGATTATCCAGCTGCGAAAGCCTGCCATCCGCGTCGTCGGTAAGGCCCTCGGGCTGCCGGAGGAAATTTTCTCCCGTCCGCCGTTCCCAGGCCCAGCCTTGGCGACACGTGTAATCGGTGAGGCTACGCCGGAGCGAATCGCCCTGGTGCGATCAGCCACGACGATTGTAGAGGCGGAACTGGCCGATTGCGGAGCCTTCCAGTACCTTGCCATCCTCCACGCCGACAAAGTTACAGGTCTGCGCGACGGTAAGCGCGACTTTGGCCACCAGATCGAAGTCCGCTGCTGGAACAGCGAAGACGCCGTTACCGGATCGCCGACGAACGTACCGTTCGAGACGCTTCGCAAGATAGCCGACCGGATAACCACTGAAATCCCCGGCGTCGTAAGCGTTACCTACAACATCACCGCCAAGCCGCCATCGTGCATCGAGGCGGTGTAGAGGCGACTTGACAGAAAGACAATAGAGGTCATTTTTCATGCCGAAACATGCTGACATTGACAAGGTAATGATTATCGGTTCAGGGCCGATTGTTATCGGGCAAGCGTGCGAGTTTGACTATTCCGGTACGCAGGCGTGCAAGGCCCTGCGGGAACTGGGCTATAAGATTGTGCTGGTCAACTCCAACCCGGCCACCATTATGACCGATCCGGGCATGGCTGACGTAACGTACATCGAGCCGCTGACGCTCGAAGCCATGACGAAGATTATCGATAAGGAGCGTCCCGACGCGCTGCTTCCAAACCTCGGCGGGCAAACCGCACTGAATCTTTCGCTGGAACTTCACCAAGCCGGCGTGCTGGACAAGTACGGCGTGAGGGTCGTCGGCGTGCAGGTGGACGCCATCGAACGCGGCGAAGACCGCGTCGCCTTCAAAAAGACAATGAACAGCCTCGGTATCGAGATGCCGCACAGCACAGCCGTTTATAACATCGAGGACGCCGAGAAGGTGGCTGACGAACTTGGTTATCCCGTAGTAATTCGTCCGGCCTATACAATGGGCGGAACCGGTGGGGGGCTGGTGTATAACGTTGAAGAACTCCGCATCGTCGCCAGTCGGGGAATCGCCGCAAGCCTCATCGGGCAAATCCTCGTCGAGGAATCCGTCCTTGGCTGGGAAGAACTGGAACTGGAAGTCGTCCGCGACGCGAAAAACCAGTTGATTACCGTCTGCTTCATCGAAAACGTCGATGCGATGGGCGTCCACACGGGCGATTCCTTCTGCACGGCTCCGATGTTGACCATCAGCAAAGAACTCCAGCAGAAACTACAGGATTATTCATACAAAATCGTCGAAGCCATCCAGGTCATCGGCGGAACAAACGTTCAGTTCGCCCACGATCCCAAGACCGGGCGCGTCGTCGTAATCGAAATCAATCCGCGAACCAGCCGAAGTTCCGCGCTGGCGTCGAAGGCGACAGGTTTCCCGATCGCGCTGGTGTCAGCCAAACTCGCCGGCGGGATGACAATGGACGAGATTCCCTATTGGCGCGACGGTACGCTCGAAAAGTACACGCCGTCGGGCGATTACGTAGTGGTCAAATTCGCTCGCTGGGCCTTTGAAAAATTCCGCGACGCCGAAGATAAACTCGGTACGCAAATGAAGGCGGTAGGCGAGGTTATGAGCATCGGAAAGAACTACAAGGAGGCATTCCAGAAGGCAATCCGGTCGCTGGAAGACGGCAGGATGGGCCTGGGCTTTGCCGAGGATTTTAACGAACGTCCCCTGGACGAATTGATGGAAATGCTCCGCGAACCCACCAGCCAGCGCCAGTTCATCATGTACGAAGCCATCCGAAAGGGTGCTACGGTCGAGCAACTTCATGAGACAACCTACATCAAGGCGTGGTTTATCGAACAGATGGCTGAACTGGTCGAATTGGAAGAAGAAATTCTCAAGTACAAGGGCAAAACCCTGCCGGACGAATTGCTGACCCGCGCCAAGAAGGACGGTTTTGCAGATAAATATCTCGGAAAGATTCTTGGCGCAGCCGAGGCCGACATTCGTAAGCAGCGGATTGCTCTGGGCGTGGTCGAGGGTTGGCATCCCGTCCCCGTCAGCGGTGTTGAGGATGCTGCCTATTATTACTCTACCTACAACGCCCCGGATGCTGTCGGCACCAGCGACAAGCGGAAGATAATGGTCCTCGGCGGCGGGCCTAACCGCATCGGGCAGGGAATCGAGTTCGATTACTGCTGCGTGCACGCCGCCTTTGCCCTGCGCGATGGGGGGGTCGAGACCATCATGGTTAACTGCAACCCCGAAACCGTCTCGACCGATTACGACACGTCCGACAAGTTGTACTTCGAGCCGTTGACCGTCGAAGACGTGTTGAGCATCTACGAGAAGGAAAAGCCCGAAGGCGTCATCGTCCAGTTCGGCGGGCAGACGCCGCTTAACATCGCGGCTGAACTCGAAGCCGCCGGCGTCAAAATCCTCGGCACCAGCCCCGACACAATCGACCTGGCAGAAGACCGCGACCGGTTCGGGAAGATGATGGACAAACTCGGCATCCCAATGCCCGAATCCGGTATGGCAAGCACGGTCGAAGAGGCGATGACCATTGCAGCGCGGATCGGTTATCCGCTGATGGTCAGGCCTTCGTTCGTGCTCGGCGGGCGAGGGATGGAAGTCGTTCACGACGAGGAAATGTTGCGTCAGTACGTCGCAGCGGCTGTCGATGTTACACCGGAGAGACCTATTCTTATCGACAGGTTCCTCGATAACGCCATCGAGGCCGAGGCCGACGCTCTCGCCGACGGGACCGACACCTTCGTCCCTGCCGTTATGGAACACATCGAACTGGCGGGCGTACATTCGGGCGATTCAGCCTGCGTTATCCCGCCGATCAGCATCCCGGATAAACATCTGAAGACCATCAACGAATACACCCGTAAGATTGCCCGCGAACTGAACGTCGTAGGCGTGATGAACATGCAGTACGCAATCGCCGACGACGTGGTTTATGTCCTCGAAGCCAACCCGCGAGCGTCGCGGACGGTCCCGCTGGTCTCCAAGGTCTGCGGAATCCCCATGGCCCGCATAGCCACGCAGTTGATGCTGGGCAAGACGCTGGCGGAGATGAACCTTCAGCATAAATCAATCCCGCACTTCGGTGTCAAGGAGGCTGTCTTTCCGTTCTCCATGTACCACGAAGTTGATCCCGTTCTTGGACCTGAAATGCGCTCGACGGGCGAGGTGTTGGGTCTGGCCGATTCGTTCGGACTGGCGTTTTACAAGGCACAGGAGGGCGCTAAACAAATCCTTCCTACCGAGGGAACCGTCCTGATATCGGTTTCACCTCACGACAGGCCTGCGGTTCTCAAGGCCGCCGGCAAATTTGCGGAAATGGGATTCAAGATACTTTCCACCGAAGGTACTTGTGCTTTCCTGGCAGAGAACGGTATTGAGGCCGAGGTGATAAAGAAACTCCACGAGGGCAGGCCTAATATCACCGACGCGATTACCAACGGGAAGATACAACTCGTGGTCAATACACCCATCGGCAAGTTGAGCCAGTACGACGATTCCTACATCCGCAAGTCGGCGATTAAGTACAAGATACCGTACATAACGACGTTAAGCGCCGCCGAAGCCGCCGCAGAAGGTATCGCCGCCTATCGCAAGGGCGGAAGCGAGGTCAAAGCCCTTCAGGAGTACCATGCGGACATTAAGTAGGCTCACCGATGGTGTTTTTTATCGGATTCGTCGTCGTCGCAGTAATATCAGCCAGCCGCCCGTTGCCAACAGCAACAGCGTCGCAGGCTCTGGTATCGGCGTGAACGAAACGTTCGGATACGAGAAGGGCTCAAACAGCAGCCCGACAGGTGTTCCAAACGGGTACGCCATGTCCTCTTCGATGCCAAGTACGGCGAACGCTTCGGTCCCCGAGGGCAGGTAGAATGTATCACCGGCAGGGACGTTTGCTTCCAGCAGGACCAGTTCGCCCGTTACTTCGTCGATGAGGTACACGTCGAACAGGCAGTCGCCGATTTCCTCGAACTGAACGCCGTCGAATGTTGAAAATTCGACCTCGATAAGGTATCCCTCGGCGTTCGGCGCTGCCAGCCACAGCGGATCGTCGATGCCCAGTTCACTGTCCTTTTCCTCCAGGTCGATAGGCGCGAAGTACCACGGCGGGCCGGTGAAGAGGTTCTCCGGCATCAGCGGGCAGCTCGATTTGCTTCCGGGAATCAGCGAAAACCCCATCTGGCCTCCGAGTGTGATTTTCGACGAACATCTCCACATGTCATCGACTGTCAGGTTGTTCACGCTGACTTCCGAAACGACGCCGCCGTTCAGAGAGATTATGTCGCCGTAGCGCGCGTCGATCGAAATGCTCACCGACGGGATGAACCATCCGTCGATATCTTCTTCCCACACCACCTCGCCGTTGCGGAGGACTTGAAAGTTGTCTCCACACGTTCCGATAACATTACTGTCCAGATCGACCTGGTAGTCTGAATACGGCTGGTCGTACTGATCATTGTTATACCAAACCTCTCTGGTAAGGTTCATGTAAAGATTGACGCGGATGTAATCGTCGGGCCATTCGTCAAAGGCCGGATCGAATTGAAGTTCATACGACAGGCCGGTAACGGACGTTAAAGACTCGACATACGCAGACCCGAAGAGAGAGGTCCCGACGGAAAAATCCTGGGGTTCTCCTCCCGTGTACAGCGACGCCCATGCGTGTACACGCGATCCCATCTCAAACTCGACCTTACCCTGTTGAAACATCCCCAATTCCGGAATGTTGTAGCCGGGTGTTTCAGCGGCCCATCCCAGTTGGAAAAATTCACACACACCCATGCCGGGGTCGGGATAGCCCTGTACACTGGGGTAGGGGTCCATGGTAACCCAGTTGATGCTGCCGTGGTAGTCAGGCTGCCCCGGACCGCTCTGGTAATCGGACAAATCTCCCAGGTCCACTCGCCCGGCATATCCTCCGTCACGAAGTTCGCCTTCGAAGTGGATGAAATCGCCGGCAGGAGCAGTCAGCGTCAGCGCCGCTATGCAAAAGACAGTGATTACCGTCTGTGCCTGAAAGGAAGTTCCGCATCGCTTATTTTGCGTCAGCATTTCTCATATACCTCCGTCTTTTAATACCCTGACCGTGAATTTGGATTTATCCTATCGGGAACTTGGCCGGTGAGGCCTGGGACAGGAAAGGACGAGTGAGCGGTGCTCGCTCCTGCCGTTGGGGCAAAACAACTCCGCCGCTCCGCAGAGCGGATTTTGGAACCAAAACACACCGCTATTATACTGCTTTACAGCATTTACGTCAACCGCGATTACGAGATTATTTAGGGTTTTTAGTACGTTTTCCCTGCGAGGTCGAGGTGTTTGAGAAATTCGTCGTTGGTTTTGAATTTCGCCATTACCGAGAGGAGTTGAGGTATTTCCTGTCCGACGCTGAGTTGGCTCAGGAAGCGGCGGAGCATGTGGATTTTCGGGAGTTTCCAGTCATCCATCAGCAGTTCTTCTTTTCGGGTGCCGGATTTTGATATATCGACTGCCGGCCAGATTCGCTTCTCCGCCAGTTGGCGGTCGAGTTGCAGTTCCATATTTCCCGTTCCCTTGAACTCCTCGAAGATCAGGTCGTCCATTCTGCTTCCGGTTTCCACCAGTGCGGTCGCCAGGATGGTAAGCGACCCGCCGTTTTCGGCTTTTCGGGCGGCTCCGAAGAGTCGTTTCGGTTTCTCCATTGCCCTGATGTCCATTCCGCCGGTCATTGTTCTTCCGGAGGTTTCGACGTGGCGGTTATACGCTCTTCCCAGTCGCGTCAGGCTGTCGAGCAGGATCACGACATCCTGACCGAACTCGGACATACGCTTCGCGCGTTCGATAGTGAACTCGGTTATCCGGACATGGTTGGCGACTGTCTGGTCGTTTGTGGAGTGGACGATTTCGGCTGCGACTTTACGTTTGAAGTCGGTTACTTCTTCGGGGCGTTCATCGACCAGAAGGATGATGAGGTGCGCTTCGGGCGTATTTGTGAGGATGGCGTTGGCGATCTGCTGGAGGAGAATGGTTTTTCCCGACCTGGGCGGGGCGACGATAAGTCCTCGCTGCCCTTTACCTACGGGGCATATCAGGTCCAGCACCCGCATTTCCATAGGTCCGCCGGGGGTTTCGAGTTTCATCTGTGGCTGGGGGTCCACGACGGTCATGTCGGCAAACGCAATAACCTCCGACCAGTCCCCGTAATCTCTTCCGTTGACGCGAAGAATCTTCTGGAGTCGCGGACCTGCCTTTCGTTTGGTTGCGGGTATGGCTTCGCCTTCGATTGTAACGCCCGTACGCAGACGGTCGCCGGTGATGAAATCCTTCGAGACGAACACGTCTCCGGGCGTAGCGTGAAAAGTATTGTCGGCCTGTCGCAGGAATCCGTAACCCTTCTCGGTAATTTCCAGTACGCCCGATGCCGGTACGGTCTCTTGTGGTGTTTCGGTGGCTACGTCGTTGTTGTTGTTTTTTGTCATGGGTGTCTTACATCCTTTTAAAAGCGTTCAGCATTCAGCGTTTAGCGTTCAGCGTTCAGCGATAAGCATTCAGCATTCAGCAACGGACTATGTTATTTCTTTTTCCGTTTCTTTTTTTGCTGATGGTTGAACGCTGATTGCTAAATGCTTTATTAGTTTGCTGCAGGTCCAATCCCTGAACAGTCCGCGTCTTTCCCTGGCGGTTGTGAGAAAACCCTCTTTTCTCCGAGAAAATTCTTTTCGTCCTGCCCCTTACTATGATTAGGAAAATGCTTTACCGGAATAAAAGCAAGAAAATTTTCTATCTGTTTTTTACGTCTGCGCCATTATGCACGCATCGGCCAGGTCGATCTTCCCTTCGTAATACGCTCGTCCGACGATAGCGCCGGTGCAACCAATCTCTTTGCAGCGTGCGATGTCGTTGATACAGGCGATCCCGCCTGAGGCAATAATCGGCAGAGACGTCGAGTTTATAAGTTCGGCTGTTCCTTCCAGGTCAGGCCCGTTGAGCATCCCGTCGCGCTCGATGTCTGTATAAACAATGGCTGCCAGAGGAAGAGAACTTGCCCGCTGGGCGACTTCCGCGACTGTCAGGTCGGTTTGTTCCGTCCACCCTTCCGCTGCCAGTTTTGAGCCTCTCGCGTCGAGAGCCAGTACGATTTTCCCTGCCAAGGCTGCCTGTTGGGTGAGTTTCTCGAACCACGTCCAGTTTTTCAGGGCTGCCGATCCAATAATTACCCGGTTGACGCCCAGGTCCAGGGCTTCGAATACCGCTTTATCGTTGCGAATTCCGCCGCCCAGCTGGACCCTTACGCCGGCGGTCCGACAGATACCACGAATCGCATCGGCATTGGTTCTCCGCCCGCTGCGTGCGGCGTCCAGATCGACAACATGTATCCACTTCGCACCGGCAGCGACGAACTGTCCAGCCACCGCCGACGCATCGCTTGCATAGATTTGCTGCCGATCATAATCGCCCTGGCTTAGACGGACGATCTTCCCGTCTCGCAGGTCTATCGCAGGGAATATTTCCATAAAACCGCCGTATCGGAGAACTTGAAAAGAAAAACATGAACCACAAAGGGCACAAAGAACACAAAGAGAAAAAACTTAATTGCCTTGTTCTTTGTGCTCTTTGTGTACTTTGTGGTTCATTCTGCTATTTGACCACGATAATTTCGACCCTGCGGTTTCGGGCCTTTTCTACTTTTGTCTTGTTGGAGGCGACGGGATGTGTCGCGCCCATACCGATGGCTTCGAGTTTTCCAGCCGAGACGCCCAACGTTCGCAACTGTCGCACCACAGCCATCGCCCTGTTGCTCGAGAGGTCCAGATTGTCCGCCCACAGTTTTTTTGTTTTCTTTATCGGGTCGCTGTCGGTGAACCCATACACGCGGACAACCGAGTCCGGGTATGTAGCCTTGATGGTTGCGACAATCTGTCTCAACCTGGCTGCGCCCTGTTTCGAGAGCGTCGCCCTTCCGGCGGAGAAAAGAATGTCGCTGGCGAGTGTTACCTTAGCGCCTGTGGCGGTTTCCTGCCAACCGGCGGGTACGGTCGTTTTTGCCGTTGGTATCAGTTTCGGAGCCGATTCTAATTTGGCAATTTTGGCATTGGCGGCATCCAGATCGTCGCCTTTTTTCGCCAAGAGGTCCATCAGGTTGTTGTTTTTTGCCTGACTGGTCTTGAAGGAGTTCTGCAGGTCGCCCTTCTCCAACTGAAGGTCGTTGTATTGATGTTTCAGCGTCGTCAGTTCTTCCTTGCACTTGTCATTGCATCCGGTAACGACCGGCACGACGCCCACAAGAACGATAATTGACAAGATGGTTGCACGATTCATGTCTTGTTCCTTTCCTGAATTACCCCGGTTCCAACGGGGATGATTATACCGCACGTTTTCGATAATCACAGCGGAATTTATACTGTCGGCGAATTATCTTTTTGCTTTTCCAGGTTTTTTAACCGTCGTTGGTCGTTTTGGGTCTGCTGGAGGTTTTTACCTTTTCGCAGCGTCTTGAACGCCATCGGTAGCAGTTTGATGGCGGTGTACCAGACGATGATTCCGGATAACCCAGCCAGGAGCATCCCGGCAGCCGGTTTGAGCGTTACGGGCTTCCAGAAAAATTGCATCTCCCATTTCCCGCCAAGGTTGTTCAAAAGGAGGATGCCTGCTGCTACAAGCACCAGCAGGCCAAGGATGGCCATGGAATATCCGCGAATAAGTTTCATGTTCATTGTCGATTCTCCCAAAAACAGATTATAGCAGGATTATGGAAATTACCGGATTATAGGGATTTTAAGGTTACAGGACAAAACAACAAAAGAAATCTCCATAATCCAATAATCCCTGTAATCCCGCTATTCCGTTTTTTCTTTTTTTTTCATCATGCCGCAATCAAGGCGCCAAAGCGATTGATAAAAACAACCAGCACGTCATAAAACAGCAGCACGACCAGCGTCCCCAGAGCCAGCCAGGGTCCATAGGGCAGCTCCCGCTTGCCGCGAGCGACGAACCGGTGCATCGCCCAGAACAGTCCGAGGAACGGCGAGACGAAAAAGACCAGCGTGGCGACCTTCCAACCGGCCACTGCTCCGACAGCCGCGAGGATGTGTACGTCGCCCATTCCCATCGCTTCTTTACCGAAGCCGAGCGTTCCGAAAATCCGCGCGCCCCATATCCAGGCGGCACCGATAAGCATCCCGAAAACCGCCCCCATTCCCGACGCGAGGTACACCGAAACTTTACCGCTTGCGGTTCCGCCGAAAAGTTCGTTGCAAAATCCCTCAACAACGCCGATTCGCGTCGCGATGAAATATCCCGCCACTCCCAGCACAACCGCCGGCGTAAGGAACAGTATTTCGCGGAGGATTTCCTTTCGCGGGTTCACGCCGTCCTGTGCCGTAATGGCTACGGTGCTTTCTCTGTCGTCCGTAATGATTTTGTCGTCGGCATCGAGGAAACTTTGCTGAATCCATCCCAGCCGAAGCAGAACCAACGCGATAAGCAGACCTATGACAGCACCGGCAGATGCCGTAGCAAGGGCCGGCGATACCGGTTGACCGAAAGCGTGAGGCCTGAAGGTCGCTGCCGCGATTCCAACGGCTGAACAAACCCACATCACCTGAAGCGGCACGATGAAAAGTTCAATATCGACCGCCGAGGCCGCCAGCAGGCCGCAGAGCAAGGCCGCATGGGCAGCGAACATCGGCCAGTCTTCATAGAAAGTGCCTATTCCGTCACGGAGACGCAATACGAAGTAGCAGACATACAGCCCCGCCACCAGCACCGCCGTGAGCAGTTCGATCATCAGGTAGCGGGGTGAAATACTCTGGCTGCACCATCGGCATTGTCCCCGCAGCATCAGCCAACTGATAATGGGGAGATTGTCATACCATTTGATGGTCTTTCCGCACGACGGGCAATGACTTGCCGGGAAGACGATACTCTCGCCGCGAGGCAGGCGGTATATCACCACGTTCAGAAAACTGCCCACGCAAGCGCCGAGAATGAACAGAAACGGAATCCAGATAACGTGCATCTACAAAGACTCCCTTGACATGACGAAGACGATAGCAGAGGCCGGCGGTTTTTGCAACCAACGAACGAGAGTATCCGGTAGTCAGCCTGCACACGCGATTGGTGGATGGGAAATTCCGTGTGCAGGAAACTACAACCTGCATACTTTAATACTTTAATTGTCAGGGTCTGAAGAGGAAGATTCCTGCCGAGCGGAAAGTCCCTTGACGAGCCACGTTGAAAACGTTACAGGGAAACCTGCTATGAGAAATCTTCGAATCGTAATCGTTTTAATCGTTACTATTGTTCCGGGAGGACTTTCAGCGATGGGAAAAACTTACAAACCAGAGTTTTCTTTCAGGAACGGCCGAATCTACGACGGAAACCGGCAGATTGTCAGGATTGGTCCTCGGAAACCCAATACAACATCCAAGGTTTTTACTTCGGTGGTCTTGAGGCCGGGGGGAAAAGAGGCCGTCGAGTGGATATGGATGAGGTGCGATGAACCCAAAGACTACTCGCTCGCCGAGGGAAGCACCCCCCAAAGGCTTATCCTCACAGGTAATCTCCAGAAGCGCCGGGACGTCGCCGCCGAGATTAAAGTGATATTGACCTACGACGCGAAGTTGAACAGTTACGTGTATGACTTCTCCTGGGCAAGGAGGCTGAAAACCCACCCGAAGGGGTCCTGGGGAAACACCCCGGACTTCCGCGACCCTGAGTTGCCGAGGCACAACTGGTACGGCGCTTCGCTGGAGTACTGCAACATAGGCCCGGCGGGTCGGAGCCAGTGCCATTGGGAATACATGCTTTACCAGGCAAGGTCCGGCGAGTGGCTGAAGGTCCCGCTCAACCACTTTCTCACCCTCCAGCAACTCCACCTTGAATTTAAAAAGGGCGGCGCTCAATTCGGCTTTTTCGGAGCCGATACGCCCTACGTCAATCCGGTTATCGAACTTGTGGGAAATACGGCAGACGACACACTGGTGGGCATCTGCGACGCCGGATACGACTATCACCTCCGAATGAAGCGCATCCAGGGCAGAAGGAGATACCAGGCGAGGTTCCGCGTGTATTGTTTCGGGCAGGAGAAAGGGCGGGCGCTCATTCGCAAGGCGAAATTTCGCTACAGCGAGGCGGAGATGAAGGACTGGCAACAGCCTGCATTGAGATTCAAGAAAGGCTCGCACTTCATTACCGACTTCGAGCGGGGAAACCGCCAGACAAGCCCGATCTCCGTGGCAATCTGGAGGCCTTTCGGGGACATATCAAAGACCCGCTGGCTCAGGAACGAAGGATGCAAGTCCAAAGGGTGCATTGCAATAGGACAAAAGGACACGCCCGTCAAATGCCACTGGGCGCTTGCGTGCAACGCCGGGCTTTGGCCTACGACCGAACCGGGCAAGACTTACAAACTTTCGGCCTGGATAAAGACGGAAAACCTCCGCGGCAAGGGGGCCTACATAGAGGCAGACATTCCATTTGTGATGCCTGAAAAAGGCAAATACAAATTTACTCGCGGCAAGAAGAGGATCACGTCGAGGAGGCTTACCGGCACGAACGGCTGGACAAAGGTCGAACTGGAAATCCCCGGCGTCGAAAAGGCGATGCTGGACCTCCGGCTGTGCCACGAAGGGACGGGCGTTTCCTGGTTCGACAACGTGATGCTTGAAGGGGATGTTCTTAGATACGACGAGGTAACATGGGATGATAAACCTGACAGGCAGTTCAGGAAGAAGGATCGTGATATATCGGAGGCAAAGAGCCGTGGAAATTCTGATTAGTCTGTCGGCCCTGTTGGCATTTATGATGGTCTTCTTGTCGGGTTGCACCGTCGGCGCCTCGGCGGGCTCCGACGGTTACAAACCTGATTTTTCCCACAGCGACGGAGTTATCTACGATTGCGGCAGGCCGATTGCCCGGCTCAAAGGTTTTCACCTCAAGTCGGTGGTGCTCGTCCCCGGTGGGCAGGCTATGGTAGAAGACTGGGACGTTTCCTGGCGAGGCGGCAGGGGGAAAGTAACGACACTGGAGGCCGTTTCGGTCAAGCAGGACAAGCCTTCGGCCCTGGAGGTGATGATTAATGGTCGTTCCGCCGGCAGGCATTACAGCAGCGCGACGAAAATCACGATAACCTACAGCAGGACGCTCGACAGTTACCTTTACGAAGTCGAATCCACGCTCGTAAAAGAGAAATTCCTGATAGAAGGATGGTACTACGTTAATTGGAAAACACTCGTCTATCCGCCTTCGGAATGTTGCCGGCTGAAATTCAGGACGCCGGACAAGTGGAACTGCTGTGTGTACATGGACCGGGACGGGAAATTTACAAAAATACCCTTCAATTACCTTATGACGCCGGACAAGGCCCGGCAATACTTCCCCCGAAAAGGCGCGTTTCTAGGTTATTTCGGTGATTCGGCGGGGGTCAATCCCGTCATTGAATTCATAGACGCCACCGGCCTCAACAGTTACGCCCACATATCGGCCTCGCTGGACAGCCTCTACCTGGGCCGACTTTACAACAACGTTTTAGGGCACGACAGCGACAGGCTCGGCATTCGGTATCGACTGTGCCGGTACGACCTCAAACGCTCATCGCCGATAGTCAAAGCCGGGCGGGTCAGGAAATACACCGACGAGGAAAAAGAAGAATACGCTCGTCCGAGGTTCGAGCCGGAGAAGGTCTGCGACTTCGAGAAGGCGATAGACCTGACCAAAACGGACAAGGCTGGGTATTGGGACGTCTTCGGCGACATTCTTGACGCCGAGTGGTGTGCCGGCGTCGCTCACAGCGGCAGGCGGTCGCTTAAATGCGTCGGGAATTTGAAATCCTCAAAGTGCTGGTGGGAACCGGCGCTGCACACAAAGGTATATCCCGTTCTGGAGAGGGGCGAAAAATACCGCGTAACCGCGTACGTGAAGACAGAGGCCCTGGACGGCAAAGGGGCGGTACTGGAGTGCATAAAACTCAAGGGCGGAGCGGCCTTCAAATCGCAGCCGATAACCGGTACGACGGGGTGGAAGAAGTTAGTGGTCGATATCCCGCCGTCTTCGGAAACCATCGGCCTGCAAATAAGATTGCTGCACGAAGGCAAGGGCGAATCTTACTTTGACGACGTGCGGTTCACCCGTGTGCGGTGAGAAAGAAAGGTGAGACCCAGCCACTCACCTGACAAAAAGAAAACCAGGCCCCAAAATTAAGAAGCAAAAGCAGAAGAAAGGCCTTAATTCCTTAATTACCCTAATTAGGTTTTACGGACTCATAGGAGCATCTATTATGTCTCAAAAAGAGTTTGGCCCTCCAAAGATACCATTATACTTAAAAGTGAGGATCATTGGCGGAACCGCTTGCTTCTGCTATTTTAGCGTGGTCTCTCTATTGGCAATATTCAATGGACCGGACATATTCGACGATTTGAAGAAAAGTGGATTTCTTTATGTTCTAGGCCTGCTGGCCCTTGGTTCAGGCCTGCTCAGCTTGGTTGCTCACAGAAACAAGAAGAAAAGCCACGCCTCATGAATTGTAAATAGTGGCGAAATCTGGGGACACAAGACCGATTTTATTGACTTGGACCTCAAAAATTGGGATTGTGTCCCCAGATAACCCGATTTCGTAACAAGGTGTAACTCTTGCAGTAGGAAATAGGGGTCAAGGGGGGCGTAAAGGTAAGAAAATACGTGTAACCGGGCACAGAAATGGAAATGGGGAAGCAGGATGATGAAGACACGTGTGGTTATGCCGGTGGCAATTCTGATTGCAGTTGTCAGTTACGCCGGGAATACCACGGTATCGGCAAAGACGTATTACGTCTCTGCCTCCGGGGACGATTCAGCCGACGGCCTGGCTGAGAAGACCGCCTGGCGGACGGTTACCCACGCCGCCAAGGTCGCCGCCGCAGGCGATATGGTCAAAATCAAAGCCGGTAAGTACGACAGCGAACACGTCATCCCAGCCAACTCCGGGATAAAAGACAAGCCCATCGTTTTTGAAGGCTATGCCGGCACGCCGGTGCTCGACGGGAAAGATCGGAAAGGACAAGGGGTTCTTCTCAGCGGACGCGAGTACGTCGTCATGAGGAATCTCAAACTCATCAACTACATGCAGGGTATCCGAATACAGGGCTGCAAATATGTTACTGTTGATAAAGTAACACTCCATGACATGGGAAGCGCCGGTTTTTCCATATCGGCCAAGACCCGACATTCAACCATTTCAAACTGCACCATGCGCAACTGCAACATGCACTGCCTCAACTTCATGGCAGAATCAAGCTACAACCTGGTCGATAACTGCACCTTCTATATCACTACCGGCGAGAAACTCAGCGCCGATTACGGCATCTACACTGAGAACGCCCACCACAATACGATAAGGAACTCCACGATAAAGAATCTGCATCCCGGAGTTAAGGGCCACCGCGGGCACGGTATCGCTCTGCGGATCAGTTCCCATGACAACAAGGTAATCAATTGCGAGTGTTACGACGTGCTCGAAGCCTTCGTTGTCGGCGAAGATGGCTACAAGAACGAGTTCACCAACTGCCGGGCCTACGCCGACCGCAAAACCTGGAAGAAGGTCGGTCACTCGGACGGGCTGGTGGCAAGGTTCGGCGCGCATGACAACAAGTTCATAAACTGCCGGTCCATCGGATGCAGCCAGGGCATATGCCTGTGGACGATGCACCCCAATCCGAACGCCAAATACGTTACCGAGAACGTGCAGCG
Source organism: Planctomycetales bacterium (assembly GCA_030612725.1). Classification (GTDB taxonomy): domain Bacteria; phylum Planctomycetota; class Phycisphaerae; order SM23-33; family SM23-33; genus JAUWNJ01. The sequence goes on from JAUWNJ010000013.1 coordinate 21,051, forward strand.
CCGAAACATCTTCCGAAATTGCATCATCACCGGGGCGCAAGAATTCGGCATCGTTTTCAGCAGGGCCGAGAACAATCGCATAGAAAACTGCGTGTTTGCAGATTGCGCTTATCTTTCCTATCTGAACGGCCCGACAGCCGACAACTCGCTGAAGAATTGCATCATCACGGAGGTCAAGGGCTTCAGTTACAGCAGGGATAAAAAGAATGTCAAACCCGCTATTACCTATTCGTGCTTCTGGAAGAACTCCTTCAAGGCTCCGTCCGGCAAAGGCAATATCAGCGCGCATCCTCTGTTTGTTGCTCCCGCCGGCGACGACTATCACCTGCGGAGCCAGGCCGGCAGGTGCGCGTGGACGAAGGCGAAGAAAATGAGATGGGTGGTTGATATAACTTCGTCCGCCTGCATCGACACCGGTGACCCGAAGAGCGAATGGAAGAACGAGCCAAAGCCCAACGGCGGGCGCGTTAACATCGGCATTTACGGGAATACGCCGGAGGCATCGAAGTCAAGTAAATAGGCCTGACGCCGTGGTCGCCCCCAAGGGACGGGCAAACACCGCGACCACGACAACCCTGTGCGTTATTCGATATACATTTCTCGTGGGTCTTGACCGTGACGCCGTAGCCTGTAAGAATACCGCCATTGATGATTTGAACGTGGAGTCTGTTTGGTGAGCAAGCGTCGTCATGCGTTGAATCCGGTCAAGGTCCAAGCCGACATAGCGGCACTGGAGAAACATCCGCCTCCGGAGATGTTCCAGCGTCGTCTGGACATCCGCCGCCGGCTTAGCGTGGCCTTGCTGTGCATATTGACCAGCGTGCTCCTGACGGTGAGTTTTGCTCCGTTCAATAAATGGTATCTTGCCTATGTGGCGCTGGTTCCGCTGGGGTTGGCGATGGTGGCTGGGCACAAGGGGCGATGGACGATCCTGTGGTCCTGGTTGGCGGGGGTGGTCTTCTGGGCCGCCAGTATTTATTGGCTGACCTGGGTTACGATGATCGGGTACATCGCGCTGGTGCTCTATCTGGGTATTTACTGGCTTTTGGCGGGATTGCTGGTTCGTCGCGCTTTTCGTCGCGGTTGGCCTGTATGGATAACGCTTCCGGTAGTATGGGTAACGATGGAATACGCGTTGTCCTACATGCTCTGGCCTATGCTACCGGCCGATGCGAGCGGGTTCCCGTGGATGTTCCTTGCCCATAGTCAGTATTCCTGCACGCGTCTGATACAGATTACCGATGTTACGGGGCAGTATGGCGTTTCGTTCTTTGTGGCTATGGTCAACGGCGCGATTATCGACGCCCTTGCCCAGCCACTGTTTGTCAAAACTTCTCGCGGTGGTCGATTGACACGGCAGATAGGCATCGCATTGGGTGTCAGTGCGGCAGCGGCAGTAGTCATGCTCGGCTATGGGACGTATCGCCTCAACCAGGACGCGACCAGCCCCGGACCTACGGTCGGCGTGGTGCAGCAGGCGTTTCCGGTTTCGCTTTACAGGAAGGGCGCATCACGCCAGGAGATATTCGACGCCCATCTTGCCGGGACTCGTTCGCTGAGAAAGGCGGGATGCAACCTTGTGGTCTGGCCTGAAAGCATGTTGGGCTTCGGAAACATGGACCCCGCATATTGGAGCGTATTAAACCCCATGGCGTATAAGCCGGAAGCCGGTGAATTCATCCGCATCTATCAGCGGAATCTCCGTTCGCTAGGCCGAGTGATGTCTGATTTGGATTGCCCGCTCCTTGCCGGTGGCGCGATGCCGTCCAATCGGGTCGGTAAGGATAATGTGCGGTGTAACTCCGCCTTGTTGTTTGACAACGACGCGACAGACGGACTGAAACTGATGCAGCGTTACGACAAGATGCACCTGGTGCCGTTCAGCGAGTGCGTACCGTTTCGCAAGTCCAGCCCCTGGCTGCACAGGCAGATTCGCCGATTTGTTCCCGAAGCGATGCCGCAACTCGAGCCGGGGAAGAAGCCCGTCCGGTTCACGATTTCCGGCGAAGATGGTAAAGAATTTCGCTTCGCTGTGCCGATTTGCTACGAAGGTTCCTTTTCCCGTGTTTGTCGGCTTATGGTGATGCAGGGGCGAAACAAGCGTGTGGATATACTGGTGAATATCTCCAACGACGGATGGTTTGTGTACAATGGCACAGGCGTTATGCACGCGAGTTCGGAACTGGATCAGCATTTGTCTCAATACGTCTTTCGTGCGATTGAGAACCGCGTACCGGTGGTCCGTGCGGTTAACACCGGAATCAGCGCCCATATCGATTCGACTGGGCGTATCCGCGAGACGGTTCGCCACAATGGTAAGCGGAAAATGGTGGCAGGTAATATAGTTGTGAAAACATTTGTGGACGAGCGGGTTTCTTTATATAGTCTTATCGGTGATATTTTCGCTCAAGCGATTTGTATTGTTGCCGGGGCGGGAGTTCTGATAGCATTTTTCCGGCGACGAACCGGAAAAAAAGAGGGCCAAAGAGCATGACAAACGGATTTCTATATCGTAGCGTTGTTTCCTGCGTGCTTGTGTCGGTGATGGCGGTTGGTTGCCGTAAGCCTGAAAGTCAAATTGATCCTGTTCGTACTTACAGCGACGCCCGTATTACTCTGTACCAGGCCGCCGAAGACCCCGACCCCAAGGTCCGGAGCAAGGCGCTCGAGGCCTTGGCTGCTACTGAGGGTCCCGCCGCCGGAGCGATAATGCTTCAGTCGTTGCGGGACGACTACGAACCGGTTCGCTTCAACGCCGCCATGGCAATTGGGGATGTCCGCTACGGACCGGCGAAACCGGTCCTTCTGAAGATGATCAAAGATTTTGACGACCGTCTGAAATTGAAGTGCGCGATTATCTACGCCCTCCACCGTCTGGGTGATGATTCCTACACCGGGCAATTGGGGTCGATGATCCAGAACAAGAATAAATTCGTTCGCGCTACAGCGGCGATGGTTATGGGGAAAATGGGCGAACCGAGCGCGAAGAACCCGCTCAAAAACCTCCAGAGCACGGATTATGACCCTGTTGTCCAGTTGCAGGCGGTGGAAGCGCTGGCGCGACTTGGCGACGAACGCTCAATCGCGCTGCTGGAGGCTTTTACAAAAAGCCAGTATATGGAAGACCGCACAATCGCCGTTCAGTCCCTTGGGCGATTGGCCAATGCCCGGTCGGCGTTTATACTTCGTCAGTTGATGAATGACAAAAAACAGGAACCGTCGGTACGCGTAGCGGCGGCCGGTAGTCTGGCGAGACTCGGCGAACAGGTCAAAAGTTCGCTTCCGCTAAAGGCGGCTGTCGATCCGGAAGGCGTCATTCGTAAGTTCCGTGGTAAAGGGGCCCGCATACTTTCGAAGGAAGTCGCCAATCTGCGGGTTATCGCGATATTGTCGCTTGGGTATGTTCCCGAACCACTGGCAGCCGATACGCTCGCGCCGTTCCTGCGATCGCCGGAAGGTGCGGTCCGCGTCGCCGCCGGTAAGACGCTCCTCCATTTGCTGCAAGCCTATAAACCATCCGCCGATCCTCTGAAGCGACTTGAAAAAACAACCAAACCGGATAAAGATAAAGACAAAGAGGATAACCGCCCAGCCAAGCCTCGATTACATACCTCCGGCGGGAGAGATTAATCCAGCCGACGAAAAGGCGAATTTTTCTTGACTGAGTCTGGAGGGGGCGTAGAATTATGCTCACTCGCAGCCGCGGTGGGGTTTTACCGGGCTGAGAAGTGATAAGTACAGTGCGATTGAGAAAAGATAAATTAAAGCCCCGAATTCATAAGGAGACTCTCCATTGAGTACCCTGACCAAGATTTGTGTCGTAGTGCTTGTGCTGCTTGTATTGTTCGCTTCAGGCCCCTTTATCCAGCAGGCAGTTACCGGTCCTGACTGGAAGCAGGCATGTCAGGATCAGACGCGTAAAACCGAACTGGCCGAAGCGTCCGGCAAGAGTGAAATGCTGAAAGCCCAGGTCTATCAACGCCTGTTCGAGAACGCTCAAATTAAGGCCGTTGCCAGTGAACAGCGATCGATCGGTACTATCGAAGGGAAGGACGTCGAGATCGCCCGCCTGACAGGTCAATTGGCCAAACGTTCGGGCGAGGTTACAGAACTGATGACATTCAACAAGAACTTCAGGCTTAATCTTGAAGAGCAGATTAAGACGAATAAGAATCTCCTGACGCTTCTGGAGGCGAAGCGGGGCGAGAACATCGTGCTCAACAAGCAACTCCTCTCAGCGCAGCACACCATAAGTAAACAGCAGACCGACCTGGAGATTTCCGACAGGTCCGTCAGGAGTCTTCAGGAACGAATCGTCCAGAGAAATGCCGAGATTGACGAACTCCGTGACCAGACACCCGCTGGTGGCGCCAAGGTCCCCACAGTCGAACCGGTGGTGAAGGGACCGAAAATCAACGGGTCAATAACCGCCGTTAGAGGCGATCTGGCAAGTCTGAGTGTCGGTTCGGCTTCGGGTGTCAAAAAAGGTATGGAATTCACTATCTACAGAGGCGGAGATTTTGTCGCTCTCCTGAGAATTGCCAGCGTGGACGTGGATAACTCGACGGGCATCATAACAGACAGGACGCGGGAACTCAAAATAAGCGATAAAGCCTCTAACGACCTGAAGTGAAAGGATTTCGCCGATGAACGCAATGATGCCTGGTCAATCTCCGCCGGTGAGGGGCAAACCCCAGCCGGATATCTATACCCTTCTGCTGATAATCGCAATTATCTTCCTGGCCGTTACCGTCGGTATGGTAATGCACAACCTTATGACGACATACGGCTTGACGTTCACCGAGATGTTCACAGGAAGGGAAACATCTCCAATCTGATTCCAAGGGTGAGCCTATACCATGATTTTTGATTCTATTCTTGGTCTGTTCTCAATGGACATGGGCATTGACCTCGGTACGTGCAACACGCTTGTATGTGTGCAGGGACAGGGTGTCGTGCTTAATGAACCTTCAGTGGTGGCCGTCAAGCGCGGCACCAACAAGGTTCTCCAGGGTGGTAACGCCGTGGGACTCGTAGCCAAGGAGATGCTCGGAAAGACCCCCGGTTCAATCCGCGCCATCCGTCCGATGAAGGACGGGGTAATCGCCGATTTCGACATTACCGAAGCCATGCTTGGGTATTTCATCCGCAAGGTTCACCGTCGAGGTTTTCTTTCCGCCCACCCTCGCGTCGTGATAGCGGTTCCTTCGGGAATCACTGCCGTTGAGAAACGGGCAGTGCTGAACTCGGCGGAACGCGCCGGCGCGCGTCGGGTATATCTGGTTGACGAACCCATGGCCGCTGCGATCGGTGCGGGTCTTCCGATTATGGAACCGACCGCTTCGATGATCGTCGATATTGGGGGCGGGACCACCGAAGTTGCGATTATTTCGCTTGCCGACATCAGCGTCTGCGAGTCGATTCGCGTCGCCGGCGACGATATGGACGAAGCCATCGCCGCACATATGAAACGCACCTATAACCTTATGATAGGCGAGCAGACCTCCGAAAAAATCAAACTCGGAATCGGCTCTGCCGCTCCGCAGACCAATGACGATGAACTGTCCATGGAGGTTCGCGGGCGCGATATGATCTCAGGCCTGCCGAGAAAAACGCTCGTCTCGGCCGAGGAGGTCCGCGAGGCGCTTCGTGAGCCTATCGGCTCGATTATCGACTGCGTAATGCGAACGCTGGAACGCGCCGAACCGGAACTTGCCGCCGATTTGGTTGATAACGGGATTACCCTGTGCGGCGGCGGCGCGAAATTGCGAGGCATCAATACGGTCATCTCCAACGCCACCGGGCTGGACGTACGGATCGCCGACGACCCGCTCACCGTCGTCGCCAGAGGAACTGCCGTCTATCTGGAAAACATCGAAGTGTTGAAAGAAACGATGGAATCCGGCGAAGACCAAATCTGACCGGGTCGAGTGAGCAAGCCCGGTAAACCCTGTTTCCTAGGAAGGACAAGCGACCAGGTAGTCGAGCAGTTCGCTCACGGACGCTTGAGCCATTGCGATGGTGGTGTCGGCGGCTCCGTAGTACAGGCGGATCGTATCGTCGATTCGGACCCATCCACAGGAAAAGACCACCTCGCCGACGTCGCCGACTCGCTCGTATGTTTCCTGTGGGCTGAAGACCCATTCATTGCTTCGGCGGATGACTTTCGTCGGGTCGTCGCGGTCCAGAAGTGCGGCTCCGAGGCGATAGATATCCCCGGCGGCGGTTTTGCGGACGCCGTGATACAGGATAAGCCAGCCGGACGGCGTTTCCATCGGTGGTGGGGACAGGCCTATTTTGTTCGCGTCCCACCATCCACCGCGTCTGGCCCGCATGAGTACCCGCGTATCGCCCCAATGTTTCAGGTCCGGCGAGAATGATATCCACATATGTGCGGGGATGTGTTCCGAAGCCGCTCCATAGGGTCGGTGTATCATCGCCCATCGCCCGTCGAATTTTACCGGAAACAGTGCGGCGTCTTTGTCTTCAGGCGGCATGATTGTTCCGAGACGTTCGAATTTGCGGAAATCGCGCGTTCTGGCGAGCGCGACCATAGGCCCGGTTTCGCTGTAAGCGGTGTATGCGATGAGGTATTCGCCTGTGGTCGGGACGAATGTGATTCGCGGGTCTTCGACGCCCCAGAGTTCTTCGGGGTGGTTGTCCAGGTCGGCGGAGAAGGTTTCTTCGGGGTCGATTTTCCAGTTCGAGACGCCGTCGTCGCTCCTTGCGACGGACAGATGGCTGATTCCGCGCCGGTCCTCGACGCGGACCAGAAGCAGCGTCTTACCGTCTATCTCTACGGCTCCGGCGTTGAAAACGGAATTGGCACGGTAAGGCCAATCATCAACCGTCAAAATAGGATTGGACGGATGCCTTGTGAACAATTCCTTTAAACCATCGCTCATATACTTTCTCCGAAGAAGACAAAAGCCTTCTTGGATAATATCGGAAAGAAATCACGTCAACTTTTCATAAGGCCACATAACGACGCCGCCGTCCATGACGCGGACATTATTGAAACCAGAGGCCTGGAGGATAATGGCGGCTTCGTATCCGCGAAGCGAAATCTTGCAGAATGCGATGATTTCCTTGTCTTTGGGTAGTTCGTCAATCCGGTTTCGAAGTTCGCCCAGTGGTATCAGTGTCGAACCTGGCAGGCGGACCTGGTCGTATTCACCCTGGCTTCGGGCGTCGAGAAAGACGAAATCCTTTTTGTCCTGTAGCATTTGATGAACTTCGGCTGCCGGTACGCCGACCATGTACCCGTTGAGTTTATTTTTGACGACGTTTGCAGCGGTGATAATGTTGTCCATTACCGGCGAGAACGGCGGGGCGTAGCACAAGTCAACATTTGCCAGGTCATCGACAGTCATACCGGCTGTGATTGCCATAGCGGCGACGTTGATTCGCTTATCGCCGTCGCCCGGCCCGGTCGCCTGCGCGCCGAGCAGTTTTCTTGTTTTGCTGTCGGCGACGAGTTTCAGCATTAGCAATTTCGCGTCCGGCATGAAGTGGGCTTTGTCGGGCGCTGGGACCAGAGCGGTTGTTACATTACATCCGAACTCGCGGGCTTCGGCTTCTGTCAAGCCTGTCCTGGCTACGCAGTAGTCGAAGACTTTGCAGACCGTGCTTCCCAGGACGCCGGGGAAGGCGTCGTTTTCGTTACAGACGTTTATCGCCGCGACGCGTCCCTGTTTGTTCGCGGTCGAGCCGAGTGGAACATAACAAGCCTGGCCCGTAACCATATTGACGCACTCGACGCAGTCGCCGGCAGCGTAGATGTTCGGGTCGGACGTTCGCATGTGCGTATCGACCTTGATAGCACCGGTCTTACCGATTTCCAGCCCCGCATCTTTGGCCAGAGAGACGTTCGGGCGAACGCCGATGGACATGATGACCATATCGGCCGGGATGGGCCCCTTGTCGGTAACTACGGTGGTAACTTTACCATTTCCCTCGAATGACTCGACCTTTGTACCGGTAAGGACCTTGACTCCGTGCGATTCGAGGTGTTGAGCGACGAGAGCGGCCATTTCTTTATCGAGGATGCGGAGTATCTGCGGGAGCATTTCCACGATGGTAACCCGGCAACCCTTTTGTACAAGCGCCTCGGTTACTTCGATACCGATAAGCCCGCCGCCGACGACGACAACGTCTCGCGCTTTGTCCTCGGCCAGAGTGGTTTTAATGCCTTCGGCGTCCTCGACGCCGTGGAGGGTGAAGATGTTTGACAGGTCCACGCCCGGAATCGGCGGTACGACGGGCGTAGCGCCGGTCGCCAGGACGAGTTTGTCGTAGTCCAACCAGGACTCGGCGTCCTTTTCGAGGTCTTTGACGAGAATACGCCCGCCCTTCTGATCAATCTCTATCGCTTCGGTGCGATTCAGCACGCGGACGTTCTTGACCTTCTGGAAAAAAGTGTGATCACGCAGAACGCCGATGGGTGTGCTCATTAGTTCGGCCTGTTCGACTACCACGCCGGAGATGTAGTAAGGTAGGCCACAACCGGCGTAGGAGAGGAATTGACCCTTCTCAACGACGGTAACGTCCGCATCAGGCATGAGACGGACAACCTTGGCAGCCACCTTGGACCCAGCGGCTACACCGCCGACAATCACGACTTTCAATGTATCAGACATGTTCGTATTTCCTTATAAAATATCCGGTTTCTGTAAAAGGCACGGGCGAGACCTGTCTCTTGGAGACGCCCGTGTCACGAAATCATTTCGCGCCTGCGTTGTTCTGGCCCAGGCACACACTTTTTACCGCATCAACCCGTCACTTGTCCAGTTTCAATATAACTTTGTGGCGCTGCCATCCCGAATTGATGCGGCTTTGGACTTCGTCCCATGACCTGACGCCGCTGGTGGCGTCGGGGCGTTCGACGTTACATGCGCCGACTGCCGCGGCTGTGGTCATCGTCTCTTCCGGGCTTTGACCGTGAAGCAGGCCCGCGAGAAATCCTGCAATCGCACAATCGCCCGCTCCGGTGGTGCCGGCCACTTCGACCTTGAAACACGGGACGATCATTTCCCTTCCGGTCCAGTCGTCAATATCGCCGGGCTTCGCCGCTCCGGTTTTGGCGAGCCTGGTCCGGCTGGCGGTGGTTCGCGCGTACAGACCGGCAGAACCGAGTTTCAGGACGACAATTGCCGCTCCCATATCAATCAGCCGTTGCGATATTTCGCCCAGCAGGTCGCTGTCCACGAACGGCATTATGTCGGCGTTGAGAGATTGTTGCGAGAGATGCTCGAATCGTTCACGATCGAGCATGAAAAGGATTTCGTCGATACTGGGGCAGAAGACATCGACGCAGGGTAACACCCGTTCGAGCAGTGTGGGCCAATTAGCCTGTCCCGCCGCCGAGGCTGGGTCGGGCTTGGCCATATCGAGCGATACGGTCAGGCCTTTTTGCTTTACGCCGAGTAGTAATTTTTCAAGTTCGCTCCCGTCGTCGATGAACATTCGCCGCATGATGGGGGGGTATCCGAAGTGAAACAGTCTCGCGCCGGTAAGGTTGTCATAGTCTATGTCGTCTGCGCTGAATGTGTCGTTTGCGCCCGGGCAATGCAGGAAAGCGCGGTCGATGCCGGGCGGGCTTATGACGATGGTGTAAGAGGTGTGCTCGCCCGGAGTTACGATCATACCGTCGGCCAGGGCGGTATCGCGGGCGCGAATAATCTCCAGGACGGACGAACCGAATTGATCATCGCCGATTTTTCCCATCAGGCGAGTGTTGATACCCAGGCGGTGCAGCGCCAGACCTGTATTGGACACTGCCCCTCCGGTGGCGACGACGGCAGGGCCTATGTTGGTGAGTTTGCCCGGAACGAGAATCGATTCGATCCCACTTTCGACGCCGTCCAGCGCGGGAATAATATCGAGGCATATATGCCCCGCTACTACGACTTGTGTCTGTGTGTCCATAATTTTTCAGAAAATAATATTGAATAATGAACAGGGAATGTCGAATTTCGAAGTAAAAAAAGCAGCCCTCAAAGGTGGTTTGTTTCTTTTACTTCGAAATTCAAAATTCCTCTGTTCAATATTCAACATTCATTTCTATCTGCTAATGCATTTCCACGTTCACTTCGCCTATCCCGTCGCGATAGAAATTGAACTGCACGTTCGGATGCAGCGCCAGAAGCGACATTGGCGTCGAGGCGTCGGGGATTTTTTTGGCGATCATCAGCGTCGTCAACCTCATTCCGAACGGGTTGTCGTGGGTTCCAGCCTGCCAGATAGAGACTTTTTCAGCCTTTAAAGTCTGCACGGGTCCGACGGTAACGGCCTGGCTTGGTACGAGGTCCAGTTGCCCGCCGCCGGAGGTGCGTGCGTTCTGCATGATCGTTACCGGGTGCAGATCGACGATTCTCGTGTTCAATTTGAGGTATTCTTCGGGGCTTGGCGGATTGTCCTTGTAGTCGCCCTGGCGTTTCGGCGGGTCGTTGAACGCCCAGTGTTTGATATCGCCCTGTCCGCCCTGCATCACGGCACAGCGGGGGCCGGTCCAACTTTCGACGTATTCTGTTACGTCGGCTTTGGGGAAGTGCAGGTTCGCGTCTGGTATTGCCAGTTCGCCCCTGATGTGGTTGAAGCACATTTCCATGTCGGCTTTTGCGAACGAGAGCGGATGGTCGATGGGCGCTTCTGCCCCGTCGATAATCCATTCGTCCATACCCCAGAAATGGGCGTTCTTGAGCGATAAGTCCATCGCGTTGACCAGCCTGGCCACCAGCGGCAACTGCTCGGTCGGTCCGATCGGTCCGCAGATGCCGACGGGATTATCGCTCGTTGCCTGTCGCCATGCCTCAATGTACTCCAACGCTTCAGCCAGGTAAAACTCCGCCAGCGTATCGTAGAACACCACCTTGAAACCCTCACGCGACAGCGAGAGCATATCGTCGGCAGTCAGCCTGGCGGCATCGGTCAGTATCTCTTTATCGAGAGTGGTATAGTCCCACCAGTCCGGCGCGATTTTACTCAAAGGTCTAGTCATATTTCCGGTCTCCTTTTGCAGGTCTATAAAATCAATAACCACGGGTGCCATGCTTTCACCCGTAGCGGAGCGAAGGGTGTAAGCATGTCCGCTATACACATTGTGTGCTACATGCCTACCCACTCCGCTTCGCTGCGCGTGAAGGCATGGCACCCCAAAGAGGCTAATGTTGAAAAAACACAAGATCGCCCAGCGCCTCGTTGAGCGGGTCGAAATCTTCTGCTGCGAAGCCGAGGTGTGAATGTCTTATCCATCCCTCGGCGTAATCGAATCGTCCCGACATTTTGCCTACGTTCTTTGACATTTCAACCATCGTATTGAGATAGGAGTCATGCCCCTGGCTTTCGTCGAGCCATTCTTTCTGGCTTCGATGAGATGCGAGTGCGTCGCGTTTCGTGTCGATGGTCGAGGAGATATTGACGTAAAGGTCGGGTGTAATTGGTGTTCTGTACTGGTCCCGCAGGCCCCACGGTAGTGCGTGATATAGGGCGGTATCGTCGCTTATGGGCGCGACGGTCGGGTTGGTGGTGAGGTTTCGCATGTTCCGGCAGAAGGCCGCCGTTACCGCCAGGCGGGAGACATTGACGTGGTCTTCCATATAATCCTGCGGCGACGGGATGAGCAATACCTCCGGCCTGACCTGACGGATGACTGCACAGACCCTGGCGACCAGCGAAGGCGTATAGTAAATCTGGAGGTCATCGACGAGCGGTTCGTGGAATGTTGCTCCGAGGTCTTTGGCTGCGTTGCGGGCCTCGGTTGCGCGGACTGTAACGACTTCGTCGTAGTCCATAGTGGCTGTACCGCACGAGCCGTTGGCGACGTTCATGTAGTGCAGTTCATACCCAGCCTCACCCAGCAGGATCAGCGTCCCGGCCATCATCAGTTCGATGTCGTCCGGGTGGGCTGCTATTGCAAAAGCGACTTTGCTCATAATCGAATTCTCCGTCTTGCCTGATATTGTCGGTATAATACGGATTCGGGCGTTCATCTGCCAGAGTTTATGGGAATGGAAGTGAAACGAATTATTTCGCGTAGTTTAGTACGATAACGCGGGCTATTAAAAAACAGCGTCGAACTCTCAAAGAAGTTCGGCGCTGTTTTTTCGATAACCCGACTTGGGATAATCTAATCGACCAGTCGTTTTTTAGGAACGTGCCCGCTGTAAGCGAGGAAGCGGTTGGTATTGAGCACTGGTATCTGAAGACTTACGGCAGTGGCTTTGACCTGCCTGTAATAGTCGTATGTCTTCATCCTTTCGCGGTAAATTTTCCACACAGCCGGTGGCGCGTCCTCTGCGGGTTTCTGTGGTCGCGTCGGCTCATCGCCCATGACCACAAAATCGGTGCTGATGGAAATCTCATCGGCAACCTTTCCGCCGAACCGTTCAATTATCGCGCGAACATGACGGTTGGCGAGCGGGTCGGACCTGCCCGTTCCGTAGAGGTCAAATTCGCCCTCGACGACGAAATTATAGGTGCGAGTAGAACTGAAAACGAGGTTGACTAGCAGATCGCCTTCGATTATAGGGTCGTTCTTATCCTCTGTCTTGGTAATCCTGCATTCGCTGGTAGTCAGGCCGACGTTGACGATTACAATTTTGGCCTTTGGTTTTATCTTCCCGTTTTTGTCTGTGGTTTTAGTTACGCCGGTCCGCGCCGAAAAGACGCTGAAGGTAAGCCCCGCCGTTACGCGGTCCCTCTCGCCAAGGTTTATATAGCATATCCCCTGATGGAGTAAGACCTTAGCGACCTTGCCGGATGGCTTGCTCACAAGCCATTCGCCGACGCTACCGGCTTTGCCTTTTACATCGCGGATGATTTTCTGCAACCTGGCAACATGGGCGTCGAGTCGCTGAATGTCCATCGCCTTGTTGCCGAGTTCGGCGTCCAGAGAGTCGATTCGCCGGTCACGTTGCTTGAGTATGGCCTTGAACTCTTCATTCGCCTTATCCACTTCGGCTTTGTAGTTGTCCAGACCTTTCTTGTAAAGTTTCCCTGTAGCGGTCAATTCATCCCGGAGCAATTTATTCTGCTCGTTCAGCCTCTGCTTAATGTCGCCTATTGACTTTTGTTTTTGGTCGATTTCGTTCCGGAGTTCACTGTGGATTAATTTGCCCTTCTCGATTTGGCTTTTGAGGTCGGCGGTGTCATTGCTAAGCCCCTCAACTGCCGAGGACAGGCTGCCGTAATCTGTTTTAAGCGAGCTGAGCCTCTGGTTGGCTTCTTCCGTAGCCGCTTCCGCGCTGACGATTCGCCCCGCTATTTTTTTGACCAAACCGTTAATAACAGTGGTCTTTTTGCTGCTCTCCCCGGCGAGTTTGGAATTTCTCGTCTTTTCCTCGCCGAGTCCCTTGACGTTTTCGTCGTTGCGGACATAGAACAACACAGCCAGTGTCGTCGATACAAGGAAAAGGAACGCCAGAAGGATTAACACGTACGGTGGACCGCCACGTCGTTGCACAACGCGAGCCATTGACTTACTCCTTATAATGCAACCGGTGTTTCGTTTTTAAACCTCTTTACCCGATGCAGTATCCCCCCTGAACTTCGGCGCGTCAACCATTTTTTCAGGTCGTTTGCATAAAAGGGAGCAGTTGTCCTTCGGTCAGGCTGGAGTAACTCGTGGGGATAATTTCCAATTTTCAATCGAAAGAATGTCCGGCTGATTTTCTGTTCAATTGAAAATCGGGAATTCATATTCGTTGACCGTAGATGTGTGGAACGATAGGCTCTAAGAACCGTGGGTAGGAATTTTTACATAATTGACGGGCACTGGCAGATATTCCGCGCTTATTATGCTCCGTTTCGGGACCTGAGAAGTCCCGCCGGCGAGCCTACCCGCGCGACCTATGTCTTCACCACGATGCTGATGAAACTCATCGCCGAGCAGAAGCCGGACTACCTGGCGGTGGCTATGGACAGCGGGCGCGAGTATCTCCAGCGAACCCATATTTACCCCGAATACAAAGCCAACCGCGCCGAAGTGCCCGAAGACCTCCCCCCACAGATAGACCGGATTGCACGCATTATCAGGGCAATGGGAATCCCTCTGCTTCGGAAAAAAGGAGCCGAAGCCGACGACATCATGGCCACCATCGTCCGCCGATTGGCCGGCGACGATGTCCGGGTCGTAATGGTCAGCCGGGATAAAGACCTCGAACAACTCATCGGACCCGACGCCGTACTGTTCGATCCGATGAAGGATGAAATTATCGATTCCGCCAGGTTGGAGGAGAAAAAAGGTTATCCACCAGCCCAGGCCGTCGAGATACAGTCCCTCTGCGGCGATACGTCCGACAATGTCCCCGGCGTTCCGGGAGTCGGACCGAAAACCGCCGTCAAACTCATCAGGCAATTCGGATCGGCCCAGGCCGTTATCGAGCACGCCGACGAACTGACGCCCAAACTTGCCGAAAACATCCGCACGCACACCGACACCATCGCGCTGGCGAAAAAATTAGTAACGCTTGCCGACGATGTGGACATTGAAACTCTCCTGCCTGACTTCGCCTTCAGCGGAATTGACGCCGATACCGTCCGCCCCATGTTCGACGAACTGGGATTTCGGCGGTTGGTGGAGCAGTTGGAAAGTGCGGACACAGCGTCCCACGGAGCGCAGTCCGTGGGCTTGGCCGAGCAGACCACGGCGAAGGATTTCGACTATCGTTGTATTGACACAGCCGAAGGGCTGGACGAATTGGTGAAGGAATTGAGGGGTATTTCGTCCCTGGCAGTCGATACGGAGACGACTTCTCTGGCGCCCACGCGGGCAAGGCTGGTTGGGATTTCCCTTTCCTGGCAGGCCGGGCGGGCGGTTTATATCCCCGTGGCTGGGCCGCTGGGAGCAAAGACGCTTCCTGTCGAACTTGTGCGGGAAAAACTCGCCGGCGTTCTCGCCGACCCGAAAATAGAAAAAATCGGGCAGAACCTCAAATACGACGCCATCGTCCTGTCCCGTGCGGATATGCCACTGGCAGGGCCTATGTTCGATACGATGTTGGGGGCCTATGTTCTTGATGCCGGGCGAGGTTCTTTCGGGCTTGACTCGCTGGTGGCAGAGTTTCTCAACCACAAGTGCATCCCGTACAGCGAAGTCGCCGGAAAGGGTAAAAACCAGCGAAAAATGAACGAAATCCCCGTCGAGCAGGTATCCGTATATGCCGCAGAGGATGCCGACGTAACGCTCCGGCTGAGCGGGAAACTCCGCACCGAACTCGACCACGAAGGGCTGACCGACCTGTTCGAAAATATCGAAATGGCCCTGATGCCCGTTCTTGCGGATATGGAAACCAACGGTATCCGCGTCGATCCATCCGAGTTGAACCGCCAGAAGATCGAATTGTCCAAACAGGCTGACGTGCTGCACGACAGGATAATTGACGTAGCCGGTTGCCGGTTCAATCCCGACTCGCCGAAACAACTGGCGGATATACTGTTCGAGAAACTCCATCTTCCCGTCGTGAAGCGTAAGAAGACCGGGCCAAGCACCGATTCTTCGGTCCTTACCGAATTGGCGGGTCTGCATGAGTTGCCGCAACTTGTCTTGGAATATCGCCAGGTAACGAAGTTGCTCAGCACCTACCTGGTTGGTCTGGGCGAGTGCATCAACCCGAATACGGGGCGTGTGCATACATCCTTCAACCAAACCGGTACCGCCACGGGCAGGCTGTCGTCTTCGTCCCCGAATCTCCAGAACATTCCTGTCCGGACCGACCTTGGTCGGCGGATTCGGGCCGCTTTCGTAGCCGATGCCGGAAACGTGCTGATTTCCGTCGATTACAGTCAGGTCGAACTGCGTATCCTCGCACACCTCTGCGGCGACGAGACGATGATTGCGTCCTTCAATGCCGACGAGGACATTCACCGCACCGTAGCGGCCGAGGTTTTCGGCGTGTCGGTCGATGCCGTTACACCGGAGCAGCGGGCACGGGCCAAGACGGTCAATTTCGGTATCATATATGGTCAGACGGCTTTCGGACTGGCGAAGAGTCTTCACATTGGTCGGGTAGAAGCGCAGGAGTTTATCGACTCGTACAGGGGGCGTTTTCCGCGGATACAGGAATTCCTCGCCGAGTGTGTCGCCCAAACCAAGGCCAATGGGTGGGTCGAAACGCTGGCCGGTCGGCGTCGAAAAATCGAAGGATTCGACTCGAAGAACCACCAACGGCTCGCATTGGCTGAAAGACTGGCGATTAACTCGGTCGTGCAGGGATCGGCTGCCGACCTTATCAAAATCGCCATGATTAACCTCCACCGCCGCCTGGCCGACGAAAATCGCCCCGCCAGGATGCTGCTTCAGATACACGACGAACTGCTCTTCGAGACGCCCGCCGAAGCCGCTGAATCCGACATCGCGATAATCACCGAGGAGATGATCGGCGCGATGCAACTGAAAATCCCTCTGAAAGTGGATGTCGGCGTCGGACCGAACTGGCGGGACGCGAAATAAGCACCGGACCGGAGTTTAAGCGGCTGTTCGCCACATTCAGGGGGACTTGGGAGTAGGGAAAAACAGAAAAAATAAAAATTTCCCAAACGTGAATGCAAAAATCGCATATGGGGGTTTTTCTGAAAATTTAAGTGTGGAAATATCAATGTTTGTGTTATAATTATTTGTATCGAATCTGATGCTTGCTCATGGTGGCGGCTCGTGTCGAAAGACTTCAAATAACGCCGTCGGAATGCTCAGTCCAATCTGGTTTTCGGCTCAACAAACATAGCATGGAGGCTTATAAGGAGAGTGTTATGCGCTTGCGGAATATATTTTACTATATGTGTATCGCCTTTGCGGTAATAAGCATGTCTGATGGCCGAATCGTTTTTGCCGACGATCTGGAACTGCTCAACACGCTTTCTCTTATCAGCGACGACGTCTATGGTATCGGCGGGTTAGCGCCGGGAAGCGGTGCGCTCTACACCGGAGGCATCCTGCCCAGCGAAGTTTGGGATGATGTGGCTGGTTATCACTGCTTCAGCCCCGCGGACGGAAGCGTAGCAGAGACTGGCTGGATAATCGGAGCACAGAATCAGACGTTCAGCCCCGCGGGTATGGCCGGCAACGGCGGATACCTGTACCAGGCTGTGTTTTCGTCGGACCCGGAGAAAACGGGCATAGTGAAATATGCCCCCGGTAATCCGTCGATCGTATCGAGTATCTATCAACTCCAGGGTACGGAGGCGGAAAAGCGCACCAAGGGACTGACCCACGACGGAAGTTTTATCTGGCAGGCGCATTACAGTCCGGACGCGGGGCGTCTCTATGCGATTGACCCTTCCACCGGTGACCGCGTCAACACATTGTTTGTCGATCCTTACCCCTACGGATTGGCGTACGACGGGAAGTATTTCTGGGTCGCCCATCACGATCCGGTCAGCCACACCAGTTACGTCGCCCAATACGACCGTTCCGAGAACCAGATGGCGACTTATGCGATTCCGACGTCGATGTCGCCCAATGCCGCCCTCGGCGACCTTGCCGTTACAAGCGATGGTCTGTACGCGCATGTGCTCGGGACAAATAATGTAGCCCATTTCGCGCTTCCTGCGTCGGAAGGAACTCCGCCGGCGATGGGTTCTGGCGTAACGGCAGTATCAGTGGAGACCCATGCCGGTATCTATTACGACGGGAAGAACGTAACTGATTTCCAGGCGGCAGCAAACTATGGGCAACTTCCCATCGCCGCTTCTCTCGAACGCCAATCATCTGGTTTGGCGATGGATGTAGCGGGATTGGCCAGGGCGTACTACGACGAGAACGGCGTGCATCACGTGGTCAGTTCGCTTGCCTATGGTAGCGACCACGCTTCGTACCTGGAGGCGGCGGGAGCGCTGGTGATTAATAAGAGCATCCTGATTACACCGGCTTCCTGCGGGTATGCTGCCGGTACAGCGGTCAACGCGACGGGGTCGCTGACCTTCGATGGTTTGCTTCAGGCTTTACGCGACGAAGGGGAAGGTTGGCCCGATGCGACCGGTTTGGTCTCGAGGCTCATAGCCAAGGTTACAAAGACAGGTCCCGGCGGTGAAGTTGTCTGCTTCGACGGAACCATTTCACTTCTGGGGCAGAATAGCGAAAACTGGGTGCGAACTGTTCTGACCGGAGATGCAAACACAGCCGCTCTTCAAGAGGCATGTAATGACATCGTCATTACCGATGGTTTTGCAAGTCTGAACTTTGATGACATCAAGGTGGGTTTCAGTATCCCTGCCATTGTCGGGCAAACCTTTTACGTCAAAATACTGTTCCACACCAAGACCTATATCCCCGCATGGGCGGAAGGGTTGGGAGCAGAGGTTGCTTTCGGGATAGAAAGCGATATGGAAGAAGGATATTTTGTCGGTGGCGATCCGGAAGCCTACGACGATAACTACAGCGGCGACGCCTGGCTTGGTTGGCCCGGAGGATGGTATGACGTCCCGGAACCATCGACCATGATAATGCTCCTGGTAAGCGGGCTGATCACCCTGCGACGAAGAAGGAAAAGAGGAAGGAGGTCTTTCTAAAAGAAAATAACGAATAATGAACAAGGAATTTTGAATTTCGAAGTAAAAAAATCCTTCGAAGGTGGTCTGTTTCTTTTACTTCGAAATTCGACATTCTCTGTTCATTATTCGTTATTCATTTTAAAAGGGCTTCTGTCCCTTCTCATGAGGTGCACGAATATCCAGCCAACGTCGTCTTGTCCATTTCTCCGGCAGCGTTCAGCGATGCTATCGGGCTGGGCGCAAATCGAAACAGCGTGGTGCCCCGTTTCTCTGCCTGTCCGTTGCGAAATTATCACAATTTAGGGCTTGGAAGTTGCGCCGGTGGTGTTACAATCACTCACATCGGGGTTTGCTCGTAAGTGGTGGCTGGTCGGAAACGCTCATTCAACAGTCACTTCGGCGTCCGGCTCGATCCATTTTGCTTCTACGCATCGAGCAGGGATGCCTTGGCCTCGCCGGTGTGGAAAGAGACATATCCAAACCAAACCGGCTGAAATATCTTGGCCGAATCTCGATGACATCTGGGCCAATAATGCCTACTAAAAGCAAAACTACATGCCGCTGGGGCGTTCCACAAGGAACTCCATTATGTAAGGAGAAGTAAGGTGAGAAACGTAACGATTTTATTGGCAGTAGCGGCTATGTTGGCCTTGGCAGGATCGGCATGGGCGGATACCTATGATGTTACCTTCGACTGGAATACCGGCGACGGTAACTGGACTTCGACTGCCTCCTGGACCAAGACGAATCCGGGACCTGGGACTCCACCAGGCCCGCTGCCGTTCTACGATTATACTGAAGGCAGCGATACTTACCGTGGCCAGGCCTACATAGCCAACAACGGCGCGATCGTAACGATTAACAGCGGGACCGAGGCCGACCCGGTCGGGGCCTTCGGCGTAACATTGGGAGACTACGACCATAGGGGTGAGGCGGTCTATCTCGGGCACATCGACATGACCGCCGGGTACCTCAAGGTCGCCGGCTATCAGGGCGGCCTCAACATCAATCCGGACTGCACCTTCACCCAGTCCGGCGGGACGGTTGATCTTGGCTACTTGAATAGCGGTTCGTACAACTGGTCCGGTGGCTTCAATACGAAGTACACTCTGGAAGGCGGTACGTTTAAGTCAGACTCCATCGCCGGCGGATACTGGCGATCCAATTTCACCCAGACCGGCGGGGAGATGTCCGTGGGTACCTTCGGCCTCACGGATGGAGGATCGTATAACCTCTCTGGTGGTACGGCAACGGTCAACAAGCTGGAGATGGGGGCATCAACCGCTGCCGACGGCACGACGACGTTGAACATCACCAGCCCCGGCGTGGCCCCGGTTCTCAAACTCAAGACCAGCCTCCAGTTCGGAGACAGTTCAGCAGATGTGGACTACGCGGTGCTTAACGCTCCCGCGGGTCAGGTGATCAATATGGTCTGCAACCAGCCCAGGTACGCCAGCGAGGATCCTGGTGACGGTCTTGGGTATCGGTTCATTACCTCTACCACTCACTTCAGGAACTATCTCAACGATAACGATGTGGAAAACGACATGGACGACCTGAACAACGTTACGCTGGCCTATGACATTTCCAGCGCATACGGTGCGTACTGCTGGCTGGATGTACAGGTGGGCGTTTTAGAGGTCGGCGGTTACGACAACGGCGCTGCTACGGGCGGTCTGGTCGATAACTTCGCCCTGAAAGGCCTGACGCTGACGCCGTATTTTGACGAGAAGTACCCGGAAGGTGGCGGTCGGTGGACAGGTCCGATAATCCAGTTGGTGGACGACGCGGACAACGGCAACCGGGCCAGTAACGAGTGCCTCTATGTCGAGAACCTTGCCATCGGGTCGGGTTCAGTACTCGACCTGAACGGCCTGACGCTGTACTACCTGGAAGGCGAGGCCTCGGATGCATTCCTGGCCGATGGTCGTGTCGTCGATAACAGTGCAAGTGGTGGCGGTGACCTCGTCCAGATTTTCGAGCCGGTGCTTGCGCATGGCGTGCTGGCAAATTCCATCAGGGTTGACAGTAGTATCAACTACGACGGTACGGTGGAGACCGGCACACAGACGGCTGTGAACTATACACAACTTCCCGTCACTGCCACTGTGGAGCACGAGTCAGGGGGGACCAACATGCGTGTGATGGGACAGGCTCGTTCGTACTACGACGCAGACGGGATTCACCACGTGGTGCGAGCGGCTGCTTGTGGCGATGGTCACGGCTCGGACCTGTGCGGCACCGGGACGCTTACGGACAGCAAGACCATTCTTGTTACCTCCGGTGATTGCGGCTATCCGACCGGCACGTCGATCTGGGCGACCGGGACGCTGACACTCAACGGTCTTCTGAAGGCCTGCCGCCATGAAGGCGAAGGTTTTCCCGACGCGACCGGTCTGGCTGCGATCTTCAATGTCCGGATTATAAGGACGGCCCCTGGGGCTGACGTAGTTTGCTTTAATGGGACTATTTCCCTTCTGGGCAACGATGACGTGGAGTGGGTCCAGGTTGTCCTGGCAGGCGATCTCAATATACTCGTTCTCCAACAGGTCGCCGCGGGTTTGGTTATCGCCGACGACTTTGCCTATCTTGAACTTGACCATGTTGACGTTGGATTTCGTATTCCTGCTGTTATTGGTCAGGCATTCGACGTTGACACGATCTTTTATGCTGAGGCTTTTGTTCCCGATGGGGCCGAGGGTTTGGGAGCGGAGGTGGTTTTTGGTGAGTCTGGTGAGTTAACAGCCAACTGCCACACGCCGGAACCGACGACCATAGCGATGTTGCTGACCGGCGGGCTGATCACACTGCGACGAAGAAGGAAAAACCTCAACTAAACGAGCGAGGTGCACGAATGTCCAGCCAACGTCGTCTTGTCCATTTCTCCGGCAGCGTTCAAGGCGTCGGTTTTCGCTACACCGCAAGACGGTTGGCTCAGCAGTTCGAGGTAACAGGGTATGTCAAAAACCTGCCCGACGGGCGAGTGGAAATCATCGCCGAAGGCACGCCCGACCAGATAGACGCATTCCTCCAGACCATCCACGAGCAAATGGGGAATTACATCCGTAGTACCGACCAGCAAATCATCATTCCGGCTGACCAATTCACCGGCTTCGAAATTCGCTTTTGACCCGTAGCGGAAAATTTCAGATTTTGGGAACCTTTTGGGCGTATCTGTTCGTCTATAATCAAGATGGACAAATCAAAGAGCGTTATTTATGAAATCCTTTGCGATAGCGAGAATCGTTTGTCTGGCATTGTTGATGCTCATTACATCGGTTGATGCTGGAGAAAAGTCGGACCGTGTGGATTCTTATGGCGATCCCCTGCCTGCCGGTGCGGTGGGGCGTCTGGGAACGCTCCGGCTGAGGCATGGGGATTCAACTTTTTCGGTCGCCTTCTCGCCGACCGGTAAGGTATTCGCCACCGGCGGGGGGCGCGACGGAAAGATTGTCCTCTGGGACGTCAAAACCGGAAAGAGTGTCGCGACGCTCACAGGCCATAAAAGTACGGTTTCCTGCCTGGCCTTCTCGCCCGACGGAAAAACGTTGGCTTCCGGCGGACATGACAAGACGGTCCGCTTGTGGGACGTCGCAGCCGGTAAGGAAACACAACGGACGTTGTCCAAAAACCGCATTTTCACCCTGGCCTTTCATCCTGATGGGAAAGCGATGGTGTTCAATGCCGGTAGGAAACTGTACCTTTGGCATCCGGCCAGGCCGAAAGACGGTCTTGTCCTGCTGGATGGACAGAAGAAGCAGGGGTCATCTTCGATCCTCGTCGTGGCGTTCCTGCCCGACGGTAGAATTGTCTCCGGTTACCATGATAAGACTATCCGGTTCTGGGATGCCACCACGGGTAAGCAGACCGACAAGATTGATTCGGCCGGCGGGGCGGTTACCAGCCTGGCCGTCTCACCGGATGAGAAACTGCTTGCCTATGGTTGCGGGGATGGAACCGTTCGCATCTGGTCGTTCGAACAGAAGAAAGAATTATTCGTCATGAAGGGGTACAAGGTTTGGGTGTCCTGTCTGGCCTTTTCACCTGACAGTAAGACGCTGGCGGTCAACAGCGGTGGGGACAGCACCGTCCGCCTGTGGGATCTGGCAGCGAAGAAAGAAATCAGGCGGCTTCCCGGCAGCGGGGGCAAGTGGAACTGTCTGGCGTTTTCACCGGACGGCAAGACGCTGGCCATACTGCGGGCAGACAAATCTGCTGGCCTGTGGAACGTGAAGACCGGTAAGAGGGTCCATAACTTCGCCGGACACACCGACCAGATATACGCCCTTGCCTTTTCGCCCGACGGTAAGCGCCTGGCGTCGGGAGCGGTTTCCTCGGCATTGGGAGCGAAATCAGGTATCGACAGCAATATTCGGATCTGGGACGTACAGCAGCGAAAAGAAATCGTCAAGTGGCCCGCACACGGGACGAGGGGGCCTAGCGGATTGGCGTGGATGCCTGACGGAAAGGCAATCGTCTCATGCGGGGCAGAAGCATTCGCAGGAATGTGGGATGCAAAGACGGGAAAACCACTCCGCGCCTTCGGACCGCACGGGCGACACGTTAGCTCGGTGGCAGTTTCTCCCAATGGTAAGATCGTCGCCACCGGCGGAGATAATGACGGGAAGGTGTACCTGTGGAACGCCGCTACGGGTAAGCGGTTCGACAAATTGGAAAGAAAGGTTGGCAGGAACATCAAACTGGCGTTTTCCGGTACCGGAAAGGCGCTGGCTGCGACGGATTCGGGAAGCATTTACATCTGGCCGATACCGCCTTTGCCCGGAAAGTCGCCGATTCGCTGCTCCGGGCCGGGGGGATTTGTTCCCCAGATCGGATTCTCACCGAACGGCAGACTGGTCGTTTCTGCCGGTCATTCCGGGCGGATAGCCCTGACAGACGTCGTCAGCGGACAGCGAATCAGCACGATGAGTCATGGGAGCGGCGTTAACGGCGTTGTATTTTCGCCCGACGGAAAACTTATTGCATCAGCCGGTAGGGATAAGGTCGTCCGTGTCTGGGAAACTGCCACCGGAAAGCAGGTCCTGGACTTCACAGGCCACACCGCTAATGTCAACGCCGTCGCCTTCAGCCCCGACGGTAGGACGCTGGCGTCGGCCGGTGCGGATACAACGATTATTCTGTGGAACATCGACCCATGGGTGTGCCGGAGCGATCACGACAAGACGTCCCCGCTCAAAATGGATGCCTGTAAGCCGTCGTATTTATGGGACAAACTCAAAGGGAGGGAGGAGTCCAGTGACCATAACGAATATGCGATTATGTGGGTACTCGTTCGCGCCGGCGACAAGGCTGTCGGTTTGCTGGATATCTTTCTCAAACCCGTGCATATAGACCGTGAACAGATGAAACGGCTGATTGGGCAGTTGGACGACGACAAATATAAGGTTCGCAAGCGTGCTTCGGAAGAACTGGCTGGTTTCGGTAATGCGATTGACTCGGACATTCGGGAAGCATTGAAGAAACCGACCTCGCTGGAAGCGAAGATTCGTCTGGAGGAATTGCTGAAGGTGGTTTCATATCCGCTGCCGAATACGCCCGAGTCGCTCCGCAAATACCGGAGCGTGCAGGTCCTTGAATGGATTGGAACGAAGAAGGCTCAGGGAGTCTTGAAGAAACTCGCCGCAGGCCACGCCGGAGCATCGCTGACACAGGATGCAAAATCCGCCCTCGCCCGAATCGCCTCCCGAAACCGGTAGGCTGGGACGAAGCCCGCCAAAGGCGGATAAACTCTGCGAAGGCCCAGCTTCAATCTATGAAACCTGGAGTTCTTTCGGACTTTTAGTGAGGTGATTCTTAAGCCGCCCAAGGATGGCGGAGTGCATCTGCGAAACGCGGGACTCCGATAAAGCCAATGTCTCGCCGATCTCTTTCATCGTCATGCCTTCAAAGTAGTACAACAGGATAATAAGTCGCTCTGCCCGACTCAATCCCCGCGTAACCCATTCTTTGACGTCCTTACGCTGAAACTGGCGGAACGGGTCTTCGCTGCGCTTGTCTTCAAGAACGTCAATTTCCAGAACATCCCTGTTGGAGTCCGTCTCAAACCATTTTCGAGACAGACTTATCAGCCCGGTCGCCTGTGAGTCCCGTTGGAGTTTGCGAAATTCGGTCAGGCTGACCTTCATCTTTTTGGCGAGTTCCCGGTCGGTCGGTTTCCTTCCCAGTTCCATCTCAAGGACACCCGTAGCTTGGGATACTTTGTGGGACCGGCTCCGGACAAGACGGGGCACCCAGTCCATACTTCGCAATTCGTCAAGAATGGCGCCTCGAATACGTTGAGAGCAATAGGTCTCGAACTTGACGCCCCTGTCCAGGTCGAACGCGTTTATCGCGTCTATAAGCCCGAACGTTCCTGCCGAGATGAGGTCGTCAACCTCGACTTCCTCAGGCAGGCGAGCGGAAAGACGCTCGGCTGTGTATCGAACAATCGGTAAATAATGTTCGATAAGCATGTTGCGAATGTCGTCGCTGTGGGTTCTGGCGAATTTTTTCCACGACTGTTGAATTGTCTTCGCGTTGTTTGTTGCTACTACACTGGCCATTACACACTCCTTTGCTTTTGACCTTATTCGGGTGCAGATCAATTCTCTAAATCGACCAAACTACCCAGTATCTTTATAATGCCTATATTGCCCAGATTACCTATATCCTCTTGTCTGTCAAGTTTAATTCTCGATAAAAACGCGAAAAAGTTCAGTTTATTCTTTAAATTATTTTTATGTTCTTTGTACCAAAGGGTTTATATTGGCAATTCTGTACTGTGCGAACCTGTAAAATTTGACTGTTGTGATCCATCAGTCCGTATTTTTCATTCACCGCAGTCCTACGGACTGCGGTGAAGTATCCGGTTTAGTCGTCAATTCCTGCAAAATGCCCGCGTATTTCCCGCATCGTCTTCCTCTGCCGTTTGAGTTCTTCGATTACGTCCAGGCGGGAGAAGACTGATTCATCGTAAAGCCGATGTCCACCGGCAGACCGTCGCGTCTCGGTAATCAGACCCATGATGGTGTAGTTATGGACGGTCTGGCGTGAGAGCCCTGTATATTCGACGACTTCGCCGATCCGGTATAGTTTTTGTGGGATAGGCCTGCATCGTGGGGCAGGGGCGGACCAGGTCGAATTATCCGAACTGTCGGACGCTTGTTTTGGCGAAACTTTACCAGCAACCATGTCGCCTAACTCCTTTTTACATTTTGCAAAATGTAAAAATAGATTCCCGCGAGGAGTATGTCAACAAGATTTTCTGAAAAAAGTAAATTTTTTTTGCTGCTCTCCGCCAGCAATACCCGCGCACAAAGTTACTGCGATTGCATTGGGAGCGCCTTACGAGCCGCGACCGTGAGGGAGCGGTCAGACCAGTGCGAGAGTTTTAATGACCGCTCCTTTACAGTCGCGGCTCGTAAGGTGCTCCCCGTACAAGGCGCGTCAACTTTGTACGCCGGGTATAAAATGATGGGCGCCATGTTCTCGCCCGTAACGAAGTGAGGTGTTCTACGAAAGGTGGACACCCCTCTTTGCGGCGACAATATACCCTCTCATCGAGTGTCCGCCTTTCGTAGAGCACCTCGATGGCACAAAATTAAACTTACATAAAATACTTGATACTATCCCATCCTATGATAATAATCCGCCTCCTCCTCCTACTGAAAGGATTGCCGATGCCTGAGTTGGAAAAAATCAAGATTGGGATTATCGGATACGGATTCAGGGCCAGGGGCATAGTCCCGGACATACTGGCCAATGGCAGTTACCAGGTAACGGCCATTGCCGACATAAACGATGAAGCACTGGAGCAGGCAAAGGGCAATTCCGAACTCCAGGGTGTGCAACTCTACAAAGACTATAAAAAAGTCCTGCAGATAGACGACATAGAAGCGGTTTTTGTAATCACACCTCAGTTTGCCCACAGAGATATTGTCGTTGATGCATTCAGTGCGGGCAAAGCGGTCTATTGCGAAAAACCGATGGCGCTGACGGTTGAACATTGCGACGAGATGATAGAGGCTTCAGAGAACGCGAGCAAAGCCCTCATGATAGGCCAGCAGATGCGCTACCATGCATATCTTATCAAGATGAAGAGCATGATTGATGCGGGGGGAATAGGCAGGCCTGTAATGTTATGGTTGAACGAGTTCAGAAATCCTTTTCCCGAAACGATGTTGTGGGCGTTTGACAAAAGCAAGTCGGGTGGATTGCTGATGGACAAGAACTGCCATCATTTCGACATTTTCAACTGGTTCACGGATTCTGAACCGGTTCAGGTCTTTGCCAGCGGCGGCAGCGACGTAATCCACGAACCGTTCGGTATCAAGAGTAATATCCTGGATAACGCCTGGGTAATAATAGACTACGAAAATGGGGCCAGGGCCATGTTGGGAATATGTATGTTTGCCGGGCTGGCCCATCTCTATGAAAGCGGCGTGGGGACGCACATGAGGGAAATGGGGGTAATGTGCGAGAAGGGTATGATGCGGACCGAGGGATTCGACCTGGGCAGGAATATCGAAGTGAGATATTCGCACAACAGGAACAGTACCCTGTATCGGATGGAGACGGAGGGAAATATCCCCGACCCTTATAATGGAGAAGGTGGTCATGGGATTTTGATGAGGTTTGCCCAGTGTGTGAGGGATGGGACAGCCAAGCCTGAGGCTTCGGGTCAAATCGGTAGAATGGCGGTCGCCATTGCCCTGGCGGCGGAGAAATCCGCCGAAGAAAAAAGGATCGTGAAAATATCGGAGGTGTTATCGTAGCGAAGTCGGCAGGTTCTCTGTTCAATATTCAATATTTTCTTTACTGCGATAAAGGTGGGCACGCCACGGCGCATCTTCGACCTGCCTGCTTAATCTGTCAGTTGCACAGAAGCCAGAAAATCAGATCGCTCACGGGCTTGTCCGCCGGGAACTTCCGGCCTTGACGCAATTATCACAATGGGGGTAGTATAAATCCTGCAACTTTTGTTTCAGGAAATTCATATGGACTTACTGGTGCAGTCATCGCGTGCATTACGCGGGACGGTTGAGGTCCCGCCGAACAAGTCGCACTCCTTCCGCGCGCTGATAATGGCGTGCCTGGCCGAGGGGAAGAGTCGGATTATCTCGCCGGCGGTCTCTGCCGACTGGCTTCGCGGGACCGAGGCGATGGAGATGTTCGGCGCGAGCATCGAACCTGCTGCCGGCGACAGTTGGGAGATTATCGGAACGGCAGGGCGACTCAAAACGCCCGACGACGTAATCAACTGCGGAAACAGCGGGATAATCTTCCGATTCTTCACAGCAATCTCCGCCTGCTGCGACGGATATACTGTCCTGACCGGCGACGATTCGATTCGCCACATCCGCCTGTGCGGGCCTTTGCTGGATGCACTGAGCTCGCTGGGCGCGCAGGCTGTCTCGACTAAAGGCGACGGGCACGGGCCTGTCGTTGTTCGCGGACCTCTAAAAGGCGGAACCGCCGAGATCGACGGTGCCGACTCCCAACCCGTAAGCGCGCTGCTGATAGCGGCTTCGCTGGCTGAAGCGCCGACCGAATTGATTGTCCACAATCCCGGCGAAAAACCGTGGGTCGAGGTAACGCTGCACTGGCTAGGCCGCTGCGGCGTCGAAATCGCCAACGAGGATTTCGCCCGTTACCGCATCCCAGGCCGGAGCCGGTGGGGCGGATTCGAAACGACCATCCCCGGCGACTGGTCGGCGGCGATGTATCCGATAGTGGCTGGACTAATCTGCCCGGAATCCGAGGTGCTGATCACAGGCATTGACCCAGCCGACGTTCAGGGCGACAAGGCCGTCCTCGACGTGCTGCAGGATATGGGCGCGGACATAGAAATCACCGACGACGGCGTCGTAGCCAGATCGTCCGAACTCAAAGGCAGGCAGATCGACTGCAACGATTTCATCGACCAGTTCATGCTCCTGGCTGTCATCGGAGCATTGGCCCAAGGCGAAACTGCGCTGACCGGAGCGGAAATCTGCCGCCACAAGGAGTGCGACCGGATTACCGAGATGCACAATGCCTTGACGGCTATGGGGGCGGATGTCGAAGAACGCCCCGATGGCCTGGTTATTCGTCGCAGCAATTTGCACGGGGCCAAACTCACCAGCCGGGCCGACCATCGAATGGTGATGACCCTTGCAGTAGCAGGCTTGGCTGCGACGGGCACGACCATTATAAGCAACGTCGAATGTGTCAAAAAAACCTTCCCGTCATTCGTGCGGCAAATGGCGGGGATCGGATGTGACGTGCAGAAACAATAGGGACTAGGGACTTGGGACTAGGTAAAAAAACTATGCCCTACGCCCTATATAACAGGAGTATTCAACGATGATGGGTTGTCATTTAGGAAGGTGTTTTCAGGTTACTGTCGCGGGCGGGTCTTACCAGCCAGGTCTGACGGCGGTGCTTCAGGGCGTCCCAGCCGGGATGCTCCTGACGGAACAGGAAATATACGGCGACCTCCTGCTTAGGAAGCCCGGCGCGGATGAACTCTCCTCGCCGAGAAAGGAGCCGGACCTTCCGATTATCTATACAGGTCTGAACGCAGCCGACACCGTCGAAGGCGCAGGCAACCGGAACCACACAAACGGAACGCCGCTTACGGTCCTGATCCCAAACCTCGACCGCCACTTTATTCACATTAAGCAATACCAGGACACGAACCGCACGCCGAGGCCTGGCCATGCGTCATACGCCTCGTTCATCAAGTATGGCCCCGACGACGACGCCATCGGCGCGGGAATCTTCAGCGGGCGATACACCTCCACAATCGTCGCAGCCGGATACGTCGCCAAGAAAATCCTCAAACTCTGCGGCATTGAGGTCTGCTCGTACATCAGGGAAATCGCCGGCGTCCGCTGCGACGACGTCGATTGCGATACTGCCCTGAAATACACCGACGCCTATAAGCAGATGCGGCGCGACTACGACCCGTTTTACCAGGAAGTTTATATCGACGGGCGAATTACGCCGGAGATGCGGCTTCTGGAGAAGATCAGCATCCTGGCCGAGATCGAGAAGCAGATCGACGAGATACGCGCCAAGGCCCCGAAGATCGACGCAGCCAAAATCCGCGATAAGTACGGCGTGCATCACATCGTCAATTGCCCCGACCTGGCCGCTGCCGATGCGATGGTGGAAGCCTGTATGAAGGTCTCAGCCACGGGCGATTCCGCCGGCGGGGTTGTGGAAGTCGTGGCTACGGGCGTTCCGACTGGCTTGGGCGAGCCGGTGTTCAACAAACTCGATGCCGAACTGGGACGAATGCTTGGCATTGGAGCCGTCAAGGGCGTCGAGGTCGGCGCGGGCTTTGCCGTCAAAGACATGACCGGCGTTCAGTCCAACGACGAGTTGCACTCAGAGGGCGGCAAGGTGGTGTTCGGCTCGAACAATGCCGGCGGGATAACCGGAGGCCTGGCGACGGGCCAGCCGATTGTCGTCCGCCTGGCGATCAAACCGACCCCGACCATCGACAAGCCGCAGGAAACCATCGACAAGTACACGCTGGAGAACAAGGCCCTGGCGGCAATAACCCGCCGCGACGCGACAATCGTAGGCAGAATCTGGCCGGTGGCCGAAAACTTCACCGCCCTGGTCCTCCTGGACAATCTCATCGCACATTTCGGGTATCAGACTCTTATGGAAAAAGTCAAACCGGCATAACAACATGGGATAAAGTTGTGGTACAATGGCTAGCAAAGATGAGAAACTTCTGAATCGGGTCCTGCATGGTGCTTCTGACGCAAATATTCCATTTGCCGGATTGTGTCGATTGTTGCATAACTTTGGATTTGAGGAACGTATCCGTGGCAGCCATCACATTTTCTTCAGGGAAGGTGTCGAGGAGATTTTGAACTTGCAGCCTAAGGGCTCACAGGCGAAATCGTATCAGGTGAAACAGGCCAGGAAAGTAATTCTGAAGTATAGACTCGCAGGTGGTAACGATGAGTAAATATGAGATCATCATTTATTGGAGCGGCGAGGACGATTCGTTCATTGCCGAGGTTCCTGAATTACCCGGCTGCGCTGCCGACGGGGCGTCTTACCAAGAGGCATTGACTAACGCCGAAGCCATCATCGCCGAGTGGATCGAGACAGCCAAGGAACTGGGCCGGCCGATTCCTCAACCCAAAGGCCGCCTGCAATTCGCATAGAATCTGGCCGGTAGCCGAAAATTTTACCGCCCTTGTCCTGCTGGACAACCTCATCGCCCATTACGGGTATCAGACTCTTATGGAAAAAGTAGCCGGTAGCCAGTAGTCCGTTTAGCCGCCGACGGTACGTCGGCGCCGGTGACGTAGCCGCGGCGTTTGTGGCCACGGGAAAAGCCGAGGATTAAGTAATGTGTCCACGGACTTCAAGAATAGTTAGCGTTTTCTATTTCCCATCATGACCGTTATGAGGTTTGGTGTTTACAGGTTGATCCGTGGCGCAGCGCTGGGGATACCTCTCTGGGTACTCTGGGTGGTCGCCGCTTTCCTCTTCGCGAGAACGTTCCCGTCGTTACCTCGGTCATTGGATGAGCGAAAGAATGTGGCGATCAGTCATCTGATGGGATTGCGTGAAGCGGTGCGCAATCAAAATGCCGCCCACAAGATGCAAGAGTTGTTCCCGGAAGGAGCCTGTTTCACCGTTACGCTCTACGGATTGTCCTGGACAAACCTGGTCAGGAACTTCGATGTCGAGAAAGATCTGCGGGAAACAGCCATTGCAGAGGCGACATGGGCTCTCGAACAGTACGAGCAGCCATACGTCGTCGGCCCGTTTTCGACGACGCAGGTTCGCAACGGCGTTTTCTGGCTCGGTCAAAGAAACCTTCTCCTTGGGCAATTGCTCGAAATCCTGCCGGAAAGCCGCAGACCCAGGCGCCTTGTCGATGAGTTTCACACGAACACGAAGTCCCTTGCCGATGCCTTCCTGGCAAGCCCGACGGCCCATCTTGACAGTTACGTTGGACTCTGTTGGCCTGCGGACAACGTTACCGCACTCGCCTCGCTGTTGCTTCATGACGA
This sequence comes from Planctomycetales bacterium, assembly GCA_030612725.1. Lineage (GTDB taxonomy): Bacteria > Planctomycetota > Phycisphaerae > SM23-33 > SM23-33 > JAUWNJ01. Next base: position 52,565 of record JAUWNJ010000013.1, read on the forward strand.
GCTCTACTCAACGCAGTATCGGGTCGCGTATGAGCATTGGCGAGAATGGACGCTGGACAACCCCGATCCTCGCACAGGACTGCCTGCCGGTCACCTGGACTCACGCACCGGCCACTTGCTGCAACCCGCGCGGGGTTGTGCGAACTCGTGGATTCTGGCGCTGTTGCCTGATATGGATCCCGAATTAGCGCCGGACATGTACGGGTTGTACCGAGAGCACTTTCTCGTAACACGCCTTGGTTTCAACGTTTTTCGCGAGTATCCCAGCGGGTTGGATCGGCCTGCAGATGTTGACTCCGGCCCCATTCTCATGAGCGTAGGCATGACCGCAACCTGCGTTGGGCTGGCAGCGTCAATTTCAAACGGCGATCTCGAGACCGCCGAAGACATTTATGACCTTGTGAACTCGCTCGGATTGAGACATGAAATGGACCTTGAAGGTAAAGGCGTAACCGGCACGCAATATTTGTTCGGCCGGCTTCCCGTGAGTGACGCCTTCCTGACATGGGCCTTCACCCTGCCGATGCCTGATTCCTGTCTCACAGCGCCCAGATCGCTTGCCTCTCAGATTTGGGTGCGAAGAATACCCACAACCGTCTTCGTTTTGTTGTCATTGGTTTCATTCTGGTACATGCACAGATTTATCATGATATTCAAACACAGGAAACAAGAAGAAAAAAGCAGTTTGTAGAGTGTGCAGGTTCTGTTCCCTGCACACGGAATTCCCGGCCTACCAATCGCGTGTGCAGGGAAAAGAACCTGCACACCCGACGCCTACAAAAAAGGTTCCCGACCCCTTTATTCTGACCCCTTTATTCTGATTTTTACCGCTCGATTTCCTGTCCGATGCGTTTCATTTCGTCGAGGAAGGAGTTTCTGTCGTCGGCCCATTTTTCGGCTTCGAGAGGGGCGACCTTCCCCGCGGCGACCAGGCCCGCCAGGCTCCGCTCCATCGTCGTCATTCGCTCGGTAGTAACATCCTTAATTCGGGTTTGTAACTGTGTATAGACCTGCTCCATTTTGCGTAGGCGGATAAGGTTGCTGACGGCGTAGGTGTTATTGAGGATTTCCATAGCCACAACCCGCCCTTTTTCGTCGCTGCGCGGGATGAGTTTCTGTGAGATGGCGTAAGCCAGTCCCAGCGACAACTGACTGGCGATTTCATCCTGCTGGTTTGCCGGGAACATGTCCAGCACCCGCGTGATCGAGCCTCGGGCATCGCGTGTGTGCAGCGTGGAGAATACCAGGTGTCCGGTTTCGGCTGCGGTCAGCGTCCATTTCGTGGATTCCTGGTCTCGCATCTCGCCGACGAAGATGATGTCGGGGTCTTCGCGCAGGCAGTCGCGCAGGCCACGTTTAAAACTCGGCAGGTCGCGTCCAACCTCGCGCTGCGAAATCATGGCCTTGCGACTTTGCAGTCGGTACTCGATCGGGTCTTCAAGGGTGATAATCCGGCAGGGGCGTGTTTCGGCGATTCGGTCGATCAGCGAGGCGATGGTAGTGGATTTACCGGCGCCGGTGATACCGGTCAGCAGAACAAGACCCTGCTGCCTGGTGATGATGTCTTTCCAGACGTTGTTGGGGAAGCCGATTTCCTCGACGGGAGGGGCGGACCGTTCCAGGGCGCGGATAGCAATGGACAGTCCGTCATTGTCGTGGAAACAGTTCAGGCGAAACTGGAGCGTATCGGTGAAGAGCGAACTGTCCACCGACCCGTCGGTCTCGAGTTTCTCCAGTTCAATTTCGCTCAGCAGTGTTTCAGACATGGCTGCGACCGTCTCGGCGTTCAGGAGGGGGCCTTCTGTCTTCTGGAGGTCGCCGTCGATGCGATAGGTTGGCGGGCAGTTGACCTTCAGGTGTAGGTCGGAAACGCGCATCTGCCCCTGTTTGGAGAAATAATCCAGCAGGTCCTTCATGCTGGCTTTCCTGTCGTCTCCGGCGGTGAATATCTTGCTTTCAAGGGTGGGCTTTTCCGGCATAGTAGTTCCTTATTATGTTTTTTCTTTTTCCGGCTTGTTTTGTGGCGGAATTTCAGTGCGAACATCTTTTTCGACAGTAGTCATTTTAAGAGATTCGTAGCAATTGGTGCAGAGGCGTTGCCCTGACGGCAGGAAATAAACTTTTTCGTGTGGCTTTTGGCAGACGTCGCACATCGCTCGCCCGGCGGGAGGATAGGGCAGTCCGTCAGGACGATATTTTTCTTTCATTGCCTGGCGGTAAGCACGTCGTTTTCTATTTTGCCATAGCAGCGCCTTCAATAATATGATTGTCGATAGGGTTACGAACAGGAGAATCAGCAGCACCAGCGGCACGGCGATCAGCAACCCCGCATACAGTTCGATAGGACTGTAACCTGCCACTCGATTCACCTCGAATATCGTCCGATCAGCCTGGCCATGGGTCTTGGAAAGTGCATGATAAGGTATATCCGGGTCGGAGCGTTATTGTTTTTTTGCGAGTACGCCCACCAGCGAGCCATTTGAAAGCCGTTCGATCCGCAGACGTGCGATCTTTCCCGTCAAGTCTTCCCCTGCGTTTTTGGGAAAGGTTACTTCGATGTATCTGTCGGTTAGAGCGCGGGAGCAGGCGGGCGGGGTTTTGGAGTTTGGTTGTTCGACGATGGCCTCGACGGTCCGGCCTATGAATCGCCGACGGAAATTTTCAGACATCTCTCGCTCCAGTTGGGCCAATTTCGCGCAGCGGGCCTTGACGACCTCCGGCGGCGGGGCTTCTGCCCGCCAGTTCCATGCAGCCGTTCCTGGCCGGGGCGAGAAGCCGAAAATGTGAATCTTGCTGAATTCAGACTGCCGGGCGACATCCAGCGTGTCGGCGAAGTCGGCATCGCTCTCGCCGGGGAAACCGACGACCACGTCGGTGGTAATGGCGGCATCGTTGATGGTTTCGCGCACTCGCCGGACGGCATCGAGGAATTGGGCGGCGTCGTATTGGCGATTCATCCGTTTCAGGATGCGGCTTGAGCCGGACTGCATAGGCAGGTGCAGATGCGGCGCGACGGTGGGGAAGTCGCGGAAGATTTCCAGCAGTTTGTCGGTAACGTCTCCGGGTTCGAGGCTGCTGAGTCTAACCCGCCATAGCCCCGGCGTCTTGGCTGCACGCTGGAGCAGTTCCGGCAGGGCGGACGGGCGGGTCCATTTACGGCGGATGGTGGTCGGCTGATCGTACGCGCCCAGAAAGACGCCGCAGAGGACGATTTCCCGATGCCCGTTGGCGACGAGTGTCGCGATTTCGTCGAGTATTTCGTCCATCGGCCTGGACCAGACGCACGACCTCAATTGCGGTATAATGCAATATGTGCAGAAGGCATCGCACCCGTCCTGAACCTTTACGAACGCCCGCTGGTGGTTTGTGAAGGTTTCAATCGGAGGTAGATTAAATGTTCTCCGTTCGGTGTTGTTTTTCTTGACAGGGGTTTTTTGAGTTGGTTTAATAGGTGTAGAGTTACGAGAGTCCTTGGCTGGGCGCTGATACGAACTCGTCCTCATACATTTTTCATTCCTGACGAGCCTGGCCGGTTTGGTCCTCTGGTTTTCTTCCCGGCTTGGGTTGCTCGCCGATGATAGATACTGCTGAAGGTGTTTGGCAATATTGTCGTGGTGTCCGAGAGCGTGAATTTCGCCTCTCGCACCGGACTCGATTGCCATTTGTCGCAGGTTTTCGCCTTCAGCCGTTGCGTAGCATCCGAGGATGATGATGTCGGTATTTGGATTATTTCTGACGGCGCGTCTGATTGCGCGTCGGCTCTTTGCAGCGGCGGACGCCGTTACGCAGCAGGTATTGATTATGACGAGGTCAGGCGGTTCTGACGAGTCGCACAGGCCTGAACGTCGCAAAAGAGCGGCTATGGACTGCGTTTCATACTGGTTGACCTTGCATCCGATTGTAACAGTAGAGAAACGGCGCATTGCGGGACCTCGATTTATGTCGGCGAGTCAGCATATTAATAACTTGACGCCGCTATTGTAGTTAAAGACCATATTATAGTCGCCGCAAAGGGCGGTTGCTAAACAATAAGAGGGTTTAGACATGGCTACGACCGAAAGAGTCTGGGGCATTGACATTGGGCAGTGTGCATTGAAGGCTTTGGAGCTGGTCAGTACCCAGGGACAAATCAGCATAGGTGGGTTTGAGATAATCGAACACCCTCGGATATTGTCCCAGATGAATTCGCCGGAGCGAGAGCGTGCGATCAATGTCGCCCTTGAGCAGTTTCTCACCCGCAACGACATTTCAAAGGCGAGCGTGGTGGTTTCGATTCCCGGTCAATCCGGTTTTACCCGTTTCGTCAAACTCCCGCCGGTGGAGGAAAAGCAGGTTCCGGAGATTGTTCGTTTTGAGGCGGAGCAGCAGATACCCTTCAGCATTAATGAAGTTATCTGGCGTTGGCAGTCCTTTCGCGACCCTGATTCTCCCGATATCGAGGTCGGTATCTTTGCGATGAAGCGTTCGGACGTTTGGGAGACGCTGCATCGCTTCGAGGATGCGGGGGTTACCGTCGATATCGTCCAGATGTCGCCGTTGGCGCTGTATAACTTCATGGAATTCGACGGCCAGGTTGTCGATAACGGCGCGACGCTGCTGGTCGATGTGGGGGCGGACAAAACTGACATTGTCGTCGCCGACGGGCCCAGGATATGGACGCGAACGCTTCAACTGGGTGGAAACAATTTTACCGAGGTGCTGGTAAAGGCGTTCAAACTGGATTTCAACAAGGCCGAAAAACTGAAGCGCGCCGCCGGTACCAGTAAGTATGCCCGCCAGGTATTCCAGGCGATGCGCCCCGTATTCGCCGAACTTACACAGGAAATCCAACGGTCTGTCGGATATTACACCTCGCTGCACCGCGAGAGCAGGTTCCGTCGGGTCGTCGCCATTGGTAACGGGTTCAGACTTCCAGGACTTCAGAAATATATTGAGCAGAACCTCGGTATTCCGGTAGTCAGAATTGACTCGTACGAAAAACTTTCACCGTCGCCGGCGTCAAATGCACCGGCATTTACAGAAAACATCCTTTCATTCGCTGTCGCTTACGGGTTGGCGCTACAGGGGCTGGGAGTAACCCAGGTTCAGACCAACCTCCTTCCGTCCGAAAGCGCCAGGCACCGATTGTGGGATCGCAAGAGGCCTCGGTTCGCCGCTGCTGCTGCGGTGATCCTGATTGCAGTAGGCATGTGGACATGGCGAGCCAATGCCGACAGTAATACCCTCAAAACGCAGAGAGCGGGGCTGGCTTCGGCGGGGAGTGTTATCGGGAAATACAATAAACTGCGGAAAGAGTATAAGAAATACGACGGTCAGGACAAGGCCAAGGAAAAGGACGTTCTCCAATATAAGGAGATGATGGGGTATCGCGACTTTATGCCGACGCTGACCTACCTCATCAGCGAATCGATCGAAAAGACAGCGACCGACCAGGGACTGATGACCCTGGAGGGTCGGGACGACCTTATGAAGATTAAGCGGTCACAGCGGCGCGTGATCATGATTGCCTCGCAAACCATGACGTATAAAGATGATTTGTCGGGCGTCAAAAAAGAACAGCTCAAAGCCGGATTCACCGGAGGGGTAGTACCCCCAAAGTCCAATGAGTCCATGAGCGGACCCAGGACTGGGAGGTACGAACGCGATGCAGAGAGGGAATTCAGAGACTACAGGGGAAGAGGACCGAAAACGGTCGCCAAAAAAACCGAGAAGAAACCCGCCGGTCAGCGGGGATACCTTGTTTATATTTCCGGTTCCGTACCGCTTCCGTACGCGGAAGCAGTGCAGTTTATCGGCACCAACCTGAAGCATAAACTTGGCGAGTTGGCTGAGAAGTTTCCATCCGTGGAGGTAACATTAAGCGTCTCTGAAGTCCAACCAGGCAAGCCTTTGGTGCCGGACACGGTAATCGGCGTGAGGGGAGGGCGAGATGATTATAGAGGTAGAACTAATACGAGCGGGCAACAGGGCGACATTGTTCTGGACCCGCTGACAGGTGAATACGCCGGTGCGGATTCGCGGTTTTTCATTGGTTGGAAAGTCCTGATTAAGGGTACCGGCCTGCCAAAAGACGATAAGGACAGTTCGATTTCCAAGACCGGAGGTACGCGATGAATTTCCTGAAAGAAAATTTATTTCTGGTCATTACGGCGGCGGTTGTCATTGTGGGCGCCTCTGCGGGGTTACTGCTGGGAAGATCAATGGGCGCTCAGTCCGACACCGATAGCAAACCATATATATCCAAGGCCAAGGAGATTAATTCATTGGCCTCTCACGGTATCAACAAGCGTGGTGTCGAGGCTAAAAAACGACGAGTCGAAGATATGCGATATCAGGCCGAGACAGTGGCCGATACATTCCTTCGTCGCAACCGACGCGATCACGAGGTGCTGTCATTTGGAATTTCAGGTCAGACAGTCCCCGCATTTCCGGTCGATCCGGAGTTCAAGGATCGTGAGACTCTTCGGCAACTGTTTCCGGAAAAATATCGCCGAGAGATAGCGAGTCTGTTGAAGACGCTCAAGCGGACCGTTCCACCAACGACCAAGGAGATCGACGAGGAAATGGCGAGGATTACCGCCGGTGCGATGCCGGCAGAGAAAAAAGAAGAAAAAATCAACTATGCCGGTTCTGCAACCAGAAACGATCGCGATCGTCGCGACCGCGACCGTTTCGACGACCGTAGGGAAATAAGACACGGTTCGGCACGCCCATCCAAGGTAGTGGATGTAAAAAGCGACATTGGACGGCAGGCATTGATTAATCTGGTTGTCAGACAATCGGAAAAGGGGTGGATATACGCCGACGAAGAACAGGATAAAACAAGCGACAGCGGCAGGGGCGAGAGCAGATTAACTACCGGCGGGGCAATGTACGTCGCACTTAAACGCAATACGCTGGATTACTCCGACGACGACCTATGGATGGCCCAGGTGGGACTGTGGGTACAAAAGGATATTATCAACGCGATTAACCTGACAAACGAACAGGTAAGAAAAACGGCCTCCCGAAAGCAGACGGGCGTGGCCGCATCGGCGGTGAAACGTTTGATGAATATCGACGTCAGAGGATTTGTCCTTGGCGGATCGGCCGACTCGGGCGCAACGACCACGGTGCTTCAATACGCAAACATTGATTCCGCCAAAGGCGATAAAACTCCTCCCCGACTCACGGGACGGGCGTGTAACAAACTCTACGATGTGGTGCATTATGATTTCACCGTCGTGATTCCCATGCGGTATCTTCTCAGGCTGCAAAGGAACCTGATGGCGCAGAACTATCACACCATTCTGGAACTCAGCATCATCAAACCGGTGCAGTCAAAGGTGTACTATTACGGTACTGATTCCGTGATGAAGGTAACCATCGTCGGTGAAATGCTTATGCTGACGGACTGGACTCGCGGGCGATGGGATAAGGAAACGAAAACCTGGGATAAGGACTATCCCCCCCTGATGCCGGTAGAAGATTTCCTGAAGAATATAAGAGAGATGAACCCCGACGCCCTGCGAGATGAAGACAACAAAAGAAAGGGATTGTCCCCTATAATCAAGACCAAGACCAAGACCAAGACCAGTAAATTCCGACGCCGAAGGTGAGGCTGACATTGTTATGTGCCGGAAACGCCGGCTTGTCTTTGCAGGCGTCTGGTTTGATGAAAAAATGAGGAGATTGAAATCATGGCCCGGAAAGAAGAAGCCGGCTTGATTGAACAGCACGTGGAAAAGATTGCCATCGGGATCGCGTTGGTGATCCTGGTTGTCGTGGGTTTGCACTGGGGGCTGGAAAGTCCGCGCCGGATTAAACTGGGAATCAATGCCATCGGGATGCGCCAAACGGTAGAACGGACTTTCCAGACGACATTCCTGACCAAGAAGTGGCAGTTCGGCCCGCTGAACGGCGGGACAGCCGTTCTGGTGGACAACTCGGCATACTGGGTGGACGCCGCTGACAAGGTCTATGCCGCCAACGGAAACGCTAAGACTTGGTCTCCCATAATCGACTACGCCCCCAAAGGAATTGACATCGACTCGGTAACGTCCGCTATCGGGATGCCCCCTAAAGACTACTCGCCCAGTGAAGTTGATCAGGCACTGAAAGACGCGTCGGACAACCTGGAAAAGCGGATGGAAAGGTTGAAACCTGAAATTATACCGGTACCGAATTATGTAGAGCGACTGGAAGCGATTTATAAAAACCCATATAATACCGGACGTGTGCACTCTTACGTTCGTTATAGATCAGATCTAATGCCTCCCAATCTGGTTATAACAAAGGTAAAGACTGTTGAGCCAACCGGTCTGGCCGCTCTGGTACCGCTACCGAAACCCGAACAGCCGCTGGTAAAAACCATTCGGGAAGTCCAGGTCAGTTTGACGCCGGAGGGAGAAACAGAATACAAAGGAATCAATATAACCCACGTTGCAGCGGTTTTCGAACACGGAAAAGTTCTCAAGAAGTGGAAACAAGCCCTTGAAAAAACATATGTACCTCCCAAGGTTGTCTTTTTTGCTGTTGAGGCGCGTCGCCGGTATCTCCTTCCGGACGGTTCGTGGAGTGAAGGCCGACCAGCCGTAATGGCAATTGTGCCCGGAAATCAGAAATTACCGGTAATCCCGGAGGCAGATGGGAAAAATTTTCTCATAATTCAACAGAAGTGTAACGAATTGTCCTGGATTGCGAACCAGGAACAAATTCTCGAATCTCCCTGCCCTGACATCGTCTGGTCTAATCGTCGGACGGGAACATGGCAGATTCAAGACCACAAAGCTCGCACACGTGTCAGCGACCTCCTGAAGACCGAAGAGGAAAAATCGACAACATCTGAAAAGACAGAAACAGATGCCAGATTGGCCCGCGAGCGCGAGGCAGCCAGACGCCGCGGAGAAGAAGCCAAAAGACAACGTGAGGCAGCCAAACGCCGCGAAGAGGAAGCCAAGCGCCGCCGGGTTGTCAGGCCGAATGTTCGAGGTAGAACGGAGCGGTCCGAGCGTCGTGGTGATGAGGGCAGAAACAGAAGATCGACGGTCAGGCGTGATGAACGTCGCGGTGATGAGGGCAGAGGCAGAATCAGAAGACCAGTCGAGCGTGATGAACGTCGCGGCGATGAGGGCAGAGGTAGAATACCAGCCGGGCGCGATGAAGACCGTCGTGGTGATGGGGGCAGAGGAATTCGGCGTGGCGAAGACAGGCGTGTCGGTCTGGGGCGCCGTTCCGTAACGGCTGGGCCTGATGCGCCCAAACTCGTATTAATACCTACTCTCCAGGAGCAGTTGGATAACCCCGCCGGTATCCTTGAGGTGTGGTTTCATGACACGAACCTGACCGAAGGGATGACCTATCGTTATCAACTTCGCCTGGTTCTTATTAATCCGCTTCTGGGTCGCTTTAAGGATGTTGCGAATAAGGATGACGCTAAGATTAAGTTTGTTCGCACACCCTGGTCCCAATGGTCTGAACCGGTAAGCGTGAAGCGTCCGACCGAGTTTTTCCTGGTCGGGAGCGCTCCGCAAATGGGTACGGTAACGCTGGAGGTATTCACGCAGCAATGGGGTCAGTGGATCAGTCATAGTTTCAGGATCGGACAGGGCGAACCTATCGGCGAAGAGGTTCGCAAAGAGTTACTTCGACTTGGCGGAGGCGAGCAGGAAGAAACACTCGTCAACTTCAAGACCGGCGCTATTGCCGTAAGTTTTAATTTCAAGAAGAAACAACGAATTCCCGGTACGAACTTTTTCCGGACGACGACGGAGTTGCTGTACCTCGATGCGGATGGGAAACTTCGCACGCGTACGCAGGACGACTCGTCGCAGAGATACAAGGATTTGCGCAACGAAGTTCTTAAATCGACCCGGACCGCGTCAAGTGTGCGGTAGCAGGAAACAAAAGTCAGCGTAAAAAATGCCGACGATTTTCTGCTTGCATTACCTGGTATGATTGAATTATGCTGCTCTCGCCCTGCCGAGCGCGAGGTTCGTTGTTTAGTAGTATGGTTGTATGCTATTGTTCGATAAATAAAGGAACAACGGGCTTGGATATAGTGATGGTGTCGCTCTCGGCGTACCCGCTCGGCGAGGAGTAGGTTTTTCGTGTAGGATGGTCCCCGAGCAGGTACTGATGACGGATCGCCGATAAGAAGGCGACCTTGCGAACCTGTGTGGCATGGGTTTCTTGAAAGGAGCATTGCATTGCGTTGGCTTACTAACTTGCGATGGACAGCGTTGGCGATAGTTGTGGTATTGGTTGTTGGTCCGGCTGCTTGGGGGCAGGATGCCAAGACTGACGATGCACAGGCACTATTGAAGCAGGGTGTGGAGCAGTACAAAAACCTGGACTTCAAGAGCGCCCAGGCAACGTTCCTGAAGGCCGGCGAACTCAGGGACCGCCTTACCGATGATCAGAAGAAGCAACTCGATGAATACCTCAAAAAAGTCAACGATGCCGCCAAGCAGCAGGCAGCGGCTCTGGGGGCATACGATGACGGTGTGGAGGCGCTCAAGGCCAACGATCTGAAAAAGGCCCAAAGTCTCTTTGAACAGGTCGCCCGGAGCGAGTTCGTCTATAAGGAGGTGCGCAAGGAGGCTCGTACGCAGCGTGCGCTGGTGATCAAGCGGATTGAAGAGGCCAAGGCCGCCGCTGACGCCAAAGCCGCGGACAACTCAAAAACCGCCACCGAGAAGACGACAGAAACCCCCGCTCCGAAGAGCGAATCCGATGCCGCTGCGAAGGCGAAGATCCGCTTCAAACGTCTTCAGGCGAAAATCGACAAGGCAAAGGACTTTATCGTCAAGGGAAACAATGCGCTGGACGCCGACAAGGTCGAACAGGCCATTGCCCATTTCGAGCAGGCAATCAAGATTGCACCGCAGTACAAACCTGCACACGAGCGTCTCGCTTTTGCCAAAAGCCTCGTCGGGTCCGGTGGAGGACTGGCGGCGATAACCCGCCTCGAAAAGACACGGAGCATCCGCAAGCAGCGAACCGAAGTCCGTTACACCAAGGCTATGCAGCGGGCACGAGAAGCAGTGCAATCGCCCAGGGGAAAAGAAGATTTCGCCAAGGCCACCGAAGAGGTCAACTACGCCAAAACACTTTTGGCGACCAACAAGAGCCTGTTCACCAGCAAGGAATACAGCGACAAAAAGATAGAAACCGAAAAACTGGCCGAGTATATCGAGATGGTCAAATCGAAATGGCAAAAGGAACAGGTTGCCATTCAGGCCACGGAGATCAAGCAAAGCAAACTCCGCCGCGAAAGGGACATAAGGCGCCAAAAGCGCGAAAAGATTGCAACATTGAAGGCGCGGGCCGATACCCTCTGCGATGAACAGAAATACAAGCAGGCCATTGATGTGTACGGTCAAATTCTCAAACTGGATCCCAATGACGTCTGGGCGAAGAAATCCTACAGCCGGCTGGACCGATTCGTGCAAATTCTCGACGCAAAGGACGCGCGCAGAACCTCTCAGCGACAGGAAGTCCTGCAGTTGAACGCCATCAGCTGGGCACAGGTTCCCTGGCACGTACTGATGAATTACCCGGAAGATTGGCCTGATATTACCCTCAGGCGCAAAGGGGTCGGCGCTGGGCAGGCTACTGAAAGCGAAGCCGACCGGGTTGTTCGCCGACGATTGAACGACGTTCTTCCCAAACTTGAACTTCCCGGTGTGGACTTCAAAAACGTCGTGCAGTTCCTCCGCGAATTCGGAAACGTGAATATCCATGTCAATTGGGCTGCGCTGGAACTGGCAGGTGTTACCAAGGAGAGCAAAGTTGATGTTCACCTGACTAACGTAACGCTGAACAAGGCCATTCGGACAATCCTTGATGACGTTGGGGGAGTTACCACTCTGGGGTTCGTAGTGGACGAAGGTGTCATCACGATATCGACCAAGGAGGACCTGTCCAAGCAGACTGTCACACGTGTGTATGATATTCGCGACCTTGTTATTCGCCTGCCTAGTTTTGAAGGCCCCAGCATCAATCTTAGCACCGGTGGTGGAAACAACAACAACAACAACGGTAGCAGCGGGTGGGACGACGACGACGACGATGACGACGACGACGATGACGATGAGAGAACACGAGAAGAAATGATTGATGATATTCTGGACCTGATTCGCTCTACCATCGATCCGAATTCCTGGCGCGGCGGTGAAAGTGCCGGGGATATCGGTTCCATCAAGGAATTGGGCGGGCAGATTATCGTTACGCAGACTGCCGAAAACCAGCGGTCCCTGCTTGACCTGCTGGGGCAGCTGAGAGAGTCAAGGGCGCTGCAGATTAATGTCGAAGCACGATTTATTACCGTCAACTCCGGATTTCTTAGTCACGTCGGTATCGACCTGGATTTTTACTTCAACCTGGGTAGCGGCATGACCCGTCATGACGACGGTTCGGGGGCATGGGCGGTTGACCCGCTTACAGGTGCGAGGATCGTCGATCGTGGCGTTCCCCGCATGTCCCAGTGGCACGGTGGAAAATGGACCGACAATATGACGCCCGTAACGACCGGGTTGGGAAGTTACGGATTCAGTAGCGGATTACAGACCGGCATGGGCGGAAACATCGGCGGATTGGCTGCTGGCATGTCGGGACTTCAGATAGTCGGGTCATTCCTGGATGACATCCAGGTCGATTTCCTCATAGCGGCCACACAGGCGCATTCGGCGACGCGGACGCTTACAGCGCCGAGGATTACGCTTTATAACAGTCAGCGGGCATATGTCGTCGTCGGGCAGCAGGTGGCGTATGTAGCCTCGCTCGAACCGGTAATCGGTGAAAATGTATCGGCGATCAGACCCGATGTCCAGACGGTCGGAACCGGTACGGTCCTCGACGTTGAGGGAACAATATCGGCCGACCGGCGGTATGTAACCATGACGGTCAGACCGGCGGTAACGGTTCTTAACTCGATTGACATGTTCGCATGGGGCCCCACCGGATTCATCCAGTTGCCGAACATCAGCACGCAGATGCTGGAATGTACCGTATCCGTACCGGACGGCGGGACGCTCCTGCTGGGTGGGCAGAGAACAGCCGGAGAAGTCGAGCGGGAAATGGGCGTGCCCATCCTTTCGAAAATACCGGTGCTTAATCGAATAACCACAAACCGCGCAAAAGTCAGCGATAGTCAGACGCTGCTGATCCTGGTCAAACCCATGATAATAATTCAGCGCGAGTACGAAGAAGCGGCATTCCCGGATTAAGGCCGAAGCAATCACCGTTGAAACTTTCGACGCCCCGTTCTTTGAAGGACGGGGCGTTTTTTTTCATCCTTCTTTGCCGGGGTGGTTTTGGCGCGGACACCATAATCGATTTGTGTTACCATTAACTCCAGACCGAATTGAGGAGAAAAACATGACCGGATCAATTTGCAACCTGCGTCTCTGGAGAAGCATAATCTCGATTGCAGTTACGGCGGCGATTGTTTGTATCTCTTTAGCGGCCGAATCGTCCGAACCGGCGACTCGACGCGATTCTGACGGGGCGAGCAGCAAACCGGCAGCGACTGCTCCGGCGGGCCCTCTGAAAAATCTGAAGATTGACCGGAAAGGAAAGCGGGTCATCATTGATGCGAAGGTAACGCCGCGACAACCACGAAAGGGCGAGCCGGAACCGCCTATGATGCTGGAGTTTCTCATGTGCAAAACGGGCGTAAAGGAGCATGAAACGCTCCTGACGACCGACGTTCCGCCGTCGTCGCTTCATGCAGCCTTGTTGGTGCTCGGTCTCGCGCCCGGCAGACCCGCGCAGTGGATAACGCCCGCAGGGAAAAAGCCGGTTTTCATCTCACCGGCCGGTGCAGCACTGAATATCAGCGTGCGGTGGACCGATAAGTCCGGGAAAGTCCGCCAAGTCCCCGTTACCGATTGGATGATTGAAATAGCGTCGAAGAAGAAGTTGCCGAAGACGCGATGGATATTTGTGGGATCCGATTTTCTTGATGACGGGCGATATTGGGCCGACCTTGAGGGTCTGCATATATCCGTAACCAATTTTGCCGCTGCTGTGATTGACGTTCCTTTCCAGAGCACCTCGAAGGACGCCTTCCGTGAGTTCGCCGTCAATATGTCGGTAATACCGCCGAGGGGTACGCCTGTAAAATTGATAATCCAGGTAGTCAAGGGCGCCCAAAACGCTCCGGCAGCGAGGATTACGTTCAACGTTGACGCGATCGGAAGGATAAAACTTGACGGAAAAGCCATTGCGCCGGAGAACATTTCACGGGCGGTAAGGCGTTTTCTCTCCCGTCACGCCGACACTTCAGCCGACGTTCGCATCGATCCCAAAGCGCTTGTGTATGATCGCGAACGGTTGCGAGAGATTCTCGAACAGTCAGGACTGACCAGGATAACTTTCAGCACTCGCGAATTGCGTGCAGAAATCCTTCCGAGGACGCCGGCCGATGCCGATAAGGCCATTAAGTGGTGGAAGGGGCAGTTCGCCCGGAAGGATGACTTGATAATTGATCCCGCCGAAGATGCAGCCGCATCGCTCGAACACATCAAGCGACGAATTAAACAGGCAGAAGCCCTTTCCGAACTATGGGCCGATTACGCCGCCGGACTGAAAAAAGCCCTGGACGAATACGAAGCACAACAGAAGAAAAAAGAGTTGGATTAATAGTTTGTGCCACCGGTCCGTTGGATTTTGTTTGTTCCATGGTAATACCTTGATGGATGAATCTGATAATCATGTTGGCGTCGCAACTGTGATCCGGCGGAACGCATTGGCGATACTGATTGCGGCCGGTACGACTGTGGCGGTGCAGTTGGGGACGTATTTTATCTTCGGCGAAATTGTGCTGACGTTGCTGGTCGCCTTGGGGTGGGTTGTCGTGGCAGCGCCGGTTTTTGCTGCCGGTGGGCGGTCGGTCATAGACGCCCTGCTTCGCGGCGGGGCGGTGATCGATGCGAGCGCGGTGGTCCTGATTGTGTCGGCATCAGCCGGGCCTGCGCTCGGACCCGTCGGGGCGATTGAGATATACCTTATCTTTTGCAGTGTAGCGCTGGCGGGATGCTCGCTGGTGCTGCTGGGGCGAAATGTTATCAGCCGGCATGTCCTGTCAGTCGTTGCGGCGTCGCTTATTCTGGCGTTGGCTGCCGGTCCGTTCTGGGTCAATGGGATAATCACCTCGGCCTCGCCGCCCTGGCGCGAGCGTGTCGCGTTCGGCGTTCGGGCCTGCAATCCCGTCTTTGCAACGACGGAGTGTCTTTCCGACGGGACGACATTCGTCTGGAACGAAAGGCCCATCCTCTACGAATACACTGTGCTTGGGCGTGATGTGCCCATCCGGGCGACGGCGTGGTATGTTACAGTTGGGGTGTACAGTGTTTTTGCTTTTGCCGTTGGCGCTATCGCCGCTGTTCGTCGTCGAGAAAGGCATCGACCTGGTCGCGAGTAGGCAGGGCGGGGATGGCTCCGGCGCATCTCGTCGTCAACGCGCCGACGGCGTTGGCGCGGCGGATAATCCACCGGAGTTGTGATTCGTCGAGTTCGCTCGGACTGACGCCGTCGGCGCGAAACCAAAGCAAATCTACCAGAAGCGATGCGTCGAAGGCGTCTCCTGCCCCGGTGAACTCCACCGAATCGACGTGGAAGGCATCGACGTGCCCCGCCGACGACGTGGTGGCGAAACTAGCCCCGTCTGCCCCTTCGCTCCGAACGACCAGTTCGACGCCGGAATCCAGCAGTTGCCGTGCGCCGCCGGAGAAATCTTCCTCACCGAGTATGAACGCCCACTCGTCCTGCGAAATTTTCGTTACCGTTGTCTGCTCGAAACCTTCGTGGATCCGACGGCGTGCCTCGTTTTCGTCGCTCCAGAGTCGGGACCTGTAATTCGGATCGTAACTGATAATCAGCCCGCTGTCGGATGCGATTCGTCTGGCCTTGTCTGTGGCGGCGCGGGCGGCGGGGTCTATCCGGCTGATGGAGCCGAAGTGCAGCGCCGACGCGCCGGTCAGGTAAGTTTCGTCGATGTCATCTGCGGTCAGTCCGACAAGTCCGGCGTCGTGATAGAAGCAAAAGTCGCAGGTTCCGTCGGACTGTCCGGCGACGAACGCCAGCGGCGTCCGCATCCCCGTCTGCCTGACCAGGCCGGTGGTCTCGACCCCTTCGCCCGCCAGCACGCCGGCGAGGAAATCGCCGAACGGGTCGTCGCCGACGGCTCCGAGGAACCCCGCCGATCGCCCCATACGTCGCACTGCAACAGCGACGTTCGCAGGCGCTCCGCCGGGCGACCTGGTAAAGGTCCGCGCCTCGCCGAGCGATACGTCCGCGTCGCTCGAACAAAAATCAATCAGCAACTCACCAAGACAAATTACTTCCGGCATGAATTTTTATCCTTTTTCAACATTTCTTTCAGCACTTCGGCGAATTTCCTGACGGCTTGTCCTCGATGGGAGATTCGGTTTTTCTCCTTCGGATCGAGTTCGGCTGTGGTTCGTCCCATCTCCGGGACGAAGAACAGAGGGTCATATCCGAATCCATTGTGGCCGCGTGGTTCGCGTATGATGACGCCTTCGAGGACGCCGCTTGCCTCGGCGATGATGTCGGTTCCGTCGGACAGCGCCAGGCAGCAGACAAACCGGGCAGTGCGTTTTTCTTCGTCGATACCGGACAGTTCGTTCAGGAGTTTTGCGTTGTTTGCCTTGTCGATGTCTTCGCGCGACGCCTGTGGCGGGAAGTTTTCCTGTGCGAATCTTGCGCTGCGGACGCCGGGCGCTGAGCCGAGTGCATCGACGAGCAGGCCGCTGTCGTCGGCCAGTGCCGGCTGACCCGTAGCGGCGGCGTAGTAGTCGGCTTTGGCGCGAGCGTTTTCGGCGAAGGTCATGCCTGTTTCGTCTGGAGTTGGAATTTTCCCGTCAGGGTCGATTTCGTTCAGCGAGACGACGTTGATGCCCAACGGTGTTATTACCGAGGTAATTTCCCGTAATTTTCCGGGGTTCCTTCCGGCCAGGAGTATTTTGAGACCCGATAACATGCAAACCTACCTTCTCCCGTTGCGTGATTCCCTGAGCAGTTGATCTCCGTGTTTGCTTTTGCCCGGTACGCAGATGAGATAAGTTTTTTTCCTCGGTAATCTGATTCGCTTTCCGGTTTTGCCGTCGAGGACGAATTCGTCGATGCTTCGTCCGTTGAGCGCGAGGAACTCGAAGTCCTTCTGGAGCGACTTTATTTTCGGGTCGTTGATTTTTACTATCTCGCCACGCGGACTTTTTTTGACGGAAACGGACTTTGTTCCGAATGCGCCGATTGTTACGTGCGAGACCGCCTGCCCGTGGTAAAAGTAGGCTTCGTATCCGCTTTTTCTCAACTTTTGGCAGTAATCAACGGCGAATCGTCTTCGCCCGACGTAA
This sequence comes from Planctomycetales bacterium, assembly GCA_030612725.1. Classification (GTDB taxonomy): domain Bacteria; phylum Planctomycetota; class Phycisphaerae; order SM23-33; family SM23-33; genus JAUWNJ01. The sequence continues at coordinate 69,925 of JAUWNJ010000013.1, forward strand.
TTAATTTTCGGATCGTCCCTGAAGACCGCCACCAGCAGGCTGTAGTAGGCCGAGTCCGGTACGTTAATCAAATCCCACTTCGTAGGTCCGATATTCTTTCCGGGAAGGGGAACAATCTGTGCCCCGGCGAACAACGCTTTACCATTGGATGCGCGATATTTTTTGGCGGTCTTGAGATTCGCCTCTGCTTTTCTGTCGTTCCATGAGCGATACCGTCCCCAGTACAGTTCGCTATGCCCGGCCTTGTTAATGACAAACAGACCCTTCCATCCTATTTTTTCGGTAAGAACTTTTCTGTAATACTCGGCGTCCTGATTGTGATTTTCCGGATCGCGAAGAACGAACAGGAGGATACTGCAATGGTCTTCCAGGACGGTTTCGGCTTCGGACGTGTGGGTTTGCGTATGCGAACGGAATATCCCGTTACCATTACATCCGACCAGCATCAAGGTCGGCAAAAGGATTGTCAAATTCAGGTGTTTCATTTCGGCCGGTTATTCTAACAATTCCCGCATAGTTTTTCCATATCTGTGTTTCCGATGTTTTTCAGAATTATCCGGCGATTATGTATAATACCACCGCTAATTAATTGGTGCGTTATCGCGTGAGATGAGCGAGCGACCGCCAGGAAGCGGTCGGGCTGATGCGAAAGTGTTAATCCCCCGCGTCCTGTCCTGTGCGCGGGGGTATCGGGCGTTGTACGGATGACTGGCCGGCGAAACCTACTTCCCGCAGGGTCCGATAGGCCCGGTGCAACTGCGGATTCCATATTGCGGTATCGAAAGGAAAGGTTTTTCAAAGCAAATCGTAAGACCAATTAGTACGCCGGCGCCGTCCACTCATCTTCGCCGCCAAGCCGACGGCTGAATTCTCAAATTCGATAAGCAAAGGCTGATATTCTACCCTATTCGGTGATCTTTCCCTCCACGTCGAGCATCCACCGCGGGCGCTTGATGAATTCGCCGCCTTTGAACGTTTGCTCGATGAGTTCCTGCTTTTCCAGGTAGTTGAAGCAACTGCGCATACAGCCACGGGAGCCGCCGATTCCGTAACTTCCGCCGTCACCCCATTTGCACAGGTAGGCGTGGCCTTCGATTATGTATCCGGATGGGAATTCGGCGGTCTTACGCCATTCACCGAGCGACATCGGCCAGCAGAATTTGTATGCAGCGTCTTCGGAGAGTTTCTGTTTGGTTACGTCGAATTGGTATCCCGGAAGGGACTTAGGAATGAAAGGCGAAAGTCGCGGGTCGCCCCCGTGGTAGCAGAGCGTGCACCTGCCCATATCGACGTCGCCCCAGCGGTACGTCTTGTCTTCTATCTTGATCTGAACGGTTTTGCCTTCCTTGATATGGGGTATTGCGCCGGGGCAGCCTTCGGCGCATGCCATGCACAGTTTGCAGATGCTGTTGGGTTCGATAAGCGGATCCGGTTCAAGTTCCATATCGGTGATAATCGCCGCCAGCCTTTGGCGCGGACCGAACTTCTTTGTCAAAAACACTTTCGACCATCCGATCTCGCCCACTCCGGCCGCCACGCCGGCAATGCGAATGGCGAGTTGCACGTCGGGGGGTGGGGTGCCGTCGCGAAGCGGTTCGCACTGAGGTTGGCCCTCAGGCGCGCCGGGATAGTACGGCGCTGCCTCGTAACCGAAATCCTCAATAAAGCAGGCCGTCTCGTACAGCGGCAGGGGGATGAAAAGCGTATTCAGCAACCCGTGATAGTCAAAGTACGTGTACGACGGCCAGTACGTGCCTTCCTCTATGCCTCGCCAACCCCCTCGGATGATTCGCCTGCCGACGACGATGACGCTTCGGGCTTCCGGGAAGATTCCGGCAGGGTGCATCCGCGACGGCGCGCCGTCGAACCGTTCAATGTTGGCCACGCCGAACAAATCCAGGCCGCGGGAAAGGGCGTAGTCTTTGATCTGTTCCTTTGTTGGTGGACGCTTATTCACTCTTTCAGTCCTTTTAGGCCTTGTAAAAATCAATGTTCTCTTTGACGGTCCACGGGTCGCGTTTACGAAATTTGGCCGAGAATTTGTTTTCCAGTCTGCCGTTCCTTTCCAGATAATCCATACACGTTCTAACGCACACTGCCGCCAGGCGGTCGGGTTTGCCGGCGGGATGGTGGCGGTTGGGCATCGCACCGTTCTTGCAATCGGCGCACTTGCGGTAATCAATCTCGGCGACGGTCATCGCCTTTCCGCAAATGGAAAGTTCCTTCTCACCGATGAAAGCGCCCAACGGGCAGAGGTCCTTGCTCTGGTCGCTGCGGGGATCAATCGGTTCGTCCAGGATGGGCGACGGTTCGATCTCGGCGTCGGTGAGGATGATTTGGATGCGTTGTCGCGGTCCGAACCGCGGCGTCAGCAGGACGCCGCAATATCCGATTTCCCCGATCCCCGCCCGCACGGCTGCATCGTCAAAATCGAGCATGACGTTGGGCGGCGGCTGGTTCTTCCGCACCGTTACGCCCATCGGTGGAACCTCCGGCGGGAGATTCGGCAGCGGAACTGCCTCCCATCCGGCGTCTTCGATGAATTCGGCGACCCGATAAGTTGTCATCGCCACGAAACGGTCGTCAAGCCAATGGCATCCGTAAAAGGCGTAGTCGGTGAAGTTGGTTCCTTCCTCCACGCCGCGAAGCGTTCCGCGTGTAATTCGCCGGCCAAGTACGATTACCGACCTGGTCTCCGGGAATATCGTCTGCGGATGTTTTTCCGGCGGTAGTTCGTCGAAGCGCCCAATGTCGGCGACGCCGAAGACATCGGCGCCGGCTCCCTTGGCAAAATCGGATAATTCTGAACGGTCCATTATGTGGTCCTTTCCGAAGGCTCCCGCGCTTCTTTCGACCCCCTGGCTGGGCAGATGCGGAGACATTCTTCTGTGATATTGGAGTGTCTCTTCTGGACGCCCCAATTGACTTTGCTGACGGCGGCGGCGACGGCGAGGGCGTTTCTGTTCTGCGGGACGGGTACGTCCACGTCCAGTCCGCAGTATTTAGGTCCGGCCTCACCGGCCAGGCAGTAGCGCGTCGCCCAGTCGCAGGCGAAACAATCAACCCGTCCCATATCGAGCGTCCTGCCCTCCAGTTGCAGCGTGGCCTGCTCCGGCGCAATCGCCGAGGTCGGACAAGCCGCTACGCACGGTTTTTGGCAATCCAGGCAGTCGTTCTGTCCGGAATAAAGCGGATCGTCGGGCAACGGACAATCGGTTACGACGGCGATAAAGACTTGCCGGGCGCCATACTCTGCCGTGATGGGACAGCCGTGAAGGCCAATGTGTGCCAACCCGCCCAGCATTGCGGCGAAGCGATTGGCCCGCATGTCAAACAGCATCCCGCGCGAACTGTGGACCTTCGACGCCAGTCCGGTCAGGTCATAGGTCAGCGTCGCGCGATATCCTGAATCGTTCAACCTCTGGATGATCCGAAAGGCTGCGTCGCCCAGCAACCGCTGGGCCTCGTAGCGGACAAAGGCAAACGGGCCGACGGTCTCTGCCGGCGTAACCTTGGCTGTGTCCAGCGCCGTGTCAGGAAAGTGCAGACCGAGAACGATGACCGATTTTGCCCCGTCCAACCAATCGGTCGGTTCTTTGATCTCTGCGTCTTCGGCCATAATCTGCGGGACATACGGGCCGTAAATCAGCCCCTTGTCCTCGACTACATCGGCTTGCTTGAGGGACACATCCGTGGCTTCCAGGGCGTCGCGGAATCGGGCGAATCGCTCGGCTGTGAAAAAACCCACCAGGTCCGCCCCGGCATCCCGGCAGAAATTTCGGACCTGTTCGCCCTTGCAAAGCGGCTTCGACTCCGAGCGGGTTTGCTTCAGTGCAGGCAAGGCCGCGCTGGTAAGGACGGTTGTATATTGGACGTCTGTTTTGTAGATTCCGAACCTTTCGGCCACCAGTTCGCTGCAAATGCGGGTATTGCTGATGCCGGAGTATCCGGCGAGGTCGAGGTGATGGGCGACGTCGAATGCGACGTAGTTGAGCGTCCGTTCAAGGACGGTCAGATACTCGGCGTTGTCGTCGGACTCGGGCAGGAGGCGGATTCCGATGCAGATTAATGAAGCGGCGTCGGGAAGGTGTAATTCGGGATTGACCAGTTCCTCGCTGTCGAAGTTCTCGGCCCGACCGACGGCTACCACGTCCACGCCGGCGGCGTCGAGAATCTCCTGAATCGAGCAAAGGAGTCTTTCCGGACTGGTTTTGAGGATATCCTTCTTTCGTCTCGGCGGGCGGCAGTACGACTCGTCGTAATACCGCCGTTGGGGGTTCATGCAGAACTGGAGACAGCATCCTTCCTCGCCGCCTCGCATACCGTATTTTTCCAGGTATTTCAGGATCGTCGCCTCATCGACCTTTTCCGGTATCTCGTGGGCCAGGTCGAGGCAGAAATTCTCCGCCCAAGCGCATCGCCATTTGTTGGTTTGGGGGAATTTGAAGGTCTTGCCGCCGATCTCCAGTTCGTTGATGCAACTTACCTCCTTGCGGAAAGCGTCGGTAGGACAGGTCTTGACGCATTGCATGCACTTGTCGCAGAGGTCTTCACCGTCGTACATTGGCGACGGTTCCAGGTCCGCGTCGGTTACGACGGAGACGAATCTTGCCCGCGGGCCGAACTCCGGCGTCAGCGCAAGTCCGTTCCATCCGATCTGCCCCATCCCGGCCGCTACGGCGGCATATCGGTGGGCAAGATCAGGCGCGAAGTCCACCTGAAGGTCCTTGTAGCCGTGGTAACGCCAGATGTTGCTGGCGGCGATTGGCAGGGCTTTGTGGCCGAGGCCTTCGAGGAACCGCGCCAGCAGGAATGAGATGTCGTCGAGCTGGGCGTTCATCGTGCCTTGAGTACCGTAGGGTCCCATATCGTGCGGGGTTGGGACGCCGTCCAGTTCTACGGCGGCGTCGAGGTGATGAATCGCGCAGACCACCACGCACTTTGCTTCCGGCAGCAGCCCCTGCGGACTCATCCGGAGCGGCGCGCCGGAAAACCTCTCAACAGGGGCAATCCCCACAAGATCGGCGCCTAACTGTCCAGCCTTGGTCTTTACCTGTTCTGCCAGATTCATGAATCGCTCCTTATTGAACGTTGAGATAGTCGGCGTGAAATCTCGTCGGCGGTTGCTACCAGACCGGCGAGGACCTTCCTGCGGTGTTCGCCCTTGAAGCGGAACTTCGGCAGGAAAAGCCCCAGGGCGGCGACGACGGTCTCGTTTTCCCATATCGGATACGCCGCGGCTGCAATCTGCGGCTTCGATGTTTCCAGGGTCTTTCCGTCTCTGCGAATCTTCTTTAGGGCGGCGTAGGTCTGCGTTTTGGTCCTGACGTTCGGCCAGGCGCCATTTTCGGGCAAACCGTACCTGATGATGAACGTCTCAAGCCGATCGGCGGGCAGGAAGGCTAGCAGCAACCTGCCGGTAACGGTTTCGTACAGATTAGAGACCGAGGCGATGTCGCTACGGACCTGAAGGTCCTGATCCCCTTCAACCTGGCATGGAACCACCCGTTCATGCCCGCGCAGCACGGCAATCAGCACTGTTTCTTGCAGTTGCTTAGCCAAGGCGGTCATCGGCGGCTCGGACGCCGCCACAAGACCCCTGCGATAAGGCCCACTGCGGGCGAGGCGGTAGGCTGCCGGACCGAGCGTGTACCCGCTTTTCGGGGCAGACTGATCGACAAAACCCCGACGAACCATCGTCTTGAGAATGTTGGCGCAGGTGGCAGGGTGCAGACCCAGGTCGCCGGCGATCTGCCCCAATCCCTTCGGTCGGTCAGGCTCGACCGAGAGATAATCGAGAATGTCGAACGCTCTGTTGAGAACTTGTATCATTTTTGTATAGTAAAACTTTGTTTTATAATCTCATAATATATCCAAGGCCGGTTTCGTTGTCAAGCACAATCGTAATTTTTTTCGAGAATAAAATATGGTGACGTCGGCGCGACAAGCAGATAGAATCCGTCCGGGTAGTTGAGACGTTACTTTTGAAAAGGGCGAATATGCAGATCAAATTGAGTTTTCTCGGAGCGGCGCAAAATGTTACGGGTTCTCGATTTCTCGTCGAGGCTGACGGGTTGCGGATACTGGTCGATTGTGGCCTGTACCAGGAGCGGAAACTCCGAGGCAGGAACTGGGACGGGTTCCCCATCCCGCCCAGGACGATAGACGCCGTTCTTCTGACGCACGCGCATTTGGACCACTGCGGGCTGATGCCGAAACTCGTCCGCGAGGGTTTCGACGGGAAGATATACTGCACGGAGGCGACAGCGGAAATCGCACGGATTATCCTGCTGGATTCCGCCCATATTCAGGAAGAAGACGCCGAGTTCAAGCGTCGCCGGCACGAACGTGAAGGGCGGAAAGGTCCGCACGCGGACGTCCCGCTCTACACCACCGCCGATGCCGAGAAATGCCTCCCGCACTTTTCGCCGATCGAGTACGAACAGACCGTACAGGTGGCCGACGGAGCAGAGGCAGTTTTCCGCGATGCCGGTCATATCTTCGGCTCGTCCATAATACGCCTGAAGATCAGCAAAAACGGCGAAGCCAGGACGATCCTGTTTTCCGGGGACCTCGGACGGCGGAATATGCCGATTATCGACGACCCGTCGGAATTCAGCCACGCCGATTATGTCCTGATCGAATCGACTTACGGCGACCGCATTCACGGAAAGGCTGAAGACGTGGAAAACCGCCTCGCCGAGATTATCAACGCCACGAAACAGACCGGCGGGAATATCATCATCCCGTCATTCGCGCTGGAGCGGTCGCAGGACCTGATGTATTACCTCAACGAACTTTTCCTGTCGAATCGCATCCCGCAAATACCGGTTTATCTCGACAGCCCGATGGCCATCCGTGTTACGGAGGTTTTCAAGGAACATCCCGAACTGTTCGACGACGCTATGTCTAAACGCGTCAACGGGCGGGCGTCGCCGTTTGCCTTCAAAGGCCTGAAGATGACGCGGACAACCAACGAGTCGAAGGCTATCAGGAACGCCAGTGGGACGTCCATCATCATCGCCGGGTCGGGAATGTGCACGGGCGGGCGAGTGAAACATCACCTGGTCAATAACATCACAGGCCCGGAAAACACGATTCTCTTTGTCGGATATCAGGCTGTCGGTACGCTTGGAAGGCGTATTACCGAGGGGGCAGAGGAGGTCCGAATTCTCGGGCGGGATCATCCGGTGAAGGCGAAGATCGTCACTATCGACGGTTTTTCCGCCCATGCCGACAAGAACGAACTTTTCCGTTGGTTGAGCGGCCTGCAAAAGCCGCCGAAACATGTCTTTGTCGTTCACGGTGAAGCCGAAAGCGCCAAGTATTTCGGCAATTACATCAACGAAAAGACCGGATGGGACGTGTCAGTACCGGAATACAAAGAGGAGGCCGTTCTCGATTAGGATTGCCACCGGTCCTTGACGTATTCCTGGATCGGTTTTACCCCCGGCGTTCCTGAACGCAGTGCGGCGATACCGTCGATAGCGGCTTCGGCGGCGGTGGTTGTGGTGATCAGGGGGATTCCGTGGGCGACGGCGTTGATGCGAATGGCGATTTCGTCCGCGCGAGGCCGCCGGCCTGAAGGAGTATTGATTATCAGGTCGATCCGGCCGTTTTTGATCGCATCGACGACGTGAGGCTGGCCCTGGAGGACCTTGTTAATCCGCTCGTTGGAGACGCGATGACGGTCGAGAAATTCGCTCGTCCCGTCGGTGGCGATGAGGGTGAAGCCCATGGCTTTGAGCCGACGAATAACCGGAAGCGACGCCTGCTTGTCGGCGTCCTTGACGGATACGAAAACCGTTCCGCTCGTCGGGAGGATAGTGCCGGCAGCGAGTTGGCTCTTGGCGTAGGCGAGTCCGAAGTCGTGGTCGATTCCCATCACTTCGCCGGTCGATTTCATCTCAGGCCCGAGCACCGCGTCGGTTCCGCTGAATCGGTTGAACGGGAAGACCGATTCTTTCACGCCGACATGCTCGAGCGGCCCGCGAGGTTTGTCCAGACCCATCGACGCGAGCGTCTCGCCCAGCATTACATGCGTAGCCACCTTGGCGATGGGCACGCCGGTAACCTTGCTGACGAACGGCACGGTCCTGCTGGCGCGGGGGTTGACTTCGAGAATGTACAACTCGCGTCCGCGGACAGCGGCGAACTGGATGTTCATCAGCCCGCAGACGTTCAATTCCATCGCCAGCTCGCCCGTCGCCCGGCGGATTTCTTCAGCCACCTGCTCATCGAGACGGTGGGGCGGCAAGGCCATAGCCGCATCGCCCGAATGCACGCCGGCATACTCGATGTGCTCCATGATACCGGCGATATAAACGTCCGTTCCGTCGGAAATAGCATCAACGTCCAGTTCGATTGCGTCTTCGAGAAATTTATCAATCAGTACCGCCGCTCCGTCGGATGCCTCCAAAGCAGCCCGGACAAAGTGGCGAAGGTCCTCGTCGGTATAGACGATTTCCATCGCCCGCCCGCCGAGGACGAACGAAGGACGGACTATTATCGGATAGCCGATTTCGCCGGCAAGGGTAAGCGCTTCGGCGACCGAGGAAGCCATTCCGTTGCGAGGCTGGCGGATTCCCAGGCGAGAGCACATTTCGCTGAACTGCTCACGGTCTTCCGCCCTGGCGATGGAAGCGGGGCTGGTTCCAAGAATCGGGACGCCCGCATCGGCCAGACCTTCTGCCAGGTTCAGCGGCGTCTGCCCGCCGAACTGGACTATCAGGCCACGAGGTTTTTCACGATGAACGATTTCAAGTACATCTTCCAGCGTCAACGGCTCGAAGTAGAGGCGGTCGGAGGTGTCGTAGTCGGTCGAGACGGTTTCCGGGTTGCAGTTGACCATGATGGACGGGATGGACATTTCGCCTAATGCTTCAGCGGCGTGTACGCAGCAGTAGTCGAACTCCAGTCCTTGTCCGATGCGGTTAGGTCCGCCGCCGAGGATCATCACGCCGGGCGTATCGGATTGTCGCGTCTCATCTTCATGATCGTAAGTCGAGTAGTAGTAGGGCGTAAAGGCTTCGAACTCCCCGCCGCAGGTATCGACGAGTTTGAACACCGCTCGAACGCCGTGGAACTCACGAAATGCACGGATATTTTCGGGCTTCGTGTTCCAGATAGTTGCAAGTTGGACGTCGGAAAAGCCTAATTCCTTGGCTTGTCGCAGCAATGCCTCGACCGGATCGTTTCCTCGTTCATATTCCGCAAGGAATTCGGTTTTAATTTCATCCGGAATCGAAACGATTTTCTCGACAATTTCCGTAGCCTTTTTCTTGAAGGCTGCTCTCTTCTCGGCGAAAACCACTTTATCGGCAGGGGCCATCGCGGCAAGTTCATCATCCAATTTCTTGAAATCAAGTGTCTTAAGTTCTACTTCTATCATGTCAGCCAGGGCAGTTAACTGATCCTCGAATTCGACCAATTGTTGGATATTATCCAGGAACCACGGGTCGATTCCGGTCAGTTCGTTGATTTCGTCGATGCTCATTCCCTGCTGCATTGCAAGGCGGATGTAGAAGATTCGCTGGGAGTTTGGTTTTGCGAGTTTTTGCCTTATGACGGCAGGGTCGATCTTGTCGGCGGGTTCGTCTCGGCCGTCAGCGCCCAGCCCCGCCCGCTTAATTTCCAGCCCGCGGAGCGCCTTCTGGAGGGCCTCTTTGAACGTTCGTCCGATGGCCATTACCTCGCCGACGCTCTTCATACTGACGGTGAGAAAGTCGTCGGCAGCGGGGAATTTCTCGAATGTGAATCGCGGCACCTTCACGACGCAGTAGTCAATCGTCGGCTCGAAACATGCGGGCGTCTGGCGCGTGATGTCGTTTGCGATTTCGTCGAGCGTCATCCCGATAGCCACCTTTGCGGCGATTTTGGCGATTGGGAAGCCGGTGGCTTTGGAGGCAAGGGCGCTGGACCTGCTGACTCGCGGGTTCATCTCGATTGCGACCATTCTGCCGGTCTTCGGATGGACGGCGAACTGGATATTGCATCCGCCGGTCTCGACGCCGATTTCGCGGACGATTTTGAGCGAGTCGTCCCGCATCGCCTGGTATTCGCGGTCGGTGAGCGTCTGGGCCGGCGCGACGGTTATCGAATCGCCCGTGTGCACGCCCATCGGGTCGAGGTTCTCAATGGAGCAGATTATCACGGCATTGTCGTTCCGGTCGCGCATAGCCTCCAGTTCGAATTCCTTCCATCCGATGACGGATTCTTCCAGAAGGACCGAATGGACGGGCGAGATTTCGATACCGGCAGCGGCCTGGGTCTCGAACTCTTCGACGTTGTACGCCACCGACCCGCCGGACCCGCCGAGAGTGAACGACGGGCGGATAACGACAGGCAGACCAAGATCGGCCTGTATCCTGCGGGCCTGGTTCATGTCGTGGGCGACTTCGCTGCGGAGAACTTCCACGCCGGCAGCCGACACGATGTCCTTGAACGCGTCGCGGTCTTCCGCCCGGTGGATCACCTCCGCCGTTGCGCCGATCATCTCGACGTCGAATTTTTCCAGCAGCCCCGCCTCGTGCGCTTCGACGGCGAGGTTCAGCGCGGTCTGTCCGCCGAGCGTCGGAAGAATCGCGTCGGGCCTCTCCTGTTGGAGGATCGCTTCGAGCATCTCCAGCGTTATCGGCTCGATATAGGTCCGGTCGGCCATTTCCGGATCGGTCATTATCGTCGCGGGATTGCTGTTGAGCAGGACGACGGAGTATCCTTCCTCGCGCAAGGCTTTGCACGCCTGCACGCCGGAGTAGTCAAACTCGCACGCCTGACCGATAACGATAGGCCCAGCCCCGATGATGAGGATTTTATTAATGTCTGTTCGCTTGGGCACGTTGCAGTGATTCCTTTGGTCTTTACTCTAACATCAAGGCTTTATTAATGCCTAATTCCCAATGACTAATGCCCAATGACTAAGAACAGGTTATTCAGAGATTCCTTTGGAAATTAGTCATTAGACATTACTTAGACATTGGTCATTAGACATTAGTCATTTCCTTTTCTTCTTCATACTCGCTTCGATGAAGTCGGTGAAGAGCGGGTGCGGGGCTATGGGTCTGGAGCGGAATTCCGGGTGGAACTGCACTGCCAGGAACCAGGGATGCCCGGTAAGTTCGATAATCTCCACCAGTTTATTGTCCGGACTGACGCCGCTGAAGAGCACACCGTTGGATTCGAAAACCTCGCGGTATGCGTTGTTGAATTCGTATCTGTGGCGGTGGCGTTCGTTGATTTGGTCCTGCCCGTAAGCCTTTCGGGCGATGGAGCCTTGAGCCAATTTACAAGGCCAGGCGCCAAGCCGCATCGTCGCGCCCTTATCGGTAACGTCCTTCTGCTCCTCCATCAGGTAGATGACCGGATGTTGGCTCTCCGGTCGGTTTTCGGTGGTGTCGGCGTCGGCAAGCCCGCAGACGTTTCGCGCGAACTCGATGGCGGCGCACTGCATCCCCAGGCAAAGCCCCAGCATCGGGATACCTCGCTCGCGGGCGTAACGAATTGCCGATATCTTGCCTTCGATTCCACGCAAACCGAATCCGCCCGGAACAAGTATCCCCTGAACGTCGCCAAGAAGGGCGTCGGGGCCTTGCGATTCGATGTCTTCTGCCATGACTCGCTTGACGACGACTTTGCATTTGTTCGCGATTCCGCTGTGGTCGAGGGATTCGTATATGCTCTTGTAGGCGTCCTGGAGTTCGCTGTATTTTCCGACCACAGCCACCGATACGGTCGCTGTGGAATTGCGGATGGTTTCGATAATTCCAGGCCAGGGTCCGAGGTCCAGAGGTCCGGCCTCCAGACCCAGACGCTCGACAACATACTTATCCAGCCCCTGATCGATAAACTGGAAGGGGACTTCGTAAATGGTGTCGGTTACGTCCGGTTCGTCGATTACGCATTTTCGCGGGACGGAGGTGAACAGGGAGATTTTCTGCTTCATTGCCTCGTCTATCGGTTTTTCGCACCGGCAGACTAGCACGTCCGGGCTGATACCGATTTCGCGGAGTTTCTGGACGCTGTGCTGGGTGGGTTTGGTTTTGATTTCACCGGCGGCCTTGACCGTTACGATTAGCGTAACGTGGAGGTACATGACGTTTTCGCGTCCTTCGTCCAGGCTGAACTGGCGAATGGCTTCGAGGAATGGCAGGCCTTCGATGTCTCCGACGGTTCCGCCCAGTTCGGTGATAACCACGTCGGTGTCGTCAGCCACCTCGCGGATTGCCGACTTGATTTCGTCTGTAATGTGCGGGACGACCTGGATGGTCGCGCCGAGGTAATCGCCGCGACGTTCCTTCTCGATTACGCTGCTGTAGATTCGCCCGGAGGTGAAGTTGCTCGCCCTGCTGGTGGGGATTCCGGTGAATCGCTCGTAGTGTCCCAGGTCGAGGTCGGCTTCTGCCCCGTCGTCGGTAACATAAGTCTCGCCGTGCTGATAGGGGTTCATCGTGCCCGGATCGACGTTGAGGTAGGGGTCGAATTTCTGCATCGCCACCTTAAGCCCGCGCCGGCCAAGCAGCATTCCCAGCGAGGCTGCGGTAATCCCCTTGCCCAGCGACGAAACCACTCCGCCTGTTACGAAAATGTATTTAGCCATGTTTTACGCTTTCGACTCCATTCTTCCTGTCCCCGCCCTGCACCGTGGGCGACGAGATTTTCACTTCCGGGGGCCTGAAGGCAACTCCACCTTGACGGGCCAATCTATATAACACATCTGTGCGGGTGTATGCAAGGGAGAATGCCGGATGAAACGCTGAATGCTAAATAAAATGCTAAATGCTAAATGAAAAATGCTAAATGGCGAGGAACAGCCCGCCTTCATTTAGCATTGAGTATTTAACATTTGACATTTCTTTACCTTCTCACCTGCACGCCGTGCTGCCGCAGATAGTCTTTTACTTCGGCGATGGTGTAGGTTCCGTAGTGGAAGATTGAGGCCGCCAGGGCTGCGTCGGCTTTGCCTTCGGTGAATACGCGGAGCATGTCTTCGGGGCCGCCCGCGCCGCCGGAGGCGATTACCGGTATAGTGACGGCCTCGTTGACGGCGGCGTTCAGTTCTATGTCGTATCCGGCGTTGTGTCCGTCGGAGTCTATTGAGGTCAGCATAATCTCACCGGCTCCGAGTTTTTCGACCTCTTTGGCCCATTCGATTACGTCCAGCCCCGTCGGCGTCGTCCCGGCGCTGATAAAAACTTCCCAACTTTCACCGGTTCGTTTGGCGTCAATCGCAACGACGACGGCTTGGTTTCCGAATGCTTCGGAAATCTCGGTTATGAGCGGTTTGTTGCGAACGGCTGCGGTGTTGATTGAGATTTTTTCAGCCCCTGCGCTCAACAGCCCGCGCGCGTCCTCAATCGTAGAAATTCCCCCTCCGATAGTGAACGGGATGAAAACCTCATCGGCCACGCGAGCAGCCAATTGGCGGATTGTTTTCCTGGCTTCGAGCGTGGCGGTGATGTCGAGGAAGACAAGTTCATCGGCCCCGGCGTCGCTGTACTGTTTACCACACTCGACCGGATCGCCCGCATCGCGCAGGTTCACAAACGATCGGCCTTTGACGACCCTGCCGTCTTTAACGTCCAGACACGGTATTATTCGTTTTGCTAACATTCACAATTTCCAATTTCCAATTGTCGATTTCCAATTGGTTTTGTGGTTCAAGTTGTTTTGCATAACCTGTAGAAATTTGTCAGCATTTCCAATCCGACAGGCCCGGAGCGTTCGGGGTGGAACTGGACGCCGAAGACGTTCCCTTTCTGGACTGCTGAAGCGTAAGTTTTGCCGTAATCAGTTACGCCGATGGCGACGGCGGGGTCGTTCGGAACCACGTAATACGAATGGGCGAAGTAGAAGAATGCTCCGTCTTTAACGCTTTCGAATAACGGCGAAGGCGTGCCATGTTTGACCTCGTTCCATCCCATGTGCGGAATTTTCAGCGATTCAGTGAAGCGAATTACCTTGCCGGGGATGATTCCCAAGCCTTCATGCCGGCCATGCTCGTCGCTCTCGCTGAACAGCATTTGCATCCCTAAACATATCCCCAGCAACGGCTTGCCGTTTTTCGCCGTTTCCAGCACGACGTTCACCAGATCGCTTTTTCGCAGGTTTTCCATTGCCCGCCAGAATGCTCCGACGCCGGGCAGAATTACACCGTCAGCGCCGGAAATCTCGTCTGCATCGGCGGTTATCGCCGACTCGGCCCCAACTCGCCGCAAAGCGCATTGAACGCTCCGAAGGTTTCCGAGTCCGTAATCTATGATAGCAATCATTATTCCCACTCTATCGTCGAGGGCGGCTTCGACGAGATGTCATAGACGACGCGATTGACGCCGTGTGCTTCGTTGATAATCCTGGCCGACATCCGCCCCAGCAGATCGTGTGGCAGGCGCGCCCAGTCGGCGGTCATGGCGTCGAGGCTTGTAACCACCCTGATAGCCGCGACGTTCGCGTAGGTCCGTTCATCTCCCATTACGCCGACACTTTTCACCGGCAGCAGGACTGCGAACGATTGCCAGATTCGAGAGTAGCCTTCCCAATTTTCCATTTCCTGCTGGACGATGAGGTCGGCTGCGCGGAGTATTTCGAGGCGTTCTTCTGTAATTTCTCCGATAATTCGCACTGCCAGACCCGGACCGGGGAAAGGCTGGCGGTTCACCAGGTTCGCCGGTAAGCCCAGTTCGGTCCCAAGCCGGCGGACCTCGTCCTTGAACAGTTCACGCAACGGCTCGATCAGTTCAAATCCCAGTTCGTCCGGCAGGCCTCCGACGTTGTGATGACTTTTGATCGTGGCTGAAGGCCCGCCGCTGGAGGAGACGCTTTCGATTACGTCCGGGTAAAGCGTGCCCTGCGCGAGGAAATCTATCTTGCCGAGTCCCTTGGCCGTCCGGCTGAAGACGTCTATGAAGACTTTGCCGATTATCTTTCGCTTCCGTTCCGGGTCGGTTACTCCGGCCAGTGCGTCGAGGAATTCCTTTCTCGCATCGACGACCTGCATGTTGAGCGGGAAATCATGCTGGAAATATCGCTCGATTTGTTCGACCTCGCCCGCCCGCAGAAGTCCGTTATCGACGAAAACGGCGTGCATCCTCTCGCCGATGGCGCGGTTAAGCAGGGCGGCTGTTACGGAAGAATCCACCCCGCCGGAAAGTCCGCAGATGACGTGCCCGTCGCCGATGGTTTCCTTTATCCTCGCCACTTCCTCTGCGATGAATCCCGCCATGGTCCACCCGCCGCCGCAGCCGGTTATGCGGAACAGGAAATTTCGCAGGATTTCCTTACCCTTGTCTGTGTGGACGACTTCGGGGTGAAACTGGACGCCGTAGATTTTCTTCCCGGCGTTGCCCATCGCAGCCACATGGCAATCGTCGGTGTGTGCGAGCGTTTCGAAACCGGTCGGCAGTTCCCTGACCAGGTCGCCGTGACTCATCCAGACGTCCAGGCGGTTTTCCAAATCGGCGAAGAGTTCGTCGCCCTTATCGACCAGCAGCGTCGCGGGGCCATATTCTCCGCCGGTGTGTTTTTCGACTACGCCGCCGAGCAGTTGCCCCAGCAGTTGCATCCCGTAGCATATTCCCAGCACGGGGATGCCCATCTTCAGGATGGCGGCGTCCATGCTCGGCGACTCATCGGCGCGGACCGATGCAGGCCCGCCGGAGAGGATTATCGCCACGACTCGACTGAGCTCGCCGAAGTCCGGCTGTGCTTGCGAAACCTCGTCGGCGGAGATGTTGTGCGGGACGATCTCGCAATAGACGCCCAGTTCCCTCACCCGACGGGCGATTAACTGGCACGTCTGCGAACCAAAATCCAATACCAATACTTTTTCACGCATATTGTTACCTTATGCAAGGTAGGCTGGGCCGGAGCGAAGCGGAGGCCCACCTTAATCTCATTCGACAGAAAAGGTGGGCCTAACGGCCCAGGCCTACCGGTTCTTCTTCATTTCGTTCACGAATCTATCGAACAGGTACTGTGCATCGTGTGGGCCTGGGCGGGCTTCGGGGTGATATTGCACCGAGAATATAGGCAGGTGCTTGTGCCGCAGGCCTTCGAGCGTCTGATCGTTCAGATTAATATGTGTGATTTCCACGTCGTCCGTCGGCAGCGAATCGATATCGACGCAGAAGCCGTGGTTCTGCACGGTAATGGCCACCTTTCCGGTGCGCAGGTCTTTTACGGGGTGATTGGCTCCGTGGTGTCCGAACTTGAGTTTATATGTCTTTCCGCCAAGCGCCAGTGCGAGTATCTGTTGGCCCAGGCAGATTCCAAAAATCGGCAGGGGTTTTTTACCGGGCGGATTTTCGATCAATTTGCGGACGGTCTTGATTACGTCGCTTACCGGTTCCGGATCGCCGGGGCCGTTGGAGAGCATCAGCCCGTCGGGATTCATTTGGGTTATCTGCCCGGCGTCGGTCGATGCCGGTACGACCGTTACCTCGCACCCAGCCGATACGAGATGGTTAAGTATCCCGTACTTGACGCCGCAGTCCAGCACCACCACGCGGAGTGAAGGTTCCGTTTTGCCGTTTTGCTCCCATTGATAAATTTTTTCGCAGGTTACAGTCTCGGTCAGGTTTCGCCCTTCCAGCCCTTCCGAGGCCTTGGCTTTGGCGACGAGCGAATCGGCGTCGAGGTCTTCGGTGCTGAGCACGGCCTTCATGGCTCCCGCCGTCCGCAGGCGTCTGGTCAATTCCCGCGTGTCGATGCCCTCGATTCCCAGCACGCCGTGATCACGCAGGTAGGTGTCCAGGTCCGTTTCTGATCGGAAGTTGCTGGTGATTCGGGACAGTTCCTTTACTACGAACCCCTCCAGCCAGAGGCTTCGGCTTTCGGCGTCGGCGGCGTTGACGCCGTAATTTCCGATGAGCGGATACGTCATTGCCACGATCTGTCCGCGATATGACGGGTCGGTCAACACCTCCTGATAGCCTGTCATCGAAGTATTGAAAACCACTTCGCCGCATCGTTCACCGGCCGCTCCGAAGGCGGCGCCCTCGAAAATCGTCCCGTCTTCCAACGCCAGTATGGCGGGTCTGCTTGTTCTGGTTTTCGTTCGTTCAGCCATTTTACTGCCTGTATCGTTTTGTGATTCGTTTGTCGAAGCCGCAAGTTTAGTGTCTTTGTGTTTGCGGTACAATTGTTTCTGATAAGATAATTATTTCAAGGGACTTGATTTTTTCATTCTCCCGATGGCATAATGAATGACTCGGTTGATAATAGAAGAGGAGTGCAGTGTATGGGAAATATGCTGGAGGCGATGTTTGCCCTTCAGGCGATCGAACGCCAACTCGCTGATATTCGCGGGCAGTTGAGCAGTAGTAATGCGGCTGTGAGCGTTCAGCAGAGGCGGGTTGACGAGTTGCATCAGCAACGCCAGTCGCTTCATGATGAGGTTCTTGCTCATCAGAAGGACGCCGGCGGCGTCGAACTGGAACTGAAGGCCAGGGAAGAAGAAGTCAACAAACTTCGCGTCGCTCTTAACTCCACCAAGACCAACAAGGAATACGCCGCAGCCCTGACGCAACTCAACACCCTCAAGGCCGATAACTCCAAACTCGAAGACAGGGCACTGGAACTGATGCAGGAAGTCGATCAGACCCGCGCTCATGTGGGCCAAGTCGAAGAGCAGATTACCGAGGTGGAAAAACTTTTCGAACAGATTAAGCGGACTTCGTCCGAGGAAATAACCAGGCTTCAGGCCATTCTTGATGATCTTCAGGCGAAGCGGGATTCCGCCGCCCAGGCCGTTCCCGATAAGGCGCTCAAAATTTTCAATCGTATCGCCGCTATCAAGGACGGGGACGTAATGGCGGGAATTGAGGTTCTCGGGAAAAAACCCCCGTACCATTATATCTGTGGCGGGTGTAACATGTCCCTTACTGCCGAGCATGCCAACGCGCTGCGAACGCGGGATGAAATCCGCTTCTGCGACTGCTGCGGAAGGATTCTGTACCTGGAAAAAGAAACCTCGCCGCAGAAGACGTAAAATTGTGGATTGCGGATCGCGGATTTTCTACCGGCCACCAACATGACTAACAAAGAACTTGCGGTTGTAATAAATATCGATGGCGGGGCGCGTGGTAATCCGGGACCTGCCGGCGCGGGCGTAGTCATCAAAACCGCCGACGATGGGACGGTTATTTTTGAGGGCGGATTCTTCCTCGGCAAGGCGACCAACAACGTCGCCGAGTATCATGGCCTGCTCGAAGGTCTGGCTGCCGCCGATAAACTCCAGGCCGATGCCGTCGAAGTCCTCAGCGATTCGGAATTGATGGTCCGCCAGATGAACGGGCAATACCGCGTCAAAAACGCCGGACTTAAACCGCTGTACGACCGGGCATGCCGGCTTAAGGGGAAATTCAGCAATTTTACCATCAGCCACGTCCGACGTGAAGAAAACAAGGCCGCCGACAAACTCGTCAACCAGGCAATCAACCTCAAAGGTAACGTAGAAGACGCAGTAGAAACTGGTTGACTGGTTGATTGGTTGACTGGTTGATTGGATAATTGGTTGATATAGTTAACCGATGCGCCGATTGGGGAAATATCTTAAAGGGAGAACAATGATGAAAAACAATCCAATTGTCGCCATTGTCGGTGCGATAGGGGCCTTCACGGTGGCCATTGTTTTTATGTTCACCATTTTTGCTCGACCGTATCTCTGGCCCGCACTACCGGCCACTGTCGGCGTGCTTGCGTTAATGGGGGTCATTATGGGATTTTTGGCTAAGGCCAAGAAGGATTATAATAACCGTTCGTCTAACGATGAGGAATGAACCTCGACCCTATATGAAACCGGTACTCCAACCAATCAACCAGTCAGCCAGTCAACCAATTGACAATTGGCAATTGACAATTGACAATTAACGGCCATGGCGCGTTTTTCCGAAAGATTTATCAACCAGGTCCAGCAGGCCACCGACATTGTCGATGTGGTAGGCCAGTACGTTACGCTCAAAAAGCGGGGGAAGGAATTCGTCGGGCTTTGCCCGTTCCACGACGACAGCCGCCCGAGCATGTACGTCTCACCGGCCAAGCAGATTTACAAATGCTTCGCATGCGGAGCCGGCGGGAGCGTCTTTCAGTTCCTGATGGGCATCCAGAAGGTAACGTTCCCCGAAGCGATCCGCCAACTGGCGGAGCAGGCCGGTATTCCTGTTCCGCAGGACGAGTCCTCGCAAAAAACCGACCGGGACTTATCGGCAGAGACGCTGGTGAAACTGACGACGTTCGCCGCCCGCTTTTTTCGGGACAAACTTATCGGCAGCGAAGGAGTCGCCGCTCTGGAGTACGCCCATAACCGGAAACTCACCGACGAATCGATCAAAAAGTTCGGGATTGGATACGCGCCGGATTCGTGGGAAGCATTACGCTCAGCCGCCATAGGAGCGGGATTTACCGACAGGCAGTTGACAGCCGCCGGCCTGGTCGTCCAGCGCGATGACGGTTCGACTTACGACCGCTTCCGTAACCGCCTGATATTCCCGATTATCGACATTGCCGGGCGGGTAATCGCCTTCGGCGGGCGGGCATTGGCTGCCGACGAACGCGCGAAATACCTCAACAGTCCGGAGACGGCGCTGTTTGATAAATCCGCCAATCTTTACGGGCTGAACTGGTCGCATCGCGCCATAACAGGCGCAGGCCAAGCCGTTGTCGTCGAGGGTTATCTCGACGCCTTGATGCTCATTCAGGAAGGCGTCGGAAACGTCGCAGCCACGCTCGGCACGTCGCTGACGGAGCGGCACGTTCGTCTTTTGGGTCGGTATGCCCGCGAGGTTGTTCTTGTCTTCGACGCCGACGTTGCCGGTCAGTCGGCGGCTGAACGGGCGATTGAGATATTTCTCGCTCAGCGTCTTCACGTTCGCGTCGCAACCATTCCGCAGGACCAGATTGAAGGTGAGATTGTCAAAGACCCGTGCGATTACGTCCTTGCCGCCGGGGCCGACGCTTTTGGCGAACTCCTTTCCGATGCGCCCGACGCCCTCCAGTACGCCTGGGGCCGACGGTCGGACGCATATCGCAATTCCGACACGCTCCCGCAAAAACGCGAGATCATTGAGGATTTCCTTCGCCTGGTGGTTACGTCGTCTGCCTACGGTGGTATCGACGCGCTTCGTGAGGGGCTTGTGGTCGGGCAGGTCTCCGAGATGGTCGGGCTTTCGCCGGCGGAGGTTACCGAGCAGATGCGTCGCCTTGCCCGCCGGGTTCGTCGGTCCGGAAGACCTTCAGGCCGGGACGATACGGTGCTGTCCGACGCGAACGGCACAACCGCCCGTGCGGAACGATGGCTGCTGGGCGCTTTGATTAACAAGCCGGAACTCTTCGAGTCCGTCCGCGACACGATAGACCCGGAAATGTTCGCCGAACCGCTGCTGAAAAACATTGCCTCTGAGGTCTGGCGACTTGCCGGCGAATCCAGGCTTGAGATGACAGCCTTGTTGATGGCGGGCGAATCCGAACAGTGGGGCCGGGTCGTTACGGACCTTCAATCGTCCGGCGAGAATCTAGGTAATCATGAGCAAAATCTCGCCGATGCCGCCGAAGTTCTTATCCGTTCCCGCCGGCTTGAGGAAATACGCCGACTCAAAGCCGCTACCGACACCGACCCCGACGACCTGAAGCGAAAAATTTCCGAAGAAGGACTAAAACCCGACCCCCGACGCAGACCTAAAATACGATAATCCACCCTTGGTACGTGGATGGCCTTACGAGCCGCGACCGTGAAGGAGTGGTCGGACCGATGCGAAAGCCCTGATGACCGCTCCTTTACAGTCGCGGCTCGTTTATCTCCCGTCAGCGTATTAACTTTTCGTACGCGGTGCAATTGCTGATTACTGAAAATCACACATTGAACCTGAACTCTATCACATCGCCGTCACGGACGGTGTAGTTTTTCCCTTCGAGGCGGAATTTACCGGCGGAACGGGCCTTCTTCTCGTCGCCGAAAGTTTTCAAGTCGTCGTAGCTGATGATCTCCGCCCGGATGAATCCGCGGGAGATGTCGCTGTGGATTTTACCGGCGGCTGTTACCGCATCGGTACCCGAAGGGATAGACCATCCACGGCACTCGTCGTCGCCGACTGTAAAGAAGGTAATAAGATTCGTAGCCTCGTAACACCGGCGGATCAGCCTGTCGCGTGCGAGGGCTGAAATCCCCATCGCCTCCATGAATTCGCCGCGGTCCGCCGGCGGCAGGGCGGCTATCTCTCCTTCAATTTTTGCAGACAGGCGAATTGCGGGACTGCCTGCGAATTCCTCAATTCCGGTGGTTTCGGCGACGGTATCCTCATCGCTGTTGAGAACCAGAACAACCGGTTTGAGAGTCTGGAAGGCGAACGCGCGGACCATTTTCGCCTCGTCGGCGCTGCTGATGGCTTCGGTCAGAGGCTTTTCTTCCTCCAAAGCCTCCTGCATCCGCTCCATCAGTTCGAGTTCGCGGATATTTTTGCTCTGTTCGGGCGTGGGTTTGCGAACGGCCACTTTGAGTTTCTCTATCCGCCCAGCCACCTGTTCAAGGTCGGAAAAGAGCATCTCCGAGCGGATTTCTTCCAGGTCGCCGGCAGGGTCGATCCGGTTGCGGTAGGGCGGAACCGAATCGTTCTGAAAATCTCGCAGGACCAGGACGATCACGTCGCTCTGGCGAACCGCAGGCCAGCGCGTCCGTGCGTGCCGTCGTCCCGCATCGGTCGATAAGTCCAGACCCGGAACGTCGAGAAACTCGATCTCGGCGAGGACTTTTTTCTTGGGTTTGTAGAGTTCATCGAGCCAGTCCAGCCGTTCGTCGGGCACCTTGACGACGGCAAGGTGTTCCTGGTCGGGTCGGTCCATGTGAACGCCCGACCCGCCCGCTTCAGCCACTGCTGCGAATAATGTACTCTTTCCACTCTGTGATGAACCAACCAACGCTGCACGCATAAGGTATCTCCGTGAACCCAATATAAGCCGCGAACCGCGCGAACACGAATGGTTTTTCCAATGGGCGCCCGGGGGGCGGGGGGGTTGTGGCACCCAAAAAGATAAATTTTTTGAAAAACTGAGACCAACCACAACCCCCCCCCCCCCCCC
>JAUWNJ010000006.1 GCA_030612725.1 Planctomycetales bacterium
CCAAGGCGCCCAACAAGAAGCGGCGGCGGTAGGGTACTGCGCTTAAGAGGTGGGCCAAATAAATACCCCAATGGGTGCCGGGGCCGCGGGGTTGGCGGCCACGCTAAGGCCGACTTAGCGCAAACGTGGCCGCAAACACCGCGGCCACGGCACCCATTGGCGTATTTATTTCGCCAACCTCTTCAGCGCATTACCATACCGACGCCGCATCTTCTTGAGCGACTTGGTTATTGCTTCGGAATTAATACCGTCGTTCGCCGAGGCCACATCCGTTTTGCGTGAATCATCGCTGTCAGAGCGATGGCCAACCAAGTTTTTCGATGTTTTGGTCATTTAATCTTCCGGTCAACGCACCCACAAACTCCGCTGCGCTCCGTTTGAAGGTGCCACCCACGGTATTCCGGTAATCCGGTATTCCCGGGCTACCGGCTACTATCCTCGACGGCGAGTTTGATGTTTTTCTGCTGGAGGCTGGTTCCGGTGATTTGCGCTAAGCGCAAAAGCGCGGTGTTGAAGTCGATGATTGCCTGCATTTCGGCTTGTTCCGCCAAGGCCAGTGTGGCCTGCGACTGGAGTTTCAGGTTCAGGAATTCCGGCGTAAGGCGCCCTCGGATGCGCTCGGTGTCCTCCAGCGCCTGCAACTGTGCAGCCGAAGCAGCCGTTGCGGCCTTGCGGGCCTGCATCTCCTGGAAAGCGGTTCCAATATGCCGAATGACCACTCTGACATTCACTGCCACCTGGTCGGCAGTATTCTGCATCTCCGTCATGGACTGGAGTTGCTCAAACTGTCGCTGACGCAGCATCGCTTTGGCGGCCCGGTTGCCCAGTGGATACTCGAACATCAGTCCTACGCTGTGGTCGAGATAATCGAAGGTCAGCGACTCTCCGCCGGCGCGTCCTCCGACGCGATCGATTCCCTGCCCACCGACCGAAGCCATCAGATTCAGCGTGGGAAGCGTTTCATTCTTAGCCACGCGAACCTGCACGTCGGCGACGGAAATCGCCAGCCGAGCCTGCTCCATCAACGGGCTGTGGCGCAGGGCGTTAACCAGTTGATCGGTCGGGTCGATGTTGACTTTGCTCGTTACCGGCTTGGTGGTCGGGACGATGGCGTATCGTCGCAGCGGGTTCATCCTCGCCACCGACAGCAATCTCGCCAGACGGTCCTGTGTATCGAAAATATTCTGCCTGGCCCTGTACAGGATGGAGCGTCGCGTTTCGACGGCGGCTTCGGTCTGCTTTATCTCGACCTTGGAGGCGTCCACTTTAACTCGCGCGCTCACACGGTCGCGCGTTTCGATCGTCTTGGCCAGCAGGGCGTTTTGTATCTCCAGTTCACGCCTTGCCTGCACCAGCGTCCAGTAAGTCGCCTGCACATCCGAAACGATCTGTTCGACCGTCTGGCGAAACTGGGACTTGGAAACCTTTTCGCCTATCTGTGCGATTTTCAGAGCAGAGAGATTGTAATCAGGCCAACCGCCACGCAGTAGAGGCTGGGTCAGTTGCAACGAGAGCATCGACTCGTAATTCGGATTCAGGACCGTCATGGCGCTGTTGTCGGAGTTACGAGTCAGATCCCACGCCAGTTGAGCCGTACCGCCTGTAACGGTCATCTTTCGGACGCCGACCTCTATGGGGACCGATCGGGCCTGGTAGTGCGGGAATGCTGTGGCAGTATGATGATCGGTGCGCGTGTGGCTTGCGCCGGCGAACACGACCCAGTCAAACACAGCCGCCGCCTGAACCATCTGCTCGCGCGAAATCGCCGGTTCGAAACTGACCACGCGAATATCCAGACTGTTGGATACCGCCAGACGAACCGCCTCATCCAGCGACAGTTGCACGCCGTCGGTATCGGTCAGTTTGTCTTTGGTGATTTTGTACTTCACGGAGTCGTCCGCAACCGGGCGCAGAATGTCCAGACCCTCGCTACCGGCACGTTCCTGCGGCGAGCGCGACAGGACAGACTTCTGGTAGCGAGTAACAAGGTTCTCGTCGATTTGCCCCGGCAAAACACACCCGGAAACAAATACACAAACCAAGGCGGCAAGCAGTCCGCGATAAGCACGACCATTCAAACGGCTTGGCTTTCTGTTGTTTATTCCTGACATCATCATTGCAATCGGTCTCCACCAAGGCAATAATTCCAGTGAAACTAATATCGGGCTAATAAGGGTAATTATTATGGACGATCTCTCAAAAGTTTTCAAGGCTTATGACATTCGCGGAATCTACGGATCCGAGATAGACGAGGACCTTGCATGGAAAATCGGTTTCGCGTCGGGGCAGTTCCTTCGCAGCCTGCTCCAGGGATACGATCGAGGCCAGACCAACGCCAATCGCCTGGTGGTCGGGCGGGACATGCGTCCTCACAGCCCGAGCCTGGCCGACAATCTGATCGAAGGCATCCTTTCCAGCGGACTGTCCTGCGTGGACATAGGGCTTTGCGATACGCCGATGATCTACTTCGCCGTCAATCATCTGGGCGCTTGCGGAGGGATTCAGGTAACGGCTTCGCACAACCCTATCGAATATAACGGGTTTAAGATTTCCGGACAGAAGGCCCGACCCATCGGCGAAGATACCGGACTGAAGGAAATCCGCCACATCGTTTCGACCATTCGCCGGATGCCCGCGGTCGAAAAGGACAAAAAGGCGGAGCAGATGGACTTATGGAGCGAGTATCGCAAACACGTGATGCAGTTCCTCAAACTCGCTCGCCCGCTCAAGGTCGCAGTCGATGCCTCCAACGGAATGGCCGGTAAAATGATGCCGGAAATCTTCGACGCCACGGACCTGGAAATCACGCCGCTGAATTACGAACTCGGCAGCGGGTTCGCCCATCCGCCAAACCCGCTCGTCGATGCCAACCTCGAAGAAGTCCGTTCAGCCGTCCGTAAAGGCAAGTTTGATTTCGGCATTTGCTTCGACGGCGACGCCGACCGGTGCATGTTCGTCGATGAAAACGGCGAAATTGTCCGTTGCGACATCATTACCGCAATGCTCGCGCGGCATTTCCTCAAACTGTATCCGGCATCGACCGTGGTCTATGACCTTCGCTCCTCGCGCGTAGTGGCGGAAGAAATCTCCGCCGCCGGCGGGACGCCGCGACGCGAACGAGTCGGGCACGCATTTATGAAAAAAGCCATGGCCGACGCGCACGCCATCTTCGGCGGCGAACTTAGCGGACACTTCTACTTCCGTGATAACTACAATGCCGACAGCGGCGCTATTATCTTCGCCACGGTCGCTTCGATCGTCTCGTCACGGGAGACGCCTTTTAGCGAATTGGTCGCGCCGCTGAAGCGATACGCACCAAGCGGAGAGATAAACTTCCGCATCGAAGACAAAACCGGGAAGATGAAAGAACTGGCAGAGAAATTCGCCGACGGAAAAATCGACCATCTCGACGGCGTAACGGTCCAGTACGACGACTGGTGGTTCAACGTCCGCCCGTCAAATACCGAGCCGTTCCTCCGCCTGAACCTCGAAGCCAAAGACAAAGCGATGCTCAAAGACAAACTCGCCGAAATCCAAAACCTGCTCGGCGAACCGGTGGAAGAATAAACGCGGAGAGAATAAGTGTTTGAAGGCAAATCAATTGCGGTTGTTGTTCCGTGCTATAACGAAGCAGAGCAGATCGGCGGCGTCCTGGAGACAATGCCCGAATACGTCGATTGCATTATCGTCGTCGATGACGCCAGTCCCGACGACACCGCAAGCGTAACGCGCCGGCACATCGACTCCGAAGGTTCGGAGCCTCGAACCGTCCTTATCGTCCTGCCGAAAAACCAGGGCGTCGGAGCCGCCATTTCCGCAGGCTACAAAGAGGCTGTCGAAAGGAAAATGGACGTTACCGCCGTCATGGCCGGCGACGGACAAATGGACCCGAAGCAACTTCGCCTGCTTATAGCCCCCGTCGCCGCAGGACAGGCCGATTACGCCAAGGCAAACCGCCTCTACTACCGACAGGCGTGGGCCTCCACGCCACGAACCCGCTACCTCGGAAACGCTTTCCTGTCGATGCTGACCAAGATCGCCAGCGGATACTGGCACATTGCCGACTCGCAAACGGGTTTCACCGCCATCAGTCTTCGGGCACTGGAAACAATCGAACTCGACAAACTGTATCCGCGTTACGGGTATCCCAACGACATGCTCGTCCGCCTGAACGTCTATAATTTCCACGTCATGGACGTGCCGATTCGCCCGGTGTACGGCGTCGGCGAGCAGTCGAAGATGAGGCTGTGGAAAGTCATCCCGACGATGAGTTGTATGATATTCAGGCGATTCTGCTGGCGCTTGTGGCGGAAATACGTCATCTACGATTTCCATCCGCTCGTGCTGTTTTACGCCGCTGCGATGTTCCTTGCCGCTGCCGGGGCGGGACTGTTCGTTCGAATGATTTACTGGCGCATTGCCCACGGCATGTTCCCTCCGATGAGCACCTTGTCGTGGATATTCTGCACCATCTCTTCGATGCAACTGGGCCTGTTCGCCATGTGGTTCGACATGGAAATGAACAAAGACCTGAAATAGGATTTTCAGCCGCGGAGCGGCGTTCGTTTTTAGCCCGGGGCGCAGCCGAAGGCAAGCCCTGGGAAAACAGTTAGTCAGTCATTCAAGCCCCATCGGGGCGACCGTAATGTTTCGCAATGTTCACGAACGCCCCGCCGGGGCTGATTTCTATAGCGTCATCTCAACCCAGGGCTTGCCTTCGGCTTCGCCCTGGGCTAAAAACGATCGCCCCGCCGGGGCTTGAAGAGACATTTCATTTTCCAGACAAGGCCTGACCGCAAAGGAGTCTTCGATATGACCGAACCGGACAACGACCAAGAAAGCGGGCGCGGTTGGCTGACGCAGTGGGTTCCGGGGGTTGCGCTGTGGCTGCTGATAGGAGCAATCCTTTTATGTGCAATTTTCATCCAGCCTTGGGACCGGCGGTCAGAAATGGCCATTCGGGCTCTGTGTGGGGCCAATCTGAATGGCATAGGCAAGGGTATCTTTTTATATCAAGACGAGCATGACGATATCCCTCCGCCGAACCTGGCGGCGCTGGTGGCGGACGGCCAACCGATGGGTTTATTTAGATGTTACGGTACGGATACGCCAAAAGCGGCGACGACACAGCCCGCTGACATCGAAGCCCATTGCGATTACATATACGCCCCGCCCCCGGCAGATATGGAGAAAGGGAAGAAACTGGTCGTGGTCTTCGAACTGCCCGCCAACCACCAGCAGGAAGACGTGAATGTCCTGTTCAGTGATTATCATGTAGAGACCATACGGGAAATGGACCGGTTTATGTCCCTTGTGCAGGAACTGAACGATTACCACGCCAAGTTGAGGAGGGCCAAGTCATGAAAAGAAAAACGCATACCTTCACGGTGGTAACGACTTTTTGCCTCCTGCTTGCTGTCGGCGTATGGATTGTGTTGGGAGACAGGAAGCCAAACCGCCCACCGTGCCAACCGGCTATGAGCATTTCCGAACCGCAGATTCGTAAGGTCTGGAAGGCGATAGGTACGTTCAGCAAGGAAAATAATCACCGGCCCGATACACTTGAGATACTGACGGGTGGCGGGTATCTCAAACCGGCTGATTTGTTTGATGAACGGAGGAAAGAAACTCCTGCTCTTACCACGCAACCACACCGATTTGCGATTAATCCTGACGTGTTGTATTTCCCGGCCTTGCGGGCAGAAGACCCCGCTGATATGGTGCTGCTCTGCACTGTGCTGCTGGCCGAAGATGGCGAAAAATATCACATAATCTTCAACGACGGTCGATACGCCGCGTTGACATCTCACGAACTCGTCATGGCCCTGAACCGGACATACGAATACATCGGCTCGAAGGTCATAACGGCACCGGCTACATCCCAACCCGAAAGATAACCCGGTGGCGTACTTGGTCTGCTGAAACTACGGGTTTTCTTTCAATAATGCCTCAACTTCGCTGAGCAGGACCGGCAGATCATTTCCTACAACGTCCCACACCACTTGATCATCCACAATGTCGTATCCATGAATAAGGATATTGCGGAATGTTATGATGCGCTTGTAGTTTGTAATATGAGAGACGGTTGCCGAATCGGTTCGAGACAGGCGATTCAACGCTTCGCCGATTATCTCAAATTGACGTTCAACACCGGCCCGAAGGAGTACGTCATCGGAGTAATCATCGAGTGATTTGCCTTCGGTGAACTGACAAATTCGAACCGCCGCCTGCCGAATATCTTCCAAGTGCTTCTTGGACTCAAGCCGCATAGAGCACCACCTTATCCCTGTCGATGGACTCGCGGAAGTAAGGGTTTTTGATTGCCCGCGGCATGACCAGGTCCACCGGACAACCATATAATTTCTCCAGCGCCTCCAGAAGCCCGAAATAAGCGTCTGCGTACCGGCCCGGCTTGAGAGGAAGAAACTCCACAAGGAAGTCAAGGTCGCTGCTTTCGGAGTCAAAGCGGCTTTCGCTTACCGCAGAGCCGAAAATCTCAAGGCAGCGAACGTGATACTTTATGCACAACTTCCTGACCTCTTCAATCCTGTTCTCAATCAGAGAATTCATTGTACGTTCTCCTCGATTGCATTATATAACCAACTCGACCCGAATTGTATGGGAAGATGAATAGTCTTTTATGTATTTTTCCAGCCCGAAAGCGTTACAATCCCTCCCGATAATGTCGCACAGTAAAAGTCCAATACGGAAACCGGAAGAATTGTCCCAAGCCTCGGCAGGTTGGCTGGCGGATTTTTCGCCTCGGCGGTGGCATTTGCTGCTGGCGGCTGCGTGCGTCGCTGTGATTTATCTCGCCGGCGTAACGGGCAAGTGGTGGCCTACACCCGACAGCGCGCTGTACCTTAGCTTGGCGCGCTCACTGGCCAACGGCGAGGGTTATCGCTTCAACGGTTCGCCCTGCAACATAGTAACGCCGGGGCTTCCCGCCATCCTCGCAGGATTGCGAATGTTATTCGGGCCTGGCTTTTGGGCTCCGAACCTTTTTATGGCCTTGTGCGGGTTGGGATCGCTCGCGTTGATTTATCTGTCGGTCGCCCGCCTGAGCGACAAGCGAACAGCCCTGGCGGTGGCGCTGGCGACGGGATTGTCATATACGTACTTCTTCAGTTCTCACCGAATACTCACCGATGCGCCATTCGCAGCCTTGTTCTGGGCGATCCTATACGCCTATATCCGATATCGCTCCGGAAGCGCCCGCTGGCTGATATTGGCGGGATTATTGAGCGTATCGGCTGTGGCTGTACGCGCTCCGGGGATACTTTTCCTCGGTGCGCTGGCTGTCAGCGTCATACCGGATCGCCCACCGGGCGTGTCGAGTCGAAAAGGGCTGATCCCCGCCGGCGTTATCCTGGCGATTCTCGTCGTGCTGGGCGTCGGGTTCTTCATCGTCGCTCGCATGGCCTCCAATGAGACACAGATATACGCCGGGGCGATTATGTCGAAGGTCAATGCCGCTCCAATGGTACACCTGCGAAATATCGGTATGGGGCTGCGGCAACTACCCATGACCGTCTCGGAAATGTTCACCAGCCAGGAAACATATTTCGTCGGCCTGCCGGCGCTGGGGCTGATTGGTATCGGGGGCGCAGGCCTCTGGAGACGCCGGCAGCGGTTTATCCTTCCGCTTATCGTGATAAGCGTCCTTGCCCTGGCGCTCTACGGCAGCGGCCACATGGTTCGCCCCCGTTACCTGATGCCGATTCAACCGCTGCTGATTCTGGCGATGATCGAGGGGCTTTGCTGGAGCATGGAACGATTGCCCCGATGGTGGAAGTGGGTCGCCAAGTCGGTTCTGTTTTTGAAGATCGTCAATGTCTTCACTTACATTATGAGGCCATTGGCCAAATGGTGGAAGTGGGTCGCTAAGTCAGTTCTGTTTCTGAAGATCGTTAATATCTTCACTTACATTGTGAGACCATTGGCCAAATGGTGGAAGTGGGTCGCCAAGTCAGTTCTGTTTCTGAATATCGTTAAGGTCTTCACTTACATTGTGAGGCCATTGGCCAAATGGTGGAAAAAAGCTAATCTGTTTTTGAAGGTCGTTACAGTATTTACCATTCTGATCATTGTGTGCAATGCGAAACTGCTCCGCAATGCCGTTTATTACAGTTACCTCAGTTATACACCACGCTATTACGAGGTCGTCAAGGGCGGCAAGTTTGCCGAGTTGTTCGACGTTGCCGAGATAATCCGTCGGGACCATTCCGATAACAAAAAAGCCGCGACAAACTCCGATGAAGTGTCCATCCTGCACTACATTAGCGAACGGACTGTAATTTCCCTGCCTGAAGCACCACGCAACCGACCTGCCAAAATCAAAAAAGTTTATGATTCCATTATCTCGCGCACCGACTTGAAATTCATCGTTCTGGAGAACGGCACATTGGAGGAATTGCTCGAAAACACGCCCGGCCTCAAACTCCGCCACGATGGAAAGCGTTACAGAGTGTATGAAAGGGAATAGGGGAAAACAGGGACTAGGGACTTGGGACTTGGGATTAGGCAAAAACAGAAAAAACGGAATCTAAAACCGATTCACCAATCAACCAGTCAACCAGTCAACCAATCAACTACTTACCCAACTGTTCCCGCAGTTTTTTGTCTTTGGCGAGTGTTTTCTCGGCTTGGGCTGATTTGAACTCGGCGAGTTTGTCGGCCAGTACAGCGTCGGAAACAGCGAGGATTTCAACGGCGAGGACGGCGGCATTGACCGCGCCGGCGGTTCCTATTCCGGTGCAGCCTACAGCCACGCCCGGCGGCATCTGAACGGTGGAAAGCAGCGCGTCGATTCCCGCCAACGGACCCGACGCAATGGCTACGCCCAGCACAGGCAGCGTCGTCCTGCCGGAAATCGCACCTGCCAAGGCCGCGCTCATACCGGCGGCTGCGATGATTACCTTGATTCCGTTATCGGCAGCGCTTGCGGCGAACTCATCCACTGCCCCCGGCGTTCGGTGTGCGCTGAGTACGCGGACTTCCGGCTCAATCCCGAACGCCCCCAACTGCTCGATACAGCGGCTCATCACCTCGAAGTCGTTGTCGGAACCCATCACTATCGCCACTTTTGTATTTGATTCGCTCATAAAAGCATTATCTCCAAAATCGCCCCACGCGCCAAGTTCCAAAGCCGTTAAAGAAAAGATAGCAGGATTTCAGGGATTTTAAGATTACGGGATAAGAAAAAAACAAATCCCTATAATCCAGTAATCTCCGTAATCCTGCTATTCTGTTCGTTTTTTTTGCAATCGACTTATCCGAATCGAAACGCCACCTTGACGCTTTCATGGCGGGCCTTGTGCATTGCGACGGACAGTGCTTCGGTGAAATCCGCCTGCGGAAATGTGTGCGTCAACAGGGGCGACACGTCGGCTTCGCCTGCGAGCATGAGTTCGTGAACCAGTTGGTAGGTCTGCTTGCGCCTTCCGGTGAAATCCTCGACGCTCCTGCCATAAACGCCGATAACCGTCAGTTCCCTGAACCACATTGCCGTCATGTCCGTTCCGCGCCCGTGCCCCGTCCCGACGAGTATTACCTGCCCGCGAGCAGCCGTCCACTTCAAGGCCTCTTCGATTGAGTTTTCGCTTCCGACACATTCGAAGACGGCGTCGTATCCGCCCGAGAGCATATAGTTTCCGAATCGCGCCCGCGTCAGGCGTGCGCCGGTTCTTTCAGACATGGCTTCGAACCGCTCACGCTTACCGGAAGGCAGGAAAATCGCCTCGTCAGCGCCGAATGCCTCAGCCAATCGGCCTTGGTGGCGGTGGCGGGCGATGATGTCAATCTTCCCGCTGTAACCAACTGCCCGCAACGCCCAGACGACCCCAAGCCCCAGAATCCCAGCCCCATAAACCAGAATACGCTCAGCCTTTGACAAATCCGCCCGTAGCGTCGCATGCAGGCTACAGGCCAACGGATCGGTCAGGATTGCCAGCGCGTCGGGTATCTGCTGCGGTATCTCGATAAGTTGCGAAACGTGTGCGACGAAGTATTCGCCCCACGACCCGCCCACAGGCCCGCAGTATCCCAGCGACGTTCCCGGCGGAAGTTTCGCCGAACCGATCCCGTCGGCGGAGAAATTTTCGCAGGCTCCGAACTGTCCGGCTTGGCAGGGTTTGCAGGCCGGAGCGATTCCGCGTACCCGGCAGCAGAGCGTCGGCTCGACGCAGACCCTCTTACCGACCCAGGCGGAATCCACGTCGGACCCGACCTGCTCGACAACCGCGACATTCTCATGCCCCAACACCATCGGCAAGGTCGTGAAGGATTGCAGGAAGGAGTTCGGAGGCTGACGCTGGGCGATAACCGCAACGTCCGAGCCGCAAATACCGCCTAGAACGGTTCGGCAAAGCACCCAATCGTCGCCCGGCAACGCCGGCGGGTCCATCTCACGCAGGACCAGGCCGTTCAACCGGCTCAGCAGACACCCGGGCCAGAAAAATTTCAGCCACTTGCACGTGCCCCATCCGACAGGGTTGACGTTATAGACAATCGCTTTCATCTTGATATAAATACATACGTCAGGTGGCACAGGTTTGCAACCTGTGCTTTTTCACAAAAGGACACAGGTTGAAAACCTGTGCCACCACCGGGACAATGAAAAGATGATTTTGCAGCCGGGGGTTTTAAACGGTATCATACTCGGAAAATTTTATGGAGTTGTCGCCAATGATTAAAAATTCCAAATTGATTTTGATGATATTGTTGTTTTCGATGGCGTGGTTGATCCTGCCGGGCTGTAACGGAGCGGTAGCATTCCCCGCCAAACCGATTGCGACGAACGACGCCCGCGCCGACTATGACACCGACGGCGACGGACAGGCCGATTTCTTCTGCATGTTCGATTCGACTGGCAGGATTACCAAAATCGCCTACGACCGCAGCGGCGACGCCAAGCCGGACGAAATCATCCACCTCGACGCCATTAAACCCGGTTTCTGCCGGCATCTGGTGCTGGTGCTGGATGGTTTCCCCGTTGACGTAGTGAAGGAGTTTTACGATTCCGGGCATTTGCGGATGTTCCATCGCCCTGCGGTGGTAATCGCGCCGTATCCCACGATGACGGACCTGTGCCTGGAGGACGCCTTCGGGTACTTCCCGTGCAGCGGATACGAAGCCAGATACTACCATCGAACCAAACGCGCCCTCGTTGGCGGGACGAGCGATTACCTGGCTGGAAAAAATGAACCGTTCGCCAGGATCATCCAATATCGCGCTTCGCCGCTCGACGACGGAACCGCTTATATGAATCCCAAGGCCATGCTCGAAAAGGAACTCACAAGCGTCAAACGCATCTGGGACCGCCGCGAGACAATGGAGGTAATCGCATACTTCGTTTCCACCGCCGGTATGGGTTCACGCTACGGAAAGGAAGGGCAACTCATCACGCTGCAACGGTGCGAGCAACTCATCCTCCAGATGCTCTTCGAAACGCACGGACTTGTGAAGGTAACAATGTTCGCCGATCACGGACAGACCAACACGCCATACGAAGTCGCAGGGTTGGATAAGTATCTAAAGGCCAAAGGGTGGCGTCTGGTCAATCGCCTTCAGAGGGACAAGGACGTGGCGATGATTAAATTCGGCCTGGTAACATACGCAGCCTTCAATACTCTCGCTCCGTCCAAACTCGCCGACGACCTTCTGGCTTCCAAAACGGTGGAACTAGCCAGTTACGTCGAGGGCGACGCCGTCATCGTCCGCACCAAAGACGCCAAGGCCATTATTAAATCAACCGACGGAAAGACATTCGATTATAATCCGATTGTCGGCGACCCGCTTAAACTCGGCAGAAAAGGTAAAATTGACGGGCGGGAACTGCTTAAGGCAGCCACCGATGGTAAATGCGGATATCCCGACGCACTGTACCGACTCTGGAGGGCACATTTCGGACTGGTCGAAAACCCAGCCGACGTTATCGTCAGCCTCCATGACCAGTATTGCAACGGGTCGGGGTTCTTCTCGGGCGTTATGGAAAGAGCATCAACCCATGGCGCGTTGAACTGGAAGAACTCCGCAACGTTCATCATGTCCACAGCCGGGGCCGTCAAAGGACCGCTCCGAAGCGAGGATATACCCGACGTGATAGGAAAAATCTTCAACAGGCCTTTCCCGGCAATGAAATAGTAGTCTGTAATATCTGGATTATCGGCCTCGGTAAAAAAATGCCTGTTTTTTTCGTTTTTTCTCTTGCGAAGGGGGGGGGGAGCAATGGTGGTATAATGCCCCAAAATGCTAAAGCCGGAATAATCGCAACGCTAATAAGGAGAATGCTCATGGATGCGGCAAAATTGTTGGGATGGATCGTGGTACTGACGGCTGGGGTTTTGGTTGGTCCGGCAGAAGCCGAGGCTGCGGTTCTGTTGGGGTGCGGGGCGGATGGCATCCTGTACGACATCGACCCTGTTACCGGAGCGGCAAGCAATCCCCGCGATACGAGTATCGAGCATCTTGGCGGGATCGCTTTTTCAGCGGACGGTATGTTTTATGGATTTAGCGCGTCCAGGATTCCCGAATTGGATAGTGGGGTCATCTATTTAATCGACCCCGTTACCGGCGCATCTGGAGGGGGACATTACTTCCAGGTGGCGTACGGGGAAGGGGACTTGGCCTTCGACCCGAGAGGCGATTTGGTCTATGTTGTAACATCATATTCCACATTTCCGGACGGAACGCCCGCCGGAGCAGGCAACGATTCGTTGTTCCAATTTGACTTTTTAACAAGGGTGCAGCGTACCGTTGGGCACATCAGCGGCCATCTGGACGCGTCGGGTTTGGCCTTCGACGATTCCGGTACGCTATACGCCCTTGACACATACGGCGAGCGTCTCATTACGCTTGATACGTCAAATGCGGACATCCTGAGCAGCGTGCCCCTGAGCGTTCCGCTGGGCGCGGTGGCGGGGATGACCTTCAACCCCGCGACTGGGCTGATGTATGTGGCTGACGGTTACGACGACGGAACGAAGATGCTCTACACTCTGGACCCGGATACCGGCGTCCTGACTGCAATCGGCCCGACGGGTCTTGACGACGGCTTGGCGGGGCTAGCCTTTATTCCCGAACCGGGGACGTTAGTGCTTCTGGTCGCAGGCAGCCTGACTCTCGTGCGACGGACTTCCAGGGGAAATAGGGGACGCTAACCTATTTTTGCTTTTTCTCCCTATCATTTCAATCAATATCAGCGTCAATCGGCAGTTTGTTAGCCGCAAAATAGGTTAGCGTCCCCTATTTTCACCATTTTCACCGCTCCCTGGCGGTCACGGCTCGCAGGGCGCTCCCCATACAAGGCGCGTTAACTTTTGTGCGCCGCGTATTACCTAACGGCAGGCAAGCCGATACGATAAGCATGCACTTTTTCGAGAGTATTTCATGTTTATTGTCGAAATATCGCTGTCATCGACAAATAGATTCTTTCATTATTGATCGTAATTGGTTACAAACACACATCGTTTGTCCATAGGAGAAAAAATGTTACCTGAAGAAGTTACAAAATATCTGGCGGAGCATCGTCAGGAACACCTTGAGCAGTTGTTCGAGGTGCTGCGATTCCCGTCGGTCAGTTCGCAGAGCGCCCACGAGGCCGACGGCTTGGCCTGTGCCGAACACATCGCCGGACATCTGCAAGGGTTGGGATTCTCCGCCGAATTGCGACCATGGCGGAAACATCCGATTATTCTCGCCAGAAGCACACCTGAAATTGCCGATCCGTCGGCTCCGACGGTATTGATTTACGCCCATTACGACGTCCAGCCGCCGGATCCGGTGGACTTATGGACCAGTCCCCCGTTCGAGCCGACCATCCGCGACGGAGCAATCTATGCCCGCGGCGCCAGCGACGATAAGGGGCTGCTGATGTCCTGTATCAACGGATGCGAAGCCTTCATCCGCACCGTCGGACAACTGCCGATGAACGTACTGTTCTTCTCCGAAGGCGAGGAGGAGATCGGCTCTCCGGAACTGGAGGATTTTATAACGGCTGCCGCCGATGACCTCAAGAGCGACTTCGCGCTCGTGATGGACCTCGGTTTCTTCGCACCCGGGATGCCGACGATCCTGACAGGTCTGCGCGGACTGGTGTATCTGGAATTGACGCTGAACGGTCCGTCAGTCGACCTTCACAGCGGTCAGCACGGCGGCGCGGTGGTCAACCCGCTCAACGCCCTGGCCAAAATGATCGCCGCAATGCACGATGAGGACGACAGGGTAACGCTACCGGGATTCTACGACGACGTGGTTGAACCGAGCGATGAAGAACTGCAAGCGTGGAAATCGCTGCCTTTCAACAAGAGCGAATACGCCAAAGAAGTAGGCGTCGAACCGGCAGGAGGCGAACGCCGAAGGAGCATTCTGGAGCGACGATGGTCGCGCCCGACGCTGGATTGCAACGGTATCATCGGAGGTTATCAGGGCGAAGGGGCCAAGACGGTCCTTCCGGCTTCGGCGACAGCGAAGATTTCGATGCGACTTGTCCCGAACCAGAGACCCGAAAAGGCACTGGCTGCGTTTGATGAGTTTGTGTCCTCCAATACGCCGCCCGGCGTGCGGGCAAGCGTGAAGGTGTTGAGCCGCTCGCGCCCGTTCTTGATCCGGCCCGACAGTCCGGCCATTGGCGCAGTCAAGGACGCCATGTATGAGGCATTCGACGCCGACACCGTCCTTGCCCGGGCAGGCGGGTCAGTGCCTATATCAGAACTGATTCAGAGAATCCTGAAAGTCGATCCGGTCGTTACCGGATTCGCCCTTTCCGACGACAACATCCACTCGCCCAACGAGCGCCTGAAACTGGAGCAGTTCCACACAGGCGCTGTCGCCACTGCTGCAATGCTGAACAACCTGGCGAGATTGAAATGATTACAACAAAAGCAGAATAGCAGGATTATGGAGATTTTTTTATTTTTATCCCCTAATCTTAAAATCCCTGTAATCCTGCTATTCCGCTTCTTCATTTTTAAGTATTGACTTTCAGATGAAATAGGCCATAATTCAGCATTCTATAATCAAACTGAATGAAAGAGGAATTACCCGTGTATGCAATAATAGAAGACGGTGGACGACAGTTCAAGGTCAGCGAAGGCGACCTTCTGCGGATAGATTTGATTGACGTTGACGACGAGACCAAAACGGTCGAGTTCGAACGTGTCCTTCTGGTGGCTGACGGGGATAAGATTACTGTCGGCACACCGGTGGTCGATGGAGCAAAGGTCGTTGGTGAAATAACCAATGAACGTCTCGCCGGTCAGAAGGTCTATATCCTGAAGTTCAAGCGCCGCAAGAGAGAGCGCCGACGCAAGGGACATCGTCAAAAATACACCGAAGTCCGCGTTACGAAAATTGTCGCATAATCGTTCCAATTCAGTGAAACCACCTGAAACGTCCAGGTTGCGATTCTGGACGCGCTTAGCGGTTTTGGTCGTAGCGGCGGCGCTGATAAAGTCGGCTTCGAGCGGATCGGTAACACCAACCCAGAAAGCATCAACCACAACCAAACGGGCAACCGCCCTGTCGCGCCCGATTCACGTCGGGCGACTCGACCAGCCCGCTCTGGAGGAATCCTCAGGCCTGGTCGCCAGTCGAAAATATCCGGGCATCTACTGGAGCATGAACGACTCAGGGCATAAGCCCGAACTGTTCGCCGTCGATTCCAAAGGTAAGGGCATAGGACGCATCGGCCTGACCGGTGCGAGGAATATCGACTGGGAAGATATCGCCATTGACGCCGACGGCGTGCTCTATATCGGCGACATCGGAAACAATTCACGCGGGCGAAAAACCCTGACCATCTACGCCGTCGATGAACCAGACCCGAAAGGCAAATCCAAAACGGCCACCGTCAAGGCAAAATACCACTTCCGGTATCCCGCCGCTCATGGGACGTTCGATTGCGAAGCCATGTTCGTCCGTAAGGGGTGGGCGTACCTGATTACCAAAGAAAAGCCGAAAGCAAGGCTTTATCGCGTCTGTCTGGACCCGGTTTTATCGGCGAAGGGTAAAATCATTCAGGCTGAATATCTTGGTCTGCTCGGCGGCGCCCAATGGGTAACGGCAGCGGACATCTGTCCGGATGGACGGCTAATTACAGCGCTATCGTACCTGGGCATCTGGGTATATCAATTGGATAAACCCATAGAGAATCTCGTCGCCGCTGCGAAATCCCCAACCCAGCCGGCGGCGACAACACGAACAGCACCGGCAACTCGCCCCGCTCGGGCGATTCGGATCGTTCAGGTCAAACCGCTCAGGCGCAGCGTCATGCTCGGCCAAGCCGAGGCTGTCTGTTGGGAAGCAGGCCGATTGCCCAAGTCGCTTCTGATTACAAATGAACAGCGCCGGGTGTATCGGATAAAACTGGTTTTCCCGGATGCGAAGAGACCTTCGCGTTCTCGCTGAGCGCAAAAAAAGCGGGCGAGACAGCACTTGCTCAAGGCACTGTCATCGCCCTTTGCCCTGGTAGAGGCCCCTCTCTCATCAATGAGGCTCTTTTTCAGCGTAATCCCGTAAAGGAGGAAGAAAACGGGAATTTATTCCGGTGGGAGCTCAACCCCACCATATACGCATAAAGCCTTTGACCTCTACCTCAAGGACTCTCCGACGAACACCTGGAGGACAGGTGGGCACTGCGGACAGGAGCTCAACCCTGCCCAGACCAAATCGTCATAATGTTGAGAATCCTCGCATGAGGCTCATCGTGATAATTACAAACATCCCCCTCAAACTTACATGTACAACCAGACTCATCAGTCGTTATCTCATAAAACGCAGCACAGCGAGCTTAAGGCTCACATCGCAATACGCTTTCGATCTAATATAGTGGGCGAGACAGTGCTTGCTCAAGGCACTGTCATCGCCCTTTGCCCTGGTAGAGGCCCCTCTCTCATCAATGAGGCTCTTTTTCAGCGTAATCCCGTAAAGGAGGAAGAAAACGGGAATTTATTCCGGCGGGAGCTCAACCCCACCATATACGCATAAAGCCTTTGACCTCTACCTCAAGGACTCTCCGACGAACACCTGGAGGACAGGTGGGCACTGCGGACAGGAGCTCAACCCTGCCCAGGCCAAATCGTCATAATGTTGAGAATCCTCGCATGAGGCTCATCGTGATAATTATAAGCATCCAATACTCCCTCAAACTTCATGTAAAACTAGGCTCCTCGGCCACTCCAAGGTTCTCGCCTTATAACTCTCAAAACGCAGCACAGCGAACGAGAAGTCTTCAGATCGCGAACTACAACGATTCCAAAGCCTCCCTATTGAGACTCCTCAAAGCCGAGTTGATTCGTTTGCTCTTTACTTCGCAGTTACCGCATCTATGCCCGTCGAGAGCACGTGCTCCACCAGTCCGGCCCATTGTTGCGAGCTTACCGGACGGGTGAGGTAACTGGCTCCGCCCTTTCTGGCGGCAATTTCCATTTCGCCTCCACCCGTCTCGCCAATAACAACGGCGGGACAGCGGGGCCAACGGTGCCGCATCCAGGACAGGATTCTACCTGTCGTCTCAGGATCGTCGCTGTTCGCAAGGATTATCAACGCGACGCGCCCGGACGGACAATTCAGCATTACATCCTCCGCCCGACGATAGGTTATCAGAGCTCCATTATTCACTTGTGAAAGCTGCCTACCTACATGGGCCGCTTCGCCCAGGTCCTCACAGGCCATTACAATATAGAACCGCTCACCGGTTCCCAAGCCGACACTATTTTTCCCTAACCTCGACACTTCAATCCCTCGCCTCCGTAGTAACATATAACAACTACCGTGCCACCATTGATGTCGCCGGTAACGATTTACCGGAACTTCTTTGCCGGAAGGTAATTACACCGATGGAAATTTTTTTGAGCCCGTCAATGACCTCCCGGTTACCGTTGTGGAGTGTAGCAAAACGCCGCAGTGGCCGATGCACGACGAGGCGCAATTGCAGCGTATTGCTGCGCCGACGATTATCGAGTGAATTTGATCAGATAACAAAAAGAACCCCACCGCAGTCCTACGGACTGCGGTGAACTTTGTTGTGGTCTATCAGAACAGGTCGTCCAGCCCGTGGTTGCGTATCTTTCTCAGAAGTGTGGAGCGGTGAATTTCCAGAAGTCTTGCAGCGGCAGAACGGTTCCATCCGGTCCGTTTCAGTGCGGTAATGATTGCCGAACGTTCGGCTTGGGCGAGGGTATAGATAAGCGGACTGTCGTTGATTTGGGTAATCCTTCCCGGTTTGGGTTCCAGGAGAGGTTGGCTCTGGGCATGTCGGACATCTTCAACCCACGTCGTTGTCATCGCCGGTGGAAGAGGGGGCAGATCGGCTGCATACAACCGTTCAACGTAGTTGCACAGTTCCCTGACGTTTCCAGGCCAGGGGTAATCCCGAATCTGTCGGCGGATACTTTCGCCCAACACGCGCATGGGCATTGAATACTGCTCAGAATAGAATTCGAGGTAATAGTCCAGGATCGGGTCGATGTCTTCGGTCCGGCAGCGCAGCGGTGGAACCTCGATGCGGACAATGTTGAGGCGATGATACAGGTCCGGGCGGAACCGACCGCTTTCCACAGCCTTTTGCATGCTTACATTTGTGGTCGCTATAAACCGCACGTCAACCGGGACAGGCCTGGTCCCGCCGACGGGAATAATTTCCCGCTCCTGGAGCAGGCGAAGCAATTTCGCCTGAAGATGCAGGGGAATTTCGCTGACTTCATCAAGCAGCAGCGTTCCACCTTCTGCCGCTCGCACAACGCCGAGAGTCTCGGAAACAGCCCCCGTGAATGCGCCCCGAACATGCCCGAAAAACTGGCTCTCAAACAGGCTCTCGCTGATCCCGGCGCAGTTGACGGGAATAAAGGGATTGTCTTTTCGCGTGGATTGAACGTGAATGTGCCTGGCAAGCAGTTCCTTTCCGGTACCGCTTTCGCCTTCAATCAGAACGACGCAGTCATTTGTCGCTACAGCGCCGGCGATAGCCATGACGTTCCTGAACAAGGAACTCGGGCCTATTAAGACCCACCCAAAGCCATAGCCTTCACCGCGCGGCGAGCACACCGCACCGTGCCAAGATGTCTGGCCTCCTGTCCGCATCCTCTGAGCTTGCAAAAATCGAGCAAAATCCGCATCTAATTGATAGAGATATGCATCTAATGCTGCCTGGGGACTGCTGAGCCTCCGTTATGCTCTCCCAAATGGCAACTAACTATCTCCCTTATACACTAAAAGTCCGATTTTGACAAGGGGAAAAAAAAGAAAATCGCCCTAAATCGCCGAGTTTTCGTTAGGTA
Organism: Planctomycetales bacterium; assembly: GCA_030612725.1. Lineage (GTDB taxonomy): Bacteria > Planctomycetota > Phycisphaerae > SM23-33 > SM23-33 > JAUWNJ01. Next base: position 19,278 of record JAUWNJ010000006.1, read on the forward strand.
GCGACAGGTGCGGATGTTCGAACTTTGATCCGGATGTAACGCAAGCGTCCTCCGATAGATGCCGATATTCACCAGAGTCAGCCCGAAGACCGGACGGGACGGTGTAAATTCAGGTTTTTCGAACATCGGCGGGTATCAGGTCCGAAAGGGTCTTTTGTTGCGATGTTCCCGCACTGAACTACCGGTGTTCTGCCGGGTCTGGGCAAAGATTCCATAACAACAGGGATGTTTTGAATGGGTTTGCGTAAACCGGAACCTCGATTAAGAATAGGACTTCAGGTCAAATCAATCCTTGTCCTGACGATAGTGGCCCTGACGGCGACAACGATCGGCGGATGGTTTTTTTACGTCGTCTCGCGTAACGCCCTCCATCGGAAAGACCGCAGCCATGCCCAGGCATTTATCGGGAACCTGGTAGTTTCCGCCGCTCCGGAACTTATGGACCAGAACCGCGAAACCCTTCAGCGACTGGTAATGTCTCTGGCCGAACGCCCAAACGTCTATCACGTCAGCATCCTGGATCGTAATGGTAAAACCGTAGCCGTTTCCGAACGGGTTACAGATCGACTCGTACCGGTGAACCGACCCGTGAGCCTGTCGTACACAATACCCAGGGACGACGATTTCCTGGAGGCAGGTCATCCGGTCGTACCTTCCGACGGTAAAGACAAGGGCTCGCTTCTCGGAGCGGTCCGCCTGGTGCTGGATACGCGAGAGACAGCCAGGATTCTCACCCGCGTCCGTCGCGAAATAATGGTCATAGCCGTCATTATCGTTCTGTGCGCTATCCCGCTGGGATATTTATTGACCCGCCGGGTGTTGGTAACGCCCGTTCGCCGACTCATGAAGGCGACCCGTCAACTTGCGGCTGGCGACTTCTCCGCACACGTCGAAACTTCCCGGAACGACGAAATAGGCGAACTGGCCAGATCGTTCGACATCATGGTCGAAAAAGTTCGCTATTCGCAAAGGAACCTTCGCAAAGCGAATGAATCGCTCGAGCAGAAAGTAACCGAACGAACCGACGAACTTGAGCGTTCAAACCGCAGGCTGACCGAAGAGATATCCGAAAAGGAGGATTTCCTCCGCGCCGTCAGCCACGACCTTAACGCGCCTCTACGAAACATCGCAGGCATGGCTACCATGATCTCCGTGAAGTACCGCCAGCAGTTGCCCGAAGAGGTAATCGCACGCCTCCAGCGCATCGGGGCAAACGTCGATGCCGAAACAGAACTTATCAGCGAATTACTGGAACTGAGCCGGATAAAAACCCGTCCCGAAAGACGCTCAATGCTGGACTTCGCCGGGATGTTCCAATCGTTGGCCCAAGCCTTCGAGTACGAACTCAAGACCAGGGGCATCACGCTCGAAATCGACGAGAATATGCCTCGCCTGTTCGCCGAACAAAATCGGATGCGCCAAGTGTTCCAGAACCTCATCGACAACGCCATCAAATACATGCCGGACCGACCGGATGGGAAAATCCGAATCGGATACCGCCCGGTCGATGGAATGCACCGCTTCAGCGTAACCGACAACGGCCAGGGTATTTCGCAGGCGGACAGGGAGCGGATTTTCCAGGTTTTCCGGCGTGCTTCGACGACCGATTCGACCCGGATACCGGGGAAAGGCGTGGGGCTGTCCCTGGTCAAGAGCGTGGTGAGCAACTACGACGGACAGGTATGGGTCGAGTCTTCGCCCGAAACAGGCTCGGTGTTCTACGTCTCGCTCAGCGCGAAAAATACCGTCGAACCGGACTATACGCACGAATACACCACCGTCGATAATAGCGACTTCTCGAACCAACGCGCCGAAATGGCGACTAATTACACGGACTGAAACAAAACGGCTATCTCCTTATGGATTATAGAGAAATGACAAACGAATCGGCCCGTGCATCTTCGGCAGGGCCACGGGTGCTGATCGTCGAGGACGATCCCGACCAGCGCGAACTTATCTGCGAAGCCCTGCGGATACACTTCGCAGACCGGCGGGACGCGGAATTTGTCGGCGTCGGTACCGGGGCTGATTGCCTGGAACAGCGATTGTGTGATTTCGACGTCATTCTGCTCGATTACAACCTTCCCGACACCTCCGGCATCGACCTGCTGGAGCAAATCACAGGCCTGTGCGATGTTCCGGTCGTCTTCGTAACGGGAAACAGCGACATTTCCGCCGCCGCCCAGGCCATTCGCAAAGGCGCTCAGGACTACATAGTCAAACTCGGCGATTACCTCTTCGGACTTCCGATTGTGGTCGAGAAAAATATCCGCCTGCACGCGCTCAAGCAGGAAAACGCAAGCCTCCAGGCGAAACTGACAGCCACGCTGGAAAAAATGAGACTCAAAAATATAGCCTTGGAACAGTCCATGCAAAAACTGCAAACCATGGCGGCCACTGATCACCTTACCGGACTATCCAACCGAAGAGTCTTCGCCGAAATACTGGACCACTGCTACAATGAAGCCGCTCGCTACAAATTCGACCTCGCCTGCCTGATGGGCGACCTTGACTACTACAAAGCCATAAACGACACGCTGGGACATCAGGTGGGCGATAAAATCCTCGTCGCTACTGCCGATGTCATCCGCTCGAACCTCCGCACCAGCGACCACGCCGCACGATACGGAGGAGATGAGTTCGTCATACTGCTTCCACACACATCCATAGAAAAGGCGATAAAAGTCAGCAAACGCATCTGCCGGCAAATGGTGCCCGCCACAAGCCAACACACGCGAACCAGTACGGGGATAACGCTGTCAATTGGGGTTTCCTCCATGAAAATGGATCAACCGGCATCAGCCGACGCAATGGTAACAATGGCCGACCGCGCCCTGTATGTAGCCAAGGACCGCGGTAAAAATCGTATCGTCGTGTTCAGCGAAATAGGCTCAACCCCTCAATCGCTAATCACACGATCAGCCGGTTGATTGGTTGATTGGTTGACCGGTGAATTGGTTGACTGGTTGATTGGTTCATCTGCTTTCACGTAGTGACACTTCGTGTTCCCTACGCCCTATGCCCTACGCCCTATCTTCTAGTCCCTAAACCCTGGTCCCAAGTCCCTGGTTCCTAGTCCCTATCCGTCAGTTTCTCCGCTGATCGACGAGCAGCCTCCGATTCGAGCAAATATGACACCGCCGCTTTCGTTACGGGCACATCGTCCCGCTTTGCCCGTGCGGTAACGTCGTCAGTGGCTACTGTGAATTGACTGTAGATTTGACCGGCGCGCACGAAAATGTCAGGGCTGTCGGGACGGTGCCCGACGTAATATCCGCCCAGAAAGACCGCCAGCAACAGGATGAGTTTTATTAGCCTCCGCATCGCCCAATGCCTCCCAAAATAACCGCACTGCCGTAGGCATTCCTACGGAACAATAGAAACCCGTTCGACACAACTGCTTCTTCACCGAGACAACTGTACTGTACGATACGAACCTGCCCTCGTGCAAATTTTTTTATGGAGAAATGTCCGAAAATCCCGCAGGGCTTCGAAAAAATAGACCGACATTTCCAAACCCGCCGAAAACGGAACGAAACGGAACGATTCGGAACAATTCGGAACGATTCGGAACAATTGGGAACGAATGGGAACGAATGGGAACGAATGGGAACAATTGGGAACAATTGGGAAAGTTTCCAAAATTCACAAATCCTTGGCGGGCAAGCAGTTGCGGTTTTTGAGGTCATTTTTACGCCCATTTTAAAAAATCCGCCATTGCCTATCTTGCCTAAACGGCCCAAGTTGATGGTTGATTGGTTGACTGGTTGACTGGTTGACTGGTTCATCTGTTTTTCTGTTCCCTAATCCCTACGCCCTATGACCTACGACCTATCTTCTAGTCCTCTACATTAACTTTTCCGTTCGCGTTTGCGCGCGCAAACGCGAACACAAAACGGATAGCGACGCCATAAGTCCTTGGCGGCCTTGGGAAAAGTTTTTTTGGAATTTTTCGTGACCCCGATTTTTACGTTCGCGTTTGCGCGCGCAGATGCGAACGCAGCGCGATCAAGTTGGCCTGCCCCTAAGGTCGGAGCGACACGTAGTGTCCTGCCGTAGGCATCCCTATGGGGCTACGGGAAGCGGAGACTCGCCGCGGCGAGGGCTTGGGATGGTAGCCGGGGGTGAAGCCCCCGGTGGACGACAAACCAAAAAACTCAGTCCCAAAGGGACGGCGGTGTCTATTCTGTCAGGCGGGAAAAGATATCCGACGTCCCTTTGGGACTGATTTTCCAGTCGAACTTTTCCGGGGGCTATGCGAAGCATCCCTTTGGGAAACCGCCCCCGGCTACTGTCCCCCGGCCCTCCGGGCCGTTACGCACCCAAGGGGTTTCCGCTATCGCTCCAACTTCACTCATCTGCCGGCTTTAAGAAACAACTTCTACATAACACGAGGAACTGCACTTGCCCCGACCACCGGCCGAATGCCAAGAGATAATACGTCTGTCCCCGTAACCCCGTAACCCCCGACAGCCGACTACCGGAGTAAGGGGACGTAGGCTGGGACAAAGCGGAGCGAAGTCCCACCTTTGGCCTGACCAATTTCATTTTTTTGCGTTTATTATCAACGTCAACCCGTTTACTAATAACGCCCCTATGATACCCCCAAGAAAGCTGAGGATGAGCCAAAACCAATGGTCTTTGTATTCTGCGAACCAAAGGCCGCTCCGCCCCCACCATGAGCCGTTGTATATTTTCCCTAATCGTATCCCCTCACGAGTTAGACTAACTCTCAATTCTGCAAGTGCAGGTTCAAAAGCGGTCTTGATTAGGCCTAAGCTCTTAAGATGACGGTCTGCTACTTCGTCCATTGGCTTCCTACACGGGAAAGAAAGTTTCCCATGAGCCCATTCCCGATAGTAATAAACCAGTAATGTTCTCTTGTTTTTGTCCTTTTTTTCTGACAGCCACATATACTTCTCCCGGGATTTAACCTGTTAGCGTTTCCTTCTCAAAAACGCTAGCCCGCCCAGGGCCAGCAACGACAGCGTCGCCGGTTCAGGAACAGGCGTCAGCAAGAAGGCTTCGGTCTGGCCCGCAAAGCTGCCGTAGCCGACAATCTGGCCGTTGTCGTTGATGGCTTGGGCAGAGTTCAGGGACCAGCCGGAAGCCGGGTCGATCAGGCTGTTAAGGCCGGTCATCGAGCCGTTGCTGTAGAGGAAGGCGTATGTCCCGGACCCGGGTGTCCAAGAATATCCGACGATCTGCTCGGCATCGTTGATGTCGGCGGCGTAACTTGACGAACTGCCCGGCAGGGTTCCGAGGTCGGTCATGATGCCGCCACTGTAGAGGAAGGCGTGAAATATGGCGTCAATGGTTGAAATGTGAGCATAGCCGACGATCTGCCCCGTGTTGTTGATGGCGGAGGCTTCGCTCTCGTCCCCTCCCGGAAGGGTTCCTATGTCGGTCATAACGCCGTCGCTGTAGAGGAAGGCGCGCTGTGCGCTGCCGGTCGTGTAAGACTTCCCGACGACCTGCCCGGAGTCGTTGATGCCGTAGGCGTAGCTCTCGTATCCCCCCGGCAGGGTTCCGAGATCGACCATAACGCCACCGCTGTAGAGGAAGGCGTGACTAATTGTGTCACTGGTTGTGCCAGACACCCCGACGACCTGCCCGGAGTCGTTGATGCCGTAGGCGTTGCTGGAGCCCAACCCCCCCAGGGTTCCCAGGTCGGTCATAACGCCGTCGCTGTAGAGGAAGGCGTGACCTTCACCGTTGGCCGTGTAAGAATGGCCGACGACCTGCCCGGTGTTGCTAATGCCACGGGCGTTGCTGTACAACCCGCCCAGAGTGCCCAGATCGGTCATCGACCCGTTGCTGTAGAGGAAGGCGTGTGCATAGCCGCCGGTAGTGGTATAGGAATAGCCGACGACTTGCCCTGCGTCGTTGATGCCGTAGGCGTAACTACCATTGCCCCCCGGCAGGGTTCCCATGCCTGTGACAGTGTACTGCACCGCGCCGAGCGCCGCCAAAGCATGGACCGCCAATACCACCGCCGCAATTATCGTCCGTATTTGCATGTTTCTGCCCTTTCCTGTTTCACGCCGTACACCCCGAATCAATCTACAAGGCTGATGAAACAGGTGAGCGGCCCATTCTCTCAGCGCACAACAACACCGCCGAACGATTTAGCGAACTTTTCCCCAAAGGATAAAAACCCAACTTCTAGTGTGGATTGTACATTATTCCGCCGATTTGTCAATAAAAAACGCTGGAGCGACCACGGCAACCGGTTATTTGCACTTTGTTAAAACTAGACAGAGCCGTTACGCTCACAAGGCTTTTTCGATTGTCAGCATTCGTCGTCTTCGGCTTGGGATTCTTCCGTCAGCCGGCGATGGTTGAACTTCTCGTACTGCTCCAAAGCCAGCGATTGGGCGACTTCCATCGACACCTTTCCCGCATTGAGCAAAATGTCGCGTTCGTTGAAACGCAGGAAAGCATCCAGCCTTTCGCGCCAATCCCGCATGTAAAGCGGCTGACGGCGGTGGGCATGGTCTTCAGCGTAGTCCAGGTACATGGTAACGATGCGATTGAGGCCTCGGATTTCATCTTCGTTGAGATAGTTCTTGGCGACGGTAACGTCGGCCTGGCGTACTTTCGCGCCCTTCCATGTTGCCAGGCCCATATTGGGTTCGGCGGCATTGGCCCGCTCGGTGATAATCTCGGCGGCTGTCATGCCCGTAATCGCCCAATGCAACTTGTTCTGCGTAATCTGGAAGAACTCTTTGGTCTGCCCGGCCTGCGGGTCGTAGTCGATGGACAATTTGTAGATGTCGCGTATTTTCTGGTAGAAACGCTTCTCCGAGGCGCGGATGTCCCGGATGCGTTCGAGCAGTTCGTCGAAATAGTCTGCCCCGATATTTCGGCCTTCCTTGAGTCGCTCGTCGTCCAGCGTGAAACCTTTGACAAGGTACTCCCGCAGCCGCTCGGTAGCCCATCGGCGAAACTGCGTACCCCGGATGCTGTTAACGCGATATCCCACAGAGACTATTGCGTCGAGATTGAAGTACTCCAACTCTCGCTGAACCGAACGATTTCCCTCTTGGCGAACCGTTGCAAAATTTGCAACAGTTGCTTCCCGTCGCAATTCGCCCGTTTCGTAGATGTTCTTTAAGTGACGGGACACGCCGGACTTATCAATCTGAAAAAGCTCCGCTATCTGTCCGAGGGTCAGCCAGACCGTCTCATTTTCCAGACGGACGGACATTCGGCTTTGGCCGTCTTCGGTCTGATAGAAAATAATCTCCGAAGCGGGAACTTTTTCCGGCGGATTCTCCGTCATGCCCTCGTTCTTAACCGTTTTTATCGCATGTTGCAACAGATTCTGCGCCTGCATAACGGGGCGGAACGTTCAACTGGATAAAAGGTGGGACTCGTTCCTCGGCCCAGCCTACCGTTGCACTCACAGGGCTTTTTCGATTGTCAGCATTCGTCGTTTGAGTTCGATGCCGCCGGAGGCTGAGAAGCCCCCTATCGCCCCGCCGGCGTGGATGACGCGGTGGCAGGGAATTACCAGAGGCAGGGGATTTCTGCCGAGAGCAGCCGCGACTGCCCGTGCGCCCGTCGGCTTGCCCACAGCCCCGGCCAGCCAGGAATAACTCCGCGTCTGGCCGTAAGGGATGCCCCGGCAGGCTCGCAACACCTTGCCGGTAAAAGTCTTCTCCGAAGGCAAATCGCAGGCGATATCGTCGAATCCGACGGCCTGGCCGTTGAAATATGCCCGCGACTTCTCGGCAATATCGGCGAACTCGTCGGATTTTTCGGCAGAGCCTGGATGCTCGAAGGCCAGTAAGTCTTTCAGGTCGGATGCGATATAGTGTGGCAGGACGATTCGCACAAGTCCGCCGGACTTCGGCGAGCTCAGTCGAGCCGGGCCCCTGACGCCCCCCATCGCCCCGGCAGCGGTCGTCCAGACGCCATAGACCATTGATGATGAAGGTGAGTTCATGTGGGAATGATAATACTACAGCGCAATTTTATAAAGGTTCGTACCTGTAAATCCGAAGTCCGAATCTCGAAATCCGAAACAATATCAAATGACCGAGATTCGGATTTCGATATTCGTCGGGTGGTGTGCTTTACGCGGCTCCGCCGGAGACTCGTCGTCGGCCATTGTGTCGCTGGAATTTACGGACGATCTGAGCGATGTGCTCAAGCGTACCCTGCCCGCGTTGAGATTCATTAAGCCCCACAAACTGGAACCCCAACATCACTACGCCTCGATCGTCGCTTATCTGCTGACGGAATTGCGCGTCGGCCAGCACAGGTTCAAACTCCTGCCCGACCTTAATGCAAATGCCGATAATATCGCCGTCGTCGATGTCCGGGGCAGCCTGGCTGGGAAGCCTGATCTGGAAACCGCCGGCGGAGATGTTCGTTACCCACCCCTCCCACTTTACGGAGCGGTCTCCGTCCTGCCCGCCATGCCAGAACGTCGCCAATACCGACCGGCTTGCGGGGATATTGACGCGGTTAAACGCACGCCGCTGTACCCGCTGCATCTTCAGCGGGACGGGCACGCACACAGCCTTAATCGCCTGTCCGCCATCGACATTTACCTGGCAAATCGTTTCGACCGGTATATTGAAAATATGCTTGTGATGCCCCAGTTTGAACGTCAAACCGAGCATCAGACCTTCGGTTACTTCGGGTTCGGAGCCGGAGCGACTCGTAGGAAATTGAAGCCAGAGTTTATCGTGGCCTTGCTTGATGATCCCGCTGCGCAGGTTGTGCCAGACGCCTCTGACCCGGCACGTTACGGAGATTGGAACCCGCCGGCGAACAGCCTCACAAAAGCAGGTGTCGATCTGGCCCCGATTCAGTTCCTGTATTAAAGCCATTTCTTTCCCTCGCTGCACCGATCCTGTAAGGTTAGTTTCGGTAAGTAAGGGACGCGACTTTACCAGTTCCCAACACGGAAATGCCCGCTTTCAATCGGTCAATTCCGCCCGGATTTGTTCTGCACGTGGTAATTTCGGTCCGGTCCAGGCCACCACAAGACCCGGAAGCGAACAGAACATCGGTACAAGCCTGGCCACCAGCGCCAAGGCCAGGACTTCACTTTCAGAAACCGCGCCAACGGCAAAGAACGCCAGGAAGAAAAACTCGACCACCCCAAGCCCGCCGGGGCTTATCGGAACCGCCGCGATAATGTAAATAATCGGAACGTACAGGAAAAACTTATACCACGCCACGTCAAGACCAAGGCTCCATGCCGACAGCATGATACCGATTATGAAAACCGTCTGACCGACGAACGTTATCCCGACGGCATTGGTCAGCGACGCCTTCCGCCGACCATAAAGACTAACTGCCTCGCCGGCCAAGGTGATGTACCTTTGCATAGGCAAACGCGAAATAATCTTCCCAAGCCGGAGAAACCGTCGGAGCCTTCCGCTCAAGAGCACCGCCAGCGTAACGACCGTAACGACCAGCACTGCCGATACGATAATGGCTGGGGTCGTCAACCTGTCGGTCCCTTCAGCGCCGAGAGCGTACATAACCGCGATAACCACCGCCGGCAGCATCACAAACTCCAGCAGCCCCAGCGCGCGGTCGATGAATACGCTCACAAGCACTGCGATTTTGCGGTCGGTATGTTTGGCGGCGTAGTAGGCCTTGACCAGGTCTCCGCTGACAGCGCCGGGCACGACGTAGTTGAAAAACGTTCCAAGAAACGTCAGGCGGACCACCTCGCGGAAGGAAATCTCTATCCTCTGAAGCCTCAAAAGATACCACCAGCGAAACGCCAGAATAAACAGCGGCGTCAGAAAGCACACGAACGCAGCCACCAGAAGATAAGGATCGGCCTGGGTAATCGTCGCGGCAAATCCCTGGTGGACTTGCCCGTCCGGTCCGACATAATCGCTCCAGTGAACTTTGCGAATCACCATCGCCAGCAAAGCCGCTGCGACGAGCAACTTGACTGTGAGGATTAATATCTTTCGGGTTTTTTTCTTCATTGAGGCTGCACCGACAAAGAAATCAGATTCGGCGACATTATCCGCATATCGCACCTGTAACGCAAATGTCGATTCGGAGTCTGCCGCATTCCCCTTGCCGTTTTGCTATAGCCGGATATAATGAGAAGCGCAGAACGCAGAACGCAAAACGATAATCGTCTGTATCATTGATGTTCAGGAGAGACTTGTAAAATGACCGAGCAAGAGCAAAGCCAGGCGACATTGGCCGAACGAGTTAAGGACGTAATCGAGCGGATTCGCCCGCCTATCCAGGCTGACGGCGGCGACATTGAACTTGTCGATATAGACCCTGCCGCCGGTAAGGTTTCCATCCGCTTCCAGGGCGCATGTAGAGGATGTCCGATGGCGGCGATGACGCTGAAAATGGGCGTCGAGAAACATATGAAGGAACTTGTCCCCGAAATATCCGAAGTAGTGGCAGTAGATTAAAAGATAGGGACCAGGGACCAGGGACTTGGGACTTGGCAAAAACAGAATTTCCGATTTCCCAAGTCAATCCGGCCATTCTTCCTTTTTTTGCTTTTGTATTTTTCTGCCAAGTCCCTAGTCCCTAGTCCCCAGTCCCTGTCTGTTACATTTTTTCCGAAACTTCCCGCCCCTTACCTCATTAAACTTTTCAGGTAACTCATATCAGGTGCGGGTGGTGCGCATTTGATGCACGCATCAGCCACCATGCAAAAGGAGTTGTTTTTTATGACTGAGAAGAAAACGGGTAAATCCGACACACCGACAACAGCGCCGGCGGCTGTTGACGGCGACGACATCCAGGCAGTCAAACACCTCAACGAATCGTACAGGAAGATGACGAAAATGCTTTCCCGCGCCATTGTCGGGCAGAACGATGTCATCGAGCAGGTGCTGGTTTCAATGTTCTGCCGGGGGCACGCACTGCTTGTGGGCGTTCCCGGGCTGGCCAAGACTCTGCTGATATCCACTATCGCGCAGGTCCTGCACCTGTCGTTCAAGCGGATCCAGTTCACGCCGGACCTTATGCCCTCCGACATCACCGGCACCGACGTGCTGGAGGAGGACCGCACCACAGGCAAGCGGGTTTTCCGCTTCGTACATGGCCCTTTATTCGCCAACATGGTCCTTGCCGACGAAATTAACCGCACGCCGCCCAAAACCCAGGCCGCCCTTCTCGAAGCCATGCAGGAGCGGCACGTTACCGTCGGCGAGGAGACTTTTCACCTGCCGGACCCGTTCTTCGTCCTTGCGACGCAGAACCCCATCGAGCAGGAAGGAACCTACCCGCTGCCCGAAGCCCAACTCGACCGCTTCATGTTCATGATCATGGTCGATTACCCCACGGCAGAGGAAGAAGTTCAGATAATGAAGCAGGTTACAAGCGCGTACCAGGCCGAGTTGTCCGTCGCGCTGACGGGCGAGGATATTTTGCGTTTGCAGGATATTGTCCGTCGCGTTCCTGTGGCTGACCATGTTTTTCAGTACGCCCGCGATTTGGCGCGTGCGTCCCGCCCAGCCGAGTCTGAAGCGCCCGATTTCATCAATGAACTGGTCAACTGGGGCGCAGGTCCGCGAGCGGGGATTTACATGATCCTCGCCGGTAAGGCCCGGGCGATCCTGCACGGGCGATACCACGTAACGACCGACGACATCCGCGCGGTGGCTCCGCCGGTGCTTCGGCATCGAATTATCACGACCTTCAACGCCGAAGCCGCCGGAGTTACAAGCGACGAAATCGTCCAGCGACTCCTGGCAGAAATCAGACCGGCAGTAGAGGAACAAGTGGCGTAACACGGGCGTCTCGCCCGTGATAAAAAAACATGGCCGGGACGGCCATGATACGAAACCATGAATGGTAACGGACAACCTGAATATATGTCGCTTCTGGACGGCGAGGCGCTGGCGAAGATGCAGCGGCTTGAACTTATCGCGCGGGGCGTGGTCGAGGGTTTCATTTCCGGTCGGCATAAGAGTCCCTACAAGGGTTTCAGCGTCGAGTTCGCCGAGCACCGCGAGTATGTCCCCGGCGACAATATCCGCGACCTTGACTGGCGCGTCTTCGGGCGGTCCGACCGGTACTACATCAAGCAGTACATTGAGGAGACCAACCTCCGGTCGCTTATCCTGCTGGACGCCTCCGGCTCGATGAAGTACACCGGCGACCTGGCGGCGAAACACAACGGGGAATTATTGAGCAAGTTTCAGTACGCCCGGATGCTGGCGGCTTCGCTTGGGCATCTGATGATCCATCAGCAGGACGCCGTGGGGTTGGCGACGTTCGACACGTCGCTTCGTCGTTACATTCCCGCCCGAAGCCGGGCCAGCCACCTCCGCGTAATCCTGGCTGAACTCGCCGCAACCGAGCCGGGAGCGGAAACCTCCGTCGCCAAAATCTTTCACGATCTGGCTGACCGCGTACGTCGGCGCGGGTTAATCGTCATAATCTCCGACCTGTTCGACAACGTCGATGAGATACTCAAATCTCTGCACCATTTCCGTTATCGCAGGCACGAGGTGCTGCTGCTGCACGTAATGGCTGAGGAGGAATTGACCTTCCCGTTTGACCGCTGGAGCGTCTTCAAAAACCTCGAACGGTCAGGCCATCACATTCCACTTGACCCATTGAGCCTGCGAAGTGAATACCTGGGAAAAGTCCGCAATTTCATCCGCCGACTGGAAATCGGATGCGGACAGATGAACATCGACTACGTGCAAATGTCCACGAAACAGAACTTCGATATCGCGCTGGCGCATTACCTCGCGCAAAGGATGTCGAGGGCGAGATGAGGGAAGGGATTACAGGGACTTGGGACTAGGGACTTGGGACTAGGAAAAAAGACAAGAAGAGGAAAATTGACATGAGTGATGAGATACGAAGTTATCGGGATTTGGTTGCCTGGCAAAAGGCTATGGCGCTGGCGAAGCGCGTTTATGGCGCTACGAAACTGTTTCCCAAGGAAGAAATGTACGGACTGGTTCAGCAGATAAGAAGGGCGGCAGTATCCGTACCGTCGAATATCGCGGAAGGATATGGACGAGGCAGCCGAGCGGACTATGTTCGGTTTCTATACACGGCAAGGGGTAGTCTCTACGAAGTGGAGACCCAAGCACTAATTTCCGGAGATTTGGGCTATCTGACAGATAAGCAAGCCGATTCGCTGTTGGAAGATACGGATGAATGTTCGCGTCTACTCGGCGGCCTGATAAAGAGCTTGAAAACGAAAAAATAACCGGACTGGAAAATCGGGACTTCCGTTTTTACTTCTGCTTTTGCCAAGTCCCTAGTCCCAAGTCCCTAGTCCCTTGACATAAAATGACATTTCTCAATGGAATAATGTTGCTTGGACTGATCGGAGTGAGTATTCCGATAATCATCCACATCCTCAACCGTCGTCGGGCGAGGATGGTGGACTGGGGGGCGATGCACTTTCTGGAAAGTTCACTCGCCTCACGCAATCGACGAATTCTCATCGAAGAGATTATCCTAATGGTCATCCGTTGCAGCCTGCTGGCCTTGCTGGCGTTCGCGCTGGCGAGACCATTTCTGAAGGCGGGAAAGTTGCTTCCGGGAACCGGCGGCGACGCGCAGGACCTGGCGATAGTAATCGACGCTTCGCTGAGCATGACGCTCGAAACGGACGGTTCGAGCAATTTCCAGCGCGCAATCGACGAGGCCCACCAGTTGGTCCGGTCATGCCGGAGCGGCGACGCCGTAAGCATCGTCCTTGCCGGTCCGGTCGCCCAGCCAATACTCCCCGCTCCCATATCCGACCGCGACGAAATCCACGAATCGCTGGACAAACTCACGCCGGCCGGCGGGTCCATGCGCGTTCTGGAGGCGATTAATACAGCGATGGAGACGCTATCGGCCGGGACGAATCCCGCCAAAAGAATCGTCCTTATCACTGACGCCCAGGACGTCGGGTGGGATTTATCGGCATCGAAACGGTGGGATTTCCTCGCCGAAGCAGTCGATGCGATGCCGATAAAACCCATCGTCATCGTCCGAACGCTCGATGTGCCCGAAAAGTGGCGTAACGTATCGGCAACGGGGATGAATTTCTCCCGTACCGTCGTCGGGACGGACCGAACGGTGAAAATCACCGCCACAATCGCTAATACCGGCGAAGGTTCAGTCCATCCCGAAGCCGTCGAATTGACCATCGACGGAAAAACGGCAGAGCGCGAAACAATCGGCGCAATAGCCGAAGGCGCGTCCGCCTCGGTCGTATTCGAACATCAGTTCGCCTCCCCCGGCCCGCACGTGGTATCGGTCCGTATCGCCTGCGACGATGACCTTTCCGGAGATAACGAAACCGCCCGCGTCGTGAACGTTTTGCAAACGCTGAAGGTGCTCATCGTCGAGGGAAACTCATCGACCGAACCGTTCAAAAGCGACGCGGATTACATTTACCTGGCAACGGCCCTGCCGGACGAAAACGCAAAGCCCGGCAGCACGCTGATTTCCCCGACGGTAGTTTCGGCTGCCGACATATCGTCGGCGAAACGATTTTCCGATTACGCTGTTGTGGTTCTGGCCGACGTGCCGCGCCTTCCCGCGCCGAAAGCGAAGGAATTGGGCGATTTCGTCGCCAAAGGCGGCGGGCTGCTGATAGCGCCGGGCGAAAAGGCGAACAGGGATTTCTACAATAACTGGAAGGCATCCGACGGGAAGCGTCTTGCCGGCTGTCGATTCGTAAATATCCGGGCGGGTTCGCGGACCGGCCAGAATGATGAAACCTTCACTCGCATAGCGACGGGAAAGATTAATCACCCTGCAATGATGCTGCTCGCCGATCAGGCTGAAAACAACCTTCGCTCCGCTCATATCAACAGGCACTGGGTATTAGAGGCCGACGAGAAGGAAAAAACCGTTTCTCTCGGCGCTCTTCTGGACAACGGACTGCCGTGGCTGGTTCAGCGCAAAGACGCGCGTGGCGTGGTGCTGACGCTGGCGGCCCCGCTCGACCTGAAATTTACCCACCTTCCGCTGCGCGAGTGCTTTGTTCCGCTCGTTCACGAACTGGTTCATTACCTTGCCGTACCGGCCCAGCCTGAGATGAACATCCTTCCGGGCAGGCAGTTTGTCTATACGATACCGGACGAAACTTTGTCCGGGTCGGAAACGGAAGCAGAAGTCGCCGACCCCGCCGGTCGGCGAACCGCAGTCCGCCTGCGAAAACAGGACAAGCACCGGCAGGTGAATTACTCGCTGACCGCCAGGCCGGGGGTGTACAGGCTGATTCTGCCCAATGGCGACGACGACGCAAAAGGCGTCCCATTCGTCGTCCTCGGCGATCCCGACGAGAGCAAACTAGACCTGCTGAGCGACGACGATTACGACCGGGCGGATAAATTTATTCCGCTGACCCGTGCTCAAAACCTCGGCGAACTGACGGCTGCTATCGCCGGCGGAGTGCCCGGTAGCGAAATCTGGCGACACATAGCCCTTATTATCCTCGCCCTGCTGATAGCAGAGATCGTTACCACAAGGCTCATCGCGCAAAAACGAAAAATGCACCTGGCCGAACCGATTGCTTTCGGCGCAGACCGGAATACCGTCAGACCGAAAGAGGTGTCCGCATAATGACAGCGTCCGGGATTGGACAAATTGTTCTATCGGAGCATTGGCCGACCTGGCTGTTGGTTGTCGGAGCGACCATCGGTGTGGGCGGATGGATGACGCTCTATCGTTTCGGCCGAAAGAATAAAGGTGGGACTTCGCTTCGTTACGTCCCAGCCTACGGGTTAATCGCCGCCGCTGGGCGTATCGCCCTGGCATTCGGGGGCGTCTGGCTGATCTTCTGCCTGATGGGACGGATATTCCTGCTGGCGACGAACTGGCCGATATGGTCGATGGCGCTGGTCGGCGTAGTCGTGGCTGAAGCGCTGCTATGGTTGTACGAACTGGAGCGGCGTATCGTCCCGCGAAGGACGGGGATGCTGCTGGTCGGATTGAGGCTCGCACTGCTTGGCCTGGTGATACTCATGCTGCTCCAGCCTGTAATCGCGTCCGTATGGAGCGAGACCACCCGGCGAAAAGTCGTCGTGCTCGTGGACGAATCGACCTCGATGCGGATTTCAGACGCTGGAAACCTCGCGCCGCACGAGTCGCTCAGGCTGGCGGAAAGTTTGTCTCTCCAGGCTGCCCGCAGGACTTGGAAACTCGATGAAATCGCCGCTTCAGGACGAAAAATCGCCGACGACCTCGTGGGCGAACTGGAATGGATGGATCGCATCGGCAAAGGCCCGAAAGATTCCGTCGCAACCCAACTATCGAACCATCGAAAGGCGCTGCACGAGAAGATAACCAAATGGTCCGACACCGTCGCCGAGCAGGTTGAAACCCTCGAAACACTGCTCATGGATTCGCCGACTCTCGCCAAACCGATGCGAACGGCCATTCTCGACGCCAAGGCGCAATTGAGCAGGCAGGTTCGAGGCCGGTTTTTGACCGTGGCCGGGTGGGCGCACGAGGAAAACGCTTCGTCCCTGGGCGGTAATTTCAATCGTCTGCGCACGGCGCTCCGGCAAGCATCGACTGGGCTTGGAGAGACATGCCCGACGTTGGAGCGGGTGGGCGTGAGGCTGGATGAACTGCTCTATGAGCAACTTTCTGCTTCCGATCGCGCCGCCGTCGATGCCGTCGCCGGACAGACCCGCCTGGAACTGGCGAAGGCTGCACTGACGCATGATCCCGACGGCGACGACAAGAGCCTGCTGGAGCACCTCGGCGAACAATACGACGTCAAGGTCTATACCTTCGCCGGCGACTTGAGCGAGGTCTCTTCAGCCAGTTTGACCGACCCTATTTCCGCCGCTTCGGACCAGTCCGATGAGCGCAATAATCGAACCGACCTCGCCGGCGCGTTGCGAAAAATTGTCGCCGATGCCGGTCAGGACGCCCCCGCCGCTGTGGTTGTTCTGACCGACGGACAGGACAACAGCAATCTCAGCGCCGATGCCGGCGCTCGCGCGCTCGGCGGGGCAGGGTCCGCCCTCTGCGCGATAGTGATGGGCGGGGCCAGTCCGCCCGCCGACGCCGCCGTCGTCTCAATCGAAGCGCCTGAAACGGTCTATCTGAACGATAAAATGCTCATCAACGCCGAACTGAAACTCGACGGACTGAAAGGCAAAACCGTCGGCATAAAACTACTGCGAGGAGATAAACAGGTCGATTCGCGGGACATTCGAATCGTCGATGACGTCTTCCGCACGCACATCCAACTGGGCGACGAACCCAAAACCGTCGGCCTGCACTCCTACCGCGTCGAAATCGACGAATGCGAAGGCGAAGTCTTCACGGACAACAATTCGTATCCGCTGACACTTTCGGTTACGGACGACAAGACGAAGGTTCTCCTGGTCGATTCGCGCCCTCGTTGGGAGTTTCGCTATCTCAAGAACCTCTTTACCGGGCGGGACAAGACCGTCTCTTTGCAATACGTCCTGACGAAGCCGGACACGTTCACAGGTCAGAAACCTCGCGGCGAGATACCCGCTTCAGTCGGCAGGGTCGTCGCCGAAGCGACCGTCCTTCCCAAAGAACCCTCCGAGTGGATGAAATTCGACGTGATTATCGTCGGGGACGTCAGGCCCGGTGAATTTTCCGTCGAGAACGCCGGAAACCTCCGCAAATTCGTTACCGACCGAGGCGGGACGGTCATCTTCATTTCCGGGGCGAATTTCATGCCGACCGGATACGCCGATACGAGCCTGGCCGAACTCATCCCACTCCGCCTGAACAAAAAGGACAAGCCCACGGAAATCCCGACCGGCGGTTTTCGCGTCGCGCTGACACCGGCTGGTACTGATCATGTAATAGGCCGGCAGGACGTGAAACCGGAAAAGTCGCTGGAGGTCTGGAAATCGTTCCCGCCGATATTCTGGCGAAGCGATTGCACGCAGGCAAGCCCCGCCGGAATAGTCCTCGCTTATGCAATCGACCCGAACGCTCCGCAATGGCTGACCGCAGCGCCCCACAACGGCTCACCGGCGTCGAATCCTCAAAGCCTCCTGAAGCGCAGAGAAAAATACTATCGTAACCACGCACTGATTACGACGGCATCGCACGGGCTTGGCAAAGTGATGATCCTCGGTTTCGACCGTACGTGGCGGATGAGGTATCGCACCGGCGACACCTATCATCACAAGTTCTGGGGGCAGATTCTCCGATGGGCGACGGCTGGGAAACTCCCGGCTGGGACGAGGCTGGTGAAACTCGGAACCGACAAGACCCGTTATCCGCCCCACAGCCGGCCCGTCGTCCGGGCACGCCTCGTGCTCGACGATTTCTCGCCGGTAATAACCGACCAACTCGCAGTGAAGGTCTTCAGGAAGAACAAATGCGTCGCTCGCGCCACGATGAAATACGTCAAGGATTCGCCCGGTATGTACACCGCCAGGCTGGAGGAACTACCGGCTGGGGCGTATCGTCTCGAACTTGACGGACCGGCTGTGGATGAACTGCTGATCGGAGCCGACGTCGATAAGGTCGCCACGGAAATATCGGTCGATCCGTCGTCGCCGACCGAGCAGATAGAACTCGCCGCCAATCGGGACCTGCTGAATCGCCTTGCCGGGCTGAGCCACAACGGCGTGGTCGTCCCAGTCTGCCAGGCCCGACGGATACTCGACGCCCTCCCGGCAGGGAAAATAACGAAGAAACATCGCCGACAATTTCTGCTGTGGGATTCATGGGTGCTGCTGGCGCTGTTCTGCGCCGTCGCGGCGACAGAATGGATACTCCGCAAACGAGTCGGACTGACGTAACGGTTTATTACTTCATGTATTTCTAATGTCCGGTGGACCAGGCCCGAAGGGCCGATCAGAAGTTAGCCGTGGGCGTAAGCCCACGGTGAGAGACGCCCCTTATTGGCAGAGCCCCGAAGGGGCGAAAGAATATTGTTGGTAAAAAGTTCTGCCGCCCCTCCGGGGCTTGATGGTATTGGAATCGTCATCCGGGGGCTTACGCCCCCGGCTAACTTCTGTCGCCCCGTTGGGGCTAATGGAAGCGAACATTATTTATACAGGACTCAATAACCATCGCTGGCTTGCGGTGAACGAGGCGAACCGGCGACACGGAGACTGATGTCATGACACAAATAACCGCTGAAAACAAGTCGTTACCGGCGACGATTGAAGCGACGCTGCGCGGATTGATTCGTCGTGCTCGGGCTGCCATTATCGTTCGCGGGGTGCTGTTGACGCTGGCGGCTGCGATTTTGGGAATGCTGGCGTCCATGGGAATCGCGGTCAGTTGGCTCCCGTCGGAACCCTGGCAGCATTACGCGTTGACGTTTCTGTGGCTTGGGGCCGCTGGGGCGGCGGCGATTATCTGGCTTCTGCGTCCCATGGCGAAGAGTTTTTCGCTTTCAGGTATCGCCCGCGTCATCGAGCAGCGGCATCCGGAATTGCAGGAGCGGATAAGTTCGACCGTAGAGTTGCTCGGAAGCGACGATTCGCCGGAGATTCGCGGATCGCAGGTTCTCATCGACGCCCTGGCAGCCGAAGCCGTCGGCGACGCACGCACCGTCCGACCAAAACGCGAGATAACATTCCGAAAGGTCCGCCCGCCGTTGTATGTCCTGGGCTCAGCAGTAGCCGTCATTGTCGTCCTGCTGTCGCTTTATCCCAAACCAATGGGGAGGCTCCTGGCGAAGACCGTCGCGCCGTATCTGAACCTTCCGAATGTCTATGCCGACGACCTGAAAATTACTCCCGGAGACTGTGTCCTCGCCGAAAACATGAGGCTGGAGGTAACGGCTTCATCGACCCGCAAGGTGCGTTCGGTCGGGATGAGAATCGAGCGGACAAGCGGAACGAAGAACATCTTCAAGATGACCGACCTTCCGGACGGGTCTTTCGTATATACCTCAGGACCGCTCTCGGCGGACGGGCCATGGGGCGCAGAATTCCGATACCGCATTCACGCCGGCGACGCGCAAAGCCAATACTACTCGGTAAAAATCGTCCCCCTGCCCGCAGCAAAAAGTGTCGAAGTGGGATATAAACATCCCGATTACATGCAACGACCCGACACACCGATGCTCGCCGGATCGGGAATGATCACAGGACCGACCGGAGCGACAGCCGTCGTCCGCATCCGTCTGAATAAACCGGCTGACGAGGTGAAACTGACCATAAACGATGCCGACGCCGAAATAACGCAGGCCGATGCTCTTACGTACACTTTCAGACACAAACTCGACAAAGACTCGGCTGGACAATGGCGACTGGCGCTGAAAGACGAGTACGGATTCGGTAGCGACCCGATCGGCGGGGAGATTGTCGTCAAACCGGACACGCCGCCGGACGTCCGCATCCTCCACCCGACAGGGCGGGAAAAACTGAAACTCAGCCCGACCGACCGCCTTGAGGTAACCAGCCGCCTGAGCGACGACTTCGGCGTCAAGCGGGCCCAAATGCAGATTTTAATCGACGGTAAGGAACAAAAGCCCATCAACCTGAAAGTCGCCGACGAGACCTCGACCACGCTCAATTTAGCGGCGATGGACCTTTCAGGCGCAAGGCGGGTTACTTTCAAGGTCCGGGCGTGGGACAACATGCCCGACTCGCTCGGCGGGGGCCAGGAAGGCGTTTCCGAAACGCGAACAATTGAACTGGATGTAAAAGCGCGGGCGTACACCTTCCAGGTGCAATTGGCGCTGGACATCAGGATGCGGGAATCGCTGCGGCAAATCTACGTGCAACTCAAGTCCGCCAAAAAAATCTCCGAACCGCTCCGACGATCCATGCCGGGCACGAAGAAACTCACTCGTCAGACAACCGATAAAATCGACCGGATGCGAGAGAACCTGCTGGCGGCGGAGGAAACATCTCGCAGCCTCGCCGAACTCACAGCCGGGGCCTATCCGAAGGTTTCGGAAAAACTGACCAAACTCACCGACGACCACATCTCCAAGGCGCGTGAATTGGCGGGGCTTGTAAAAATCACCGACGCGCAGAAACAACGGAGCGAACTTACCGACGAAGCGGACTTCCAGATCGACCGCGCCCTGGCGATAGTTTCGGAAATGCTCAAGGAACTGCACGTCCTGACGGATTTGGCGGAGCGGGCGGTTGCGCTGGAGGAACTGGCCAAACGCCAGGAAGAACTCGCAGCGGCAAAGATGCCGACGACAACCACCAGGCCCGGCGACGCGGCTCAGGGCAGGCCCGGCGACGAAGGGCTTCGCGAACTCTCGGGACAGAAATGGCAACAGGCCCAGCGACAGGTCGCAGCGGAAACGGCCGGCATGGTTCGCCAGACACCGCGAGCGATGCACGAGGCCCTCAAGGAAAAGTCAAAACAAACGACCGACCTGGCCAAAGTAGCCAAACAACTCCAGCGGGCACAACAGGCCTTGGCAAAAAGCGCCGACGACGAACAGAGCATCGCCGAGATGAAAAAGCAGTTGACCAAACTCGCAGCCGAGCAGGCCGGACTCGCCAAACAGGCCCAACAGTTGGCCCGTCAGTCAGCCAAGGTATCGCCGACAAAAACACCGTCTGCCGATGCCGCCAAATCCGCCGCAGATGCCGCCAAGGCGCTGAAGACGACCAAACCGAAATCCGCTATCGCGCATCAGGCCAAAGCCGTCAAATCACTCGAACAGACCGCCCGTCGCGCCGCAGCCGAACAACTCGCAGACGCCGCCGAAGCACTGTCCAAAAAGCAGCAGGACCTGGCAAAGCATTCCGAAGCCGCCAAAAAACATCAGGCCGACGCCGACGCCGCCCGCAAAAACGCCGCCGAACAACAGATTAAACAGAAGCAAATCCAGGACGAAGTGGCAAAGCGTTCAACCGACCTGGCGGCAAGGCAGTCTGACTTGGCGAAACAGGCGCAGCAGTTGGAAAAAGCGACCAACCCGTCGAAGCAGTCCCGCCCGTCCGGGGATATGAAATCGGCTGCCGATAATCTGCGTAAGGGAAATCTCGACCAGGCCAAGCGTCAGACCGCCGGGGCGTCCGAGCAGGCGCGCAAACTGGACGAAGAACTTTCCAAACGCGCCGAATCATCTGCAAAAGCCGCCGAACAGGCCGACGCAAAAGCCGCCGCCAGTCAGAACTATGCCGCCGCGAAATCCGCACAGCAACAGGCCCACGCCAAATCGCAGGCAGCGAAGCGTCAATCCGAAACGGCAAAACAACTTGCCCGGGGGCAGGCTCGTCTGGCGGAAGACGTCGCCGACGCTGCGAAGCGCGAATCGGCCAACCTCGCCGCTGCACGCCAGGCCGGTCAAAAAGCGGCAGCGCATCAGTCCGCCGCACAAAAAGCCACCGGAAAAATCCAGAACCTCGCCGACGCCCAAACCAAACTCACCAAACAGGTCGGACAACTGAAAGAACTGGCCAAACAGGCGACACGCCAAGCCGCCGCTGCAATGTCAACAAACGACCCGACGGGTAAAATGCAACAAGCAGAGGGCAGGCTACGAAGTAACAGACCCGACCAGGCAACGAAGCCCCAGACAGACGCGGCTGAAAAACTCCGCCGGATCGCCAAGGCTGCACGCAGCGGAGCCAAACCCGCAGCCCCGTCCGCAACTACCGGTCGAATCGCTTCATCGGCTCGCAAACTAGCGACCGAGCAGGAGCAACTCCGAAAACGAACAGCCGACCTGACAGGCAAACTCGCGCGGACGCAGGTCCGAAGGCAAAGTCAGGAATTGACGCGCCTCCGCGCCGAGCAGCAGAAAATCGCAAAACAGTCAGCCAAACTCTCCGACGACGTCAAGACCCAATCGCCCCAACCGGATCGCCTCGACACACACGCAGCCCGCTCGGCGGCGGAGGCGTCGAAACAGTTGGCGAAAAATCGTCTGGGCGAGGCCGCCAAGTCGGCAAACAAGGCTGCCGGTGAACTGGGCGAACTGGCTGGGCGACTCGCAAAGGCCCAGGCCGATGCGCCGCAGGCGGATGCACAGAGAGAGGCTGAACGTCGCGGAAAACTCGCCGGAAGGGCCCGGCAGTTGGCGAAACGCCAGCAGCAGGCATCTCGCCAGATCGCCGACCTCGCAGCCGGGAAGATGTCGCAGGTCCTTGCCGGTCGGCAGGGACAAATCGCCGAGCAGACCAAAAAGACAGCCGAGGACGTCGAACTCCTCAAAGAGCACATCGCCGAACTGCTTCCGAACGCCCAGGCCCGCAAGTCTGCACAATCGGCGGCGAAATCGCTTCAGCAGGCGTCTTCCGCTCAACGCAGGTCTCGCAGGGCAATGTCGTCGGGCAAACCCGGACAGTCCGTCCCGTCCCAGCAGGCAAGCGCAAAGTCGCTGGGCCGGGCAGCGGCGGCGCTGGCACAACTCGGTCGGAATTTCGCCGCACAGGCGCGAAAAAATCCCCCCACGCCCGCAGGTAAAGGCGCCGATGAAGCCCCCGGCCAATTGGCCCAGGCATACGATGCGGCACAATCGGCTGCGAAGAACCAGTCAGCCGGCGAGGCCGCCAAGGCTGCCCGACTCCTCGCCTCGCTGGCTAAACAGGCGCTCCAGCAGGCAGGTGCAATGGGAATGGCGCCCGGCGCAATAGGCAAGCAAGGGATGGGAATGGCGCGAGGATCAACGCCGGACTCGAACGCACGCATCGGAACGGCGGGAACGGACTTACGGGCCGGTGAACTCATCGAACTGGGCATCGGCGCCGACGACTGGGCACGTCTTCCGGGTCAACTGAAGGATAAAATACTCCAGGCCTCTCGCACAGACGGACCCGAAGAATACCGCACTCTCATAAAACGATACTTCCGGGCTTTGGCCAAAAAAGCCGCCGAAAAAAACTCCGACCGGAAGGAGGAGAAAAAATGAAACGCCTCATCGCCGTACTGTTTTGTTTCTGTGCGATTGCGATTGTAATAATTCCGCCGAGCAGTATCCGCGCCGACCAGGCAGCGCCGACACTGGCGAAGTACGACAAGCCAATCGAACAGGCCGTCGCAAAAGCGCTGACCTACCTGGCAAAACACCAGCACGCCGAAGGTTACTTCCCCAGCGGGATGGGCAAGAACACCGCCGTTACTTCGCTGTCGGTCATGGCGTTCCTCGGAGCCGGTTACACCCCCGGATGCGGACCCTACGGAACCGTCATCAACAAGGGAATCGACTTCGTTATGGCAAGTGCGAGACCCAACGGGATGCTGACGGGCAATTCGTCCCATGGACCGTGGTACAGCCACAGCATTTCAACGCTGATGCTATCGGAAGTCTCCGGAATGCTGGACGCCAAGCGCCAGGAACGCCTCGATAAAGTCCTGCCGAAGGCGCTGAAGTTAATCCTGACTGCCCAGCAGATAAAAAAGCCTGCGCGTTACCAGGGCGGGTGGCGTTACCAGCCCACCAGCAGAGACAGCGATATTTCATGCACCGGATGGGCGCTGATGTCGCTGCGATCAGCCAGAAACAACGGAGCCGCCATCCCAAAGAAAGCCATCGACGACGCAGTAAAATTCGTCCTCCGCTGCCGATACAAACCCAAACCGGGCAGACCCAAAGGCGGAATAGGATTCGGGTACCAGCCGGGCGGCGCGGCGGGTGTGGCAAGAACGGGCACTGCTGTACTCTGCCTGGAACTGTGCGGAAAACACCACTCCATAGAATCACTCGCAGGCGGAGACTGGTTACTCGCCCACCCGGTCAGGAGTTACGGAAGTTCTTTTTTCTACTATGGCCTGTACTACTGCGCGCAGGCGATGTTCCAACTGGGCGGGAAACACTGGGAGCAATACGCACCGCAAATGTACGAAATGATGCTCAAGCATCAGCGTAAGGACGGCTCCTGGCCTCAGGGTTCGTCAAACGAATCCCGCGCGGGAACCTGCTACTCAACGGCAATGGGCGTACTGGCGATTTCCGTCAGTTATAGACAATTACCGATTTACCAGCGATAATCGGCAGGATGGGACGGAGCGCAGCGGAGTCCCATCTTAAATGCTATTTTTGCTGTTTTTCAGGACAAGCATGGTAGTATCCCGGCATGCCGGGAGTTGCGGTTGACCTGCCGAAATGGGCTGGAAGAAAGGATGCAGAAAAAGTACCCGATCCTTTTTCCAGGCCGACCAGGAAAGAATGGAACAAAGCAAAATGTATCCTTTAACCTTCAGGAGAGACACATGCGACTTATTTGCTCTGGGTTGATCGCAATGTTGGCGGCTGGGACGAGTTGTGCCCTGGGCGCCGGGAAGGACACACCCATGCCTTTGGAGATTTTCGTGGCCGGTCGCGGCAAGGACACCGACGCCGGAACTCGGGACAAGCCCTTCGCCACGCTGGAGCGTACCCGCCGGGAGGTTCGCCGGCTCCGCAAGGACCCATCCTTCGGCAAGAGCGGTATTACGGTCTGGATTGCCGGCGGGCGATACGAGCGGACCAGGACGTTCGTCCTCGGCCCGGAGGACTCCGGCAGCAAGAACGCGCCGGTCGTATGGCGAGCGTGCGAGGGGCAGGAAGTGCGTCTTTCCGGCGGGCGGCGTCTGCCGTCATCCGCCTTCCGACCCGTAACCGACCAGGCGATACTCCGACGACTCGACCCTGCCGCCCGTGGCAAGGTCTTGATGACCGACCTGAAGGCACTGGGCATTTCCGATTTCGGGACGTTGCAGCCGCGCGGCTTCGGCCACTCCTTCACCACCTCCGCGCTGGAGTTGTTCTTCAACGACAAACCCATGACGCCGGCCCGCTGGCCCAACGAAGGCTTCGTCAAAACCGGCAAGGTGATTGACACTGGAGCAGAGATTGTCCGTCCCGGAGCAGTACGCACCAAGAAGGAGGACCTAAGCAAATTGAGGCCTTGCTTCGTTTTCTCCAACGACCGCATTAAGCGTTGGACAACGGCCGAGGACATCTGGGCCTACGGCTACTGGCGATGGGATTGGGCAGACGAATCGCTTCCGGTCCAGACCGTCGATGCCGAAAAGGGACAGATCAAACTTAAGCGGGGGCACCATTACGGCCTGAAGGAGGGTAAGCGTTTCTACGTCTTCAACCTGCTGGAGGAAATTGACAGTCCGGGCGAATGGTGGCTCGACCGGAAGTCGGGAATCCTGTACCTCTGGCCGCCTGAGCCTATCGAGAAAGCCCGTGTCGTCGTCTCTCTGTTGGACGGGCCAATCGTCGAGATGAAGGGCTGTTCGGGCGTGGTGCTCCGAGGCCTGACCATCGAGGCTGGTCGCGGCGTAGGTGTGCGAATCGAAGGCGGTGCCGACAACCTGGTCGCCGGCTGCACGCTGCGAAATCTCGGCACTTGGGCCGTACAGATCGGCAAGCGGTTAGCCGGACACGCGGTGCAACGTACCCATGGCGGCAGGCGCAACGGCGTCCGGTCCTGCGAAATCACCCTGACCGGAGAGGGCGGAATCCACCTGGCCGGCGGCGACCGCAAAACCCTCACGCCCGGAAACAACTTCGCCGTCAATAACCACATCCACCACTGGAGCCGCACCGCTCGGACCTACCAGGCGGCCGTCCATCTCCTCGGTGTAGGCAACCGCGTGGCGCACAACCACATCCACGACGCGCCACACACGGCGGTGTTCTTCTGGGGCAACGATCACATCGTTGAATATAACGACGTTCATGATGTCTGCCAGGAGACCGCCGACGCCGGGGCGTTCTACATCGGCCGGGACTGGTCCATGCGAGGCAACATTCTTCGGTACAATTACATCCACCAGGTGGGTCGGTACGCTAGCGTCGTGGGCGGATTTCATGGGACCATGGCGATCTACCTCGACGACTGGGCCAGCGGCACGCTGGTCGAGGGCAACCTCATCGTCGGCGCGTACTACGGAATCATGGTCGGTAGCGGGCGCGACAATGTGCTGAAGAACAACATATTCGCTGAATGCAGCAAGGGCGCCGTCTCTTTTGACGCCCGCGGACTGGGCTGGGCCAGGAATTACTTTAACGGAAAGACAAATACCCTTTTCGACCGCCTCAAGGCCGTCGCCCACGACCGCCCGCCATACAGCAAGCGATACCCCAAACTGGCGGGAATCCTCAAGGACGAGCCGGTTTTGCCCAAGGGCAACCGCTTCATTCACAACGTGTGCGTGGGCGGGCAATGGATCGTTTACCACAACGGCATGACCGCCGCCATCACCGTGCAGAAGGGGAACCTGACGTCCGGCGACGTCGGACTGGTGGCTCCGGACAAGGGCGACTTCCGCCTGCGCCCGGACGGACCGGCGGTCAAGGCCGGCGTCAAACCGCTCCCGCTCGATAAAATCGGCCAGCAGCCGGACGAGTACCGGTCAGGAGGAACAGCCTTGCAAAAGAAACGCGTTCACCGCACCGACTGGATGCACAAAGGGAGCTTCGGTGTGATGGTTCATTATCTGGTCTATCCGCAAGGCAAGACGGCGGACGAAAAGACGGCGTCGTTGAACCGGATCGTGGACGGCTTCGATCTGGACCTGTTCGTGAAGCAGTTCGAGGAAAGCGGCGCGGACTGGCTCATTTTCACGCTGGGTCAGAACAGCGGCTACTACTGCAGCCCGAACGCCTGGCTGGATAAGGCCTTGCCGGGCCATACGTCCAGGCGGGACTTGGCGTTGGAGATATCCAAGCGGGTGAAGGCTCTCGGCAAGCATTTCATTGCTTATCTGCCGGCGGAGGTGAAGGGCCAGTGCGCAGATGTCCACAAGGCTTTTGCCTGGAACAGCGACGACCAGAGCGAATTTGAGAAGCGTTATCCGGCGTTCATCCGGGCGTACGCGCTCAAGTTCGGCAAGAACCTGGACGGCTGGTGGTACGACGGTTGCTACATGAAGCTGCCGTTCATGACCAAGTATGATTGGCCGGTCTGGCTGGCGGCGTCCAGAGCCGGGAATCCGGAGGCCATCGTGGCCTTCAACGCAGCGGAATTCATAAAGGGCAGGGAGAAGCCGATCACCGGTCTGGAAGACTACATCGCCGGCGAAATTTTCAAACTTCCTCCGCCATGCATGCCCAAATCGCGCTTTGTTGAGGGCGTGCAATGGCACGCGCTGATGCCGCTGGACGGAACGTTCACCGGGGGCAAGCCGCATTCTTACGAGGACAAGATCCTTTTCGACTGGGTCAAGAGAGTCAAGGACGTCGGCGGCGCTGTGACACTGAATATCCCCATCAGCGTCGGCCAAGGCGGAACCATGCAATGGTTTCCGGAGGTGAAAGACGCCGTGAACGGCCAGATGCACCTGCCGACCATTGCGCAGTTGAAACGGTTGAGCAAGGCGATCAAAGCAACGCAGAAACGATATGAATGATGACGACTAATGGACATCAGTATCGCATTGACGGCAGTACGCGCCGCAGATGTACGCGATGATGCTCAAGTATCAGCGGGCCGACGGCTCCTGGCCTCAGGGTTCATCAAACGAATCCCGTGCGGGAACCTGTTACTCAACGGCAATGGGCGTACTGGCAATCTCCGTCAGTTATAGACAATTGCCGATATATCAGCGATAATCGGTAGGCTGGGCTGGAGCACGGCGAAGTCCCAGCGATTGCTACTTGAAGAGTTTGCTGAAAAACCATCTGAAAGGGCCAAATCGAAACACTCCGAACGTACTTTTGTTTTTCCCTCCAAGAGGAACCGAAATCCCCCACCTCTTGCGCCAAATACTGAAGCGCGCCCCGGACGGGCCGATTGTAAACTTCCGGATTCGTATCCTTAGTCCCATTTTGCTATCGCGCTTTCTTACCTGTTTTCGTAATCCCGATAGCCCATAGGCAAGCGTATGAGCCAGTTGACGCCTATTGTTGCTAAGGCTACTTGATCATGCCAAAATGCCTTAAGGCGCCATCAATCATGTCCCGTTTCCCGGGCGGGCAAGGATATTTCCGAGACGGTCCTTTTAGCATATGAGGTCGTCCGGTAGTGAGGCCATGGAAAATCTTACGGTCGGATATCCAACAGGGCTTGACTGTGTAACCATACTTTTCTTTCACCCATTCTGCTATTTGTTTGTATGTTGCCATTTCTCTCGTTCCTTAAACGAATGAACGTATTTGTTATTTTACCCGATTTGTTGGATGAGGACAATATCACAAGGATATAAAGGTGGGCCTGTCGGCCCAGCCTACCGGTTGCTTTTATGCGCTACGGGCGATGGGCTGCTTGTGGGATATGCGGCGGGATTTGGCGGCGGCGGTTTTAACCGGAAGGGAGACGGTGAAAACGGTTCCCTTGCCCACCTGGCTTCGGACGGTCAACCGGCCTTTCATTGATTTGATAATCTGTTTGCAAACGGCCAGGCCTAAACCTGAACCGTTTTTGTCGTGCGTGGTGAAGAACGGTTCGAAGATGTGTTTTTTGATTTCCGGCGCAATTCCCGCGCCGGTGTCGGCCACTCGCAGAACAATCGCGTCGCCGGACTGCTCAGCCGAGATTGAGATGTTCTTATCGCCGCCCTTTTCCATCACGGCTACGCGAGCGTTCAGGAGAAGGTTCAGCAGGACTTGCTTCAGTTCCGACGGCTTGGTTGTAACCTTCAGGCGTGCGGGTATTTTTCTGACCAGGCGGATTCCGTCCTTACTGAAATCCCGCCCCATCGCCGAAATCGTTTCATCAAGCAGATCCAGCAGCGAGACCCTTTGCGGCGTCTGGCATTCGTTTTTGGTGATGTCGAGCAGCGCCCTGCATATTTCCGCAGCCCTGGCGGATCCTTCCAGTGTGTGACGAATTGCCTTGTCCCGCATTTCCTCGTCGCCGTCGGCGGCAAGGCGAGCGTAATTCGACATGGGCGTAAGGATGTTGTTGAATTCGTGGGCCACCATGGCGGCCATGGTTCCAACTGTCGCCCGACGTTGTGTACGGGCCAACTGTTCCCGAAGAGACCGAACCTCTTCGGCGAGTTGTACCGGCGCTCCCTGACGGCTGCTCTTGCGATGAGTCGATAACACGCTCACAAATCCTGCCCTTTCATCGATTGCTCATTATCGCACGGTTCGACATGACTGACCGAAATCCGATAACGGCTAAGCGAACTGTTGGTACAGAACCTCACCCGACCATATGAATTATCGGACGCCGGGGGCTGAAAACTTGATACTGCTTTGGATGGAGATTACTATCTGTGTTATGACAATCGCAGCCCACGGTATCGATATGGTCGATTGCAAGCGTCTCGGCGAGATGATCGAGCGCTATGGCGAGAGGTTTCTCAATCGCGTATTCACGCCGGTGGAACTGGAATACTGCCGAGACCGAAAGCGGCGGATCGAACACCTCGCCGGACGCTTCGCAGCGAAAGAGGCTGTGATGAAGGTTCTGGGGACGGGCCTGCGAAAAGGTGTTAGCTGGCTCGATATTGAAGTGGTCAACGAACCGTCGGGCAGGCCCAGGATTAACCTCACAGGAAGAGGACGGGAAATCGCGGACGAGCAGGAACTCACCGAGATAATCATCTCAATAAGCCACATCACCACGCACGCAATCGCCTCGGCGGTAGCATCGGTGAAAGAAAGGGACCAGGGACCAGGGACTAGGGACTAGGAAAAAATCCGCAATCCGCAATCCGCAATCAGGCGTTGTTACCGGCCTTTCCGAATATCATTCTTCCTGCCGACGTCTGGAGTGTTGAAGTAACCACGACGGCAATGTCTTCGCCGATATGATTTCGCCCCTGCTCAACGACGACCATAGTTCCGTCGTCGAGGTATCCTATCCCCTGTCCTGATTCTTCACCGGGTTTGATAATCTTGACGGTAATGGCTTCGCCCGGAAGTACGACGGGTTTGAGCGCGTTGGCAAGGTCGTTGATATTAATCACATCCACGCCTCGAAGTTGGGCGACCTTGTTGAGGTTGTAATCGTTCGTAACGATTTTTCCGTCCATATGTTCAGCCAGGGCGACCAGTTTATGATCGACTTCGGAGGCTTCCTCGACGGCGGGGATACGCGCATCGTGCAGTTGGACTTCGATTTTGTCGTTGCTCTGGAGTTTATTGAGCATATCCAGACCTCTGCGCCCCCGGCTTCGCCTGAGTTTATCCGACGAGTCGGCGATATTCTGGGTCTCTTCGACGACGAAACGCGGAACGACCAGAACCCCCTCCAGTATTCGCGTTTCGGCGATGTCGGCTATTCGTCCGTCGATAATGGCCGACGTGTCCAGAATCAGCGGATGCGAACCCTTGCTCTGGCGTGAAAACTCCACGTAGGGAATGATGAACCTGAAATCGTCCTTCGTCTGCATAACAAAGGACACGCACAAATAGATTGCACAGGCGCCCACGAGCAGTTTGGTCATAATCACCAATCCGACATCCTCATAATTGACTACGAAAACCGAGGCTGCAAGATCGACTATCATCCCCAGGATATACGCAAAGAACACGCCGGCTACGACACCGAAGAACAGTCCGCTGATACTGGTGAGGCTTTTGTGGTGAAATCCCATATCCACAAGTATCAGCCCAACGGCAAGTATTACGGGAATGATCATTACCATTGCCATCCTCGTAACCATTATTTCTTCACCGGCCTTCGGATCGCCTCGCACTTCGGTAGTCAATGCCGAACTGATGGCAATACCAAGAACGACCAGGACAAATATCACTCGAATGACATGAAGCACCATTTCAGAATCCTTTTAAGAAGACAACGTAATAATTACTCGTATATACGTTCCACGGAATATAACATCTTTTCTCCCCGAAGACTACATGGAATCAATTATCCGAACTGCTTCCATGCGTTACCGGCGGCTCCGATTACACCTGCGTCGTTACCGAGCGACGCCAAAGCCAGGACTGTCTTCTGCGTGTCGATTGTCCAGTGAAGCCGGGTGAAATGCCTTCGCAGCGGCTCGGTCAGGTCGTCGCCCGCCTTTGCCATACCTCCGCCCAGAACGATAAGGTCCGGGTCCAGCAGGCGTGTAATACTTACGCATCCGACGGCAAGGTAACTAATTGCGCGGTCCCAGGCCTCGGCTGCCAGATCGTCTCCGGCGCGTCTGGCTTCGTTAACGTCGGCGGCGTCAAGGTCGCCTTTCCGCCCAAGCACTTCGGTCAGGATGCTCTTGCGATTTTCCCGCTCAATGAGTTGCCGGGCGTATCTCGCCACAGCCGATGCCGACGCATACCGCTCCAGACATCCCCGCTGTCCGCAAGGACACTGTTCACCGTCCGGTTCAACAATCAGGTGTCCGGGTTCTGCACCGATTCCGTGCGCGCCGCGAGCAAGGTTTCCTGCGATGACTATCCCCCCTCCGACACCCGTTCCCAATGTCAGCATGACCATTACGTCCGTGCCTTTACCGGACCCGCAGAGGTATTCGCCCAGGGCGGCGGCATTGGCGTCGTTTTCCAGAACGGTCTGAATACCAAGCCCGTCGCCGACGCGATCGCGGAGCGGGACATTGACAAAATCGGACATGTTCGGCGTTCCTATGACTACACCGGCGTCCAGGTCCAGAGGACCCGGCGAGCCGATACCGACACCCACTACATCACCAGCCGATACACCTTCACGATCAAGCAGTTCAGTCGCGCCGGAAATCATCGTTTCGATTACACCGTCAGGCCCCGCTGAAGCAGGCGTGGGCAACTGAAGCGCACCGGCCAGCGACATGCTTTCATCCAACAGCGCGAACTTGATAAACGTCCCGCCTAAATCTATACCAATGCAAACCCTGGACATTCAATAAACCTTTCTAATAAAAAATGAACCACAAAGCCGGTAGGCTGGGACGGAGCGAAGCGGAGTCCCACCTTTTTTGAATAATGAATATTGAACAAGGAATGTCGAATTTTGAAGTAAAAGAAACTAGCCACCTATGAGGAATGCTTTTTTTACTTCGTCATTCAAAATTCTCTGTTCAATATTCAATATTCTCTTTTACAGGGGTAAGGTGGGACTCCGCTTCGCTCCGTCCCAGCCTACAAATTCTTAATCCACCCATCCAGCGTTTTTAGTCGTTCTGCCAGGGCGGCCTTTGGGTCGTAACCTTTCAATTTCGGCTCCAACGTCAGGAGGACGTCAAGGACGGTCTTTTCGCTTGCGGGATCCGGTTTCTCCGAAGATATTATTTTTCGCAGTTGCTCGATAAGCGGTTTGACCGCCCTGTCCTTCATCCTTTCCAGTTCCCCCGCGGCGGCTTGGCGTGCGGTATCGTCCGTTCCGGTCAGTCTGACGAGAAGCGTCGCAACCCGTTGCTTATCGGCAAGTTGTCGCTGGACTTTCGCTTTGCGGAGGATTTTGGTCAGTGCTTCGACCTGCGTCTTACTCAGATGCTTGGGCAACCGCTGTAGCGCCGCTTCGGAGAGGCGTACGACCGCGTTCCAGTCTTTCTCTGCCGACAAGGCATTGAGACGTTCCTGAAGCGCAGCAATAGCCGCGTTGAATTGCTCGGCGTCTTCGGTGCCAGTATTATCAATTTCCACCAAGACCGACGCGTCTCCCGACGCCAGCAGGATTTTTATCCATTCGATCCACACCTTCGGCGCTCGCGGGTCTTTGGTCTTGATCATTGCCGCGTGAACAGCCGACAGTTCAACGGCGCTTTCAGCCGATCGCTCCGCCTTCAACAACAAACGACCCAGACGAAGACGAACGGGAATCCATTTATCCATCTGCCCGGCGGGGATTCTTTCCGACCAGAGTTTCAGCACGTCGATAAGATATTCATCCGCGTCGCCTCGCTTGGTAAGTTTCTTCGTCAATTCCTGCAACTTCGCCGTATCGGCCTTCTTCAACAGGTCCATAACGACCGACCATGCCTGTTTGCGAACGGCAGCATCCGATTCGACCTTCGCATCGGTGCGAGCGAGGATCGTATCGACATGCTCGACACCACCAAGCAAACCGACCGCCGCTATGGCGGCAAGACGCACACCACGGTCGTTATCTCGCACCAGCGGCGCTATCGACGAAACGCTATCGGAAAACCTGATCCGCCCAAGAGCCTTGATTCCGCTGAGTCGCACCGTAGCGGCAGGGTCCTTCAGCGCCGACGTCATCAGCCCGGCAAGACGCTCGTCATTCAGTACGCCCATTGCCTCGAGCAACGCCTCGCGCAGACCGGCGGAACCGTTACCTGCCTCGGTTTTATAACGCTTCGTCAGCGCCGACGACGCTTCTGCCCGTCGCTTATCGGAAAGACCGTTTTTCTCGACTATTCTCGCCATCGCACCGGCAGCCGACGAGGCGACTTTCCGGTCGGGTTCGGAAACACCCTTCAGAATCCACCCCCACGCCGAGGCATCTCCCAGCAATCCAAGCCCCTGATAAATCGCCCGGCGAACTTCGTCGGATTGTTCGACTTTCAATCGACCTGTGAGAATTTTTGATGCATGCTTCTCGGCAATGTTCGCTAGCAGGACAACCGCAACAGCCCTGACGGCGGGGTCCGTATCCGTTACCTTCGTAAGGATTTGCGCCTTCAAAGCAGTTTCGGGTTCCAGACCGGCAGACAGACGCTGCTGGATAATTCTGACACCGACCAGGCGGACTTCCGCCAACGGGTCCGACAGCATCTCTCTCAACAGCGCGTCCTGCCCGCCCGGCGGAGTGGATGCGTACAAATCATTCATTGCCGCTGCAAGACGACGACGAAGTTCGGCGTTTTGATACTTAAGGTCCAGTTTCTCCCCGGAAAGGTTATCGGCAAGGTCGGCCAACCACTCCGAACGACGCCGAGACCGATTCTTCGACCACCATCCTTTCCACTGCTTCGGATTCCGACCAAATGTCCGAATACTCGTTAAATTGACCAGGGCATCGCAGGAAGCGTTGCGGATTGTCTCGTCCTTTTCATCCAGGAAGGATACCAAAACATCAATGGCCCTTTTATCCAGAACTCGCTGCATTGCCGAAATTATCACCAGCCGCACATCCCGATCAGTTCGTCGGTTCGAGACGATACGAATAAGTTCGTCAAGCCCGCCGCAGTCTTTGCAGGTCGCCAGCGCTTCCGCCGCCGGGGTGCGAATCCCCGGTTCGTCGGAAATAAGCATCGCCACGAGCGGTTTGACAAATTGTTTGTCGGTATGTCCGGATCGAACAATAGCGCCGGCGACAGCGACCTGGGCCGGACGGTTGGACGCATCCGCCAGGAAATCGCGCAGCGCGACAGAGGCCTGTGGATAAGGTTGCCTCAAGAGCAGAATCGCCGCCTCTGCTTTTGTTTTGGCGGTTCGCTCTGGGTCGGAAAGTTGGGTCTTGAGGGTTTTCAGTTCGGCTTGCTGGTCCGGTGTCAGCGGCGGCAACTCATAAGGCACAGCGCAGGTCATCGCGCCAACAGCCACCACACCGACGACCACCCAACAAATATGCCTGAAAATCTTCACCATACCCACCACCTTCACATTTTCATATATCGACAAGACGTAACTTTATATCTATTGAATCCTCCCGTCCATCGTCCGTAGCGGAGAAAAACAAAATTTATCCGTTGCTCTTACTCAAGACGACCCTGCCCCATGCCGATTGGTTTTGTGGGCGTCATTGCATACGGGCCGATGAAGGCCTCGCGGTAAAAGGCAAAAACGTCGTAAAAATCTGCAAGGAATATCACCGTGTCCATGAAAATATTGGTCGTAGATTCCGATTGGTCGTTCCTCCGCCAGACAAGAGACCTTCTTGAACCGCGCGGGCATTACGTCGTTCACGAAGCCGACACCGACCGGGCGCTTCGGCGGTCGCTGAAATGGCATCCCGACGTTATCATGGTCTCCACGGAGTACAAATCCTGCTGCGACGGCAACCTGCTTAACGATTTGGCGCGCCTTACACCGCGCCCGGCAATCCTCCTGATCTCCACAATGACCGACTTCGAGAAGGCATGGCGAGCCTGGCAGCGTGGCGGCGACGAAGTCCTCTTCAAACCGCTGCTGCACTCAAGCGAGTTGCATACCGCCATTATGAGCGCAAGGCAAAACGCCATCTGCCCATCACGCCGACCCGCCGCCAGACCACTGGCAATGTCAGCGTAAAAAAAGACAAATCCCCATCAAACCGGTGGTAAAACTTGCTTCACTGCGCCGAGAAGTCTATGATAAGAGCAGCCGAACTTGCAGGAGAGCAACAACGATGAGTCAGGTCATTGATGGAATAATAACAATAGTTTCCGGACTTCCGGCAAACAAAAAGTCGGAACTCGTGGAGCGGCTTGTTTCCTCCGGCACTCTCACTGATTCATGCGAAGACGCCTTGGTTATAGAGTCCCGTCGAAACGAACCGACGACGCCGTACCGGAAATTCCGCCGCCAGTTGAAGAGTAAAGGCGCGCTCCGGTGACCTGGGTTGTCCATATCGCCAAGCCGGCACAGAAAGAAATGTCAAACCTGCCCGCCGGAGTCGTCACCCGCGTTGATGAAGCCATCATCAAATTAGAGACGAACCCGTATGTAACAGGTTCGCGTAAATTGAGGGGAATCAGGGGGTACAGATTTCGCGTAGGTCGATATCGAATTCTTTACGACATTGATCAGACAGCGAGAATAGTAACGATTTTCGGTATCCGCCATCGTAAAGATGCCTACCGGTAGAAAAAAATGCCGATGAACAACAAAGAATTCATGAAGGCGGCGATAGACGTTGCAACCGAAGGCATCAAGGCCGGGCAGACGCCCTTCGGAGCCTGCATCGTACGCGACGGCGAAATCATCTCTGCCGCTCATAATTCCGTCTGGAGCAACACCGACATCACCGCCCACGCCGAAATCCAAACCATCAGAGACGCCTGCCGGAAACTTGATACTGTCGATCTGACTGGCTGTGTGATTTACTCGACCTGCGAGCCTTGCCCGATGTGCTTCGCAGCCTGCCACTGGGCGAAGATTTCCAAAATCGTCTTCGGCGCGCGAATCGCCGACGCCGAACAGGCCGGTTTCAGCGAACTGACCATCTCCAACGAGCAGATGAAAACGCTTGGCAGAAGCGGCGTCGAAATCACCGGCGACTTCCTCCGCGATGAATGTGCCAAACTCTTCAAAACCTGGGTAGAACGCAAGGATAACCGGCCTTATTAGAATTTCCGTTAAACGGTTAAATGATTGGGCTTGCTTTGCCGATTATGGATACGTACAATAACGGTACAGGAGTACGTACAGGAGATTTCGACGATGCCCAAACTTACACTCAGCGCCGACGGTGAGGTGATCAAGCAGGCCAAGCAGTTCGCGGCGAAGAACCATACCAGCGTTTCGGCTATGTTCAGCCGATTCGTGCTGACTCTGACCAAAGAGGACAGAACACCCGCACAGACCGGCAGGATTGCACGGAAGGCCTCCGGTATCATCAAGATGCCTAAAGGTAAATCGCAGCGGGATGTCCTGGCCGAGTCGCTGATGGACAAGTATGGACTGCGACGATGAAAGTCTTTATCGACACCAACGTGCTGCTGGACGTCATGCTCGAACGAAGGGGCTTTTATCGGGATTCGTTGACGGTCTGGTCGCTGGCGGAGCAGGATGAAATCACGGGGCAAATTTCCGTCATAAGTTTCAACAACATTTACTACATCGTCCGCAAAATCAAAGGGTTGAAAACCGCCGACTGCGTGCTGGCGATGCTCCGTGACGTCTTTACTCCGATAGCCCTTGACAGCAAAATACTCAACCAGTCCATTGCCGCCGGATTTAAGGACTTTGAAGACGCCATCCAGTACCACAGCGCTCTGCGCGCGGGAGCATCATGTATCATCAGCCGGAATCCGGACCATTTCCCGCAGCCCGATCTTCCCGTCCTGTCACCGGCTGAATTCATGGCGGCTTATTCCCAGAGGTGAGCCGGTCGCTGCCCTCCGGCGCCGGAGAGCGATTTATACCGCCGCCAATTAATTAATTGGCGGCGGTA
The DNA here is from genome assembly GCA_030612725.1 of Planctomycetales bacterium. Classification (GTDB taxonomy): domain Bacteria; phylum Planctomycetota; class Phycisphaerae; order SM23-33; family SM23-33; genus JAUWNJ01. Next base: position 57,014 of record JAUWNJ010000006.1, read on the forward strand.
TTACTTGTGTCGCAGGACTTTACCGGCAAGTTGACCGGTGTAGTCGCCGTTCTCCACCACGACCTGGCCATTGACCATAACGTAATCTATCCCGACCGGATACTGATGCGGGTCTTCAAACGTAGCCTGGTCGATGACGGTTTCGGGGTTGAACACAACCACATCTGCGAAGGCGCCTTCTTCCAGAACGCCCCTGCCGGTCAAACCTATCTTCTGCGCGGACATTGAAGTCATTTTACGAACGGCTTGCTCCATCGTAAAAAGTCCCTCGTCGCGGGCGTATTTGCCCAGCACGCGCGGGAACGTACCATAGCACCGCGGGTGAGGCCTGCCCTGGGCGAGGACTCCGTGGTCGGCCAAGGCGTAACTGTCCGATCCGATCCGCATCAGAGGATGCTTGAGGATGGTGCGGACGTCGTCCTCACTCATTGCGAAGTAGTTCGCCCGCAATGCCGGTTCCGCTTCAATCAGGTCGAAGGCGGTCTCGGGCGGCTCCTTGCCCAGTTTCTTTGCTATCTCGGCGACGCTCCTGCCGTCGATGCTCTCGTCGCGCACGCTGTGGACGATCCTGACGCCGTCCCACCCGACGCCCTTGAAAAAGATCACCTCGCCGGCGGAAATTTCCTCCTTCGCTTTGCGGCGTAATTCCGGCTGCTTCAGCCGCTGAACCACTTTTTCGGTTCCGCCTTCCTGCATCCACGACGGAAGTATCGTTCGCAGCATCGTATGTCCGGCGGTGTATGGATAGGCGTCGGCGCCGACGTCAACACCCTCGGCGTTGGCGTCGTCCATCATTCTCAGGAATTCGTCGGCCTTGCCCCACAGGCCCTTTCCGTACAACTTGAAATGGGAAATTTCGACGGGGATATTCGCCTGCCTGCCGATTTCAATGGCCTCGGCAATGGCGTCCTTGAGGAGCGGGTCGTGCTCGCCCCGGATGTGACTGGTGTAAATCCCGCCGGCGGCAGCGGCTACCTTTGCAAGTTCGATTATCTCGTCTGTGTCGGAATAAAGCGCCGGCAGGTAAATCAGCCCCGAAGACAACCCCCACGCGCCCTCGGCCATACACTGGGCGACAATCTGCTTCATCTGCTCCATTTCGTCCGCGTCGGCGGCGCGGTCGTCGAAGCCCATCACCGACGCCCGGACAGTCCCGTGCCCCACGAGCAAAATGTAATTGGTAATAACGCCCTGCTTATCCAGGTAGTCCAGATGCTCGCCCATCGACGACCAGGGGATGTCAATCTCGCCGGCTGCCTCGCCGAAGGTCTGAAGCATTGACCTGACGGCCGGGACGCCCCTTCCCTGGGAAGGCGCCAGCGACATCCCGCAGTTGCCCGTTACCTCGGTCGTAACGCCCTGGCGGAGTTTGCTGTCGGCGTGCGAGTCGGCCAGGATGGAATACTCGTGGGCGTGCATGTCGATGAAACCCGGAGCCACGATAAGCCCGTCGGCGTCGATAACGCGTGAAGATTCCTCGCCGGACATCTCGCCGATTTTGACTATCTTGTCGCCCTTGATACCCACATCCGCACGGAACCTCTCGCTGCCGGTACCGTCTATCACCTGACCATTCTTGATAATTACGTCGAACATAAGATAAAACTCCTTCTCCGGGGGAAATCCCGGCTCCATCAACAACACTTATCTTGACAGGAACGAATCCCGCCGACTACGCTTGAGTCAAAGATCGGCATTGTATCACCCGGCATCCCGAAATCACGGATTTTTACGCGGATTTGTTATGACGGGTGTGTCCCGCTCTCAAAATCGGATGCGGACGAGCAGGAGTAACCAGTGAAGTCGAAGGGAATATTTATTCTGGGCGCTGATGCGTATGAGGATATCTTCGGCCAGGCGCTGCGCGACGAAGCGGCCCGGCTTATTGACATTTACGCCCCGCCGCAGACGCCCGAATCCGTAAAGGAAAACCCGTCGGTCCTGCGCGACGCCGACGTAATCATCTCCGGCTGGGGCGGACCTGCAATAGATGAGGAATTTCTCGCCGCAGCGCCGAATCTCAAGGCCGTCTTCTACGGGGCAGGGACAATCAAGAACGTCGTAACCGAGGCGTTCTGGGACCGCGGTATCGTCATCACCAGCGCCTACGCCGCCAACGCCGTGCCCGTGGCGGAGTACGCACTCTCGCAGATACTGTTCTGCCTGAAGCGAGGATGGCGCTACGCCCTGACAATCAAACGCGACGGAAAATACCCGCCGAGGGAATCCGTACCCGGCGTTTACGGCAGTATCGTCGGGATTATATCGCTGGGCATGATAGGCCGGGGCGTGTGCAAACTGCTTGAGCCGTTCGACGTGAAGATAATCGCATACGATCCTTTCGCCACGCCGGAAACAGCGGCCGAACTGAATGTCGAACTTTGCGGCCTTGATGAGGTCTTCCGTCGCGCCGACGTCGTCTCGCTGCACACCCCCTGGCTGAAGGAAACCGAGGGGATGATCACTGGCGCACATTTTTCGGCAATGAAGCCGAACGCATCGTTTATCAACACTGCCCGCGGGGCGATTGTTCGTGAGGATGAGATGATTGAGGTTCTCCGCCGCCGGAGCGACCTGACGGCGGTGCTCGACGTAACCTTCCCTGAGCCGCCCGATCATGGCTCGCCGCTGTACACTCTGGATAATGTTATCCTGACGCCGCACATCGCCGGGGCAATGGGCCACGAGTGTCGGCGAATGGGCGAATATGCAATCGAAGATCTGCGGCGATGGCTGAACGGCGAGCCGCTGAAATGGCGGATTACACGGGAAAAAGCGGCGATAATGGCGTAAAAAGATTGAAAGTGCCTGAAAAATACTCATCACCAGATACAAGTGGGCAAAGAGAGCGGGATTAGGAGATTACTGGATTACAGAGATTTTTTTGTTTCAAAATAATTTCAAAATCCCCGAAATCCAGTAATCCCTGAAATCCCGCTATTCCGTTTCAGAGATGGTAGAAAATTACACACAAAAGGAGCGCGAATATGATCAAATCAGGATTGGTCTCGATTACTTTCAGGAAACTCTCGCCCGAAGAAGTAGTGGCATTGGTGTCCAAAGCCGGCCTCGACGGGATCGAATGGGGCGGGGACATCCACGTCCCCCACGGCGACACGAAACGGGCCGCCGAGGTCCGCAAAATGACGGCCGACGCCGGTCTGGCAGTTGCCGCTTATGGCTCTTATTATAAGGTCGGGCACGAGGAAGACTCGGTCCCGTTTGAGGCCGTCGTGGCCACTGCCGTCGAACTGGGCGCGCCGACCATCCGCGTCTGGCCTGGCGCCAAAGGCTCCGCCGACGCCGACGACGAATACCGAAGCCTCGTTGTGAGCGAATCGCAAAGGATAGCAGACCTGGCCGGTAAGGCGAAAATCACCGTCTCCTACGAGTTCCACCCGAACACGCTTACCGACACCAACGAATCAGCCCTCAAACTGCTCCAGGAGGTCGCGCACGAGAACATCCGCACCTACTGGCAGCCGCCGAGCAAGTGGGAACCTGACCTCTGCCTCGAAGGCCTCAATGCAGTGTCGCCCTGGCTGACCAATGTCCACGCCTATTATTGGGACAAGACCACCGGAGAGCACCTTACTCTTGCCGAGGGACAAGACGCATGGAAACGTTACCTGCCGGTAGTCGCCGCCCTGGAGGCCGAGCACTACGTGATGCTGGAGTTCGTCAAGGACAACAGCCCCGAAGTATTCCTGACCGACGCGGCGACGCTCAAGGGCTGGCTGTAGCCGGGTTTCGCCCGATTTTCGCGATTGCCTTGAGGTTGGCAAGCGGCGTTGTCAGCGGGATGGCGCATTCCGGGCCTATGATGTCAATGTCGGCTTTGACGGCTGCGACGGCGTCGGCGGCGATTGTTTCCGGGTCGTCCTTGAGCAGTTTGTAGTTGCTGATCCCGCCCATCAATGACAGTTCATCTCCGGCGAGTTCGCGCGCCTTTTCAGAGGCCCCAAGTTTCGTGTCCCAGTGGAAACACGCTAAACCGGTCTGTGCGATCATCCCGATCCGGTCGGCGGTGTCGCCGCAAATGTGCAGGATTAACGGGACTTCAATCTGCCGGGCCAGTTCGCCGTGCATCTCCGCCAGGAAATCCCGATACGCGTCCGGGCTGCACAGGTCGCGCGTGGCGTGGTCTGCCAGCAGCAGGCAGTCAGCCCCGGCGTCGATCTGCGCGCGGGCGAAACGCAAAGTTACCGGCATCAATTTCTCAAGGATGCGATGCGTCCCGTCCGGGTCGTCGATCGTGCCGATGAGGAAATTCTCCACGCCGAAAAGGTGATACGCCAGCGTCCACGAGCCGAAGACCTTCCCGCAGACGGCTGCGTCGTCGCCGAGCCGTTTTTTCAGAATCGAGATCGCTTCGAGCGGAACTTTGCATCCGGGCCTGTCCGGCAGGTCGTCGGGTATCTTTATATCGTCGGCATCGCCGTATATGGGCTTGCCGCTTTCCGGCATCGCATCCGGGCCGCCCCAGTTGACGTTGCAGCCCAGCGCAGCGGCCTCGTGGCAAACCGAAAACAGCGGCATCACCACGTCGAACCCCAGCACCGTATGCCCCGCAGCCGCCAGGGCGACCATTTTCTCAGCCTCAAGGTGCGCATCGGGGAACCACACGCCCACCTGCTCCATCAATTCCTGACATGCGATGGACGTCCCGGTCCCGAAGACCGTTTGGCCTGAGTCGTTGTCCCGAACCACAGCGTCCATAAAAAGCGATTTGCTCATGCTTCTGCTCTCCGTTCTACTTCAGACCGCCCCCAGACAAGCTCAGCAGCGGAAGATAGATTCCCAGCAGCACCGCGACCGCTGCAGCGGCGAGGATTATCAGCAGAAGCGTACTGATGAGAACGGTCAGACGCACCGGCAAGACAAACGGCAGGACCAGCATTCCCGCCATGATCGCCCCTGTCAACGGCACGAATACATGCCACTGATTTCTCGCGACATCCGAAGCCGACATCACCACGACGGTCAATGCGGGCACTTCCTCCAAAAGTTCAGTGAGGCTGCCGCAGAACCTCGGCACAACGTAAATCAGGATCGCAAGCAGTATCCCCGTCAGAAGGCAGCACTCCACCATCCGAACGAATCCGACACCGAAGCGCTTGGCCTTGGCCGGTAGCGGCGGAACCGCGGGTTGTTTGTCGATCTCGGACATTGCGGCTTCAATCTAACACTGAACGCATGAACCGTCAATCATAAGGCTCTCTGAACAAAACCCGCGGGGTTGGCGGTTACTCGCCGTATTCGACTCTTATTCTCAACTCGCCGTGCAGGCCGGACAGATCAACGGTCTCGGCCCCGGCGTCGAAACAGCGATGGTCTTCACCATTAACGGTTACTTTCCTGATCCCCTTCGCCTCCGGCGTCCTGAGCGTGATTACTGTTTTGGTCAATCCTTCCCGGCGCGGCATCTTCACCGTAGCGGAGATCGCGCCTGTGTCGATCTCCGAACGGACGTGAACGCTTACCTCGCCGAAGCAGGTCGGCGCATCTTCGACCACGATTTCTTCGCCGTCCCTGAGCCAGTCTCTCGGGGTGGCGTGGAATAACAGCAGAGTGTCGTAAAGGCCGTCGTTGCCGGAGTCGCGCTCCATCAGGAGCATATACCTGAGGCTTTGCAGAAACAGAGCGCCGCTGGTTGTGTTCGGCGCCAGGCCAAGCAGTCTTCTGAACGTCTCGCCTTCGGCCAACTTGACGGAACTGGCCTCCGTTCCGATGAAGGTCTCCCGCGTCAGGCCGTGGGCGAGTTTCGCGTAGAAACCGACGAGAAACTTCTCGACCTCACTCCTTTTCAGGAGCGCAAAGGTGTACCTCAGTGTATAAAGATCGTCCAGTCCGTCCGAGAACCTGATCAGGCCCAGGAGCAGTCCGCCCCTCTTTTCCAGTGTTTCCATAATGTAGCCGGTTCGCTTGTCGTCCGGGCTGAAAATGTCCGAACCAAGGACATAGGGAATCACCAGGTTGTAGTAGCCGCCATAGCGGGATGCGGTCAGTTTTTCGAACGGCTTGGCCTCTTCGAGCAGTCTGAGTGGAACGAATGGCGGGTCGAATTCTCCGACTACGCTCTTATCGACGGCGGAGAGGATCGCCTCTCGCAGTTCTTCTGCTTCCTTTGAATAGCGTTCCGCCAGGCGATCTCTGCCGATCATCGCCAGGACGAGGGACATATCCCGCAGGCCTCGCCAGGCGTTGGCGTTGGAACTCAGATTATCAACCAGGTCGGGAATGTCGCCGGCAAAGCGTTCCCTGGGGATCAAACCGGACTCGGATTCCTTCCTCGAAGCCGAGATTGACTCGCAGGCCTCGATTAAAACGGGCAGGTCCCTTTCGATGACACGGATATCGCGGAAGAGGAGGTAATATTGAGCGAATTCCTGGAGCCTGAAGGCGTCATTATGATATTCCAGTCCGGCCTGCTTGTAGTATTGAAGCCGCCGGAGATATTTGATCGCTTCTTCTTCGTATCCGAGCATTGCAAGGGCCAGGATGGCGTCGCCGCACTCGGCCAAATACTGCCTGTCATAAATGTTTCCGGAACTGTATCGCACCTCGTCCCGCACGGTCAGAATGAAGGTCTGGACGATAAGCGCCCGGAGTGCGTCGTTGACGATTTTCTCCGGCACGGTTATCTGTACCGCCCGGCTGAGTATTGCTTCCCAGTATTCGGACAGGTCCCGCTTTGCCTGTTCATACGCAGCCTCATTCAAAGGCTCCAGAGGAGTGAAGGACAGGGGACGGTTGGGAATGAGCAGGAAAGCACTTGCTTCGGTTCGTCCGGCCAGGTCGAAGTCGTATGTCAGCGTGCTCGCCTCCGGGTCGAATCGCCAACCCGGGTTGAATTGGCAGCAGTATCTCTGGGCCTCATCCATCAACAGGTCGCCTTCGGCGGTGAATCGGCTCGGCGTCTCGAAGCGGACGGAGACGCTCGCCTTGCGCGTGCCGCTCCGGCCTGACGCTTTTGCAGTCAATTTGACGTATGCGAAAAGCCTCGGCTCAAGACCCGGTATCGAGGCCGCAAAAACCTCCTGTCCGTAAAGGACGCCGTCTTCCGCGTAGGCCAGTCGTACTACGGGAAGATACCCTTCGAGATATTTCGGCCCGTTCAGTTTGCTGATGTCGTCGCCGAAGGGCGTTTCGTTCCGGCCGACCTGGATGAAGGCTTTCAGATCAGGCTGGAACCACGCAGTCCAGCCGCTGCCGTCGAGTCTCCAGGGATTGATGGACAACCCGATCTGCGAACCGTTGCCGACGAGCCTTATCTTCTCCAGGCCTTCCTTCAGGCCCAGGACGATGGGGTAATGCTTGAAAGATGCGTTGACGTATCTCAGCGGCGGGAGGTAGTCCTTGACGTTCTGGTAGGTGGGTCCTTCAGGGCGGGAAAGAACTTCCTCTGCCCAGATGTCCCTGTCGGCTTCGAGGGCTTCGGCCACTCTTTTCGGGAAATCCGTGGACGGATCGTCTGATTGGATTCTTTCCTTTGTCATTGGGTTCTCCCGGGGCTCGCAGCGCGGCCTGACGCGCGCCGACCGGTCCCCTTTTTCTCTATTCCGGGCTTGCCTTCCTTCAGCGGTACGGTAACTATCACCGGCTTGGCTCGGGGCAGTGAGACGCTGATGCGAATTACCCCGTCGCTTTCTGATACGATTTCGGCCTTCGCCTGCGGTACTGCGCCCTTGGCGGGAACGAGAATCCACGCAAACGTGGTTGTCTTCTCGATCTTCGCCGAATAGACGGCTGTGGGGTTAGGCTCCTTGACGTTGTATCTCACGCTGTACCAGCCCTGGATGCTCGGCTTTTCCCTGCCCTTGACGATCTCCAACTTCCACGGCAAGTCCGAGGCCGGTACGATCCTTAAGTTGCCCTTGCCGGCATCGGTGGATGTAATCGTGCCGTCCTGAACCGCCACCGTGCAGGCGGGATGGTAATGCCACAAGACCTGAATATCGCGCGGTTTGTCGGTCGTAACCCGGTCAACGACGACCCAGAATTTCCCGCGAACGTAAAGCACCGCCCGCGTGTGAACGACCTTGCCCTTGATTCCCTTGAAACCCTTGTCAAAGACGCCGCGGGCGTAATCGAAAGCGGGTTCGATAGCGTAACTGTCTTTTTTCAGGGGTTTTCGGGCCTCCCGCCGGCCTGGGTTCTGCCCGTGCCCGTCGATGAGGATAACATTGTGCGAGGCGGATCCGATGAAATATTCCCGCCAGGTACCCTTGCCGCCGCCGTAACTCTTGTATGTATAGCGTCCGCCATCGACCAGCAGATCCCTGCCGTAGGCAGCCACAGACAGGTGGAGTTTGTCGTAGTGCCAGTGGCTTATTCCCAATGGACCTGCATCGAAGAGCGCCCAGTGCGCGCCGGCGTCCCATCCGCTCCGCATGATAATTTGCCCTGCCCAGGGGAAAATGATCGTAGGTTGTCCCTTGGGCTTTTTACCCTTCCGGCCGTTGGCGGCGATGTATGTCCAGTCGGGCCTTTTGTACCTTTTGGAAGCGTCAAGGACTCTCTGGCGGTTGAAGTCGCGGTCGGAGTCATTATTCAGCGGTCCGTGCCCGTCGGGGCGGATGGAATAGGCGAGGTAGTTCCACATCTTTTCCAGGCTTTCCGCGAATTCTGTCGGAAGATTCCTGCCCGATTGCCGCAGCACGTCCGCGAAGCGTTGAAAGGCCTTCAGTGCCACCCAGTGATAGTGGGATGTCAGTTCCTTCTGTACGCCGTCGGGATACAACTGCCTCGTTATTTGGGTAAGCATGCGCTTTACCGCGTAGTCGGTCCAGGCGTCGGCATCGGCAAACTCAGGCCAGCATACGCCGGCGGTCGCCAGGCCATGCATCTCCATCGCAATCCAGTTGCTGCCGGCGGCGTGGAAATGTTTGTTGTAGTGCGCGTGGTCGGGCATCGCCGAGAGCATCAGTATGCGCGCCGCCGGTGTGAACTCGTTGACCTGTTGCAGGCCATAGAAAATATCCGCCCAGTGCACGACCCGAAAATAGACCTCCAATCCACGCCACTGCGGCGTGCTGTTCCGCTTTCCGGGATACGGGCTTGATGTAACCCAGTCCCGGACGTGTTCGTCGATACGCCGGACGTAAGCGATGTTGCCTGTTTTGAAGTAGGCGTCCATCAGTTCTTTCAGATGGAATTGCCGATTCAGCGCCCATGCCCATTCCTTGTCCTTTTCGGGTCCGCGGTAGGTCCATTTGAGCCCGCCTGACTTGAGCCGGGGCGCTTTCCCCTCAACGCACTGGAACGTGAAGGTGTCCTTGAGCATTTTCTCGCAGGACGGGTCGGTTCGGTTTCCCGGTTCGGGCGGCTTCTTCCGAAGCCACTTTCCCGAATCGCTCCGCCGATAGTATTTCAGCAGTTCCCGGCAGGCGGCGGGGAAGTCCTTCTTTCCCGTAGCCGATTTGACTTGCTCCAGACCCTTGCGCTCCAGGTCCAGAGCGGCGAACAACTTGACCACGCGCTCCGGATGCTTCCGGCAGACCCATTCGACACTTGTTTCTTCTTTCGGCGTAGCCATTGCAACTCCCCAAATACCCAATAATACCCAACACAGAACAGCGAATCTTTGTTTCATCGGTTTTCTCCCAATCCGGCGATGTATTTGAGTCGTTCGATAATCGGCAGGTGCTGGGTGCACTTGTCCTCGCACTGGCCACACTCCACGCACGCGCGGGCCTCCTCCGGCGACAGACCCCAATGCCACTTGAGGCGGTTGATGATATCCTGATCGCCTTGTCCCAGTATCTTGCTGTTGTATGACTCCATGAACTTGGGGATTTCCACACCCTCCGGACAAGGCAGGCAGTACCCGCACTGCGTGCAAAGATTGTCGAACCCCTCCTCAATTCTGCTTTTAAGATTCGCAACGTGTTCAGCGTCGTAAGGCTGGAAGTTTTCGACGGCAGCGACGGCCTCATCGACGTGCCGCTTTGTCGTAAAGCCCACAAGGGCACTGGTAATGGCAGGGTGTGAGACGTTGAAACGAATGGCAGACTCGACGACGCTTCGGTCGTCCGGTCCTCGCAGAAAATCCAGTCTTTCGGTCATGCCGGGGATCAGCCCGCCGCCGAGCGGATTCATCGTTACTACGCCAATGTCCATCTCGGCTGCACACTCCAGCGCATCGGCGCGGAACGGGAAGTTCAGCACGTTGTAGCCGATGGTTATCCCTTCGAGAACGCCTTCGTGGACGATGTCGCAGATTTCCGCGCCGGTGATGTGCAGCGAGGCGGCAACATGCCCGATTAGCCCTTCGTCTTTGGCCTTAACGGCCGCTGCAATCGCCCCGCCGGCTTTGCGCCGAGGCCACTGGTCGGCCCCGGTAATGCACCAGATGTGGAAGAAGTCGATTTTTTCGACGTTCATCCGCCGAAGCGACTTTTCGAGGTCGTCCCGCAGTGCATCGCCGTCAGCCTTGTTCGATTTGGTCGAACAATAGAACGACTCCCTCGGCATCTGCTTAAAGGCCACTCCGAAGGTCTCTTCGCTCTTTCCGGCGTTGTAGCCCGGAGCGGTGTCGAAATAGTTTATCCCTTTTGCGTGGGCGTACAGCAGCAGTTCGGCATTGGCGTCGAGGTCGTCGATGTTATCGAACCGCATACCGCCGAATCCGACCACGGAAATCTCTTTACCCGTCCTGCCGTAAGGTTTGTACCACATGGCCTTGGTCCTTCTCCGAATAATATGCCGGTCTGCCAGGCGATCGTTCGTTATTTCCTTCTATACTCGCCACCCGATATTATATCGGGATTTTCCACGGCTTCAACGTTCATAGTGTCGGTAAGCGTCTTCACCATGCAGTATTCAGTTACCTTTTGCTTTGGCGTGTATCAATCGTTATGATTATTCCGGTTAATATTGCTTATCTGCCAATCCCGCAAAAACGATAGTTAACATGTCGGTGCGCGCTGAAGCATCACGGGCAGGAAAGATGACGCAGCACGGCGGGACTTTTCGCTGGAAAAGAACGTGGCATCGGAATCACAGACAAATCGGTTCTTGTATGAGGCTCGGCGCGAGCACGACGCCTGCGGTATCGGTGCGGTTGTGAATATCGACGGCGGACGAAGCCATCGTATCCTTGAACTGGGCAACCAGATCGTATTGAACCTCCAACATCGAGGCGCGTCCGGAAGCGACGAAACCACCGGAGACGGAGCCGGTATCCTGTTTCAGATCCCCCACGAGTTCTTCGCAGAAGAGGCCGACAGACTCGGTATCACCCTGCCGGAACGGGAGCGCTACGGCGTGGCAATGGTCTTCGAACCCAAAGACCCGGACCTCAGGGGCAAGTGCGAGGAATTGCTCGCCCAAGCCGTTGCATATTACGGTCTGAAGGTGCTTGGTTGGCGCGACGTGCCGGGCGAAGCGACTTGTCTGGGCGATCTGGCCCGTGCAGCGGAACCGTCTGTCAGGCAGATGTTTATCGACGGGAACGGACGACCCGCCGAATCGCTCGAACGCACTCTCTACCTGGCTCGCAAACGGGCCGAACGCCTGTCGGTCGAAAAATTCGGCGACCAGGCAGCCGATTTCTACATAGTTTCCATGTCCAGCCGAACGATTTGCTACAAGGGCATGTTCCTTGCGCCACAACTGTTCGGCTACTACCCGGACTTATCGGATGCGCGGGTTGTCTCGTGCCTGGCGATGGTCCACCAGCGCTACAGCACAAACACGTTTCCCAACTGGCGTCTTGCCCAGCCATTTCGAATGGTGGCCCACAACGGCGAGATAAACACCATCAGCGGAAACGCCAATCGCATGAAGGCCCGCGAGCACCTGCTGGAGTGCAGGCAGTTCGTCGAGGACTCGCCCGCCGGCGCCGGGCAGGCTGGTATGGACGACCTGTTTCCGATTCTCACGTCCGGCGGCAGCGACAGCGCACAATTTGACAACGTTCTGGAACTGCTCGTCCGGGCAGGCAGGTCCATTCCGCACGCGATCATGATGATGATTCCCGAGGCCTTTGGGCCAACCTATCACATCAGCACCGACAAGCGGGCGTTTTACGAGTACCACGCCGCCGTGATGGAACCCTGGGACGGACCGGCGGCGATGCTGTTCACCGACGGGAAATTAATCGGCGGAACGCTCGACCGCAACGGGCTTCGGCCGGCGAGGTACGTCGTAACAACCGACGGGCTTATGGTGCTGGCCAGCGAGGTTGGAGTCGTCGATTTTCCACCGGAAAAAATCCGCTCCAAAGGGCGACTCCAGCCGGGACGGATGTTCCTGGCCGATACCGAAGGCGGACGAATCATCCTGGACAACGAGATCAAGGGACGGATCGCACGAGGAAGGCCATACCGCCGATGGCTGACGCAAAATCACATCGAACTGCGCGGATTGTTCGCTGCGACCGAAAGTAAAAAGCCCGATTCGAAAACTCTGCGAAAGCGGATGCGCGTGTTCGGATATACCCGTGAAGACCAGCGGATGATCCTGGTCCCGATGGCTCTCAACGCGCAGGAGCCTATCGGTTCGATGGGAACCGACACGCCCCTGGCGGTGCTTTCGGATCGGCCCAGGCTGCTGTTCGATTATTTCAAGCAGATGTTCGCACAGGTAACTAACCCGCCGATTGATCCGTTGCGTGAAGGTCTTGTAATGTCGCTGATGAGTTTCACCGGAAAGCAGCGAAATATCCTGGACGAGACGCCGGAGCACTGCCGGCAGTTGAAACTGCCCCACCCCATTCTGACCAACGAGGATATTGTTCGTCTTCGCACAGCCAGGCGGGACGACTTCAAGGTGGCCTTTGTGGACGCCCTCTTTGACGCAGCCGATAATGACCCCGCCGCTGCGCTGCGGCGAGGCCTGGACGAAATGGTCGATGCCTGTGCCGAAGCCGTTACCGACGGCGCATCGCTCATTATCATTTCCGACCGCAATTTTAACGAGATGCGGGCGGCCATTCCGAGCCTGCTGGCGACGTCGGCGGCGCACCACGGACTGATAAAACGCAAACTCCGCAATGAGACCGGACTGGTAATCGAAACCGGCGAAGCCCGCGAAGTGATGCACTTCTGCTGCCTGTGCGGATACGGCGCAAACGCCGTGAACCCGTACCTGGCCTTCGAAACGCTCAGCGACCTCCATCGTAACGGCGATATTTCCAACGACATCGAACTCGATCAGATTATAGATAATTACATCGCCGCGATTAAAAAGGGCATCCTCAAAACAATGTCCAAAATGGGCATATCGACGCTGCGGAGTTATCACGCTGCCCAATTGTTCGAAGCCGTCGGGCTGGACGGCGAACTTGTGGACGAATACTTCACGGGCACTTCGTCACGGATTTCCGGAGCCGACCTTGAGGCAATCGCCCGTGAAACGCTCCGGCGCCACAAGCATGCTTACGCCGACGGCACCCCCGATGAGCCTGAGATCGAGTTCGGCGGCGAATATCAATACCGTCGCGACGGCGAAACGCACCTGTGGAATCCGCAGACCGTCGCCTTCCTCCAGCACGCCGTAAGGGCCGACGACGCCGAGGCCTACGCAAAGTACGCAAAACTGATTAACGATCAATCAGGGCGATACTGCACGCTACGCGGGTTGTTTGAATTGACTCCGGGGCAAGCGGTTCCGTTGGAGGAAGTTACCCCGGCTGAGGAAATCGTCAAACGCTTTTGCACGGGCGCTATGTCGCACGGATCGATCAGCAAGGAAGCCCACGAAACAGTCGCCGTTGCCATGAATCGCCTCGGCGCGATGAGCAACACCGGCGAAGGCGGCGAGGACCCCGCCCGATACGACCAGGGCAACGGCGATTCGCTCAACAGCGCAATCAAGCAGGTCGCCAGCGGGCGGTTCGGCGTAACGATAGAATACCTCGCTCATGCGAAGATGCTTCAGATAAAGATGGCCCAGGGCGCCAAGCCGGGCGAAGGCGGACAGTTACCGGGCCATAAAGTTACCGACGAAATCGCACATATACGCCACTCCACGCCGGGCGTTACGCTCATTTCGCCGCCGCCTCACCACGACATCTACTCCATCGAGGACCTTGCGCAGTTAATTCACGACCTCAAGTGCAGCAATCCGGGCGTGAAGGTTTCCGTAAAACTGGTCTCCGAGGTCGGCGTCGGGACAGTGGCAGCCGGTGTGGCCAAGGCCGGCGCCGACGAAGTGTTGATATCAGGCTACGACGGTGGAACCGGGGCAAGCCCGCTTTCGTCCATCAAGCACGCGGGCATCCCGTGGGAACTGGGGCTTGCCGAGACACAGCAGACGTTGGTGTTCAATGGTTTGCGAGGGCGTATCCGCGTGCAGGTGGACGGGCAACTCAAGACCGGGCGCGACGTGGTAATCGGCGCGCTGCTGGGGGCGGAACAGTTCGGTTTCGGCACCGCCGCCCTGGTAAGCCTTGGATGCTGCCTGTTACGGAAATGTCACCTTGGAACATGCTCGGTCGGTATCTGTACGCAGAACCCGGAATTACGCAAGCGGTTCGCCGGTAAGCCTGAACATCTCCAAAGGTTCATGCTCTTCGTGGCTGAGGAAGTTCGAGAGATTATGGCAGAGTTGGGCTTCAGGAAATTTGAAGACATGATCGGGCGGGTGAACAGGCTCGGCAGTGGCAAGGCCGTCGAGCACTGGAAGGGAAGAGGGCTGGACTTTTCGGCCATTTTCGCCCAGCCGGATGCTTCCGACGGGCGCGACATCCGCCAGGTTCGCAGCCAGAACGACCTGCTTGAAAATCATCTGGACTGGCGGATTCTCGAACAGGTCGCCCAGAGCATCGAAAGCGGTGAAAAGGTCGCCGTCGAAATGCCCATCCGTAATGTACATCGGACGGTCGGGACGATTCTGAGCAACCGGATTGTCCGTGCCCGCGGCTCTGCCGGCCTGCCGGACGGAACTATCGATATCACGCTGCGAGGTTCGGCCGGGCAGAGTTTCGGGGCGTTTCTAGCGCCGGGGGTAACGCTCAGGCTCATAGGCGACAGCAACGACTATCTTGGCAAGGGTCTTTCCGGCGGGCGGATCGTCGTGCAGACTCCGCCCGAAGCGCCGCTGGAGGCGCATGAAAATATAATCGCCGGAAACGCCCTGCTCTACGGCGCGACGTCCGGCGAGGTGTTCGTCAACGGACTGGCAGGCGAGCGTTTCGCCGTTCGCAACAGCGGTGTAACGGTTGTGGTCGAGGGAATCGGCGACCATGGCTGTGAATACATGACCGGCGGGACAGCCGTGGTAATCGGGCAAACCGGGCGGAACTTCGCAGCCGGTATGAGCGGCGGAATCGCATACGTCCTCGATAAACACCAACTCTTCGACACGCTTTGCAACCTGGACATGGTAGATGTGGAACCGGTCTGGAAGGACGAGGACGTAACTCGGCTGCGAAACCTTATTACCCGCCATTACGAATGGACCAACAGCCGGCGGGCGAAGGAAATACTCGACAGGTGGCGCGACGTGATAGGGACGTTCGTGAAGGTCGTTCCGATTGACTATCGGCGGGCGATGCAGCGGCTACGGGACCGCGAAGAGAGACTCACAGACACTACCCCCGCAACGGAAGAAGTTTTTTAAATGGGTGAACCGACAGGATTTCTGGAATATCCGCGCGAGCAAGTCGCCAGCCGAGAGGCCGGCGAGAGAGTCAAGGACTATCGCCGGATAACGCTGCCGCTTAGCGAAGATGTCCTGCATCGCCAGTCGGCAAGGTGCATGGACTGTGGAATACCGTTCTGCCATGGTTCGACTTCGCTCACCACAGGTGGAATCGGCTGCCCGCTATTCAATCGCGTCCCGGAGTTCAACGACTTTGTATATCGCGGGCGGTGGCGCCAAGCGTGCGACAACCTTCACTCCACCAATAATTTCCCGGAGATTACGGGGCTGGTCTGTCCCGCCCTGTGCGAGGCAGCCTGCACGCTCAACATCGATACCGAGCCGGTTCTTATAAAACAGATCGAACTGGCGATTGCCGAGCGTGGTTTCGAGGCCGGTTTTATCAAACCCCAACCCGCAAAAAACAAGACCGGCAGGCGGGTTGCGATAGTCGGATCGGGTCCGTCGGGTCTGACCGTCGCTCAGCAACTGAGCCGCTTCGGCCACGACGTGGTCATCTTTGAAAAGGACCGTTCCGTCGGCGGGCTGCTGCGATACGGTATTCCCGACTTCAAACTGGAAAAATGGGTTATAGATCGGCGGCTTGAGCAGATGCGGGCTGAAGGCGTGGACTTCCAGACCAATGTGAACGTCGGCGAGGACGTCTCGCTGAAGTATCTGCGAGGTCGGTTCGACGCTATCTGCCTGGCGATGGGCGCAGGTCAGCCCAGAAACCTGCCCGTTTCCGGACGTGGCCTGGATAACATCTGCTTTGCGATGGATTATCTTACGCAGCAGAATCGCCTCAACGCCGGCGAAGACCTCGACGACGAAAGCCGAATAGATGCAGCCGGTAAAGTCGTCGTTGTAATCGGCGGCGGAGACACCGGAAGCGACTGCGTGGGAACGGCAAGACGCCAGGGCGCAAGAGAGATTCACCAGTTTGAAATTCTTCCCCAACCGCCCGAAAAAACCAACCCCCAGACCCCCTGGCCGATGTGGCCTGATATCCTGCGGACTTCCAGTTCGCACGAGGAAGGATGCACGCGCCGGTGGAGCGTCCTGACAAAGTCCTTCAGCGGCGTCGGGGTGCGCGTCAGTAAGATAAACTGTTGCCGGGTCGAATGGACCATGACCGACGGCGGTTGGAAGATGAAAGAAATCCCCGGTAGCGAATTCAGCATGAAGGCCGACCTGGTCCTGCTGGCGATGGGGTTTACGCACGTGACGCACAACGGCCTGGTCGAGAAATTACGCCTCAACCTGGATAAAGCCGGTAATATAATCGTCGATGCGGACGCCCGGAGTTCCGAGCCTGGCATTTTCGCCGCCGGCGATTCGGTATCCGGCGCGTCCCTTGTCGTTCGCGCCATCGCATCCGGAAGAGCGGTCGCCGATTCCATCAACCGCCGGCTGCTTCAGCGATAAGGAATTTCACTCTCGTTTGAGGTAGCAGACTGTCTTCTGCTCCATCGTATTGGCGTTGAGTTTGACTCTTACGCCGTCGCCAAGGTCTGAAGTGTCGATGACGCGGATGACCTCGTTCCATTTATCCGCTTCGTCGCCGAGTAAATCCGCCAGGCGATTCGGAGCGCCGGTAAAAAACTCCTCGTTTATCAGGTTGCCTTCCTTCGACGGGAACAGCGCCATATACAGCATGTCCATCTCGACCATTTCGCCGAACAAGTGCGTCCCAAGCGACACTTCCGGCACCAGCCCCTCGCGCATGATCACTATTTCGCAGAGAATGGACACGGAACTTATGTCGGAGAAGTTTATCGGGATACCGAGTTCCGGCGAACTTGTGCCCCAACGCCCCGGACCGAGCAGCATTATGGTCCCGGGTCCGTCTGGGTCGTCCCCGGCGATGTGCGTGATCCGCCCCAGAAGGCGGGCGACATGATGCCTCTGGTTCAGGGGTAACAGGCCATAAGCGGAGGGGACGACGTAAATCATCCGATTCACATCGGCCAGCCTGCTGCGACCTATGACAGCGCCGCAAGCCTTAAGTACCAGGTCCCCGGCGGCGATATGTTCCGGCGGATCAGGAACGACCACGCCGCCCTTGTACTGGAATGGGCGACACTGAAGCAGGTTGATCTTGTATTGGTTTTCGGCGAGGAAGTTGGCGGTAAATTCCACGTCCACCGGATAATCGTAGGCCAACTGAAGCAGTTTGAGCATTTCGTGCATATTTTCGACCATCGGCGTATCCCGCAGCAGAGACTCGAAGGTCAGTATGTACGGGAATACGTCTTTGACGCCGCTGTCGGCCGCTCGCTGGGCCAGTTCCTCGCTGCGCGATGCGAACAGGTCAATCGGAAGGTCCGAACTCTGTCCGGCCACACTGGAAAACCTGGCCGAGACCAGCCTGCTCGCACCCAGGTCCAGCACATCGACTTTTTTCTGAGCAAACTGACAAACCTCGTCGAAGTTGGACTCAGGCCTTCTGGTCGGAGCGTTCAAGGCCACGACTCTTGTATAGTCGTCGTCGTGGCGATCGACCGCCCGCGTACCAAGCCCGAAGACCAGCCTCAACACGCCCGCCGACGGGTCGATGTCCCTGCTCCAGACGTAAGGGTTGAACGAAAGCCCCACGCCGGCGACCTGAGGGTAATAGAACTCGTTATAGGCCGCACCGGAAACCCTCTGGACAAGAACGGCCATTTGCTCGTCGCTACCGAGGAGTCCCCGCTGGGCGCGGTAAGTCAGGGCCTTTTCGCCCATCGTGCTGGAATAGACCGTACGGACGGCTGATAGAAAATTCTCAAGCCGATTTTCCCGCGAACCCTGGTTGACGCAGAATACGCTTTCGTATTTACCGGCGAAGGCGTTTCCGTAGTTGTCCTCCAGCAGACTGGAGGAACGGACGATAATCGGCGACTGACCGAAGTAATCCAGCATATCGGCGAACTGTTTTATGATGTACTCGGGAAACGTTCCGTTCAGCATCTCCCCGCGGGCGGTTTCCGCGCCGTCAAGGAACGTTTCAGGGTCTTTCTGCTTTTGCTTCATCCACCAAAGCCCGTTCTGGACCAGGTAAGTATAAAAGACGTCCGATCCGATGAAGAAACTGTCGTGCGGCTCCAGAATCTCATTCCATCGCGGATTATTCTTCTTCAGAATCGCCCGCGCCAGGAGCATTCCGACCGTCTTTCCCCCGAGCAGGCCCGTTCCGATCATTCGCCGGCGAATTTTAAGAATGTCCGAAAGGTTCAGAAATCTGGATGCCAGATCGAGAATCCGCCCGTCCCTGGCGATTGCCATGCGAAGCAATCGATGGACAAAGGCGTCCATGTCTTCACCGGGGTCATCGCCGCGATTCAGGACCGACTGCAACTGCTCGGCATGAGCGAAGGTGCTGCTCCAGAATCCGAGCCGGTAACTGGCGCTGTCAAGCCGGCTCCAGGGAACGGTTCCGAGAACCTCGGTAATTGTAACGCTCTGTGTAACCGGAAGGAATTCGTCGCCGGCCCAGACGTGCAGAACGTACATACTGTGCGAATGTCGGTGCTGAACCTTGAGCGGATGAACGTAAAGCCTGCCTTTGTGACGATAAACGTCCACCAGAACCTGGGTAGTGTTCGTGATGGGGCTGATGGCGTGGAACGAATGGTTGTTCCTGAGCACCGCGAAATAGGCGACCGCCGAATGGTCGTAAAGATACGGGCATGTCAGCATGAAGAAGTTGCCGAGCATCCTGTCGCTGCACCAGTCGGCGGCAAGGTCGGACATGCAGTCGAACAGATAATACCCGCCCCGACCGACATCGTTGATAACATGGTGTATATCAGATATAAACTGCTCGAACCCCGCCTCATGATGCAGTTGATGAATCTCTACGCCGCTACCGTCGGCCACCAGGGGCGGGTGTTTGGCGAAACGGAAATAGATAACCCTCCGCCCCTGCTTCAGGGCGCCGCGACAGAAAGATTCGGCAAAGGGTCTGTAATCGTCAACTGAGCCAACCTGCCAGACGACATTGTCGCCGGGCATCAGGCCTTTCAGCACACTGTCCAGACCCGCAAGCCCCGTGCTGAAATTATCGTCAATCTTCGTCATAACACCTTCCACCCGCCCAGGCTGCTTCGGCGATAACAACCCGGCAAAAACCCACACGAATTCCTGATCCTTAATCTACAACGTATCCGCGTATTTTCCAAGGCTTTGTCCCTCCAGGTTCCATCTGCTGGTTTTGCCGGGCTGAATTCCTGCTGTTTCACTTGGCTGTCATGTTCATTACAATTCCGACACGACATGGAAATGGGTTGGGCCTCTGAAAAACCATGCCGACCCGCTGGCGGAGGTTGACGAACTTGACCCTCTGGAGATTCCTGATCTGCTGCAATCGGCCGCTGTTTGATTGTTCCGACGTTGAGATAAGCATTGCAAGGCCGAGCCAGACGGTTCCGGTTCGGCCTTTGGTTTTTATATGGGACAGGGGTTGCTTGGCACTCAATCTCTTGTGAGATAATCACTTGGCGATTTGCGATTTTGTGGTATAATGCCGATATCTTTACATCTCTGAGGCGGGATGGGCGGTGTGTTGACGGCCTTGGGTTTCTCCTGCCGGGATGGGACAGTTTCTGTACTGATAAGTTCGCGTCAAGAGAGGAGCATATCAATGCGTGAGAAGACTAATGTCGATTCGCAGGTTCGGCAGGTTCAGCCGATGTTCGAGCAACTCGAACCGCGGTTGCTGCTGGATGGTGCGCCTTTCAGCGTCCCGCATGACGTGGCTGTAGGGAATGGCCCGGTGGGCATCGTTTCGGGTGACTTTAACGGCGACGGGCTGGTGGACCTGGCTGTCACGAACCCAAACGACGACGACGTTAGCGTGCTGCACGGGCTTTCCGGGGGTGGATTCGGGCGGCAGGACGTGGTTGTGGGAGATGATCCGCGGGGCATCGTTTCGGACGACTTCAATGACGATGGATGGATGGACCTTGCCGTCACAAACTACACTGGTAAAAGCGTGTACGTGCTGTACGGCCTTGAGGCTGGCGGTTTCGACAGTCAACGTGTTGTGTCCTCATCAATAAGTACTCTCCATGGCATCGTTTCAGGGGACTTTAACGACGACGGACGGGCGGACCTCGCCGTCACGAGCATCACTGATGTAGGGGATGGTCTCGTGTGCATTATGTACGGCCTTGAGGCTGGCGGCTTTGGCAACTTCCAAATCGTGGCCGTGGGGCGTTTTCCGCTTGGCATCGTTTCAGGGGACTTCAACGGCGACGAGCGGACGGACCTCGCTGTCACGAACTACTTTTCCAACAACGTGAGCGTGCTATACGGCCTTGAGGCCGGTGGCTTCGGCAACATCCGGACCGTGGCCGTGGGTGAACGTCCCTATGGAATCGTTTCAGGGCATTTCAACGGTGACGGTCGCGTGGACCTAGCGGTAACGAACGAGTACGACGACGACGTGAGCGTGCTGTATGGGCTTTCCGAGGGTGGATTCGAGCGACAGGACGTGCCTGTGGGAGATGGTCCGCGGGGCATTGTTTTGGACGACTTCAACGGTGACGGGCGAGCGGACCTTGCCATCGCTAACCTTAACGGCAACGACGTTAGTGTGGTGTATGGCCTTGTGGTCGGTGGTTTTAACAGCCGGCAGGATGTGGCCGTGGGGAGTGGTCCATGGGAAATTGTTTCAGGGGACTTCAATGGCGACGGTCGCGCTGACTTAGCCGTCACGAACTTCTATGACGACGACATAAGTGTGCTGTACAACCAGCAAGGTGTTAAGGTTATTCGTCCCGGAGCAGGTGTTAGCGAGTGGGAATCTTCGGACTCTGCTGGCAAGGCAGCGGATTCGGAATGGGCCGACGAGGGCGGAATGGTGCTGGACCCAGGGCTTTTCTCCGGGGACGCCCAGCCGGTCTATCGCTTCAATTTACCCGAATCCATTATTGTCGGAGAGAACACCAGCGTGACCGTTTCCATTTACGGCAAGGGTAAGGACTGGTCTTATGAGCCGGCACTATGGGTCGGACCGGAAGGCAGCCGCTACCTGTTGACCGACCATCTCCCCGAAGCCGAGGGATGGACACACTTCGAAGTACCGGCGGATCAGTTGGCGGGTCTCATGGTGGATGCCGGGGCTGTCATGCCCGGTTATACGCTGGACGTAATGGTGGATGCGCAATATGACGTAGTGGTTTGGGACTGGTACGACCTCAAAGAAGTTCGCATCAACTACACGCATGAAGGGGTTTCCTCGCTCGGTATTCAGTCCTACCAAACTGTTCTAAACGGAGCATCGGCTGTCCTTAACTTCTATGAGGATATAGCCAGCGCCTGGCCCCAGCCGCTCCTGGCTCAAGGTGATCTGGCGCAGTTGTTGCAGCCTTCTATTCCAACCGTATCTCTGGGGGTTCCTTTTCTTGATATTGCATGGGAGACTTTCGGATTAATCCATGATTTCGAGCTATTGTATGACGTATTGGGCGGGGTTTTTACATGGATGGACTTTATGATGAGCGTTGACGTCTATCCTGGCAGCGAGACAAATAGTGCGTTCCAGGCCTTTGCGAATCTCGGTACGAACTGGTGGGATGCGTTAGAGGACGATGGGCAAATCTCCGATGGCGAGGCCGGGACGATCAATAGCGCTATCCAGAACACTCAGGACCGGCTCGACGACCTGGAAGCCGAGTTGATTGATGTCGCTGCGGACATGGAGGGATTTCTCAGCCATACGGACCCGGGTGTTGTCAACTACGCAAAGCTGGGACTCCAGGCTCTGGCCCCAATGCTTCTGTTTGACCCCGACACCGGCGATGGCCCCACGGCAAACAGCTACCTACCCGCCTTGAATCAGATGATAGGGGACCTTTGGGTGAATAGGTCTCCCACTGGAATTTCCCTCAGCAGCACGAGCGTTCCGGAGAACCAGCCCACCGATACTGTTGTCGGTACATTCAGCACAACAGATGACCCGGGGGACACGCACGCTTATGAACTGGTCAGCGGTGCGGGCGATGATGACAACGGTTCCTTCTGGATCAATGTGAATACGCTCAAGACTGACGAATCGTTCAATTATGAGGGGAAGGACACTTACAGCATCCGCGTTCGTTCGACGGACCAGGACGGGCTATATACCGATAAGATCTTCACGATAAACGTTACGAACGTTAACGAGCAGCCGACGGACATTGCTCTGTCGAACAACGCAGTGGCCGAGAATCAGCCGGCAGGGACCGTAGTCGGTGTGCTGTCGGGGACGGACCCGGATGCCGGCCAGAGCGCGACGTTAACGTTCAGCCTTGTGCCGGGCTACGGCGATAACTCCCAATTCAGCATTGACCCGGCGACCAAACAGTTGAAGACCGCAGCGGCATTCGACTTCGAGTCAAAGAGCAGTTACAGCATTAAGCTGCTGGCAACGGACGCCGGCAGCCCGGTACTGAGTTACGAGGAAGTCTTCGCGGTGAATGTAATCGACGTGCCGGACGCTACGATAGCCGGCCGGTATGTCTTCTACAACCGCTCGTATTTCGACGGCAATGATGTAGCCGCCAACACAGCTGACGACACCGCAATCGACACCAGCAAGACGTCCCTGTTGCCTGGCCAGACCGCAACCTTTGCCAACTACACCAGTTACAGCCGAGGTATCAACGGCATCATGATCGACATCGACGGTCTGGCGGGTACGCCGACGGCTTCCGATTTTACGTTCAAGGTCGGCAACAACGACGATCCGAGCACCTGGGTAACCGCCGCTACCCCAACAATCGCATCACCTCGGGCAGGTGAAGGTGTTGACGGGTCTGACCGCGTGACGATCATCTGGGCGGATGGGACTATTCAGAAGCAGTGGTTGCAGGTAACTGTGCTGGCCACAGCCAACACCGGCCTGGCCGAGCCGGACGTGTTCTACTTCGGCAACCTGCCCGCGGATTTCAGCGGAGCCTGGACGGTTAACGTGGCGGACTTGGGCATCCTGGCTGGGTCGTACGGACAAACGTTTCCTGCGCCTGTGATGCTTCAGGGCGACGCCAATGCGGACTGCAAGGTGGATGTGGCTGATCTCGGCATTATGGCTTCTTCCTACGGATTAGCGCTGAGCACCTTAACCGCGCCGGTTTCCGGCGGCGCCAGCGCGGGGGCTACAATAGTAATGGCTGGATCGGGATACGATGATCCGTATGACGGCCTGGCTGCGCCTTCGATGACAAATCCCATTCTTGGACAAGTGTCCGAATCGGCGAGATTGCCGGTCTTGCAATGGTCTTCCGCCATGAGAACGTCTCCTTCTGAAGAAGCGGCCTCGCAGAGCGCTGCGAGGAAGGCTCTGAGCGGCACCCTGGATAGCAATTTGCTGGTCCCGTCCCCGGTGGACATAAGAACTGACAGGCCAATGGCCTTGGCTACTGCAAACACAGACCCTGGTGATGATGCTCCCTATGGCGGGACAGAACCTTTCGACGATGACTTGATGGTTGATCTCCTTGCCGGTCTTGAGGCTGGAGTCTTTCTGAGGATTTGACCAGCGAATGAGCGTAACATGTGGACGTCGTATGCCAACGCCTTCGGTACGAACGGTTCGGCCGACCCTCAGGCTCTGACTTCATCCCATCGGTAGCGGATTGCGCCGTTGTGGTATGACAACGGGTTCGATGCCGGTCGGCTTCGTGACATTTTTGCATCTCTCTACACGTTCAAAAGTGTAGCACCACGATTGCCGATCTGGATTACGGGGCGATGATGTCTCGCAAAATCTTTGCTTACAAGCAGAAGTGTAATGGGCGCGACAGGACTCGAACAATCGGCGAAAACGCCCGTAAAATCACCAATTCCGAAAACAGGCGGCGCACTTTCAGGCGCACTTTCCGGCGATTCCGCGCCGAATCTGACCGAACTGACAGCGATGTTATCCGGCATGAGCGCCGCCGACAAGAAAATACTCGCGGCGTTGCTGACAGACAAGGGGAAGGACGGGCAGGAATGACCCAGGACGCCCCCCACAAGTCGCCAGGACTGCATCAGGACGCGAGCCTGCCCGCACAGGGCAACGAACCGCCCGAAACCGTACCAGAATACCTACGGGATGTAGATCGCTGTTTCTGGCGAGCCAAGACACGATTGACGCCGCCGGGCGTTCCGGCGGATACAGAAGGCCCGGCACAGGCCGAGCGGGAAATTGACGGACTGCCCGACGTGGACGAAATCGACTTGAAGCAGGATCGTCCGCTCACAGTCGCCGGTTGAGTCCGGGCGGCACAGGTTGTAGAATCCAGGCATCGGGACGGCGGCGGTCCGTCAAGGCGATCCAACTCTTTGAAAGGGCTGAACTATGAAGCGGACACTTCTACTTTGTCTTGTTATCGGCGTGGCGATTACTACGGGTTGGATGCTTGGCCATCAACCGTCCTATGCGGAGCGTGCGGCACGACGCGATAACGGCTGGACTGGCGTCGTTACAAGGGAGCAGTTGACCGGGGGGCCAAGATTCAACGGCAATGTTGTTACTTGGTCCGACAGTCGCGGCAATCTTTGCGCTTGGCACATGGGTCAACGATATGTGCTTGCTAGGAATGGTCAGTATATGACCAAAACGGTCCAGCCGGGCGTCGGAATGGTCTTCTGGAAAAGCACGCGAGTTAACGAATACAAGGCGTGGATTGCGCCGGGTTCCGCCGTGGTACATAGATCTGCGCCTCGATCTGACGCTAGTCCGGCAAAGGAAGCAGAAGCGGCGCGACAGCGCGCCATTAAATTCAACCTTCAAACCGCCCGCAATATCGACCCGGACAGGTTTGCCGCCGGACGAATACAAAGCAAGATTGCAAAGATAGAAGCCACGTCCGCTTTGCAGGCGGCACAACGAAAAGCGAGAGAGACCGCCCGGCAGATTTCGGAGAAAGCCCGAATCGAAGGGGCCGAACGGAATCGAAAGAGCGAGGATCGCATTAATCGTGAAATCAACGAAGCGATTGCCAAGTTGAGTAAGGTATATCCCGAACTTGCAAAAGATTCTGCAACGATTAAGCGTTGGGAAAATGAGGCGGCGAGGATTCTTCGCGCCTCCATTCCGGGACCAGACGCCGAGCCGGAGGCCAAGCCTTTGACTATCGAGGAAGCATTTAGGCGGGCGGCAGTAGCATTGACAGGCCGAAAGTGAAAAAGAATATCGGGACGGCGGCTTGCAACTGCCAAGCGGTCCCTGGTTGGCGTGCTCGTTACTTACCCTTTCAGGCGCTCCACCGGGGACCGGCCCGACCTTTGAAAGGGTAAAAGATGACGCTACAAGACACTTTCCGAGAAGCCTACAGGGATGTTGCGCTGAAGGTACACAAATTGCTTTCCTTTCCGGGAGCCAGAGAGACTTTCGGACGGCACTTCAAAGAATACAAGGAGCGTTCGAGCGGCAAGCGGCGAAACCTTACGGCGAAATACACCAGACTTGCCGTTTTGCATGGCCTCTGCTTCCCTGACGAAGCGATAGACCCACTTATCATTTCCGACTCCTGCAAATACAATAAAACGTGGTCGGTGGCCACTCCTCTTGCCTGGTCTGCTGACAATGACAAGAACCGCGCTGGCACAATAATGGACTTGGAAGCCGACCTTGCCGACGTGGAGGCCGACTTGGAGGCCAACGCGCCCGGGCAGGATGAAGGCGAAGCAAAGGCGGTGGACGAACCCCAAGGGACGCCGAAAACTAATCCCCAACTCATCTATCAATCTGACGGAGCGGAGTTCTACAACATTCCCAAGAGCACACTTTCCAAGGCGGCCAACAAGGAACCAGGCGAGCCGGGGTATCTCTGGTCTGGCCACACGGGGCGCAGGGTTTTTTATCGCAGGGCCGACTTGCAAAAAATCAGCCGCAGTCGGCAGAAACTTGGCGGATAGTTTCCGTTGGTGTTCACAGTCAACGCTTTTTCGATGTAGAAAAGCCGCTATTTACGGGGGCAATCTCGCCTTTACGAGTTCACAGTCAAGTTTCTAAAAGTTTCTCGCGTTAGATTCTATGACATGAAAACGACGCGAGAGATTGCAAGGGAATTGAACATCACGCCGGCGGCTCTGCGGCAGCATATTGCCGCTGGGAACATCGCCTCCCCGAAACGGCGAGCCGGGATGATGTTCTTGTGGACTTCAAGAGAGATAGAAATTGCGCGGCAGGTTTTGAGTGAGCCAGGACGCAGACGGCCCCGGTATGTCGCCAAGGCGCTGATGGGGGGCCTCCGATGAAAACTGACACCGCCCCCGCAACCATTACACCGCTGCTATTGAACATGCGCGACGCAGCGAGATTCCTGGCAATCGGCGAAAGGACTCTCTGGTCATTGACTGTTCCACGCGGGCCGATCCCATCTGTTCGCATCGGGCGCGCCTGTAGATTTGACAGACGTGATTTAATCGCCTTCGCCGACAGCCGAAAGGAGGCTTCGTCATGCAGCGAGTGAACAAAAATCGCCTCCGTCCGTCTGCGGGAGAACAGGCATTGCGCCGGGCTGAACGACGGCGAATCCAAAGGCTGCACGGTGGCAAGTGGACGCGCGAGGCCAAGGGTGAGTTTCAAGCGTTCTTGCGGCGGCGTGCTTGTGGGTGTTTTGAGGGTCGTGCGCTATGAAGCCGGGCAACAACACACCGAATGGCGAACCCATTGACACCGGCTTCTGGCGTCTCCAACACGAGCACCTTGCCGCCGTGCTTGCCCGCAATGACCTGTCCTGGGAATCGGCTCGCGTCTATCTCGCCCTGGCCGACATGACCCTGGGATACGGCAAGACGCGCGATGTTGTCAGCCTGGGGCAGATTGCCGACCGGGCCGGGATGATCCGCTGCCACGTGGTCCGCGCCCTGAAGCGTCTGGCAGACTTGGGGCTGTACGGGCAAAGCCGTGCAAGGGGTCAGCAGATGGCGCGATGGGTAATCTGGCCGCCGCCTGCTGTTACCGAGGCTGGTACTAGTACCGAGGCCGGTAACAGAAGTGTTGCCGAGGCTGGTAACAGAACTGTTACCGAAGGTGTTACCGGGGCTGGTACACACCAAGACACCAAGAAAGGGAAGAAATTAAAGAAGGGGGAAAAAAGCGCGGCAAAGCCGCCCGCCGCCTCTGGTAAAAACTTTTCCTTGACGCCTGGGGACCACAAAGGCAACGGCGACGTGGGCCGACTGGTCGGGCTTTGGGTCGAGGGCTTTCAGTCCCGCATCGTGAAGCCCTTCGCAAAGAGCGCCCGGGGACGGCTGGCAGGGACAATCAAGAATCTGCTGGGGGAATTTGCGACTGACGATCTCGCCGCTGCAATCGGGCGGTGGTTCAGCGAGAGTCGGCAAAGTTATAGCATCGGGCTTTTCAAGGTCAAGTTGGAGGATGGCGACGCCGACCTTACGGGCCGCGTTGTTGAAGAAAAATACAAGGGGCATGTCAACAAGGCGAGCGCCAAGGCAGCCAGAGACGGCGCGCTCCTGGAGGAACTCTGATGCAGGTTCGAGAAATGCCACAATCCGCCGAAGCGGAAGTCTGCGTACTGGGGTCAATGCTTCTTGACCCTGACACCATCCCGGAGGCGCGGGAAATAGTCGGTGTTGATGATTTCTATCGCCCGGCTCATCGGACGATATTTGACGCTCTCTGCAAGATGCACCAGGCGGGATCGGCAATCGACCTTGTAATCTTTCAGAACTATCTCACCGACAACGGGCAGTTGGAAAAAGTCGGCGGCATCGAGTACGTCGATGATATTGTCAGTGGCGTACCAAGCGCGGCAAACCTGAAATACTACGCCGGTATCGTCCGCGAGAAGTCCGCCCTTCGGCAGTTGATCGGTATCGGAACGAAACTCGCCGACCGCGCCTACCACCCGGAAGGTTCCGCCGAAGGCCTGATTGACGAAACCCAGCAGCGGCTAATCGAGCAGGACGCCCGCCACAAGCGAATGGCCGGGAACGTCGCCGACGCCGGGGAGATTTCCGGGGCCGTCCTGAAACGAACCGAGGAGGTCTGGCGCAATCCCGATTGCTTCGTGGGACTGAAGACCGGCATATCCATTCTGGACAAGGCTACCGGCGGCCTGCGGCCCGGCAATTATGCTGTACTGGCCGGTGTAACCGGAAAGGGGAAAACCACACTGGCGACAAGCATCACCGAGAGCGTATGCAGACAGGGCAAGGCGGTTCTCTACATCAGCGCCGAGATGACGCCGGCGGAACTGATGGAGCGAATGCTTGCCGCCAAATCCGACATTTACCTTTCAAGAATCCGCAACGGGCGGTTGCGGGATGGCGACGTCAACAATGACTGGGGCAGACTGGCCGACGCCGATGCCAAAATCGCCCAGTGGAAACTACGAATCATCGGCAAGCCATTGAGCGTGCCGGAGATCGCCGCTGCGGTTCGGAAGTTCGGGCAGGACCTGCATCGGCCCGTGGACCTTGTGGTAATCGACTATCTCCAAAAGATGAAGGGGCCGGGGAATAGTCGTTACGAACAAGTCAGCGGTGTATCCGGCAACCTGAAAAATATGGCCTTGGACCTTGGCGTGCCGCTGCTCGTGCTGGCGCAACTTCGGCGCGAGGTCGGCCAGAGCGGACGGAAGCCATGCCTACACGATCTGAAGGAAACGGGCGAGACGGAGAACGATGCCGATGTCGTCCTTCTACTGCACCATCCGCCAGACAACGGCCCCGACGTATTCGACCAGGACCAATACGAAGTCTGGTTGAAGATTGACAAGAATCGCAACGGCCCGGAGACGCCCTGGCCCAGCGAAACCGAGAACCAAAAGGGCGCAATCAGGCTGAAATGGAAACCATCCGTTACCCGGTTCAGTTGGCCGGTAGAGTAAGGAGTTTGGAACGATGACCTGCCGACAATCATAACCAGCAACGTTGACCCTGATGCCCTGGTCGGAGCCGTGGACGGTCGGGTAGCGAGTCGGATTGCCGAATCACGGACGATGTTTGAATTTCCGAATCGCGACCTTCGAGTTGTCGGCACGGTAAGGGATGTTGACAAATGTCAACTTCGGTGAGGACACGAAAAGTGGAAAAAATCAAGCAGACACTTGACAGATTTTGTAGCCTCCGCCCAAGTGGAAAGTACCGTAAGCCCTTTTCACCTCGCCAGTTGCGGCTGCACAGGCGAGGCTACAGTGTAAGACGGTGATTCAGGCGGCGTATAGTCAAGTAACATGTGAGGTGTTGAGATGCCAAAGAAGCGAGTTGAACTTTCGGACCAGATACGCCGGGCGGTGCGAACCTCCGGCAGGAGTTGCTATTCGATCTGCAAGTGGTCCGGGCTTGACCAGTCGAGCCTTTCGCGGTTCATGCGCGGCGAGCGGGGCCTGTCAATGCGAAGCCTGGACGACCTGGCCGACATACTGAAATTGAACCTCCGAAGTCCACGAAGAAACCGGAAAAAACCGAGGACAGGATAGCACACTTTGCGAGAAAAGTTGACGGCAAACGCCGATGGTGTATAACAAAGTGCGAAAGTGAAAGGGTACATGCCATGAGCGACACTGATCCAAAATCACGGAAGAAGCAGGAGCGGGAGGCTTACTCGCGCGCGCTAAAGGCAATACCGCGTGGCGTATTTCTAAAGGTGCATCGGATGATGTCCTCGCCCGATACGTCAACGGAAAACTCTCCGGCGCCAAAGCCGCCTGATGAAACCAGTAAAGAGCCGTCCCCGAATGACGAAAAGGTGAGCCATGAGCAAAGGTAAATCACTCGTTGAACGTCTGAAAGACGAAATCCGCAAAGCAGAGAAGCGGGGCCTGACGCGCTATCGAATCGCCCAAGAGTCCGGCATAAGCGAAGCACAATTGAGCCGTCTCATGGCCGGGACGGTTGCCCCCAGGCTGGACACGGCGGAAAAGATTGCTCATGTCCTGGGGCGGAAAATAATTATCACTTCTGCGAAAATGGACTTGACAAAGCGTAAGTAGTAACGTAGAATCTTCACGGGGCAATGAAAGGGTAAGTCATGGCAAGCATATCAACGAATCAAAAGACCGGCAGGCGGATAATTCTCTTTACCGGACTCGAAGGGCGGCGGCAGTCGATACGCTTCGGGGCGATAAACAAGCGGCAGGCGGATACGGCCAAACTGCATATCGAGGATTTACTTACCAGCCGGATCGCCGGAACCGCGCCGAAAGATACGACGTCTCAATGGCTTGCCGGCCTGCCCGATACATTCCGCAAACGCCTGGAGCGAGTCGGGCTGACAGGTCCACGCCGCCGCCGGGCATGTCCGACGCTGGGCGCTTGGCTGGAATCATATTTCGTTGGCCGGTCAGACGTGAAGGAATCAACGACAATCGCCTGGGGCCATACGCGGCGGAACCTGTTGGCGTTTTTCGGTCCGTCAAAACGGCTGGACGAAATAACACCCGCCGACGCGGACGCCTTCCGTATTGACCTGAAAGCAAGCGAACCCTTGGCGGAAAACACTCGCCGACGACGAATGAGTATAGCCGGGCAGTTTTTCCGCGCTGCTGTCCGGGCGAAACTTATCACCGAAAACCCCTTTGACGGACAGAAAACGACTCTGCTGAAAACTACGGCGCGGGATTACTTTGTAACTGGCGCGGAAGCCCAGGCGGTTCTTGACGCCTGCCCTGACCCCCAGTGGCGGCTTATCTTCGCCTTGTGTCGATACGGGGGCCTGCGATGTCCGACGGAAGTCTTACGGTTGCAATGGCAGGATATTGACTGGGCGAATTCAATTATGGTAGTCCACGCGGCAAAGACCGAACATCACGAAGGCGGCGGAGTCCGGCGGGTTCCGATCTTCCCGGAGATTCTGCCACACCTTCGGCAAGTCTTTGAGGAAGCCGCGCCGGGGACCGAGCGAGTTATCACCCGTTACCGTGAAGCGAGCGCGAACCTGCGAACACAACTGGCGCGGATAATCAAAAGGGCGGGCTTGGAATCCTGGCCGAAATTGTTTCAGAACTGCCGGGCGTCAAGAGAAACGGAACTGGCGGAAACTTTCCCGCTGCACGTTACTTGTGCATGGCTTGGCCACACGCCGAAAGTGGCGATGAAAAACTACTTGCAGGTAACGGCAGAGCACTTTGAAAAAGCGACGCAAAAAGCGACGCACTTTCCGGCGCAGTATCCTACCGCAACGGGCTGCACGGACTCGCAAGCCGAACCTTCACAAGAGCAGAAACCCCCGTTTTTACAGGACTATGCGAAGCCGTGCGATTCTATGCAAAATCATCTAGTGGGCGCGACAGGACTCGAACCTGTGACTTCTTCCGTGTAAGGGAAGCGCTCTAGCCAACTGAGCTACGCGCCCGAGTCGAACAGTATAATCGCTCGGAGAGGCCCCTGACAACAAAAAGTATTACTAAGTCAAAGCAAAAGCGGGTTATTATACGGCTATGAGATATACAAAAATCGCACAGGGGCAGTTGGAAGTTTCGACAGTCTGCATGGGTTGCTGGGCGTTGGGCGGCGACAGGACCTGGGGCCCGCAGGACAAGACCGACGCCATTGCCGCGATCCACGCGGCAATGGACGTGGGAATCAATTTCTTCGACACTGCCACAGGCTACGGGAACAGCGAGCTGTTGGTGGGCGAGGCCCTCAGGGACCGACGCGAAGAGGTCGTCATCGCCACGAAGGTCGGCGGAAGGAACCTGACGGCGGAGAAACTACCGGCTGCGTGCGAGCAGAGCCTGACCAATCTTGGAATCGATTGCATCGACGTCTATCACATCCACTGGCCAAGCCGGCGTGTAAGCGTGGATGAAACGGTCCGGGCGATGGAGGACCTCAAGGCCGCCGGTAAGATCCGCCACATCGCCGTGTCCAACTTCGGGCCTGAGAACCTCTCGGAGCTTCTCCCGCTGACGATACCGGCGGCGAACCAACTGGCCTACAGTCTGCTGTTCCGGGCAATCGAGTTTGAGATACTACCGGCCTGCCTGGACGGTGATGTGGCGGTAACGTGCTACAGCCCGCTGATGCAGGGTCTGCTGACGGGCAAGTTCGGCAGCGCCGACGACGTCCCCGACGGACGCTTGCGGACCAGGATATTCAACAGCGACCGGGCTGATGCCCTTCACGGCGAGGCGGGCGCAGAAAAAGAAACCTTCGCCGCCATCGCCGAGATCGCCGAAGTCGCCCGCCAGGCGGGGATGGACATGGCGGTAATGTCGCTGGCGTGGTTGTTGGGGCGCGAGGGCGTCGCCAGCGTGATTGCCGGCGCACGCTCGCCCGACCAGATTCGCCGCAACGCCGCTGCCGGCGACCTGATCCTCCCGGCCAACGTATCGACCCGCCTGGACGAAGTAACCGAGCCGCTGCGAGAAACGATGGGAGCAAACGCGGATATGTGGGAGCCGCAGTCCGCTTCGCCGATTCGATGAGGCTTACATAAACCGGTATTCGGCAATCTGTTGGTTTTTCTCATCCTCGGATGATCCGCGTCCAGCGCTTGTCAAGCCAGTTCCACCACATCTCCGGATGCTCGTGAAGGAATTCATCGACGCTTTGAGCCCATCTGCGCGTAGCGTCTTCGACCTTTTGTTTCACCCGCCCGCCTCGTGCCAGTTCTATCGGCTGGCTGTAGCGGATGTGATACGCCCCATTCTCCCATCGCCAGACGGTCGGAACCACCGGCGCGCCGGTCCGTAGTGACATTACAAATACTCCGGTCGGGAAATATACCGTCCGACCCAGAATGGTTACGGGTACGCCCTGGTACGGCTTTCGCGGCGTGTCGGGCGTGATGAAGAGCATCCTTCCGGACCGGAGGACGTCGATGGCGACCCGAAGACGCTGGGCCTTGGTAGCACCGGCGGGCGGATAGACAAGGTGTCCCTTGCTGGCCAGACCTATGGCCTCGTTGATCCGCATTTTGCGCGGGTCCTTGTTTCTTCGGAGGTAGATGCTGCACGGGATTAGCGGGCTTACAATCGGCGGATAAATCGGGTATCCGCAGATATGTGGAGCGATATTGATTACCCCCCTTCCGGCGGCGTGGGCCTGGACCAGCAGGTCGAATGAGTCGTCGAATCTGAATTTTTCCGGGCAGCCGCTGCGGGCAAAACCGGCGCGGAAAACGTGCGCCAGCATGGTCATCTGATCGACAACGCGATCAAAATGGGCATCGAGCAAGCCCGGACGATAAACGCCGGCAAGTTTCATGTTCTTCGCCAGCCTCGCTCGAAGCGGAAACAGCGTCCGCGTCAAGACAGTAAACACGCCGCGGAGACCTTCGACGACGGCGCGATCGTCCGTCCTGCGGGCGATTTCCATACCGACCCGCAGAGAGCCGAACGTCAGCGTCTTGCGCATTTGTCTCAACAAGTCCATATTAAACATCTATCAGCAGCCAGATATCAGCAGCCAGATATCAGCAGTCAATGGTGAGCAGTCAGCCGCTGACAGCCGACCGCTGATTGCTGACAGCAGTATTAAATCACCGCGAAGAATAATACACCTAGACACCTCAATAATACATTAAAAAGTGAGTGACATTTTTTTCTGGCAGACTGTAAAGAATCTAATAACCGGAAGTTACGGAGCAATATGGCAGGGTTTATTGCGGAATTGGCACAAAACAGGGCTGAACTACTCAAAAATCATGTTGCCATACAGTGCCAGAAAATCAGGCCTCTCACCATTAAAAGTGGATGCGGAAATTTATATTGACATGACCTTGGGTGTCCTGTAGATTACCGCTCGATAAGCATTGCAGTAGATGTCGGCCCTTGTAGGCGTCCCGTCGGTGGAAGTATTGCCGGAGTGGGAAATGGACGAGTAGTTAGCGGCCGCTCGTTCAGGCCTCGGGCCGGGCAACCGCCGCTGTCTTCTCGCGTCGTCGTACGGTTCGGCACGACTCACCGCTGGCCGACGACGGCTAAACGGACTACTGATTACTAAAATAACCCGGTGGTGTAATTGGTAACACACGAGTTTTTGGTACTCGCATTCCAGGTTCAAGTCCTGGCCGGGTTGAAAAAATAGTCCCGTAGGAATGCCTACGGCAAATCCAGGAACCAGAGATTGAGTCATGGATAGTTTAGATGATAATTTGAAGGTATTTTCGGGAAGGGCGCATCCGGCGTTGTCCCGTCAGGTATCCGAGTATCTTGGCCTGCCGCTGGGGCTTGTAACGAATGAACCATTCCCGGACGGCGAACTCATGGTCAAACTCGATGAAGACGTTCGCGGACGCGACATATTCCTCATCCAGCCGACGTGCCCACCGACCAACGAAAGCCTGATGGAATTGCTGATTTTCATCGACTGCGCCCGTCGCGCCTCGGCAGAACGTGTAACGGCGGTGATTCCCTATTTCGGATACGCTCGTCAGGACCGCAAAGACGAAGGAAGAGTCCCGATTACCGCCAAATTAGTGGCCAATCTGATCTCCACCGCCGGGGCGGACCGTGTCCTGACAATAGACCTCCATGCCGGGCAGATTCAGGGATTCTTCGACATTCCGGTCGATAACCTCTACGCCGAACCGGTGCTTACCAATTATTTCCGCCAATGCGAGATGGACAATCTTGTGCTGGTCAGTCCCGACGCCGGCAACGCCAAACACGCCCGCATATATGCCGAGCACCTCGGCGGCGATTTCGCAGTTATCGACAAGCGACGCATCAGCGGAAAAGATGTCGCCATCGAACGAGTCATCGGGGACGTAAAGGGAAAAACCGTCCTGATGGTCGATGACATGATCTCAACGGCGGGGACTATCAGCGGGGCAGCCAAACTCTGCAAGAAAGAGGGGGCCAACCGTATATACGTCGGCGCTACCCACGCACTGCTGTGCGGACCTGCTCTTGAACGCCTGGCCGCAGCGCCAATCGACGAAATAGTCGTTACCGACACGATCCCAATCCCGGACGCAACCATAAATGCACTGAAACTGAAAGTGCTGTCCGTAGCCGCTCTCCTCGGAAAAGCGATCCGCTGTATCCATAATGACGAATCCGTGAGCAGCCTGTTTTCAAGTGAATCTGTAAGCAGTTTATTTTCCAAAGATTAAGGAAACGAATCCATGGAAGTTCTGAAGATCAGCAAACGTGAGAAATTGGGTACGACGGAATCCCGCCGACTTCGCTACGAGAATTTTACTCCGGCAATAATTTATGGTCACGGGCAGGAAAACCAGGCAGTGAGCCTCTCGTCATACGACATCGAACGGGCCATCCTGCGCGGCGAACAGCTGCTCAAATGCGATCTGGACGGAGAGGAGCAGAACCTGCTCATCAAGGACATACAGTACGATTACATGGGACAGGAAATAATCCATGTTGACCTGACGCGTGTCAATCTCGACGAACAGGTGAACGTTACCGTTCAGATCGTGCTTCGCGGAACGCCCGTCGGCGTCGAAAACGAAGACGGCGTGCTCCGCCAGCAACTATCCGATCTGAACGTGCAGTGCGTGGTAACGAATATCCCCGAAGAACTGCGCGTAGCGGTGGCAGAGATGCACACCGGCGACATGCTGCGTATTGCCGACCTGGAACTTCCCGAAGGCGTAACGACGGACGACGACCCGGAAACAGTGGTCGCTTCAGTATCCATCGTAGCAGAGGAAGTCGAAGCGGTAGCTGAAGAAGAAGAAGAAGTCGAAGCCGGGCCTGAAGTTATCGGCGAAAAG
Source organism: Planctomycetales bacterium (assembly GCA_030612725.1). GTDB lineage: Bacteria > Planctomycetota > Phycisphaerae > SM23-33 > SM23-33 > JAUWNJ01. Next base: position 93,207 of record JAUWNJ010000006.1, read on the forward strand.
GCTGAAGAAGAGTCCGCCGAGGGTGAACAGGCCAAACCGGAGAAGTAAAAGACCATAACAAAAATTAACCGCAGAGATCGCAGAGATAAAAAAAACGGATTTCGTTGTTATTTTTATTTCCTTTTATAATAAACACCTCTGCGACCTCTGCGTTCTCTGCGGTGAAGTAACTTCTACCGGAGTCAGAACTTGGAAGAATGCGGCGCAGACGTGAAATTCGTGGTCGGACTGGGTAACCCGGGACGGCAATATCAAGACACGCGGCACAATATCGGTTTCATGGTATTGAAAGAGTTGCGGCGACGCTGGGAGCCGGGAGAAGGAAAACGAAAATTTCACGCCAGGGTCTTCTCGGCGAACGTCGGCGGGCAGAAAGTTTTACTGGCGGGTCCGCGAACGTTTATGAACCGTTCAGGACAGGCAGTGGCGGAAATGACGGCGTTTTACAAGGCCGAGGTCGAATCAGTGCTTGTAGTGCTGGACGACGTAGCCTTGCCGACGGGACAGATTCGGGCAAGAGCGTCAGGATCGGCCGGCGGGCATAACGGGCTGAACGATATAATCAAAACGCTGGGAACGAACAGACTGGCGAGGCTGCGAATCGGTATCGGCGAACCACCGGAAAAAATGGATTCCGCCGATTACGTTCTTGGCAGGTTTCGGGCGGACGAAAAACCCGTTATCGCCGATGCGGTCAAACGTGCCGCCAATGCCGTCGAAGACTGGATAAGCAAGGGTATCACTTATGTGATGAATCACTATAACCACGAGGCCGATAGTTCAAACGAGCCTACTGAAACGGGAAAGAACACATGAAGACATACGAAGCGATGTTCCTGCTTGATGCGGGAAATACTGACTTTGAATCAACCTCTGCACCCGTGCGCGAGGTGCTTGAGCGTGCCGATGCCGAAATACTCAGCATCAAACCATGGGATGACCGCCGACTGGCGTTCAACATCAAGGGGCGAAAGCGGGCGCTGTATGTGCTGACCTACTTCAAAGCCGATCCGTCCAGGATCGACGAACTACAGCACGACATCCAACTGAACGACCGCCTCCTGCGAGCGATGATCCTTTCAGGCGACCACGTTAACGAAGAACAGATTAACGCCGACACACCCGCCACTCTCGCCGAATCACGTAAGGCCGCCGCCGAAGCCGAACTCGCCGCGAAGAAAGAGGCTGAGTCGAACGAACAAACACCACAGGACGAAACCAAACCCGACGAAGCACCCGCGACACCGGAAGTAACAAAAGCGACCGAAACGCCGGAAACCGAAACACCCGAAACACCCGAAACTCCCGAAGCAACAGAAACGCAGGCAGGCGAAGCCGACGAAGACGCCGATACGACGGACAAGGACTAGCCAGGCGTAACAAGGTATCCCGAAAGAAAGCGAGAATACTATGGCCAACTACAATAAGGTAATCCTCGTGGGCAACATCACTCGCGATCCGCAGTTGAAATATCTTCCAAGCCAGACGGCTGTTTGCGAGTTCGGCCTGGCGATAAATCATCGCTGGCGAAGCGCCGACGGCGAACAGAAGGAAGATACCTGTTTCATTGACTGCCAGGTTTTCGGTAAACAGGCAGAAACCTTCAACCAGTATATGACCAAGGGTCGGTCCGTGCTGGTCGAGGGTCGCCTGCAATTAGATAGATGGGAAAGCCAGGACGGACAGAAACGTTCCAAACACCGCGTATTCGTCCAGAGTTTCCAGTTTCTCGGACAAGGCGGCGGGCAAGGCGGCGGGCAAGGACGAACGGCGCCCCAGCAGGGTCAGAGCAACCAGCCTCCAGCACAATCGCCGCATGACGATTACGGCGAAGGATACGACAACCCGCCGCAACAACAAAATGAACCGTCCCCCCCGCCGGGAGACGATATACCGTTCTAAAAATTCGTGTAATTCGCAGTAATTTGTGTAATTCGTGGCAGGTACAGGAGAAATTAGAAGATATGGCCAGGAAACCATTCGAACGTTCAAAAAAAGGCAAAAATGACGGCGACAGGAAAAACCGCTCCCGCTACTACGAGCAGAGTAAGTGCCGATTTTGCCGTGACAAGACCGACGAGATAGACTACAAGGACATTGACGTCCTTCAGAAACTCGTTACCCAACACGGGAAGGTGTTTTCACGAAAACGCAGCGGTAACTGCGCACGTCATCAACGAAGCGCAATGCGGGCAATCAAAAAAGCACGATTCCTGGGACTGATACCGTATATAACTTGAAAAAGCAGTCAGCAATCAGCATTCAGCAATCAGCAAAAGATAAAAAAAGATTGCTGTGCGTAGCACCGCGTAGCGATACTACGTACCACTACGTGGAACGCTGAACGCTGAATGCTGAACGCTGAATGCTTAAAAAAGAAAGGGTTGTCGGATGAAACTTCTTTTACGTCAAAGTGTAGATAAACTGGGTTATGTCGGCGATGTCGTGGACGTCAAGACGGGATATGCACGAAATTACCTGCTACCTCATGGACTGGCGATGGAACCCACCAAAGCCAATATAAAATCCATCGAAGCGGCAAAACAGGCATACCTCGAACAAATGGCAAAGGAACGAAAAGAACTCGAAGCACGAGCCGAATTGCTGAGCGGTAAAGAAATTACCATAACCGCAATGGCTAACGAGGAAGGACATCTTTACGGTTCGGTAGGACCCGCGCAGATAGTCGCAGCCCTGGACAGCGAAGGCTTCCACATCGAAGAGAAAAACGTCGTACTCGATGAGCAAATCGGGACACTCGACAAATACGAGGTAACCATACGGTTCTCCGAAGACGTTTCCGCCGATATCAGCGTGTGGGTCGTACCTCCGAACGATCCCGACGAATCCGACGAAAGCACAGAACCGGAACCAGCGGTTCCTGAAGACGAAAGCAACGCACAGCAGCAATACGATACCGAGGAAAATTAATGGCTACGTCGGAACCATCCGACATCGGTACTTCCGCTCCGGAAACAACTGTCGAAAAAGCCGACACACCCGGAACGGGATATGTCCCGGCCTCGCCCGCCGGAAGGGGTGAAAAAAACGCCGCGGCAAACCAACGCGCTCTTCCGAACTCCATCGAGGCTGAAGTGTGCGTACTCGGTTCCATGATGCTGGACCCCGGAACCATAGACGTAGCCGTGCATATCACGCAGGGAGACGACTTCTTCCGCCCGTCGCACCGCGTTGTCTATGACGCGCTCTGCGGGATGCACAACTCCGGCAAACCCATCGACCTGGTAACAATCAGCGAAGAACTCCAGCGGTCGAAACTGCTCGAACGCGTCGGCGGGGACGAATATCTGGTCTCTCTCGTCGAAAGCGTTCCCTCGGCTGCGAATATCGAATACTACGCCATGCTGGTCCGGGATAAGGCGCTCCTGCGAGAACTTATCGCCGCAAATCAGCAAATCGCCCAGGACGCATACGAAAGTCAGGACGAACCCAAAAAAATACTCGACCAGGCAGAGTACAAAATATTCCAGATATCCTCCCGTCAGATCGGCGACCAGGCCCATAGCCTCGAAAGCCTCCTCCAGCATACGTTCGAGACCCTGTCGGCCGCCGACGGTTCAATGATCACCGGCGTGGCTACCGGATATTTCAAACTCGACGAACTGACCGCGGGATTCCAGAAGAGCGAGATGATTGTCGTGGCGGGCAGACCCTCGATGGGCAAGACCGCCCTGGCGTTGAACATGGCGGAATACATGGCCGTCGAGGACAACCGGAAAATCCTGCTGTTTTCACTTGAGATGTCCAAAGCGGCGTTGGCGCTGCGGTTCCTCTGCTCCCGCGCCCGACAGAATGCCGCTCGCCTGCGACGGGGAAATCCGTCAGCCGAAGACTGGACTCATCTGCAAATGGCAGCCGGTGAACTGGAAAAAGCCAAAATCTTCATAGACGACTCAGCCGACCTGAACATTCTCAGCCTCCGCTCCAAGGCCAGGCGAATGTATGCCAGCGAGGGCCTGGACTGCGTCTTCGTGGACTATCTCCAGTTGATGAGCCCGGCAGGTAAGGCAGAGTCGCGCCAGCAGCAGATTGCCGATATTTCCCAAGGCCTGAAAACTCTGGCTCGCGAACTGGATATCCCAATCGTCGTAATGAGTCAGCTCAACCGCGCCGCCGAAGGCAGAGAAGGACACCGCCCGCGCATGAGCGACCTCCGCGAGAGTGGCGCTATCGAGCAGGACGCCGACGTGGTCATACTCCTGCACCGAGAAGACTACTACCACCGCGACGACCCGGAATACCAGGAAGACAACAAGACCGATGTGATCATCGCAAAGCAGCGCAACGGACCTATCGGAACAGTCCCGCTGACATTCCTGAAAGAATGTATCCGCTTCGAAAACTACGCCGCTGAAGAAGCATACGGATTCTAATCTGATTGCAACAAAGATTGGGAAAAAGAAAGCGTGATTTTACAATTTTATTAAAAGAAGAAAAAGAAGGATAGCAGGATTTCAGGGATTACAGGATTTCAGGGATTTTGATTTTGCTAAAAGAAACAGAAGAAACCAAATCCCCATAATCCTGTAATCCCTGAAATCCCGCTATCCTTTCTTCTTCTTTTTCTTTCAGCAAAATCAAAATCCCTGAAATCCTGTAATCCCTGAAATCCTGCTATCCTTTCTTCTTCTTTTTCTTTCAGCAAAAATTAGAATCCCTGAAATCCTGCTATCTTCTTTTTTCAACTTCCAGCACATCACCCACCAAAAACCTTTGACATCCCCCGCGACGAAGGTATCATTCCCCTCAATTCAGGAAAGTTCTGCGGGAGAATACCAAGTGAACCATATCTGCCGAACGGCACTTGCAGCAGCGATGCTTGCGTGTCTGACATGGACGGTGGCAGCCTCTGCCCAAACAAAAGAGAAGTCCGCGCCGGACACGGTCATCGAGGTTCGCGTCGAGGGAAACAAGGTCCTCAGCGAGTCGGCTGTCCTTTCCGATGTCAAAACCCGCCCAGGCCAACCCTACAGCGAACAGGTCGTCCGCGACGACGAACAGCGATTGCTGAAAACGCGACGGTACAACAACATCGTCGCCACAAAGACGCAGACCGACAAGGGCGTCATCGTTACATTCACCGTAACGGAACGCCCGCTCATTGAGGCTGTGATTTTCGAAGGAAACAAGTCCTTCAAGGATGTTACGCTCGCGGCGATGCTGACTTTCGGCGGCGGCGACCCGATAGACAAATTCCGGATAGAAAGCGGTAAAAGATCGATACAAAGCAAATACCGCTCCGCCGGATACCATTTCGTCGAGGTCAAAATCAACCAGACCGCCCTCCGCGACGCAGGGAAACTCGTCTATGAAATCGTCGAAGGATCAAAGGTCTCAATCCGGAAAATCCGCTTCGAAGGCAACTCGGCCTTCGGGACACGGAAACTCAAAGGCATAATTTCAAGCAAGGCGAAACTCTGGCCTTTCCTGCCCGGAACGCTCGACACCGAAACCGCCGACCGGGATATTACAGACCTGCGAAACTTCTACCGGTCGGAAGGATTCCTCGACGCAGCCGTCGATTGCAGGAAGGAATTCTCCGCCGATAAGAAAAAAGTCGTCCTGGTATTCGTTATTAACGAAGGGCCTCACTACACCATCCGAAATACAGTCTTTCATGGAAACAAGGTTTTCTCGTCCGACGAGATTCGCAGGAAACTCAAACTCCTTGCCGGCGAGTACTACAATGGACTGACGCTCAGCCGGGACCTGAACAGCATCCGCGACTCATACGGCGAAATCGGATACATCGAGGCGAATGTCTCGGTCAAGACCAGGTACACCGATAAGCCCGGCCTGATTGACCTGGTCTATACCATTAACGAGGCCCAGCAGTTTCGCGTCGGTCAGATCGACATTCGCGGAAACGACATAACAAAGATGAACGTCATTCGCCGCCAGTTTCGGCTTGATCCGGGACAAATGTACAACGCCGTCGCAGCAGAGGAATCGCGCAGACGTCTTATGGAAACCAGACTTTTCGGGAAAGTTACAATCACGCCCTACGGCGACGCGCCCGGCGTCCGAAACGCAGTGGCCGAAGTAACGGAGACCAAAACCGCCAACTTCATCATCGGCGCAGGCATATCCAGCAACGCCGGACTGCTGGGAAATATCTCCTTCACGGAGCGTAATTTTGACCTCTTCGGTCGGCGCGACCGGAACGGCAAGCGGTCCTTCAAAGGCGGCGGGCAAACGCTCAGCGTCAGCGCACAGCCTGGAACGGAATTCATGCGGTTCCACGTCGATTGGCGGGAGCCTTATCTGTTCGATAAACCTTACTCGCTGGGGACACGCGCGTTCGCGTTCACGTCGGGAAGAGAATGTTATGACGAGACTCGCTACGGCGGTGTCGTCAGCGTCGGACACCGCTTCAAAAACCGTTGGTACGGCGAGGTTTCCAGTCGAATCGAGGGCGTCCAGGTGGACGACCTCGACGACAACGCGCCACAAGACGTCCGGGACGTGGAAGGAACCACATTCCTGACCAGCGCGAAAGGCTCGCTGATCCGCGACAGGACCGACAGCCGGTGGCTGCCGTCGAAGGGCGACCGCTTAAAAATCAGTTACGAACAGGTCATGGGCGGTTTCACATTCGGTCAGGCCGAGGCCGATTACCGCATCTACCATACCGTCTATACCGACGCGACCAACCGTAAGCACATCCTGGCCGTTCGCGCCGCCGCCGGCGCTATCTTCGGCGACGCGCCGGTTTTTGAACGATACTATGGCGGCGGATTAGGCTCGGTCCGGGGATTCGATTTCCGCGGAATCAGTCCAAGACAGGGGCCTGACGATGATCCTGTCGGCGGCGACTTCAAAACGTTCCTCGGAAGCGAATACTCATTCCCAATCATCGGACGCAACTTACGAGGCGTAGTCTTCCTCGACAGCGGTACGGTCGAAAAAAATATCGAAATCGAGGACTACCGCGTCTCCGCCGGTTTCGGACTGAGGCTGCAAATGCCGTTCTTCGGACCGGTGCCCATGAGCATCGATTTCGGCTTCCCACTCAACAAAACCAACGAAGACGACACGCAACTGGTCAGTTTCAGCATCGGTTGGGTGTTCTAAAAAACCATAACAAAATTAACCGCAGAGATCGCAGAGAACGCAGAGGAGTTAAAAACAACAATGTTTTTCTCTGCGGTCTCTGCGGTCTTTGCGGTGAATTTATTTTTGTTAAACGAAGGAGAATCATGATATGAAGTCTTCCCGAACACTTTGGATTTTGGCGGTTCTTTTACTGGCAGTCGTTGCGATTTTCAGTCGCTCTTCAGCCCAGGATGCCCCGGTCGTCGCAGCGGCCAAGCCGACGCGTGTCGCCGTTTGCGATGTCGCCGCTGTTTTTAATAAATACCAGCGAGCCAAAGACCTTAACGAAGAATTTGCTCAGAAGCGTAAGGTAATCGCCGCTGAGGATAAAAAACGCATCGACGTCATCAAGCAACTCGAAGAAATGATCAAAGGTCTCGAACCAGATTCGAAGATTTACGACCAGAAATTAGCCCAGATGCAGGAACTTGCCCTGAAGCAGTCCGTATGGCGAAAAATGCAGGAGCAAACGGCGATGCGATGGCACCGTCGGCTTACCGAGGAAATGTATCGCAAAATCCTCGCCGCTATTGAAACGGTGGCAAAAAAACAGGCTTACGACCTTGTGATACACCGCGAGGACATCCCCATCGCCAGCCAGACCACCACGGAACTGCTCAATAAAATAGCCCAACGCAAATGCCTGTACCACAATCCCGCTATTGACATAACCGACGCGGTACTGAATTGGGTGAACAGCCAATACGCCAAACGACCGAAATGACATTTCGTAATCAGTAATCAGTAATCAGTAATTCGGCGCCAGGTTTTTTTACCAATTACTAATTACCAATACCTGACTTGTCGAATCCTCTCCGTGAAGATATTATATCTCCCGACGCTTATGATTGATTTAAACCTTACAGTAAGTGAACTCGCCCAACGCCTGGGCGGAAAGGTCGTCGGGGACGGCGATGTCGTCGTTACCGGTATCGCCCCGCTCTCGTCGGCCTGTACCGAAGACGTTACATTCCTGGCAGACGCCAGGCTTGCCGACAAACTCTCCGATACGCAGGCCTGCGCCGTTATTGTCGCCAATGAGCATCCACAGGCTGAAATGCCGCTTATCTGTGTCGATAACGTTATGGCCGCAGTGTCCGAAGTGCTGACGATGCTTTCTCCGCCCGAAGACCTTCCGCCGGTAGGTGTGCACACCAAAGCCGATATTGCCCAAGATGCCAAACTTGGCGAAGTTGTGGCCGTCGGGTCCGGTGTGGTCGTCGGAAGCGGTGCGAAAATCGCCGACGGTGTGGTGCTCTGCGCCAACGTTACCGTCGGAGCCGGTGCTACCATCGGCGAAAAAACCATCCTATATCCCGGCACAGTCGTCATCAGTGGATGCCGGATCGGACGCAACTGCCGGATCGGTCCGGGCGCGGTAATCGGATCGGTAGGTTTCGGATATTATTTCGCCGAAGGCCGGCATAATCGTGTTCCGCATATCGGCGCCGTCGAGATAGGCGACGAGGTTGACATCGGCGCGTGCAGTTGCATCGACCGTGGTAAATTCGGAGCCACACGCATCGGCGATGGAACGAAGATAGACAACCTCGTCCAGGTAGCGCACAATGTGCAGGTTGGGCGAGGATGCGTCCTGGCCAGTCAAGTCGGAATCGCCGGAAGCAGCGTCCTGGGCGATTACGTCGCGCTCGGCGGACAATCTGGCATCAGCGACAATATCACGCTGGGAACGGGCGTCAGAGCAGCGGCCCAAAGTGGTATAATACGAGATGTACCGGACGGTATGGAAGTTATAGGCTATCCCGCCCTCCAGGCCACAAAGCAGTTGCGGGTCTGGAAGGTAACGTCCGAATTACCGGAATTGCGGAAAAAAGTTCGGGAACTTGAGAAGAGGCTGTCAGCCCTTGAATCAGCAAACGATTAAAACCGAAGTGGACATCAGCGGTCCGGCCTTGTTCAGCGGCGTCGAGACCAGGTTACGATTTCGCCCGTCCGAAGCGAACACCGGGATAGTATTCGTGCGAACCGACATACCGAACCCCGCCCGCATCAGCGCCACCGCCGCCAACCTCTCACCGAACCAGGACCGTCGAACCAGCATCCACGACGGAACCGTCTCAATAAGCACCGTCGAGCACGTACTTGCCGCCGTCAACGGTCTGGGTATCGACAACATCCTCATCGAACTGGACTCTGAAGAGGTTCCCGGCGCCGACAGCTCCGTCCGCCCCTTCACCGACGCGCTCCTTGAGGCGGGTATCGCCCAACAGGAAGCGGACAAAAAAGTATTCGTCATAGATACGCCAATCGCCGTCTCGCAGGGCGAAGCAATGATCGCCGCGCTGCCGGGAGAGGGCGATTACCTCGACATCCTGTTCGACCTGGACTACAGCGCCATCAGCAAAAGCGTCGGTCGGCAGGTGCTGGCGTTCAGGCTGTACGAAGATGATTTCGCCGCCGACATCGCCCCTGCAAGGTCGTTCCTGCTGGAAGAAGAGGCAAAGGCCTTCCAGGCTCGCGGATGGGGAAAACACCTGACCGCCAGGGATTTTCTGGTTATGGGTCCGGACGGGCCTGTGGATAACGAGTTGCGCTTCGCCGACGAGCACGTCCGTCACAAAATTGCCGACCTGGTAGGCGATCTGGCGCTGCTTGGAAGGTCGTTGCGAGGGCGAATTGTCGCTTACAGGAGCGGCCACAACCTCAATCAGCAGTTAGTGCGAAAACTCGCCGAACAGGTCGTTCAGCACGAACGGGCCGGAGCGCTTCTGCGCAAACCCTCGTTCGACATTCGCCGAATAATGAGGCTGCTACCGCACCGATACCCGTTCCTGATGATCGACCGGGTTCTCGAACTGGACGGCGACCGCAGAGGCGTCGGCGTCAAAAACGTCTCGATAAACGAGCCGTACTTCCAGGGACACTACCCCGGCGAACCGATAATGCCCGGCGTAATGATCCTCGAAGCGATGGCGCAGATGTCGGGCATCCTGCTCAGCCAGCGATTGGAGCACACCGGAAAAGTGGCGGTGCTGCTGAGCATGGACAAGGCAAAGATGCGACGACCCGTCAGACCCGGAGACCAACTTATAATCGAAGTCGAGACGCTGCACGTCCGAAGCCGAACCGGACACTGCAAATGCCGCGCTATGGTCGGGGCGAACCTCGCCGCAGAAGCAGAAATAAAATTCATGCTGGTAGATGCAGAACCCATATAAAAGATTTCCGATTTTTAATTTTCGATTTTTGATTGAAAAAAAAAGCAGGCAAATTTGACCCTGTGCCCCTCAATCGAAAATCAAAAATCGAAAATCGAAAATCAAAAATCAAAAATAGTTATGATTTCACCAAAAGCGATAGTGATGAATCCTGATGCCCTGACCGACGACGTTCAGGTCGGGCCTTTTACCTTCATAGGCCCCGACGTGATCGTCGAGGCGGAGACCGTTATCGACAATAACGTAACGGTTACGGGCAAAACGCGGATCGGGCGCTCCTGCCACCTGTTACCGGGCTGCATCGTCGGTTGCCGCCCCACCGGAGGCGACCGGGACGACGGGACATGCAATATCGGGCAGGGAAACATCATCCGCGAGCATGTAATCATCGAATCGGGCGATGCTGACGGGCCGGGGACAACGCTCGGCGAGAATAACTTTCTTATGGTCGGCTGTTGCGTCGAAAGCGGTGCGGACCTTGCCGGCGAGGGTATCTTCGCCAACTTTACGCGCATCGGGCGCCACGCTCGCATCGAAAAATACGTGCGAACCAGCGGATTCACCAGCGTCGAAGCATATGCAACCGTCGGAGCGTACACCTTCACCACCGGATACTCCGGAATCGACCGCGACGCACCGCCGTACGCGATCGTCCAGGGATTCCCCTTCCGAGTCCGCAACATCAACAAGGAAAATCTCCGCCGTTGCGGGTTCGACACACAGGCGATTGAAACTCTCAAGAAGGCCTTTCGCATGATCTTCAACGGCCAGACCGGCTTCCCGAACGACGAACAACTCCTCCTGGCAGAACGGGAATTCGACAGTGAACACGTATCCAAACTAATCGCGTCGCTCCGAGACAGCGCCGCAAACCCAACAGGAAAAAAACTTCAACCGAGCGAATAAGATTGCCAATTGCCGATTGCCAATTTCCAATTGAAAGAAAGTTCGGCGAACTCGTAGGTCAATTGGCAATCGACAATTGGAAATTAAAAAGTGAACTTGACAGTTACACAAGAGGTTGCCGACGGGGCTGATATTGCTCCGGATGTTCGCATGGGCCATTGCTGCGTCATTGGGCCTGATGTGGTTATCGGGTCCGGGACATCGCTGGGATGCAGGGTTACAGTCGCCGGAAGAACGAGAATCGGAAGCGACAACGTTATTCAGGACGGATGCGTTCTCGGCGTCGTACCGCAGGACCTGAAATATCATGGTCGGCCGACGTACCTTCTTATCGGCGACCGCAACGAACTGGGACCAAACGTTACAGCACACGTCGGGACCGAAGAAGGCGGATTTCTCACCCGCATCGGCAGCGATAATGTCCTCGAAGCCGGTTCGCACGTCGCCCACGACTGTTACGTTGACGACCGCACGCATCTCGGCCCAGCCGTTCTGCTGGCGGGACACATCCGCGTTGAAACAGGGGCTGTGCTGGAAGAAATGGTCGGCGTCCACCACTTCACGACGATAGGTCGCTTCAGCCGGATCGGCGCGCGAACCCCGGTAGTCCGCGACGTTCCGCCTTTCGTGTTCTTCTCGTCGGCGGGCGGTTACTACACCTCGCCGCCTTCCGTCAAGGGCGTCCACGAACAGGCTCTTGCGGACCTCCCGGACGCCGAAGCCGACGACCTCCGCCGTGCGATTCAATACCTTTTCGAGGATGAACAGGCCCTTATCGTCAAAGTCCGGGAACTGCTGGAACAGCCTGACCTGTGCGAACCGGTCAAAATCCTCTGCGATTTCTGCCTGCGAAGTCTCGCCGGTCGATTCGGACGTTACCGCGAAGGTTTCCGAGGCAAAACGCCGCCGGAAGCAGAAGAGTTTCTAAAAGAAACCGTAGGCTGGGACGGAGCATAGCGGAGTCCCACCTTTATTCCGACAAAGAGAATATTGAATATTGTGCGTAGCACCACTACGTGGAACGGAGAATTTTGAATTACGAAGTAAAAAAAGCATCCCTCATGGGCATGTTGTTTCTTTTACTTCGAAATTCGACATTCCGTGTTCCACGTAGTGGTGCTACGCACAATATTCAATATTCATTTTTTCCATGGATAAGTTGGGCCTGCGATTCGATGAAGGAGTTGAAAGTTAATGAGTATTCGCGTTGGAGTAATCGGTCTTGGTCGCATGGGCAAACTCCACTGCCGCGTTTTGTCCGAGATGCCCGAAACTGAACTTGCGTGTGTGGTCGATACCGACGACGCCGTCGCCGGAGACGTCGCGGGCAAATTCAACGCCCCTGCCGTCAGCGCCGCCCAAGCCGTCGAACTCGTCGATGCCGTCGTCGTCGCCACGCCCACCTGCGACCACGTCGCCGCTGCAAAACCGTTTGTCGCCGCAGGCAAAGACGTCCTTATCGAAAAACCCATCGCCGATAATATAGCCGCTGCAGAGGAACTCATCGCACTCGCCGAAAAGACCGGCGCGAACGTCCAGGTCGGACATACCGAGCGTTTCAACCCGGCTGTCGAAGCCATTCGCCGATTCGATATAACGCCGAAATTCATCGAGGCCCACCGTATCAGCCCGTTCACGTTCCGCTCGGCCGACATCGGTGTGGTGCTCGATATGATGATTCACGACATCGACCTGGTGCTGATGCTGGCCGGCGACGAACCGACCGCTATCGAAGCCGTCGGAGTTAACGTCCTGGGCGCAGCCGAGGACATCGCCAACGCCAGATTGACATTCGCCGGTGGATGCGTCGCCAACCTGACGGCTTCTCGCCTCGCAATCAAGAGCGAACGGAAGATGAGGATATTCTCCGAACAGGCATATCTCTCGGTCGATTACGGAAAAAAGGTCGGAATCGTCGTCAAGAAAAGCGAGAACACCGATTTGATCCAGATGGCCCGCCAAATGGACGCGAAAAACCTGAGCGAATTGGCCGGTAAGGTCGATTACACCAAACTCATCAAAGTCGAGCAGCTGAAAATATCCGACGACGTCGAGCCGCTCCGCAAACAGGCGGAAGCCTTCTATAACTGCGTCGCAAACGGCGCCGAACCGGTCGTACCCGCCGCTGCAGGACTGGCTGCAATCAGATGTGCAGCCGCTATTACAAACTCGATCAAATCGCACCGATGGGACGGAACCGCCTCAGAGCGCCAGGGACCGGATATAATTCAGTAAGACGGACGGCATATCCGATAATTAAATCGTCACGAGAGGGTAGATTTTTCACTGCGACATCATTGCAAAATTGGCGTTAATAGACTATTATATCTATGAGAATGTGTTTTTCTTTCGCTTTGGAATTCTTACCATGACACAAAAAGAACTTATCATCAAACGCATAGAAGAAGTCCCCAACGCTTTGCTCGGCGAATTGGCGGACTTTCTGCGTTTCCTGAAAATGAAGGCCGCCGAAGAAAAATCCAGTTCCGCCCTGATGAGCGAATCGTCTTTAAAAAAAGACTGGCTTCGCCCCGAGGAGGACGAAGCGTGGAAAGATTTGTAAAAGGGGACATCGCCATAGTTCCATTCCCATTTTCCGACCTGACTCAATCGAAGCGAAGACCGGCTCTTGTTCTGGCAGAACTGAAAGGCGACGATCTTGTCCTGTGCCAGATAACAAGTCAGAATATACGCAATGAGTATGCGGTAGAATTGCGCGAGTCTGACTTTGAAACCGGCACTCTACATAAGCAGAGCAATATCCGCCCCGACAAACTCTTTACCGCAGACCGAGGTATCATCCTTTATAAAGCCGGGCGGATCCGAAAGCAAAAAGTAGCACAGGTGATAGATAGTATTATTCGTATATTGAAACGCTGAATTCCTACCAACGAAAACTTTCCGAATTGTTCCGTTTTGGTTCGGAGTCCGGCTGGAAACACCGGAGGCGGAAAGTTCATTTGCTATCGCAGGAAGGTTTTACCATCATAATGAAACTGTGGTGAAATTCTCAAGACGGATAATCTCGTCGTTGCTGTTCCTGACGGCATCGGAGCGGAGGGTCCAGCAGTCCGACCCGAAGCGTTTCTCCAAACCGGCCTGTGCGATGATGCTGCTGAGCGTCGCGTTCGGAATTATACTCGTCGGATCCTGGAGCACTGCCTATCATGTAATGTGGGTGCTCCGGCGTGATCTGCTGGACCACTGGGCGGTTTTCTCGTCCGCGGTGTGCGGATTGATAATGGTTCTCGTTCTCTACCGTCAATCGGCGGCGGCGTTAATCGAACCGGTAACGGGCAAATCCCGCCCGGCCAGATGGATCGGACTGGCGATGCTGACCGTCGGCGTATCGGCGATCCTCAACTACTCCTTTCGCCAGTCAAATCCCGATTGGTCAACGCGGCTGTCTCAGCAATGGTTATGGCTTTGGCCTCGCCCGATATGCCGGGTGCTGCTTCTGACGCCGATATGGGGAGCGTGGAGCATGGTGGTGCTCGGGCAGTTTCACCGCCCCGGCGAGCGGACCGACCCGCCTGCAAAATGCTTCGCCGAAACCGTCAGCCCCATCGCCTCGGCAGCGTGTCTGTCGATTCCGCTGGCAGGGTCGTTGCTGCTTCTGAACTTCATGTCTCCGTGGAGGCATTTTATTCCACCGGCAGCGGCAGTGGTCGCAGCCCTGGGGGCTGGGACGTTAATCGTTCGACGACGGGGACAAATCTCCCGAAAAAACCTGCTGGCAACGAATTTTGTAACGCAACTGGGGTTTCTGGCGGCATATCTGGTTGTGAGATGATAATAACCGCTTCGACCCAAGGTAACGTTCTTGACGTTTCGCTTGATTCTGAGGCCTCATGCGGGTAAAAGACTGGCATATGAAAACGACTGCTTTACTTACGACATCGGTTCCGGGCCGTCCCAAGTGTAGCGGCAAGGTGCGCGACATCTACGACTTGGGAAACAACCTCGTTATAGTTACGACCGACAGGATAAGCGCCTATGACGTGATTATGCCGAACGGTATCCCCGACAAGGGAAGAGTACTCACGCAGATCAGCCTGTTCTGGTTCGACCTGCTGGATGAGGCAAAGCCCAACCACCTGGTTTCGGCGGCATTGAAAAACCTTCCCGACGACTTCCGTACCGAAGAACTCGACGGGCGATTCATGCTGTGCAGGAAGTGTCGAACAGTACCGATCGAGTGCGTGGTTCGCGGGTATCTTGCCGGTAGCGGGTGGGCTGAATACCAGAAGACCCAGAGCGTCTGCGGGATCGTACTACCGTCGGAAATGAAGCAGTGCCAGAAACTCCCCGCGCCGATATTCACACCCGCCACAAAGGCTGAAAAAGGGCACGACGAGAACGTTTCCATCGAACAGGCCGGCGAACTGGTCGGACCCGACGTCATGACCGAGTTGCGCGACCGGTCAATCGCACTGTACTCAGCCGCCGCTGAATACGCCGCCGAACACGGTGTAATCATCGCGGATACCAAGTTCGAGTGGGGATACGACGAAAACGACGAATTAATCCTCATTGATGAGATCCTGACGCCGGATTCGTCCCGTTTCTGGCCTGTGGATGAGTACAAGTCCGGTAGAAACCAGCCAAGTTTCGACAAACAGTTCGTCCGCGACTACCTCGACAAGATCAAATTCAACCGCAGGCCGCCCGCCCCTGTTTTACCAACGGAGATCGTCCAGAAGACCCGTCAGAAATATATTCAGGCCTATACGACCCTGACCGGACAGTCTTTCCCCTGGGCATGACGATAAAAATGCGACTATTGCTTGTACAACCGGAATGTCAGTCATCGCTGATTGGTTTTCGCCTTGCGGCGATGCCTGAACCGCTGGCGCTGGAGATGGTCGCCGCAAGCGCGGGCGACCACGACCTTCGCATCCTCGACATGCGCGTCGAAGACGACCTGATTGGAGCACTGGAGCAATTCAAACCGGATATTGTCGTCGTAACCGCACTGACGACCGAGGTCTATGCCGCACAGGACGTAATGCGTCAGGCGAAAGAATTCTCCGACGAGATATTCACGGTAATCGGCGGAATCCATGCCTCGCTTCTCTCGGAAGACTTCTACCTGCCATACGTGGACGTTATCGCCGCCGGCGAAGCGGAACTGAATTTCCCGCAACTTCTCGATGCCATAGAAAAGCATAAACCGCTCAAGGATATACCCGATCTCATCTGGCAAGACACCGATGGAAATTTCGTCCGCAACGCCGAAGGGCCGATGAAACTGGACATGGACGCGCTGCCCATGCCACGGCGGGATCTCATCGAACATAATCGCCAGGAATACTTCTGGCTGTTCAATAAGCCCGACATAGCCATGGCCACAGGTCGCGGATGCCCGTTCCGGTGCAATTTCTGTAGCGTCTGGCAGTTCTACAAGGGCATGACCCGCCAGATGTCAGCCGCTCGCGTCGTCGATGAGATTAAGACCATCGATCTGGGCCATATCACGTTCATGGACGACAACTTCCTGATGAATTACAAGCGCGAAACCGCTATCGCTGAGATGATCGTAGCCGAGGGGATACAAAAAGATTACAGCATGGAATGCCGCACCGATTCGGTCGTCCGGCACCCTGACCTGGTGAAAAAATGGGCGGACATCGGACTGTCGTCCGTGCTGCTTGGACTGGAGGCCGTCTCCGACGAGGGGCTTAAAGGCGTCAACAAGGGTACCGACATGCGGACCAACGATGAGGCCGTTCGCATCATGCACGACAACGGCGTCATCGTCTGGGGCGCGTTTATCACCGACCCTCAATGGGAGGCAGACGACTTCCAACGCCTGCGCGATTACGTCGATAAAATGAAAATCACCCAGACACAGTTCACCGTCCTGACCCCGCTGCCCGGAACGGAACTGTACCGCCAGCAAAAAGATAAACTGCTGACGGATGATTACACCTGCTTCGACGCGCTGCACGCCGTTACACCCACCAAACTACCGCGTGAAGAATTCTATAAACTCTACGCCGGACTTTATCGACAGACCAGCCTCAAACCGTACTACGACCTCGTCCGCGCCGGTAAAATGACCGTCGAGGACTGCAAACGCGGCAATGAAATGCTCGAGATTATGAGCCGGTGGGAACTCTACCTCGACCAGGACCCCATTCTCGGAAACCGCCAAAAACGCCAATCCGCCCCGGCAAATCTTGCCCCCTGACCCCCAGCCAACTTACGCTCACTACGCCCGAGAGGACTCGAACCTCTGACCTGCGGTTTAGGAAACCGCCGCTCTATCCTGCTGAGCTACGGGCGTAAATGCTGACGATAACCATGTCAATTAACTCTATCCTTGGATCGCATACCGGTCAAGGACATTCGCCGTTTATAGGTCCGTGACGTGAAAAGGTGTCAGGAAACTATGGACAAATGGGGGGTTTTCGGTTTAACCTTCTCTCTGGCAATGGGTTATCGCTCAGGATTGACGTGGTGGAAATGACGCCCAAAACCGCAGACTTCGATTACGACCTGCCCGACGAATTGATAGCCCAGAAGCCCGTCGAGCCACGCGATAAGTCCAGGCTTATGGTTCTCGACCGCACGACCGGCGAAATTCGGCATCACCACTTCGGCGAACTACCAGCCATGCTGCGAGAAGGCGACCTGCTCGTTCTGAACGATACCCGCGTCATCCCGGCGAAGTTCCTCTGCCGACGACGAACAGGCGGGCAAATCGAAGGTCTGTTCCTGCGCGAACTGTCGGATGGGCAATGGGAAGCGATGCTCAAGGGTGCGGGACGATGTAAAACCGGAGAAGAACTCACATTCGTCGAAGAACCCCCGACAATTGCGAAACTGGAAAGTAACTTAGGCGAAGGTCTCTGGCATCTTTCCGTCAGCCCGCCCCGCGATGCGGTCGAACTGCTCGAACGAATCGGCACAACCCCCCTGCCGCCTTACATTCACAGAGATCACCCAGACAGTCATGATGGCCTGACGTACCAAACTGTCTATGCCGCTCGTCCCGGTGCAGTGGCTGCACCGACTGCCGGGCTGCACTTCACCGAAAACATCCTCGCCGACCTCCAAGCCAGGAAAATCGAATCTCTCAACGTTACGTTGCACGTTGGTCTGGGAACGTTCGCGCCGGTCAAGGCCGAGCAACTCGACCGGCACGAAATGCACTCAGAATGGTACGAACTGTCAGCCTCGACAGCCAAAGCAATCGTGGACGCCAAACGCCAAGGTCGGCGAATCGTAGCCGTCGGGACCACTTCCGTCCGCGTACTGGAGACCGCCGCTGCAAAGGGTCCGTTGTCGGCGCGGTCCGGTTGGACCGATCTGTTCATCTATCCGCCGGGCGAGTTCCGCGTTGTCGATACCATGCTGACCAATTTTCACCTGCCTCGCTCGACGCTGCTGATGCTGGTGGCTGCTTTTTGCAGGCCCGGTTCGACCGACGGGATACAAATCATCAAAGACGCCTACGCCGAAGCAATCCGGCAAAAATATCGTTTCTATTCCTATGGCGATGCAATGTTGATATTGTAAGAGGCATGATTATCAAGACGCGACGATTCTGGATGCTTTCGGCGATATCGGCGGCGATACTGCTTCCGACACTGGCGCAAGCGCAGATTCTCGACCCCTTTTCAATCCCAAAGAATGCGAAAAAGGGTTTCTTCGCCCGGACGATCATCTCACATAAGACGGTCGCGCCTGGTGATTCATTCCAGGTGGCGGTCGAAATGACCATCCCCGACGGCGCCTGGCTCTACGGCCCAATAGCAGGCGGAACGGTCGTCAAGCCTATAAGCCTGTGGCTTGAAATCGCCCCGAACTCCCTGTGGGTCGATATTGGCGGGATGCTCTTCGGGCCGACGAAGCCTCACGTTACAAAATATGAGGACGGCCAATCAGACACGCACAACGTTTATGATGGCAAGGGGTATCTGTTCTTTACACTGACGGTTCCTGATGACTTCAAGCCGGGACTGGTCAAACTATCGGCAACCGTCAACGGTCAAATATGCGAAAAAGACGGCAGATGCATTACGATTGACTACAAAGTCCCAGTTGCTGTTGAAGTAGGCTCGACAACGGTCGCTTCGCCGGAGTGGACGGACCGGATTAAGAAAATCCTTTCGCAATCAAAAACATTTGACCAGTGGAAGGACACGCTTGCCGATGAGGCTGCGATAACTACTGTCTGGGGCGCGCCGTCCGGTATGGGCGTCGAGGCACTGGCGACTTTCGCACTTGCGCTGCTGGCCGGGCTTATCCTCAATATCATGCCGTGCGTCCTTCCGGTGATTCCGCTTCGGTTGCTTGCGCTGCTGAACCAGGCCGGTCAATCCCGCCGGCGGTTCATCACGCTCGGACTGGCATTCGCAGGGGGAATCGTCCTGTTCTTCGTCGCCCTGGCGGCAGCCAACGTGATACTGAAACTCTCGATGCAATACTCGATCAAGCAGGCAGACCTCTTTAGACATTCCGGCTCGGTCATTGCGATGATATTGCTTCTGGTGGCGCTGGCCGCCAATATGTTTGATGTCTTTACCGTTACGGTTCCGGGCAAAGTCGCCTCGGCCCAGCCAAAACGTGGACACCTCGGAGCCGTCGGTATGGGTCTGCTGATGGCGGTGCTCTCGACGCCGTGCAGTTTCGCCATTATCGCAGCAGTGTTCAGTTCGGCTGTGCTGTTTCTGCCGCTGGTGTCTGGGACGATTGCAATCATACTTATCGGCGTGGGAATGGCCGCTCCGCACGCGCTGCTGGCGTGCTTTCCGAAGGTCGTCTCCCGTCTTCCCAAAGCCGGTAAGTGGACCGACCTGTTCAAGCAGTCGGTCGGATTCGTATTCCTGCTGATAGCGGTCTGGCTTCTGCGAACACAAATGAGCCTGGCGTACCCCGCATGGGTCGCTGCCTACGGCGTGGTACTGGCGATGTGCCTCTGGATGTGGGGTTCGTGGGTGCGGTTCGACGCCGCCGGCTGGAAAAAATGGTCCGTCCGCATCGCAGCGGTCGCTATCGCCGTATCGGCGGGATGGTGGATGCTTACGCCGTCGAAACCGTCGGCAGTGAAGATGCGTCCCTACGACGCCGCCGAGATAGCCCTCGCCCGGAAGGACGGTAAAATCGTCCTGATAAAATTCACCGCCACATGGTGCCCGGAATGCCAGGTCCTGGATATGACGGTTTTCAACGACCCCGACCTGGCCAAGGCCCTTAAGGACAGGGGCGTAGCCGTATTCAAAGGCGACGTTACACGCAAGGACATGCCCGCCGGCAAGATGCTCTTCGATAAACTCCGCGAGCAGGGGCCGCCGCTGACGGTGATATTCCTGCCGGGAAATCCAAAACCAATCCGCCTGCGAAAAGGATTAAGCGGGAAACTTATAATTCAGAAAATGGACGAAGCAATCGGGAAAAGGTAAATTTATGACTCAGATGAAAGAATCGGAACGTGTCCTTTCGGGCGTGAAAAACATAATCGCCGTCGGTGCCGGTAAGGGCGGCGTGGGTAAGAGCACAATTTCGGTCCACCTTGCCGTCGGGCTTCGCCGGACCGGTGCGTCCGTCGGTCTGCTGGACTGCGACATCTATGGCCCTTCAATCGCGATGATGACGGGCATCGAAGGGGCGGAACCTGTAATGGTCGGCGAAAAGCAAATCGCCCCGTTTGACGCCTGTGGCCTGAAGGTTATCTCAATGGCGAATTTCATCCCGTCGGACGCCGCAATGATCTGGCGCGGGCCTATGGTCCACGGCGCGATAAAGCAGTTTCTGACCGACGTTGATTGGGGTAAGTTGGATTATCTTGTCGTGGACCTTCCGCCGGGAACGGGCGACCCGCCGCTGACGCTGGCCCAGACGGTCGGCGTTACCGGAGCGGTAATCGTAACGACGCCCCAGCCGGTGGCTCTGGGCGACGCGATGCGAGCGGCACAAATGTATCAGAAACTGGGGATCCGCGTCCTCGGCGTGGTGGAGAATATGAGTTATTTCGTCTGCCCCGACTGCAAGGCAGAACACGACATCTTCGGGCGAGGCGGCGCGCGATATGCCGCCCAAGGCGCCAACTTGCCGCTGCTGGCCGAGATTCCGATGAACCTGGCAATGCGGGTCAATACCGACGGCGGCGACGCCGAGGACGATTTCGACGAAGCACAAAACCCAGCCGTCGCCAAGGCGCTGACGGAAATGGTCGAAAACGTAACCGAGCAGGTCCGTATCCGAAACGAAAACGAACCGCCGGCCAAGCCGATACAGGTCGGGAAAAAATAGTCCACTGATTACACGGATTACACAGATAAAAACAACAGATGAACAGCGGTTACGAGATTAGCAAGCGGGGCTTGGATTTTATGGCGGCTGCTGTGGGGTTGGCGGTCTTGAGTCCGTTTATGCTGATTTTTTACCTGTTGGTGCGGTGCACGAGTAGAGGTGACGGGTTCTTCGTCCAGGGCCGCGCCGGCAGGGATGGGCGGATATTTCGAATGGTAAAGTTCCGCACGATGCGGGCAGACCACAAGCACGACCCCAACCCGACAATCGTAATCACCGACTCACATGAGGACGTTACGCCCGTCGGACATTTCCTGCGAAAATTCAAACTCGACGAACTGCCGCAATTGTTCAACGTGTTGGCTGGACACATGTCGCTGGTCGGACCAAGGCCAACCGTGCCCGAACAGGTGGCTCAGTACGGCGAATTCGAGCGACGCCGTCTTCTCGCCCGCCCCGGAATCACCGGTCTGGCGCAAATCAACGGCGGCACGGGCCTGACCTGGCCTGAACGAATCGAATGGGACGTTTATTACGTCGAGCATCGAACGCTGATAATGGACCTGAAAATCCTCCTCCTCACAGCCTCGGCGCTGGTCGTCGGAACCGAAAAAAACGTCCGCCGATTCCGCGATGTACATCCCGAAGAGAAGGTCTGACGCTACCCCGCGGGTTTTCGTCCGAGGTGTTCGTCGAGTTCTTCGGGCGTGGAGATCATTACGTCGTAGAATTCGCCGTAGTGTTCGCAATCGGGCGGATTGTGCTCCCGGCAGCGTTTCGGGCGACGGTCGTAAATCGTGCAGAAATTGTCCTCGTCGAGGTACATGCACCGTCCTGCAATAATCCGATGCCACCGGTAGTTCACGATGAAGACGCGGACCGTATCGTACTGCAACTCCCACTTCAGTTCGTCGATGTCGTCGCGCGTACGCGGCTTGGTGATGTGCATTACCAGGTCATGGCAACACTTGGCCGGACAACCATTGCAGGCGTCCAGCATTCTCTGACGTGGTCCGGTCTTTCTCTTCCGGCCGGTAACATTCGTTCTGTGCGTCTTCGTCTTCGACATATCGTTCGCAACCCGTCAATTTTCTGATAGAAGCGCCTTCTTACGTGAAATCTGGCGGAAGGTGCAATAGATAATCGCATAAATAATGGCACACGCCGGCGCGATAAGCAAGGCCTTGCCGAGACCATATGCGTCCGCCATTTTACCGGTAACGGCAAGAAACAGGAAGGCCCCGGCCGCCCCTGAAATCATCACCACGCCCGTCAGTGCGCCCTGCTGATGACGGCGATAGTCGAATACTTCCGCCATCAGGTAAGGCCAAAGCCCGCCGATGGACGCTCCGAGCAGAAAGGCCGCCGGTTGAAGCCACAATGCGCTGCTCACGTTCGTCAGACACAGCAGGGCCGCGACGCTCACGGCGACCGAGCAGATGATGAATTTCGCGCCGAAGACGCGCCGTCTCAACCCCAGTAATAACCGCATCGCCGTCATACCGGCCATGAGCAAGGTCAGCGCCAGCAGGGCCTGGAATTTGCCAAAACCGGCCTCGGACTCCAGGAAGTTCGGTATCCAGGTGACGAGCACCGCCTCGCAACCCACATAGAATGCGAAACCCGACAGGCCCAGCAGGAGCGTCAGGTCCGGGCGGCGGGCGGAGGAGGCCTTACGCTCCGGATGCGGCACGGGGGGATGGGGCGGCAGATCGCGGAAACCGACAGAAGCGAGTACCAGACACACAGCGAACGCCCCAGCCGCCACCAGGAAAGTCGGTTGCCACCTGCCTGTAACAAGCAGGCAAAGCCACACCGCCACAGGTCCGAGAAGCCTGCCCAGACCCTGGAAGGCGTGAAGCAGGTTGATCCCGCGGGCCTGGTCCCGCCGACAGAACCGGCCGACAAGCGGATTGACGAAGGAACCCATGCCGTTGGCGAAATAGAAGAACAGCAATGCTGCGACGAATGCGCCGGCGACGGGCGCAAAGGCAATGCAGACAGCGGCGACCGCGCTGAGAACCAAAACCCAATTCATAACCACGCGGGCGCTCCAGCGGTCATAAAGCGCTCCGCCGAGAAGAGCGGCCATCGAGAAAAAAACGCTGGCCAGACCCATCCACAACCCCATCCGGGCGTGCGTGAACCCGAACGCCTCCTCGACGTTCTTGATCAGCGCCGGCATGAGACCCAGGCCGAACATCCCGACGACCAGATAGTACGAATGGCAGACCGATTTGTAACGAGTTGTCTTTTCCATAATGCGGGCGCCGGCAAAAAGCGAGCACGCCAAACGGTTGCGGAACATTGGTTTGCCGCTACTGACTACTACTACCCCACGGCGGCGTTTCGGGCAGGTGGGCGTCGAATTCGGCGATAAGTTCGTCTTCGTATTTGCCCGCGTATTGACCGGCGAAGAATTTGTCGGCAGCGACTTCGAAGAAGCGTTTCCACGAGTCGGCTTCGTCGCCGGGATTAATCGGGTAGAACAATGCCCCGTTGGCTTTAGCGGCCTTCATGTCGCCGGGCGCGTCGCCGATCATCAATATCCTGTCGGGTTCGTACTTTCCGCCGGCGGCGTATTGGATGTGTTCTTTTTTAGAACCCATCTCCTGCCCGCAGATAAGATGAACGTATTGGGCGATGTCGTGCTCGTCCCATTCGCGGCTAAGCGCCTCGCCCGGCGTTCCGGAGCAGACCATGGCGTCGGCCAATTCGGCTATTTTTTCCAGGCTCTCGCGGAGGTGTGGGAACGGCGGAACGCCGCGAACGATTTTTTTAACGTCGGCATTGACGGCGTGGGACCATCGAAGAGTCCTTTTGAGAACTTCGTCGTCGGTGGCGGCGATTTTCGCTTCCAGGGCGGGATTGCCCAGTTTGGACTCCTGGTCAATCCACTTACGCAGCGAATCGACCTGCGGAGCCTTGTATCCTCGCTCGACGGCTTTGGGATGATCCGCCAACAGGTCGAAAACCCTCACCAGGGCCGGGAAGCGATTTGCGCCCCGCCACTTGCTGTAGAGGTTGACGAACTCGGCCACGTCGCGGGCGAACCGACTGACTGCCTGGAGTTCCCAACTGTTAATGGTGTTGGGAATGAAACACTCCTTGTGCTTAATCTCCATCGAGTCGAACGCACATCCGTCCGAATCAATCCCAACGAAAAATTCCTTTGTCTTTTCCAGTCCTTTTAAGATTTCAACGGGGCCTGCCATTTTTGCTCCAATTTCCGATTTTCGATTGTATTTCCCGAAGGTCGCTGACCTGTTTGGAGGCTTACTTTGCTTTTATTGTTGGGTTGTTGTCAATTGGAAATTAAAAAAATGCCGTCAGACCACGGTAGTCCTGACGACCCGACCTGCCTTTTTTATTACAATGGCGCATCGCCCAGGAGGTCTGCGATTTTGACTGCCTTTCCGGTGTCGATGCTTTTACATGCAGCCACGCCGACAAGTATCGAATAGGCTCCGTCCCGTCGTCCCGCCTTGCGTTTGAGCGGATCGGCTGGGGCTTCGGGGTCGAAGACGTCCGCCAATAGTGGCGCGTCGCCTCCGCCGTGCCCGCCTT
This sequence comes from Planctomycetales bacterium, assembly GCA_030612725.1. GTDB lineage: Bacteria > Planctomycetota > Phycisphaerae > SM23-33 > SM23-33 > JAUWNJ01. The sequence goes on from JAUWNJ010000006.1 coordinate 118,235, forward strand.
TGCTTGTCCTGACCTCGATTTGCTCCGGCGATGAGAACTCCCGAATCAGGGTTATCGTGGTATTCCCCTTTTCCAGTTCGCCGGGGATGGTTCCGTCGCCGCTGATGTAGGTATTCTCGCAGGCGTGATGCTCCAGTCGGCCGCGGCTCCCGTTGAAGGCAATGCGATAGCCTTCGTAGGGGCTGTAGGCGTGCAGGATGTAGTTGAGCAGCGCGCCGCTTTTGTACCGGGCCGACACCGACATATTGTCCCAGATATTAATCTCGTCGGAGAAGACGCATTTATCGCGGATGTATCCGTCCGGCTCGTCTTCGCAATCGAGGTACATTTCCTTCATGTCTTCCGAGTCCGCCAGGTTCAGGTGGAATTTGCAGCGTTCAGCGACGGGGCAATTCCTGCATCGTTCAGACCGCCCTGCCAGGCCCATTCGTTCCGCCGTCGTCGGCGTGTAATATTTCAGTGAAGCATGACAAAAGACTTCCTCGGGATCATCGCCAAGCCACCAGTTGACAAGATCGAAATGGTGCGTGGCCTTGTGAACCAGCAGCGAGCCGGAGTTTTCGCGCCTTCGGTGCCAGCGTCGGAAATAATCGGCTCCGTGGCTGGTGTTCAACAACCATGCGAAATCGACGCTGAGTATCTCGCCGATGACGCCGGAGTCGAGCATTTCCTTGACCTGGCTTCGTGGCGGGCTGTAGCGGTAATTGAAAGTAACCTGGAGGTTTTTTCCGGTTTTTGCGGCGGTTTTGAGGATTTTCCGGCAGCGGGTTTCGTCGGTGGTCATGGGTTTTTCGGTAACGACGTCGCAGCCTAGTTCCATCGCCCGGCAGATGTAATCGCTGTGTGTGGCGTCCGGGCCTGTGGTTACGATAACGACGTCGGGTTTGGCCTCGGCGATCATCTTATCGAAATCATCGGCCCGGTACGCCGGGACGGGCGAGCCGCCGAGTTCGACGATGTGGCGATTGGCCAGGTCCAACCGTCCGCCGCTTATGTCGCATATCGCCGCCAGTTCGCAGGAGTCGGAAAAATCGCCGACAATGGCGTCCGTGTACATCCGGCTCCTGCCGCCCATACCCACATGCGCGTAACGTTTTTTCACCTTTGACATAGAAAATCCACAACCATTATGCTGTGTATGTGCTTGCTGTGGTGTCTCCGCCGGTTCCGGTCCAGTTGGTGTGGAAGAATTCGCCTCTCGGCTTGTCGGTGCGTTCGTATGTGTGCGCGCCGAAATAGTCCCGCTGGGCCTGGAGCAGATTGGCCGGCAGGCGTTCGGAGCGGTAGGCGTCGTAGAACGCCAGGGCTGAACTGAATGCCGGTACCGGCACGCCCAGCCGGACTGCCCGGATGACCACGCGCCGCCAGGCTGAATTGGCCTTGCGAACCGCGCTGCGGAAATAAGGCACAAGCAGCAGGTTCGTCGGCAGGGTTTTCTTGCTGTATGCGTCCTTTATCTTGCCCAGGAACTGGCTTCGGATGATGCACCCGCCCCGCCACATCAGCGCGATTCCGCCGTAATTGAGGTTCCAGCCGTACTCATCCGCAGCCGCCCGAAGCAGCATGAAGCCCTGTGCGTAGGAGATAATCTTCGAGGCATACAGCGCCTGGCGGATGTCTTCGACGAACTTTGCCCGGTCGCCTTTGAAGGTTCGCTTTGGGCCTCGGAGTTTTTCACTGGCAGCGACCCGCTCGTCCTTCAGGGCTGAGAGGCATCGCGCGAAGACAGCCTCGCCTATGAGCGTCAGCGGTATTCCCATATCCAACGCGCTGATGCCCGTCCATTTGCCCGTGCCCTTCTGCCCGGCAGTGTCGAGAATCACATCGACCATCGCCTTACCCGTTTCCGGGTCGGTCTTTGCCAGGATGTCGCGGGTGATTTCGATGAGGTAACTGTCCAGTTCGCCCTTGTTCCATTCGGCGAAGGTTTCGGACATTTCGGCCGGCGTCATTCCGACAGCATTCATCAGCGAGTAGGCTTCGCAGATAAGTTGCATGTCGCCGTACTCGATACCGTTATGGACCATCTTGACGTAGTGGCCTGCGCCGTTCTCGCCGACCCAGTCGCAGCACGGTTCGCCGTCGCTCTTGGCCGACACTGCCTGGAAGATGGGTTTTACGTGTTCCCAGGCGGCTGGACTTCCGCCGGGCATGATGCTAGGCCCATGTCGCGCGCCCTCTTCGCCGCCGGAGACGCCCGTGCCGATGTAGAGCAGGCCCTTGCTCTCAACGTACTTGAATCGACGAATCGTGTCGTTGTAGTTGCTGTTTCCGCCGTCGATGATGATGTCGCCGGATTCGAGGTGGGGGATAAGTTTCTCAATGAACGCATCGACGGGCGCACCTGCTTTGACCAGCAGCATCACCCGCCGAGGACGCTTCAGAGCGCCGACGAATTCCTCAATCGAGTGTGTCCCGATGATATTCGTACCGGCGGCGGGGCCGGTGATGAAATCGTCCACCTTGCTGACAGTGCGGTTGAAGATGGCCACGGTGAATCCGTGGTCGTCCATATTCAGTACGAGGTTCTGGCCCATCACTGCCAGACCGATTAGTCCGATGTCTGCCTGCGGCATCTGTTTTTCCTTTCTGTCTAAATAGCAATCAGCAATCAGCAATCAGCAATCAGCGATCAGCAAAAGATAAAAAAGAATGCCAAATGCTAATCCGTTTCTTCTCTCTGTACGCTTTTGCTGAATGCTGATTGCTGATTGCTGACTGCTGACTGCTTTTTCATGCGAGGGACAGGACTCGAACCTGCACCCCTTTCAGGACCAGGACCTAAACCTGGCGCGTCTGCCAATTCCGCCACCCTCGCTGTTACCACGAATTTCACGAATTATAGCGAATTACACGAATTATACAAATGCACTTATACAAACGCATGAGGGAAATCGGAGAAAATTTTTTTACCGAATCCGTAACTTCGGGGTTATAACACGGTTGAATCAATAGTGAATAGTGGTGTTCGCATCGCGCCGAAAAGCGAGCGCCGAAGCCGTTGCTGGACTATGAGTTAAAACATATGAGAAACATACTCACCGGGCAGGATTTATCTGTCATACCAATGCTTATCCTGCCCAAGCGGGTCCCATCTCCGGGCGACTCGAAAAAGAGACGCCTGGCCCGCCTGTTATCGTCGCGAATTTGCGGTCTGTTTCGACTATTTATCAAAAGCGCGACGGATTCCTGGAATTGTCTCGCGGGACAACAGGCCTGCGTGGGCTTCGATTTACTTGCCGAAGCGAACTCTTCAATTGCAGGATATGCGCTGGACACCTCGGAGCGGCGCATAGATAATGCGGTATTCGTGAATGTAATGTTCACGAAGGAAGGGAGATAGACCATGGCCATTGACTTTCGATGTGAAAACTGCGGAAAGTTGTTGAGCGTAGAGACCAAAGAGCCCTCGAAAATCAAGTGCCCCTACTGCAAGGCGAAGGTAACGGTTCCTGCCGGCCTGGCGTCTCTTCCCACACCTCAGATTCCCGGAGATGAAACCGAAACTCGTCCCGATCAGACTGTCGGAGCAGCCGAAGCCGAAGCCGAAATCCTCGCCGGCGCAGAGTCCGATGCACTGGCCGGAGCAATGGCGACACTGATGCCATGGGTTATCAGCCTGTTCTTCCATGTCGGTATCCTGGTAATCCTGGCGTTCTTTGCGATTATAGTGTCCCAAAAGAAACTCAAAGCCAATATCGTCGTCCCGAATGTCCCGATTTCGGAAAACCTCACCGAGAACATAGCCGGCGACATGAATCCCGAACTGCTCGCAAAGACCCTCGAGAAGCCCGACGAGAAGTTCTCCAATCGCGACTCGAAGATACCAATGACCAATATGGGGGAAACCGAGAATAAAGTTACGATGTACGGTACTGTCGGCGGAGCCGCAGCCGGTGGCGCTCGCGCCCGGATGGGACTACCGGTCGACCACGGCAAACCCAAAACCCGGGCATTCGGTACGAAGGGAAACGCATGGCACGTCGTTTATGTCATGGACCGCTCCGGATCCATGCTGGACACCCTCGACGAGGTCAAAAAGCAGATATTACGGTCAATCTGTCTGCTCAAACCGAAACAGACATTCCACGTGATATTCTTCGCTACGGGCACACCCAAGGAAAATCGTCCCCGCCGACTTGTCCATGCCACGATACCCAATAAACGCGAAGCGCGGAAATTTATGAAGGACATCACCGCCGGCGGATCGACCGACCCCGTCCCCGCCCTCAAAAGGGCGTTTACCGTCCTCAAAAATACGCCCGGAAAACGGAAAGGGAAACTGATCTATCTGCTGACAGACGGGGAATTCCCCGATAACGAAAAGGTTCTCAACGCTATCAGAACCTTAAACGCCAAACACGAGGTACACATTAACACCATACTGCACCATCACCACAGCCCCGACGTGATGAAGGTGCTCCGTCAAATCGCAAAAGAAAACGGCGGAGAATTCAAGTTTGTCGAGGCGAACGAATGATACACTCCAAACAGAAAATATCGTTACTGTTGACCCTTGCAGCAGTCTTGACCGTCGCGGCGCAGACCTGCGCCGATTCGATTAAACTGACCAGCGGAATAATGTATGACCCGGTAAAAATCATGGGCGCTTCAGACGGTATGATCCGCTTCCTATGGGGAAAAAGTACCCTGAGCAAACCGGTGAGCAAGGTGGCTTTCATCAACATCACCGACGACGGGAATTTCACGAAGGGCGAAAACCTCCTCGGACAGGGCAAATACGCCGAGGCCGAAAAAGCCTATTCATCAGCACAACGCACCGCAACCAAGTGGAAAAAAACGCTGATCGATTATCGCCTCCTCGCGGTCAGCAACGCAGCCGGAGATATAGACAAATCCACAGCCCGCTGGTTGAAAATAGTCGATGACGCCAACGCTTCAGCCGGGGCATTGTCCCTGCGTCCGAAGAAACTCGCCCCACCGAAAAGCAAGGCCAACGACAGGGCCATTACTCTACTGAACGGGAAGATTAAAGAGACGAAATCCGACGCGTACGTCAAGGCGATTCGTGAACTGCTCGTTGATCTTTACGAGCGTCAGGGGCAACTCGCCAAAGCCAGGGCTGAAGCGATGAAACTGGCGGGTAAAACACCGACAAGCAAGCCCTCTAACGGAACGAAAACGCTGCCGGTCGGTTCGGCCAACGTGCAACTGCGCCTGGCTTCGCTGTCGATGAAGGATGGGCAATTCGACGAGGTAATCGAACTGTTACAGCCAAGGATGAAGCAATTCGCAGCACCCGAACTCCCCACGGCAATGCTGCTTCTGGGGAAGGCGAGACTGGAAAAGGCAAAGGCCGAACCGAAAAAACCGGCATCGAGAAAACTTCTGATCGAAGCGGGGCTTGACCTGATGCGGGTGGCAGTGTTTTTTACCTCCAGTAGCGAAGCGCCGCACTCGCTTTTCCTGGCAGGAGAAGTTAACGAACGGCTGGGGAATGCCCGAGGCGCTAAAGCGGCATATTCAGCCGTTGTCAGGAGATACGCCAAATCACCGGCGGCAAAAGATGCTAAAAAAGCGATGGAACGGATGAAGAAATAGGGCATAGGGCATAGGGCGTAGGGCGTAGGGCATAGGGCGTAGGGCGTAGGGAATGGTTGGATCGGCGTGCTACAGGGAACAATAATATGGGCAAGACAGGTGGATACAAAGATCTCATTGCCTGGCAGAAAGCGATGGACCTTGTTGAGGCGGTTTATCGCGCCAGCGGAAAGTTTCCTTCGGAAGAAAGGTTCGGTTTAACGTCACCGGTTCGACGTGCCGTCGTGAGCATACCGTCCAATATTGCCGAGGGGTACGCCCGGTCAGGTCGGAATGATTACCTGCGTTTTTTAAATATAGCCCGCGGTTCTGCCAATGAAGTTGAAACGCAGATTTTGGTTGCAGCACGCCTTGAATTTACAGAAGGCAATTCCGCAGAGCGTTTACTGGAATTAATCGACGAAGTACAAAGAATATTGAAGGGGTTGGTCAAGAGGCTGAAGATATAATTCGAGAACCGGCGACAGGAGTTAGTCTTTTTCTCCTACACCCTATGCCCTATGCCCTACGCCCTATACCCTATGCCCTATACCCTATGCCCTAACTAAATTGATGAATTGTGTTTGAAAATGAGGAAACCCTTTAAACTTCCGAGGAGAACAGATGCGGCGACGGATATTGATTAGCGCAGGACTGACGGCAATGGTGGTAATGTGGTTCGCGGGCGTTGCAATGGCGGCAGAGGAGGACGTCGGAGACGTTACGAAAATCAAGTACTTCGACTGGTTTGTCGTCAAAGGCGGATTCATCGGATGGTTGCTGATAGCTATCGATGTGGCCAGTTGGGCGGTCATCATCGAGCACTTCGTTACGATACGCAGGATTAACATCCTGCCCGAAGCAGTGCGGGCGCAAATCATCCAAATGGTCGCGGATAAACAGTATAAGGAGATGATCGAATACACCGAGACCGAACCGTCCACCCTGTCGTATCTGGTCCACCAGTCATTATCCGAGGCCTCCCACGGATATGCAGCAATGGAACGCGCCATGGAAGAGGCCTCCGAAGAACGCACGACCAAACTTCTGCGTAAGATAGAACTGTTGAACGTCATCGGGAATGTTTCGCCCATGATGGGGCTGCTGGGGACCGTCTATGGAATGATCAGGGTCTTCAGCACGATCGTCCAGTCAGGCGGGATGCCGGACGCCAGTTCACTCGCCGGCGGCGTCGGAACCGCGCTGGTAACGACGTTCTGGGGTCTTATCGTCGCGATTCCCGCACTGGCAGTCTATGCCGTCATGCGAAACCGCATTGACGCACTGTCCAGCGAGGCAATGACCGTAGCGCAGGAAACAATCCTGAACTTCCGACCAGGTGCTAAAAAATAACAACAAAATGAACCGCAGTCCGTAGTCCGTAGGACTCTATGAGGACCGCGGTGAAATTCTTCTTGTTTTTGTAATTCGTGGACGGAGAGAAAGTTATGGTTAAGAGTCGAGTCAATAAACCGGGGCCTGCGGACCTGGCGTTCAATATGACGCCGATGATCGACTGCGTATTCCAGTTGCTCATCTTCTTCATGCTGACGACCCAGATGGCTTCGGCGGACTTCGTGAACATGAGAGTCCCCAAGCCCGATTGGAGCCAGGCCAAAAAACCCGCAGAAGAAAATAAAGCCGTTGTCAACGTCGTACCCTACACCCAAAGCGAAATCGAAGAAGACAGCACAAGAAATGGCATAGCCAAGGAGTACAAACTGGGAAGCCTGGTCATTAAAACGAACAATATGGAAAAACTCGTTACCGAATTGAAGAAAGCCCGACGGACCAGTCAGGACCCCAAAGAATTCGTCGTCGAACTGCGGGCAGATAAATCTATACGGTACGACCATATAGAACCGGTTCTCCAGGCGATGCAACAGGCGGAACTGGGAAGAATGTACATAACCGCGATGCGGGAACAGGGCTGATAAAATGGCACGTTCACAAAAAAACATAACCGGCGACGAAACTATCCACTACGTCTCGGCGAGAAAACAACGTGAAGACAAGAAAAAGCACGCCTCCACAGCGATCCAGCCTCCGCTGACGCCAATGATCGACATCGTCTTCCAGCTGCTGCTGTTCTTCCTGCTGGCGTGTCAGTTTCGTATGGACGAAGGGCAAATAGCGGCGAATTTACCCGATCTTTCCGGAAAACCGCCGCCCAAAACCATACCCGTCGATCCAATCGACATTACACTCCAGGCAACGGGACGCGACGGCCTTGATGTGCTCATCCAGGTCAAACGCACTGACGGCGTCGCGGCGGAATTGACAACGGCTGAAGAACTATACGCTTTCCTGACTCAGATTAAATCAAGCCATGGAGAACAGGCCGACGACGTACCCGTAACCATAGAACCTATCGGAAACGTCCGATGGGGGCACGTGGCGAACGTTTTCAACCAGGCGGTACGGGCGGATTATAAAAAAGTCGGTTTCAAACCAAGCGGATGACGGCTGGTAATTGATAGTCAAACCGCAAAATCCGAATATCGAAATACGAAACACGAAACAAATTCAAAATCCGAATTTTCTAATGTTCAAAACACAGATTACCAGAAACGAATGTTTATTTTTTTATGTTTCTGATTTTAGTCATTTGTATTTCGATATTGTTTCGTATTTCGATATTCGGATTTCGGATTTTATTCTGATATGTCAGTAGTCGGTAGCCAGCTACCAAACAACGAATGCTTTGCGAAAAATAACCATGAAAAAAACAATGTGGACAAGGTTGTTTCCGATAGTGATGTGCGTCGTTTTTTTACCGTCCCAAACGGTATGGGGACAGCGCAAAGACAAAAGCGCCTACGAAAAACTGGACCCGACCAAACTGGCCCAAACGCTCCGCGCCTTCGGTATGAATGAACTACTTATCGAATTGGTCGAATCGGGCGGTAGCGACACGAAGAGCGCCGCCATTCTCGTCCAGGCCAGAATTGCCGCCGCTGCAAACGCGAAAGACCAAGCCGGAAGGGACAAACTGCTCAACGAGGCAATCGCCCAACTGGACAAACTCATCGTCGCCACCGCCAAGACCACCGATGACAAAACCAAACTGCAACATTATAGTTTCACGCTGGACCGGGCAGTTACCGAAGGCAGCACCAGGACCGCTCCGTACATCGAACGTCTGACGTCTTTTCAGGCCAAGCCCGGCGACACCGAAACCGTCGCCAAACTGACCAAAAGCGCCGTCGGCATCCTCGATCGCCTGACGGGCAAACTTGACTTGCTGCACGAAGATTGGGGCGAAGATGACGACAAATTGATTACCGGCATAATCTGGAAGCTCGAATCGCTCATTGAGGAGGTCCGCTACCGTGGTGCGTGGATACGCATGCATCGCGCAATGGCACTTAAGTCCGATTCCGACGAACGCGCCATGCTGCTTCATCAGGCAATCAGCGACGTCGGGGGCTTCGCAAGCGCCGGAGATAACTCCAAAGGCGTAAAGTATTATTCGCTGCTTCTTTCGGGAATCTGTACTCGAATGCTGGGCGAGTGGGACAACGCCGATTCATTCCTGAAACGCGCTGCCGACAAGAACGCCTCGGCGGGTGTCAGACTCAAAGCATGGTTTGAAATGGCCGTATGCTTCATCGACCAGAAAGAATTCGCCAAGGCCCAAACCGCTATCGAGAATTTCATCAAAAACGGTAGTTCGCTCAAAGTCGAAAAAGTCGATGTGGACCTCCAGGCGACACTGCTGAAAACCCGCCTGCTCGAAGTTCAGGCCCAGGCCATCAAAAAAGAAGACCCCGCCAAATCGGCGAAACTGCTTGAAGAATCCAGAAAGATACTACTGGACTTCATCGAGAAGTACCCCGCCTATCGTGATCAAATTATGGAAATTCTTGTCGGTAAATACGAGGGAACCGACACAAAAGACCTTCCTCCGAGCATCAGGGTGCTGATCGGCGTCAGGGAGTTCACCAAGGCGGTACGAAAGGCGGCAGCGGAGAAAAAAAAGACGCCGGACTTCACCAACGCCGAAAAAATCTTCACTGATATCGCAAAGGACAAACGCGCCGGAAAGTCAGACCAGGCCACCACCTTGTGGTATATGGGGCACATCAGGAACATACAGAGGCGCAATAAGGAGGCCTCTCATTACTTCTATCAACTGGCGGAAAAACACCCCGAAGACAAGCGAGCGAAAAATGCGGCAATGAACGCCGTCAACAGCCTGCGGGGAATCCTGATAGAAAAAAAGACCACTGCCGAAAAGTTGGGGAAGGAATTCGTCGAGCAATACGCTCGCTGTCTGGTCTTACTGGTCAAGGGGTGGGGAGAAAAGGACCCGAAGATACGCTCGTACAATTATGAACTCGGAATAATGTACGACACCCTGAATCGCTACAACGACGCCATATCCGCCTTCAACAAGGTCGATCCCGATTCGGAACTGTACCTCCTGGCACGATCACGGGTGCTGTCGCTGCGGGCAGAGGTACTCTTCAAAAGCAAGGACCCGCAGGAAAAGAAGCGGCGTCTGGCCATTAATCTTATCCGGGACCTAGACCGCTACTGCCGGCTCACACGCAAGTACGCCGACGAGATCAACCGGAAACAACCGGCGCTGGCAAAGCGAGTTATGAGATGGGGCGCGGGATGCGACATGATAATAGCGCAAATCCTCAATGACATACGGAATCAACCCGTCAAAAGCATCATCCATGCCGAAAAAATTCATCAAAACTGGCCTGAATTACCTGATATGAGACGCCGAAGCCGGGAATTCATCACTCGCGTCCTTCTGGAAAGCGGACAGACGGACAAAGCCGTAGCACTACTGCTCAAACTGGTGGAAGAGAACCCAAAAGGCACCGAAACGCTTATCCTCGAAGCAATCGATAAAATACACGTGCATATAAGACAATTGGAGTTTCGCCGCGACGCCAAATCCAAAAAGAAACTCGCAGACCTCAAGAGGGCCTACAGAGTGTTCTCCGAGGAGTTGTACAAGTGGGCATTGCAGGAGAAGAAAAAGAAAGAGCAGAAGAATGAGAAGAAGGAGGACATCGCAGCCTGGATGTACGGATACGAACAGGCGCTGGCATCTGCTTACGAATCTTCCGGCAACATCGAAGAGGTGAAAAAGTCGCTGGAGATGTTCACGCAACTGGACAAAACGAAATCCGGACAGGCGACGAACGTCCGTGGACTCGCCAGGTGTTATCGCCGATTGGGTAAGAATACCGAAGCGATGAAGCAGTACGACAGGCTCGTCGGTGGTCTGAAGCAAAAATCCCCCCAATGGTGGCTGGTGCAGTTGGAGCGGATGCAATTCGCCGTAGTGATATTCGACAACATTGAGGGGTTCAAGAGTATCAATCTGCAAATCAGCAGGCTGAGATACAAAGACCAAAAGATGGGCGGGTACCGGGAACCGTTCAGCGTAATCGAGAACAAGGCCCGCGAAATGCTCAAGAAAATCGGACAAAAGACCGGCAAGTGATTGGTAATGGGTAATTGGTGATTTGCACCAGGCCGTCGGCGAGGATATACTCTTCAGGCTGAGCGTCACCGGCGGCATAGCCAAGCGGCCTAAGGCGACGGATTGCAAATCCGTTATTCGTGGGTTCGAATCCCACTGCCGCCTTCGGGTACCGAAAAAACGCACCCTTTGTAGAAATTTGACGTTAAACAAATAGGGCGAGGACATAACCATGACAAGCAAACACATACTGGCAATGATTGCGACCGTCGCGCTGGTGGCGGCATTTGCCATACCGGCCCAGCAGGTAGTTATCCTGAAGAATGGTGGGCGAGTTGTCGGCGAGGTAACAAAGACCAAAGATGGTTATCAGGTCATCAACGACAAAGGAACCATCGTCTTCGCCAAAAACCAGGTTCTCAAAGTCGAGGACGTCGTAACGGTAAAGGACGAACTTACCAAGCGACTCGCCAAGGTCGATTCGAGGGACGCTGACGGATACTACCAGGTCGCACGATGGGCCTACGATCAGAACCTTCTCACCGACTCACGGAAAATCCTCAAGAAGGTGCTGAAACTCAACCCGAAGCATGAAGACGCGCCGAAACTGCTGAAATTAGTGAATATGGGTATAGCAAAATCCGGCGGCGACACGACCACAACCAAAAAGAACGGCGGGAAAAAACAGACGCTGCTCGCCCGGTCAAACTTCCTGACGAAAGAGGATATTTACCGCATCCGCCTGATGGAATTAAAATCCAACGACAGAGTGTCAGTCCAGTTCAGAAACAAAGTGCTGCAACGATTCATCAAATCAATGAGAGGATCGGGAGATTTCGAGAACCGGGGATTCGAAAATAAATTCAGGGGATATAACAGGGTCAAACAGGTTCTGTACATCCTCGAATGGACCGACCGCGACAACGCTTCCATTCGCGACGACATCCTAATAAAGACCGACCCTAAAGTGATAAAAGAGTTCAGGGCTCGCATCTGGCCTATTATCGCCAAATCGTTTGCAAGCCCGAGTTGCTATGGCGGCGTCAAACCGAGAGACGGACTGAAACTCTTCAATATCCCGCTGACAGACGAGAGGGTTCTCTACACAAATTTCTACATCCTCCACAAGTGGGAACGTAACGGACGAAAAATGATCGACCGGGACAATCCCGAAATGTCGCTACTGCTTCAATACGGCCTGCCGAAAAAAATCGCCAAATGCCCGCGACCGAAGTACGTACCGGGACCGATTTTCAAGAGCACGAACGACCGTAGTTATAAAATCGTCAAAGATTGGATTGCTTCACTGCGCCGCCTGTTCCCGCCGGGGTATCGGATTAAATACACGCTACCCGGACAAAAGCCCGTAAAACCCATACCGACGACAACACCGGCAACGACAAAACCGGGGAAAAAATAGTAATCGGTAATCAGTAATCAGTAATTGGGCAAAAAAGACCAGTTACGAATTACTGATTACCGATTACCGATTACTGACTACCAAAATGCAGTTCGCTTTTCCGCTCATTCTGATTCTGGCATTGGGGGTAGGGATTGTCGTATTGATGTGGATGGGATGGTCCCGTCGGCACCGATTGAACATGCTCTCGCGCAAAGCCGGTGAAATGGGAATGAGATTTTCGGCGAACGACCCTTTCGACATGGCAAGGCGTCATTCGGGATTCATCCTGGCATCGGCAGGACACAGCGGACGGGCTGAGAATATAATCCACGGCCGCTACGATGGTTGGCACCTGCGGGCGTTTGACTATTATTTCGAAGTCGGGCACGGGTCGCGCCGCTTGTCGCGACGATACAGCGTAATCGCAGCCGACGCAGACCTGAACCTGGGCGATGTGCTGATGTGGAGCGACGACGACACCGACAATGTTCCGCTTATCGCTCGGACGCCCACAGGACAGATCGGTCAGTGGATGGTAATATCGGGAATGGAGTTCGCTAAAACTGTGGCTGATGCGTTCAGCGATTACCATGACCAACCGGTTGACCTTCAGATAAATAACCGCTCGGTGATAATCTGCTCTCCGGTCCGCTGGAAACCGGCTCAACTGGGAGGGGAACTCGCCCGCGCAGTCAAATGCCTGCACAAACTGAAAAAAGAAAGCACGCATGTGCGTGACTAATTTTTCCGGCATTTCATAACGGTTTGCAGTTTCGACAGTTGCGGAGCAACAAGGCGATAATTATTTCGGATTGCAGATTGCGGATTGCGGATTTCATACACTCGCTGACTTGTTGGAATCCGCAATTGGTAAAAAATCGGCTCAAACCTTGCACAACATTCGTGCCGACATGCGGTACCGGAAAAATTAGTAAGGCACTGCTGTTGCATATAAGAGACAGTTGTGATACAAGTACCGAGTCAATGGAAAGAGATGCCGGGAAGGAGGCTATAAAAAGTGCGATATAGCAAATGCCTGATAACTGTGCTGCTGGCAGGAGTTGTCCTTGCCGGATGCAGTAATTCCAAAAGAGACTCTTCCGAGCGTATGGGAAGTCGGATCGACGAGGCAAGGAGGCTGTTTGATCACGCCACCACCATTTTGCTCAATCCGCAGGAGGTTGTCGAAACAACCGCTCAACAATCGCCCCCTGCTGACGGGACGCCGAATAAGGACGCCAATGTACCAACGGTCAAACCTGTTGATTATCCCCTGGCTGAAAAAAAACTCGCCCAGGCACGCAGAATCCTGAAAAAGGCGATCTCGGAGAATCCCGATGCGACGATCGGTACAAAGTCCGACGCGATCCACCTGCTCGGGAAAATCGACCTCGCATCAGGGAAGTACTACAGCATGGCTGTTGATGGCCTGCGCTGCAAAGCCGACGACCTGCGATTGCGATCGCATAACGCGCTCGCCCTGGTCAGGAGCAACTCCATACAGGCCCAATTCGGCACCAAACTCGCCAATCTACCGAAGGACAAGATAACGGCCCTGCGAGACGCAACAGCCAGACATCTGACCGAACTGAACGCCGATATTACCAAAATCGACAAAGAAATCCGCTCAAGGCAGAAAGATAACACGAAACTGAGCGAGAAGAACGCGACGATGATGCAGGATGCCCGGAAGAAGCGCGATGACGGCGAAGTAGCAGGAGGAACAAAGGGACTCGCACTGTTCAAACAGGTCCAGGTTATAGAAAGCAAAGTCAACGACAAGGCCAGTGAAATCGCCGCCAATCAACAGGCTATTGAGGTTCTAAAGTTCAACAAGACCCGCCTTCAGCAAAAGCAAGCCGACACCGGCGTGAAACTGGCGGCGATAAAGAAATGCCTTCAGGATATGACCGATTTCGGGCGCAGCACAATGCTGGATGTCAAGGTCGCCCGGCAACGGGCATCGGAGCGGTGGCAGGACGCCCAAAAACGCGCCGAGCAGGTCGTCGAATGTTGCAAGGATATTGCCGAACAGGAAAAACTCGCTATTGACGCCCTCGACAACGCAGCAAAACGTCTCAATGAAGCCAAAAAGACCATCCGCTCTCAGATCAACGCGGCAAACGCCGCCATGAAAGGATCCGACAAACCTAACGAGATTCTTCAGACCCAAAGCGACGAACGGAATCTGGTGACAGTTATTATAGATAAAAGTTCAGCCAGTCTGACCCTCGGAGACCTTCGCCGACGACAAATTCTCACCGCCAAAGCCAACGCCGACCTCGCCGACGCCATCACCAAACAAGCCGGTGCAAAAGCGACCACGCTCGTGAATGAACTGAAAGCCTACCTGACCGAAGCCGACAAAACAAAAAAACTGGCTGAAGAAAATTACAAAGAAGCAGAAAATGAACTAAAGGGAATCTTGAAGTTACGCCTCAAAGGCAATGCCAGAAACACTTTGTGGATGTGCCAGGCCCTCCTTGCCAACGCATACCTGGGACACTATGAACTGACCGGGCAAAACGATGTCCTCGCCGATGCCGTCAAGTTCGTCAATGACGCATTGGCGGATAAGGAAAACTCACAATATCTGGAGCAGGTTGTCAAACTCCAGCGACTTATCGGTGAAAACGTAGAAGAATACAAATAACCAGAAAATACGTAAATAAGACAACCCAAAGCCGACGGATATCTATCCGTCGGCTTTTTTTAATTAGGGTAAAAACGAGAACGCGAGTGGGTAATATTTACCAATCGGCGTAAGAGGCCAGGTAGTACCCCCCGTCCGTCGGCAGCGTTATCGCCTTTGCCCATAAGCAGTTACATTTCTTTTCCGGTTGGACACGTCATTTCCGGCACGGTTTGTGCACCATTCTTTTAAAGACTACAAGTCCGCCATTTTGGCCGACAAGTGCAATGCCCTTGTGTTTTTGATTGTTATGGGCGATAATGAAGCCAGCAAGCAGGAGCTTCGACATGATGCAGGACTATCAAAGCAAACCTGTGGGGGAATTGGCCAGGCAGTTACAGGCCGGACCGATGCGACTGCGAAAGGGGTATATCGACTCGGCGGAAGCCCTTCTTGGAATTATCGAGCCGCATCTTGAGTACCCCTACGAATTCGTCGTGTACCGCCTGACCGGTTATCGTTCGCGCAGGCGAGCATCGACCGAACCCGTCATCGGGGCCGACCTCATACCGGACCTCCAACACCTCATCCTTGACGTTTGCGACAGCCTCGTCCTTATGACCGCCGATTACGATGAAGCCGTCTTTGACACATCGTCGCTGGCGGGAAAATTCGGCGTCTCAACCAAGACAATTCAGCGATGGCGCAAAGGAGGACTGGTAGCCAGACGCATGGTGTTCGATAACGGTAAAAAACGAATCGCCTTCCTGGAAAGTTCGATTCGCACCTTCGCAAAGCGCCGACGACGGTTGATACTGCGTTCAGCCAGGTTCACACGCCTGACCAAAACCGAGCGAAGCGACATCATTCGTCAGGCGAGGCGAATAGTCTCGCGCAACAAATGCTGCCTGATGGAAGTGTCTAAGCGCATGGCAATCAAGACCGGAAGGGCGCCTGAAACTATCCGCTACACAATCCGTAATCACGATCGTCGAAAACCGTCCGAAGCCATCTTCGGCGACCACACCGCACCACTTGAGAGCCGCGACAGAGAGGTCATTTATCGATGCTTCCTCAACGGCGTCTCTGTCAGGTCCCTGTCGCAGCGATATGAAAGGACCAGGGGCAGCATTTACCGCATCGTCAACGAAATGCGAGCCAGGCAACTGCTGGAACGGAAAATCGACTACATGTATAACCCGCAGTTCGACCTTCCGGGAGCAGCCGAAGCAATCCTCACCGAAGCGCCGGTAGAAGACCCATCCGTCAAATCGAAGCAGGTGCGTGCGCCGAAAGGTCTGCCGCCCTACCTGGCAAGCCTCTACGAACTGCCGCTGATGACGCCCGCGAAGGAACGATGGGCGTTCAAAAAATATAACTATCTCAAATTTCGGGCGGACCATCTGCGAAAGAAACTGGATGTCAACCGGGTGCGAGCGTCGCTCGTCCGGCAGATTGAACGGTCGCTCGCACAGGCGGGGGTCGTCAAGAACCAGATTATTCGCGCTAATCTCAGGCTGGTGGTTTCGATCTCGCGCAAACACCTTCACGGTTCGCAGACCCTTTTCGAGTTAGTCAGCGATGGTAATGTTTCGCTGATGCGGGCAGTTGAGAAGTTTGATTATTCCCGTGGATTCAAGTTTTCCACGTACGCCTCGTGGGCCATTATGAAGAACTTCGCCCGGAGCGTACCGAAGGAGCGTTACCGTCTGGACCGTTTCGTTACGGGCACCGAGGAGGTGATGGATTTTATCGGCGGGCTTTCCGGCTACGACTCGCACGCCTGCTCGCTGTCCGAATTGAAGGATTCGCTGGAGGTTGTGCTGGCAC
The DNA here is from genome assembly GCA_030612725.1 of Planctomycetales bacterium. Taxonomy (GTDB): domain Bacteria; phylum Planctomycetota; class Phycisphaerae; order SM23-33; family SM23-33; genus JAUWNJ01. The sequence continues at coordinate 135,089 of JAUWNJ010000006.1, forward strand.
AATTATCCGCCCGCGAGCGGTCGATTGTCGTCGGACATTTCGGGATTAATTCGTCCGGGCAGACACAGACCCTCGAGCAGATCAGCCGGCAAATAGGCCTGTCCAAAGAACGCGTCCGCCAGATAGAGCGAGGCGCAATGGACAAACTCCGCTCAATGCTCAAGCCGATAAGTGCAGACCTGATGCGATGAGAAAAAAGAATATTGAATATTGAACAAAAGAATTTTGTGCGTAGCACCACTACGTGGAATGACGAAGTAAAAAAAGACCCGAAGGCGGCTTGTTTCTTTTACTTCAAACTTCAACATTCTCTGTTCATTATTCAATATTCATTTTTCCCCAATCCCTACGCCCTGTAACATAGTATAATGAACGTGTGCAGGAGCACATGGATGAAAACGTATTTGACATTCAGCGGGGCGTAGCCATTGGGATAACTGCAAAATTGCCCAAAGAGGTAAAATCATGACAGAGATGGTTTTTATTGTGGAAGAGGACGTTGACGGCGGCTTGACCGCTCGTGCGGCGGGACAGCCCATATTCACCGAAGCAGAAAATATGGATGAACTCAAGCAGAACATCCGCGAAGCCGTCGAGTGTCATTTTGAAAATCCCAAGGACCGCCCGAAGGTTATCTGTCTGCACACAGTGCGGGACGAGGTCTTGGCGCTGTGAGGCTGCCGCGAGACCTATCGGGGACCGACCTCGTCAAAGCGCTGCGCCGAATGGGATATGAACCCACGCGCCAGGTCGGCAGTCATATTCGCCTGACAAAACCAGGCCGGCAAGAGCATCACCTCACCGTTCCCGACCATAAACAGATAAAACCGGGAACCTTGAACAGTATCTTGAGGGATGTCGCAGCCCACTCCGGCCTGACCAGAGATGAACTGATGGAGAAACTGTTTCGATAACCGCCGACCTGATGCGGTGAGAAAAGAGAATATTGTGCGTAGCATCGCGTAGCGGCACTACGTACCACTTCGTGAAAGCGGGCCTGCCGGCCGGCTCTTTCCATTCACCCCGTTGACAGAAATGGTACATCGGCAGATAATATCTTCATTGGAGCATCTCGATTAGGGACAGGATTTTGAAATATGATTCGTTACAAGTGTAACATCTGTGGTGCCGAGATGGAATCACCTGATAGTGCAGAAGGCCAGAAAGAAGTCTGCCCAAATTGCAAGGAACCCAGGCGGGTGCCGAAAAACCCCTCTCCACGACAGTCCAAGTCGCGATCAAAGATTTTGCCGATCATTGTCGCACTTAGTGTGGTGGTTGTCGTAGTTGGTTTCCTGTTTGCCATTAAACTGGCGAGGAGATCTGAGAGGGAGCAAGAAAGGACGCAGAAGCAAAGTGAGCAATTCGTTGAAATGCATTCTGAAAGAGCGAAACTGACTCAGGAGCTTAAAGACATGCAGGCTGGGCATCCCAGCGTGCCACCAAAGGGTAAAACTGTCGTCGAAGCATGGTTAGAGGCTCAAAGGATAGGGGAGTCTGGTAACAAATATTGGTGTGATAGAGAGGCGAAAGCAAGTCTCTTTGCTGTGCGCAGCTGGGAGATACTCAAGGATACTGAGGACGGGAAGCGAAAAACCGTTACCGTACGCATAGACTCAAGCACAAAAGGTGGTTTTCGCACAACGAATATCTGGAAAATAACATTGGTTTACGAAAATAAGCGGTGGGGTATCTATTCGATAAATAGTATGTAGTGGTTGAGGATTTGACTGCGCTAGGTATAACATTGTTACCAGTACATCTCTAAGAAGGCAAGGCATGATTCGCTACAAGTGCACTCACTGTGGATCAAGTATGGAATCTCCATCCTGCTTAGTTGGATTTGATGAAAAATGTCCGGGATGCGGTCTTACCAATCAAGTTCCCCTTCCGCCACCGTGTCCATATTGCGGTTTGGGCCTGCCGGTTCCACCCGCGCGTGCTCGTAAGTGTCCACATTGTGGGAAGAAAATCGTTACCAGAAAAGGGAAGGCTTACACTGTTCAGGGAGCAGCGGAATACGACGCCCAGCAACGTACGCTGGTTGAGAAGAAAAAGTCTGATCGGGAAGCTCGACGACAGAAGAAATTGACCCTATTGAGGAAAAGAATCGTCGCAGACAATAAGAAGTATCTTCTCGATCTGGAAAGGGAGGGCGTAAGATACGTCCAGATCCAGTGTAGCGGGGATGCATGCGACAATTGCCGAGCATGGAACCGCAAGAAAATGCCAATAAAAGAAGCCATCAAGAATTGTACACTCCCCATAGCCAATTGTACCTACGAATTCTGTAGATGTTGTTACGTCGTTGCCTCCGGAAGACCGAGCAGACGCTGATGTTAGGAAACCAATTCCACACCTCTCCATGAATTTGAGCATCGCATCAAGCGGCAAATCGCCTAGAAACATTAATTCCTTAAATTAAAAAGAATTTCCACGCTAACCAATATAATAAGTTAGTAGGAAAATAATATTCCTACCAAAAACCGAAAACGAAAGATACTGAAGGTAAAGGAGAAGTGAATCATGTCTATCATTGGAAGCAAACATCAAGCTGGAGAGAAGCCGGGACAAGGCATTTTCTTTTGCGATAAGTGCAAGCATCCTCGACGTTTGCAGTCGAAAGAGGATGTCCTGCCCCCATGTCCTAAGTGCGGTGGAAATTCATGGACACGGGAAGCGGGACCAGCGCAGGTTGATTGGCCTGGGTAACTGTGTCGGTTCCCAAGGCTCGGACTCGGGAGCATTATGTGCCTCTCAAAAGACAAAGGAACAAGAAATGGCAAAAGACAACGGTAAAATCTTAACCATACAAGACTTGCTTAAGAAGTTGGAAGATATCAGAAACGAATGCGAGGATGAGCAAATTCGTCCTTGGTATAGGGGCCACGCGTGCAGGGAATGGAAACTGATCCCCAAGGGGCTTAGGGGCAAGAAAAACCTGCACACAAGAGTTAATCTATTTCGAGCAGAAGCGACCGCGATCCGTTCTAACCCGCCACCGCACGATGATCTACGCCAATGGCTATTCCTAATGCAGCACCACGGGTTGCCAACATTTCTGTTGGATTGGACTCGCTCGCCGCTTGTCGCCCTTTACTTCGCTCTCTGCGAAAATCACGACAAAAAAGACGGGATGCTTTGGGCACTTCGTCCGGGTATATGGAACCTCTGTTCCTATCCGCGGGAAAAGGACGAAAAGAATAAATACACGGTTTTCAACTCGTATTCAGAAAAACTGAACCCCCTTTTCAAAGCTAACTTTGATCGCCCTAACTCTTCAGAGAAGAGCCTTAAGAAAAAGGTTCTGGCAATACAACCGGTTTATAATTCGCCGAGGATGATTGCACAGCAGAGCGTTTTTACTATACATGGCCGTGAATCCGAGAGTATGGAACAGTTACATATACATAAGAAATACCTACGGCATTTTTCCATACCAAATGAGAAAAAAGCGGCTTTGCGGAAAAATCTTCAAGATCTAGGAATATTACGATCTTCCTTATTCCCTGATTTGGACAACCTTTCTCACTGCCTTATGTCCAGGTACGGATCAACAGATCCTGAACGTGACAGTAACGGTGCTGGTGGCAACGACGCTCAACCTGAAAACCTCATCGACCCATCGGACGTTAGTAATTAGGCGTCGGGTGGCCGGTCCAAATGTAGTTGCTCGAAACAACCGGAAACAACCGGGACGGTTTCCTATTTTCTGGAAACAACCGAACAACCGGGACGGTTTCCGATTTTATGCGTGTGGCCTGGGCAAGTGTAGTTGCTCTTGGGTGCGTAGATGTCGTTTCTCCAAGCCGGCAGCCGTCAGGCCACTTGTCGTGGCAGAGCGTGCTGTAACCGGGCGGCATGCCTGCCGTGCCAGGGATGAGTCTTCTGGGGACGAATCTGCCGGAAAAAGACGCGAGTATAAGAGACGTTTCACTTTCCGGCACTTTCGTCCCGGCGGGTGGCCGGGGCAAGTGTAGTTGAGGGCGGGTGGCACCTTCAAGCGTAGCGGAACGAAGTGGAGCGGAGCTTGTGGGTGCTTTGCTCCATTGCACATCAAGCACCCACAACCTCCACTTCGTTCCGGTTGAAGGTGCCACCCGACGCTCATGAAAAAATCCATGCGTTGACGTTTGCGCGCGCAAACATCGACGTAAAAATCGGGGGCATGAAAAATTCCAAAAAAACTTTTCCTAAGGCCACCAGAAACAACCGGGACGGTTTCCGATTTTATGCGTGTGGCCTGGGCAAGTGTAGTCGCTCGTGCTACGTAGCGGCCCGTCCTCCGCAGTAGTCATCAGGGACATGTTAGCCCACGGCGGAAGCCGTGGGAGATGAAACGCCCACCTTCGAGAAAAGCCCCTTTAGGGGCGATACATAGAGTTGCCTTTTTCTTCTACCGCCCCGATGGGGCTTGTGTTTATAAGGGGGTTCAATTTTCCCACGGCTCCCGCCGTGGGCTAC
>JAUWNJ010000027.1 GCA_030612725.1 Planctomycetales bacterium
GCGCGGGGGGTGGGGTCCCCCGGGGGTGCGCCGCCGGGCCCCCACCGGGCCCCACCCCCCCCCCGCCCCCCGGCACCGGGCTTGACTTGCCACTATAGGAACGAATCTTATGAGCAGAAAAATGTATTGCCTTGTGCTAGCTATTGGCGTTCTTTGGGGGGTGTTTCTGGGTGCGTTGTTTGGAATCCTTAAAAGAGTTGGTGTGCTTCCCGAGTGGGCCAGCCCGTGGTTGGAGGGAGGAACCATTGGAGGAACATTTCCGGTTCTGTTCATGCTGCTTAACAAGAGGTTCTGTAAAAACACACGCTATGAATCTGACGGGGAAAAGAACTGATATTTACTTCGTCCCAGCCTACGGTTTGAGTGAACGTGGTCGCAAACGCCGCGACCACGGCACCGGGCTTACGAAAGCGCTTTGATAATCGCTTTACAGAAGGCCGGCAGGTCGTCGGGTGTGCGGGAGGTTATGACGTTGCCGTCGATGACGCATTCCTCGTCAACCCAGTCGGCTCCGGCGTTAATCATGTCGTGTTTTATGGCTACGAACGAAGTGGCGCGTTTGCCCTTCAGCGCATCGGTGCAGCAGAGCATCCATCCGCCGTGGCAGATGGCAGCCAGGATGATTTTGGCTTCGGCGCATTGGCTGATGAAGCGGATCATTGATTCATCCCGCCGCATGAAGTCCGGCGCCCATCCGCCGGGGATAATCACTGCCTCGAAGTCGCCGCCGTTCACATCACCGGCGGCGGCGTCCGAAACGCACGGATAACCCAGTTTCGACGGATACGTCGCACCGGCCTGCGGTGCTACGAGCGTAACCTCAGCCCCGGCTTCGGTGAATCGATAATATGGATACCACACTTCCATTTCCTGATAGGCCTGGTCGAGCATAATGGCGATTTTTTTACCCTGGAGTTCCATAGTCTGCTCCTTTCTCGAAAAATTATAAGCCATCAGCACAGTATATACTTAAAGTCTCTTGGCGAAAGATGCCGAATTGCTATACTCTGTACTGTTCTCGTTGAAACCTGGGGATGTAGCTCAGTTGGGAGAGCGGCTGGTTCGCAATCAGCAGGTCAGGGGTTCGAGTCCCCTCATCTCCATTCTTTGTTCGCCGTCTTTTCGGCGAACGAAGACTCACTACGGCGTAGTCTCTTGGGGATGAAGCCGGGCTTTGTCCTAATCTGAAGCGCGGCGAACTACGCCTCGGCAAGCCATTCGGAGAGACCTGAAAAACCTGTGTAGCGTCCCCATATTAAAAATAACAGGGAAAAATCTGCATTATTACGTCGAATTGTGGTACACTGACCGTTAATCCTCTTGAGATGGTAAGGGTTGTGGGTTTGATGGAGTATGCCATGAGGCGGTTTGCTGCGGTATTGCTTATTGTTGCGGCATTGTCCGGCTCGTCCGTCGGCGACATGGTTGTCCTGAAAGACGGGCGGGTTTTCGAGGGAACCGTTACCGAGTCCGACGGGAAAATCTTCGTCGAGATGAACTATGGTACGATCGGTTTTTCACCCTCGGAAATTGAAAGCATCAAACGAGGCCCCACTCTCGCCGATCTTCTCGAAACACGCCTCGCCGGAATCGACCGGACCGACCCAGCCGCTTTGTTCGAAGTGGCGGTATGGGCTAAAAAAAATAATCTGGACCACCGGGCGGGAAAAATCATCGCCGAAATCCTGGACCTGGATTCCGACCATAGCGGCGCGCACAAAATGCTGGGACACGTCCATGCCGACGGTAAATGGACGAAACTGCCAGACGCCATCCAGTTGGCGAAGGGCAAACTGGAGGCAGGCAAGTACGAAACGCTTTTGACCGAACTGCTCCCTGCCATTAAAAAAGTCGTCAAAGACCCGAAGCAGAAATTGCAGGTGATGTATATCGAGTCGCACTGCCTGCTGCGAGCAAAGAAGTTCAAACAGGCGAGGGAATGTTTTGAGCGTCTGAGCCAAAAATCCACCTTACCGGACTCGGTTCGTTACGCCGTCGTTGCGAAAATCCTCAAGGATCATCCGAAGGGAATGTACGTACTGGCCGAGGTCTATCCGCCCACAGCCATGCTTTTGGGCGCTCCGGGTCCGATAGTCGAGTCAGGTCCCGCCTCCCTGTCCAAGCCTGAGGTTCTTTCGGCGGCATTGCGTGATTATGCCAAATCGGCCATTAAAGAGGGGCGAACCCTGATGGCTGAAGGTAAAAAGACCGAACTTGTCGAACCCGAAGCCGCAAAGACCAAATACGCCCTTGCGAGTAAGCGTTTCGACCAGGCCGACGCCGTTGTGACCAATATCGCCCGTAGTTGGCGAGTCGAGATTGCCCGTCGGCGAATAGCGATGATAACGAAGGACATGAACGTCCAGGCCGGTAAATTCGACGCCCTCAAGGCCAGGCTCGGCGAGCGCGACATGTCGCCGGCTTCGTACTCGGACCTGGTTGTCAGTATGTTACGGTCATTGAAACGAGTTCGGTCCGACCTGAAAGCGATACTGGAACTGGCAGGACCGTTCGATCGCGAACTTGTTTTGGAAATAACTGATGCGACGCTCCGCCTCCAGCGGGTCAAAGCCCTTACCGAGATAGTAAAGCGGGAACTAAATGGCAAATAAGTCGATCATATTGCTTCCGATGCTGCTTTTGGTATCGGTTGCGGTGATGTGCCTCTCGGAAGGGGCGATTGTCTCCGAATCGTCATCGGATGAAGGCATTCAGCGGGCGTTGTCGTCCCTGGCTGCGGGTCGGTATAAGGAGGCTGAAAGAATCGCATCCAGGGTCGCTGCGAGCACCGGCGAGGATGCAGCATGGCGATCCTGGTTGATCGTGGCGACCGCCCGGCATCGTCTAGAAAAATACCCCCAGGCCGCCGAAGCCTACAAGCAGTTCCTGTCCCTCTGCCGAAACCCCTCCGAGCGTGCATACGTGATGGAGCAGATTAATCGCTGCCGATTGGCGAGAGACAAATCGGCCAGGCCTGTGGTAGTTTCGGAACTACTGTCGGCCAAGCAGCGTGCGAAGTTATCGACCGTTGATAATCGCAAATTTACCGAATCCAGCGAACACTTCGTGGTCCGTTCGCATAATTCGGAACTCGCGAAACTGATTGTCAAACAGGCCGAAATCGCCTTGAGACGTATTTGTCGGGTTATTCTGGCTGGGCAGGACTATCCACACAGCGTCAGCATCTACGTCTGGCCCAATGTGGCCCAATACCGCAAACACGCCGTCAGCGCGCCGGAATGGTCCGGAGGCGGTTTCAGCCTCCGTTATGACAAGAACGGGCAACTGGTTCGCAGGATCGACCTGACTCAACTTGGAAAGGACGGGCTTTTCGACACAAACATGCTGGACCGCATTCTTCCGCACGAGATGTGCCACCTTGTATTGGCGGAGTTCTTCGGCGACGCACCGTGTCCGCTGGCGTTGAATGAAGGTCTGGCAATGATGGCTGAAGCGAGCGTGGACAACTCGCGCGTCCTGCTGGCGGGGACGGCGATGCTTGGCGATAGCAAAATCCCGCTACGGAAACTCCTGATGACGGAGCGTTGCAATGCCGAAAACGCCGCCGTTTTCTATGCCGAGTCCTTCAGCCTGACGGCCTACCTGCACAAACGCATGACGCCGGGACAGTTCCGCGAAATGCTTACCCACATCAAGACGGGATGCCCGCTGGAAGAAGCGATTCAGCGGGCGCTCTACGTTCCGATCGATGAGACCTTCGGGAAGCGACTTTCCACAGCCTGGGAGGCGGAAGCCCTCCGCCAGTGGCAGTTCCTCAACGCGCTGAACTAGAAAAGAGAATATTGAATATTGTGCATAGCACCACTACGTGGAACAGAGAATTTTGAATTTCGAAGTAAAAAAAGCATCTCTCAAAAGTAACTTGTTTCTTTCACTTCAAAATTCGTAATTCCTTGTTCATTATTCAATATTCATTTTTTCGATTGCTCCAAACCGCCGATAATGGTATCTGTAGAGTTTCGCCGACCTGGCTCAACGGTAGAGCGCGGCTTTCGTAAAGCCGAGGTTCTGGGTTCGAATCCCAGGGTCGGCTTTTTTCAAGCGAGAAACTTCCAAGCGTCCCCTTTGGACGTCCATGGGGGCGGTTTAAGAGTTTTCCTTTTCGTTTCGTTCTTTGGCGCGTTGTTCTCCGCGTTGGACTGCGATGATTCCGGTTCGGGCGAGTTCGCGGATACCGTAAGGTTTAACCATATCGACGAATGCTTCCAGTTTTGCTTCGGGTCCGGAAAGTTCCACCGTCAGGGATTGTCTGGCGACGTCAACGATTCGCCCGCGAAAGAGGTTTACCAGTTCGACGACTTCGGCGCGTTTCTCCGGCGGCGCTGAAACGCGGACAAGCATCAGGTCTCGCTCAACGTAGTCGATCTCCTTGAAATCGCGGACGCGGACGATCGTGATAATTTTTTCCAACTGCTTGCGGATCTGTTCGAGCACGTGTTCGTTGCCGACGACTACGACGGTCATCCGGCTCAATTCCGGGTCTTCGGTCCGCCCGACGACGAGCGAGTCGATATTGAACCCGCGTGCGGCGATCATACCGGCAACATGCGCCAGGACGCCGGAAGTATTCTGAACCAATGCTGTTATGACGTGTTTCATTTTACACCAACCTTCCCATATCCATTTCGTGCAGGCTTTTACCGGCAGCGACCATGGGGAAAACGTTCTCTTCCGGTTCGACGCTCGCAGCCAGGACGACTGGACCGTCGTGTTTGAGCATTTCGTTTATTGCGTCGTCCAGGTCACCCGGATCGGTAGCGCGAATCCCCTTTGCACCGAAGGCCTCTGCGATCAGCGATAAATCCGGACAGGGGTGCTCGGTAGCGGAATATCGCCGTTCGTAGAACATCTCCTGCCATTGGCGGACCATTCCGAGGTAACAGTTGTCCAGTACGACGACCTTGACGGGCTGATTGTAATGCACTGCCGTTACCAACTCGCCCATCGTCATTGAGAACGAGCCGTCGCCGTCGATGTCAATGACGGTTTTACCGGGGTTTCCGAATTGTGCCCCGATTGCCGCGGGCAGTCCGAAGCCCATCGTTCCGAGTCCGCCGGAGGTTAGAAATTGCCTCGGTTTTCGCCAGCCATAGAACTGCGCCGCCCACATCTGGTGCTGTCCGACGCCGGTAGTGATAATCGCGTCGTGGTCGGTGAGTCGCCCGACGGATTCGATGACCTGCTGCGGCTTGATTTTGGGTCCTGTGTCGTAGTGGAGCGGATAGGCTTTTTTCCATTTGGCGATTTGCCCCAGCCAGTCTTTGCGCCCTTTCGATTTTATCATCGGGAGCATTTTTTCGAGAATATCTTTTGCGTCTCCGACGACGGGGATATCGGCTTTGACGTTTTTGCTGATAGATGTCGGGTCGATATCGATGTGGATGATTTTCGCGTGCGAGGCGAAGGTTTCCACCTTTCCCGTAACGCGGTCGTCGAATCGCGCGCCGACGGCGATGAGGCAGTCGCACTCCTGGATTGCGTAGTTGGCGGCGGCGGTTCCGTGCATTCCCAGCATCTGAAGCGCCAAGGGGTCGGACTCGTCGAAGGCCCCGAGCGCCATAAGCGTCGTGGTAACGGGGATATTTCCGCGATGCGCCACCTTGTTGAGGATATCTGACGCTTCGGAGATAATCACGCCGCCCCCGACGTACAAGACGGGTTGTTTCGAGGCGTTGATTGCTTCTGCTGCGGCTTTGACTTGGCGAATGTGCCCGGTGAGCATCGGTTTGTATCCCGGTAGATTGGTTTCCAGGTCCGGTTCTTCTGACAGTATGTTGCTTGTAGCGTCCTTGGCGATGTCGATTAGCACCGGTCCGGGACGCCCCGTCCGTGCGATGTAAAACGCTTCGCGGACCGCACGTCCAATGTCCTCCGCCCGCTTTATCAGCATGTTGTGCTTGGTTACCGGGCGAGTGATTCCGGTGGTGTCCGCCTCCTGAAAGGCGTCGTTTCCGATAAGGGCGCTGGTAACCTGTCCCGTGATAGCGACCATCGGGACCGAGTCCATGTAGGCTGTTGCCAGACCCGTTACCAGGTTGGTCGCGCCGGGGCCGGAGGTGGCGATGCAGACGCCGACTTTACCGGTCGAGCGGGCGTACCCGTCGGCCATGTGTGCAGCCCCCTGCTCATGGCGGGTCAGGACGAACTTAATCGGTGTTTCGTACAGCGAATCGAATATCGGAAGCAGCGCCCCGCCGGGAACGCCGAATAATACCTCAACACCTTCTGCCAAAAGCATCTTGTGGAACAGGTCGGCCCCGGTCATTCCGGCGTAACCTTTTGCCTGCTTCGATGTGGTTTTCGTGGACTTCGACATCTTCTTTTTACCTGCCTTTCGTCATTATCTCATCGTCCTGACACAGCGCATTGCTTTACCTCAAGGGAAAAACGGTAGGGGGGGTTGGTCGCTTCAAAGTCCGCCGCCGGACTTTCTAAGCGACCTTGCGTACAATGACCAGCAGCGCAACAACAAAACCCGTCTCAAGAACGACGGCTGAAGCGGATAAAGATCTCAAGTTGGTCGCTGTGATTATTTTCATCGCTGTATTATATTCTATAGGCATTCTCCCGAACCGTCAAGGGCTACCACGAATTTAATGAGACGACCCGGCAATGATTTTTCATCTTGCCGGACAGATTCGCAATGGCTGATTCCGCTTCGTTTGCATCGTCGCAGATAATGAACATCGCACTGCCGCTGCCGGTTATGTGCACCGGCAGGTGAGTCTCGTCGGCCAGGTTGGAAGAAATATCCGCCAACGTCGGACAGACTTTCATAGCAGCGGATTCAAGGTCATTGAATACCTTATCTTGCCAACGGGAAGGAATCTCATCTAATTGCGGATTGCGGATTGTGGATTGCGGATTGCGGATTTTCTGATATGCGGCGTAAACCTTTGCCGTCGGGCAATACAAATCGGGCAGATACAAAATTGCACCGAACGGATGGACCTTGGTCGGTTCGATAATCTCGCCTCGTCCTGTCATTCTGACTGCCGGGGCGGAAAGGAACAGCGGCACATCGGAACCGAGCGAAGCCGCCAGGTCGGTGAGATGTTCATCGGTCAGGTTGAGTTCCCAGAGGCGATTCAATGCCATCAGCGTCGTGGCTGCATCGCTGCTTCCACCGCCCAGACCTGCGCCGGCGGGGATACGCTTGATCAGTTCAATGTCCACGCCGAGGCGATTTTCTAACAGCAATTTCGCCGCTCGAAGCACAAGATTATCTTCGACGCCTCCGCAATCGTATCCCGAACAGGTCAAACGGATTTCCCCATCCTGCCGGGGGCGGAACAGCAATTCATCGTACAACGTAACCTTTGCGACAACCGAATCGAGTTCGTGATAACCGTCTTCTCGCAGGCCCAGTATGTGCAGAGCGATGTTTATTTTCGCTGGCGCTCGCCAGAGCATCGCGCCGTCGGCGGTCAGTTCATCCCTCACCTTATTTGGACAGAGCGTTCCCATTTTGTTTAGCCGTCGTCGGCACGACGACGTTTTCCGATCTTATTTTCTGTCCCGTTCAGGAGTCTTGCGATATTGCTCCGATGCCGGAGAATTACCAGCCCCGCCATCGCTGTCGCGAACGCCAGCAGGGGCCAGAGTTGCCCGATTCGCCAACCAGCCAACAGGCAATATCCGACAAACAGAAGTGGAAATGCCCCTGCAGCCACAATCGACGCCAGCGAAACGTACCGGCTTATAAACACCACTGCGAGCCAGACGCCAAGTGCCGCCAGACCCGTTCCTGTGAAATAAGGCCAGAATCCAACCAGCACGCCCAGCGAGGTGGCTACGCCTTTTCCGCCTCGGAATTTCAACCAGAAACTGAACACATGCCCGGAAATCGCCCCGAACGCCACCGCCAACCATGCAGCCTGTTTGTACGCCGAAATCATCTCGTCGCCCGACCCCCGCAGGAATAACCCCGCCAGCAGGACAGGCCCGAAACCTTTCAGTACGTCCAGGACGAAGCAGATGTATCCCCATTTTTGCCCGACGACGCGCCCGACGTTTGTCGCGCCGATATTCCCGCTGCCGGCTTGGCGAAGGTTCAGACCATGAGCGTGGGCGATGATCACCCCGAACGGCGTCGAACCGATTATATATGCCGCCAGGGGGAAGAGGCCAAACAGGATTAACGGGTTATCGCTCATCTCTCGACGATCTCGTTATAGATTTTTTCCAATTCATCCACCTGTCGGATATTTGATGCGAAATCGGATGTATCTCGGCAGGCGTTGGACATTTCCAGATGCTTATTATGGTCGGACAGTTTTTCCATCCCCGCGACTATACCGGGCAGGTCGCGCGGGGATTCGACAACTATGCCGGCTCCGCGAGCCAATAACTCCGCCGCTCCGTTGAATCGCGTCGTCAACGAGGGCAGGGACCAGCGGATTGCCTCCAGGATAACCCGGCTACAGGCATCCTGCCAACTCAACAGCACCACCGCATCAGCGGCAGAGTATAACTCGAAAATATTCTCAACAGCCTGCTCAAAAACAACCGCGCCACCCACGCCGCACCGTCCAGCCAATCGGCGATAAGGATTAGTCTTTCCGCTGCCGACGATTACAAGTCTCGCCTCGGTGGACGAAAAATCAGCCAATGCTTTAATCGCCTCGCCGATGCCTTTCAGTGCGAAATTGTTCGCAACGGTCAGGAATACAATATCTTTTTCGCCGACATCCCACTTTTGTCGCCATTGTGTCCGCCATGCTGCTCGCGTCGCGTCATCGACCTGCGGGACGTCCACGCCGCTATAGACCAGCCGGACGTTCTGACACCGGTTGTAGTGGGTGGCGAACTCTTCGACGACCATCTGGCTTACGCCGAGGCACATAACAGACGTATCTGCGACGATCCGTTTTTCCATCCTCAATTCGCATTGCCGTTTGGAATTGAACAACAGGCTTGCCTGCCTGATTATCCTTCCGAGCGGATAAAGTCGCCTGGTTTTACCGGCGATTTGCCCGGGAACCGTCCCGCCGCGAGGCTGATAGACATTCGCCGCGACTCGACTGAGCTCGCCGAAGTCCGGCACGAGCAGCGTGGCGTGGATAATGTCGTATTTCTCGCGCCGAACGACGTCCCGAACCGCTTCGGCGAATTTCGCCGGTTGGCCTCGTCCGGTAAATCCTAAAGGCAAAACCTCTACGCCAGAAATGCCCGATTCGCCTTCCTGGCACAGGATAGTTACATCATGGCCCCGGCGGTCGAGTTCAGCCGCTATCTCGGCCACGGATCGCTCGCGCCCGCCACGATGCAGGTCCATCTTCTCAATGACTAACGCAATTTTCAATTCACTGTTTCCAAGAAGATTGGCAGGGATACAGGGGATGCACGGGATAAAGACTTATAAAATTTTAAAATCCCAAAACTTTTTTACTGTTATTGATTATTTTATATATCCCCTGTATCTCTTGTATCCCTGCTGATTTTTTTCCGTTGTTTTTGTCGCATCCGGGCGACTTTTCGGTCAATCGCTTCCGACCATATCCTCGCATCTCCGGTACCGGAAAGATAGCGACGTAAAAAATCATCCCAATGCCTGTTCAACCACGTCGCCGGCATCGAGTATTTCAGCTGGGCAAGGTCTTTTACACGCCATCGGAATGTTCGCAATTTCGGCGCGAAGACCCGCGCCAGGTCAATCAAATATAATTTCAGACCGGTGGGCGTTTCGTCCAGGAATATATGCGAAGCGTACAGGTCGCGGTGGACCAGTCCGGACGAATGAAGCGAACCGACCAGATTGACAAGCGCGTCATTGAACCGCTTCATAACTACACCGCTCAGGTCGTGGCGGGTCAAAAAATCGTCGAAGCATCGTTCCAAAGCCTCGCCGGGAACGGACGTTACGATGATGTAACTTCGCCGAACGCCGAGTGCGTCTCGCTCCTCGCCCATTGTTACCGCCTTCATTGTCGGCACGTTGCCGGCTTGGAGTCGGCGGATATTTTCAAACTCGCGCCGGGCGGGGCTTGTGCGTCCCAAGCGTTGCCGCCAGGGTATTGGCCCGTAACGCTTCATGTACCATTGGACGGTTTTACCGGACTCATCTGTCAATTGCAGGCGAAATCGCCGCCGGGTCCCAAGCCCCGGCTTGGACAGTTCTTCAGCGCCGGTATAGGCAAAAGCGCCGTCCAGCGTGTCCAGACCTTCACGCTTCAGCAGGTTTTGCTCTGTCTGATTATAGTTCACGAAGCAATTCCTCTGCTACGCACAGGACCATATCCGGGGCGATTTTCAACATGCACTGATGATGCTCAACCCCGGCCGGTAACGGGCAAACTTTCTTTTGACAAGGCCCGCAGGGTACGTCCACGCGGACAATCCGCTCGTTATCATAATAGATTTTTGCCCAGTCCGGGTCGGTTGGTCCGAAAACGGTAACGACGCCGACGCCGAAAGCGGCTGCGAAATGTCGCGGACCGGTGTCGTTTGTAATCATCAGGTCTGAGATGCGGACCATAGCCTTTAGCAGGCCGAGGGAATTTTCGACTCTCGCCAGGTTCAGCAGCGGCGGATGTTTCATCGCGTCTTCGACCGTTTCGGCGATGGATTTTTCGGCGGGTCCGGCATTGATGACAATTTGTGCTTCGCTGCTTTCGATAAGTCCGTCAGCCACAGCGGCGAAACGGTCGGGCGGGTACATTTTGGCGGGGCCATAGGAAGCGCCGGGATTGAGCAGGACGATGGGTCTGTCCTTATCCGCTTCTGCGTTATCAAGGAGCAATTCGGCTGCATCGGCGTCGGCGTCCGCGACGGTGAGTTCCATCTGCTTATCGCCGATATCACAGCCAAGGTATTTGGCAAGTTCGAGGTAATAATCCAGTGCCGGTACGACGGCGAATTTACCGTCAGCGTTGCGTGGTGGGGCGAGTTTATCGCTCAGCAACCAGCCTCGACTGTCGCGGGTGTAGCCGAGGCGCCTTCGGACTCCGCCGAGATGCGTGACCATCGCGCTGCGGAAACTGTTAGGCCCCAGCACTGCCAGGTCGAACCGCTCGCGGCGAAGGGCGCGAACCGCGCCTGCTATCCCGTCGGCGACAATGATTTCGTCTGTCCACGGATTCGGCGTCAGCACCGCTGCCGGCGCGGGTCGGGCCAGAATTGCCAGGTGCGCATCGGCGAACTGTTCGCGGATCGCGCGCAGCGTCGGCGTGAACATCACCGCATCACCAACCCAGTTGGGAACGAATACGACAATTCGTTTCGGTTCATCGTCCATTGCGAGTGTTGTATAGGTAACTTTGACGGGTACCGTGGTCACGGTGTTTGCTACCACGTTTGCATCCACGTGGTCGCCCCTTGGGGACAGGCAAACACCGCGACCACGGCACCCGCCACATTAGTTATTTATTTGTGGAATCAACCCTTACATCCGCCCAGGTGTCGAAGCGTTCGGCATCGGCGACTTCCTTTTTACCGACGAACATAACATCCAGACCGGCTTGGGCGAATGCCTTTGCAGTGGCGGCGTCGGCCGTTACGCCCCATCGAAGTTTCGGGAATCTGCGTTGCAGTTCGTCCAGCGCGCCCGTATCGCTTTGCCGCCATTTCCACCATCGTTTCAACCCGCTGTATGGTACGACAGGCCCGTTGGGATAACCGTACTTATCGAACATTGCATGGGCACGAGCGGGCTGGGAAGCATATTTGTGGGAAACGTAAATCAACTGTACCGACAGTTGCATCCGCACAATCGCAGCCGAGGCTTGTCCTGTGAGTTTCCCGCTCCTCGGTAACGAGTCGGCATCGACCACTGCTACGGGTTTGTCGGGGTCGAAGACGTAAATGGCTGCATGGGACGTAACTTCGTCGCCGTTGATGTCCTGGTGATACAGCGTAATTTCGTATCGTCCGAGTGGGGCCGGCGTTTTAATGCTCACGGCGGTGTAACCGTCCTTGTCGGTCCGGGCGCATTGCGGCGTTTCTTCGCCGAGTCTGAAGATAATGGCTGCACTTCCCTGCGGTGGGGCGTACCGCCAGACCTCTCGTCGCTGGAGTCGCACGACAACGGGTGCGTCCTGACCGGACAGGGTCGCTACGTCCGGCGCTGTCAGGATATATTCTCCGCTGCAACCACCAAGCATCAATACCGCTAAAGTCAACGTCATTCGTCGCATAAAATTGATCCTGTTATGAAGGGTTGTACCATCAGGCGGATAAATGGTACTATCTGTCGGTTCGCATGGAAAGGATTTTGAGGTGGCTGGAAACATGGATAACGTTCAAAGCGACAATCTATACGCTAACGACACCTGGCGGGTCTTTCGCATTATGAGCGAGTTCGTCGAGGGTTACGAGGAGATGAGCCAGATCGGTCCGGCTGTCAGCGTCTTCGGTTCCGCTCGCACGAAGCCCGGCGATCGCCACTACGAACAGGCTCGCAAACTCGGCGCGATGCTGGCCAGGCAGGGATTCGCCGTCATTACCGGCGGCGGGCCTGGAATTATGGAAGCGGCCAATCGCGGCGCGTACGAAGCCGGTGGAAAGTCCGTCGGCCTGAACATCGCACTGCCGCACGAACAAATTGCCAATTCGTACACAAACATTGAGATGGACTTTCATTACTTCTTCGTGCGTAAAGTAATGTTCATCAAATACGCCTGCGCGTTCGTCTGCTTTCCCGGCGGGTTCGGGACGATGGACGAGTACTTCGAGTCAATGACGCTCATCCAGACCGGAAAGGTCGATACTTTCCCGGTGATACTGTTCGGAAAGGCGTTCTGGGGCAAACTTGCTGGGTGGATGGACAATGTCCTGCTGCGACGGCACAAGACCATCAGCCCCGAAGACATGGACCTGTTCACAATGACCGACAGTCTCCGCGAGACGGTCAGCATTGTCCAAAAAGGCTACGAACTGGAGCGTTCCCGCCGCGCCGCGCCCGTTCGCCTCAGCCACATGCGACCGACCGGAGAAGGAACCATCGCAGGACGATTACCGAAAACCAAATCGCGAAGAGGAAGGAAGTAGTCGTAAGCCGGGTGCCATGCCTTCACGCGCAGCGAAGCGGAGCGGGTAGGCATGTTCACGCCCTCCACTTCGTTTCGGGCGAGAACATGGCACCCAATAATCATAGACCGGTACGAGCCTGTAATCTTCCCGAAAAAAGGATTAACCAATGGTTATGACAATCACAGAAAAAATTCTCGCCGGACACGCCGGTAAGAATAAGGTTTCGCCCGGCGAAAATGTTTGGGTTCACGTGGACGTGCTGATGAGCAACGATGTTATCGCGCCGCAGATGATCGGAATCTTCGAGGAGCACTTCGGCCCGGATGCAGCCGTTTGGGACACCGACAAGGTCGTGATGATACCCGACCATTACATCTTCACAGCCGATCCCAAGGCCCATCGTAATATCGACATTATGCGCGAATTCGTCGCCCGCAAGGGCATCCGTCATTATTACGATGCGGATTTCATCCCGCCGGGCTTCGAGGGTATGCCCCAGCCCTACAGCGACCCGACCAAAACGCCGTACATGGGCGTTTGCCACGTAACGCTCCCGCAGAAGGGCCATACCCGACCCGGCGAGTTACTGCTCGGAACCGACAGCCACACCTGTACGCACGGCGCATTTGGACAGTTCGCCTCCGGTATCGGCAGCACCGACGGGGCGTTCGTGATGGGGACGGGAAAACTCTGGCTGAAAGTCCCGCCGACGCTGAAGTTCATCTTCAACGGCGAAATGCCGCCGTACCTGATGGCAAAGGACCTCATCCTGCACATCATCGGACACATCGGGCACGACGGCGCGACATACATGGCCATGGAAATCACAGGCCCGACCGTTATGAGCCTGAACATGGACGAGCGAATGACGATCTGTAACATGGCAATCGAAGCCGGCGGAAAGAACGGGATAATCCCAGCCGATGAAGTTACGCTCGAATACGTCCGAAGCCGGACGGATAAACCCTTCGAGACCGTCGATGCCGATGCCGACGCCGAATATGCAGGCGTTTATGAATGGGATGCCTCAAAGATAGAGCCGACCGTCGCCTGCCCGCACTCGCCGGGAAACGGCGCGACCGCGCGCGAAAAATCCGACGTGAAAATCGACCGGTCATACATCGGCTCATGCACCGGCGGAAAGACGACCGACTTCATCGCAGCCGCCACCGTCCTCGCCGGTAAGACAGTCAAGGTCGATACCTATATCGTCCCAGCCACTACTGAAGTCGATGCCGACATGGACCGCTGCAAGGTTGGCGGCAAGACGTTGCGGGAGATTTTCTCGGCTGCTGGATGCAAGATAGGCCCAGCCAGTTGTGCGGCGTGCCTTGGCGGGCCTGTCGATACCTTCGGGCGGGCGAACGAACCGATTACGGTCGTCTCGACGACGAATCGCAATTTCCCCGGCAGGATGGGGCACAAGGAAGCCCGGATTTATCTCGCAAGTCCGCTGACCGCAGCGGCGTCTGCGCTTACCGGATACATAACCGACCCGCGAGAGTACATTCGCTGAACACCTTTATTCGCGGTTTTGCTCCATGAGTTCCTGGAGCGGTCTGAACTGCTGTTCGAAAAGGTATTTATAGTATCCGCCTGCCGACAGCAGTTTAGAGTGTGCGCCTTCTTCGACAAGCCGGCCTTGCCGGAAGACGAGTATCCGGTCCGCCCCGACGACGGTCGAGAGCCTGTGGGCGATGATTATACACGTCCTGCCGACCTGGGCGCGCTCCAGGGCTTCATTGATAAGGTTCTCGCTTTCGCTGTCAAGGCTGCTGGTGGCTTCGTCGAGGATGAGGATGCGGGGATTCTGAAGTATAGTTCTTGCAAGTGAAATCCGCTGTCGCTGCCCGCCGGAAAGTGTCAATCCCCGTTCGCCGATAACCGTCTCGTACCCGTCGAGCATATTCATAATGAATTCGTGGGCATTGGCAGCCTTGGCGGCTTCGACTATTTCGGCCTTGGTGGCGTCCTTTCGTCCATATCGGAGATTCTCGCTGACAGTACCGGAAAACAGGATCGTGTCCTGCAAAACGATGCCGATGCTCCGTCGCAGGCGGCGCAGGCGATAATCCCGCACGTCGATGCCGTCGATCATAATCGTCCCTTCGGTAACGTCGTACAGACGCGGAATAAGCGTTACAAGTGTGCTCTTTCCGGCGCCGCTTTCGCCGACGATCGCTACTCGCTCGCCGGGACAAACGCTGAAGGACAGGTCTTTCAGCACCGGCGGGCCGTCGCCATAAGCGAAGTTCACTTTCCCAAACTCGATCCCGCCCAGGCTGGGCGCGCGGTCGAGCGCGTTTGGTCGATTGCGGACTTCCGGCACGACGTTGAAGATGGTAAAGACACGCTCAATGGCGGCCATTGAGTTCTGATAGACGATGTTAATCTGACTGAGACGGCGGATCGGCAGGTACAGCAGGGAGGCCACAGCGGTGAACTGAACCACCTGCCCAGCCGACATCGTTCCGCCAATCGCAAGAAATGCGCCCACAATCCACACAAGCACCGCGCCAATCTCGACCAGGAATTCACTGGCGGCGCTGAGGGTGTGGTTGAGCCGCCCGCGATAGACGCTCCTGCCTTTCAGTTCCGCAGCCTGGGCTGAGAAATTACGCGACTCCGCCGGTTCCTGGGCAAAAGTCTGGACGACCGCGATACCGGCCAGTCGTTCCACCGCCGTTCCGCTCATCACCGAGGTCTGCTCCTGCACGGCGTGACTGGCTCGGCGGATGCGAGGATTAATCCTGTGATACAGAAATGCGTACACCGGAAGCACCGCCAGCACCAGCAGCGTCAGTTTCCAACTGATCGACAGCAGCACCGCCAGCGCCACCGTTCCGCTGACGGTGTCGATGCAGACGTTGAGGATGCCACCGTTAATCATCTGCTGCGAGACGCCGATGTCGCTCATCAACCTCGACAGGATCGAACCGGTCGGGCGTGACTGGTGAAAGCCCAAGCTAAGCCTCTGGAGATGCCTCCACAGGTCCCGACGGAGGTCGAAGACCATCGCCGAGGCCACCTTCACAGTGGCAATGCCGCGCACATACACCGCCACCGACCCGACCACAGCAGAGACAACCAGCCACGCACTCAACTGCCAGAGTAACCCCTGCCTCGCCGACGCAGACAGACCACCGGCGTTGTGGATGATCTTATCGACGATCAGCCGGATGATGTACGCCGGAATTAACGGGATAGTGAACTTGGTAATCCCCGCTGCGATTACCAACGCGATTGTCCAACGGTACGGCTTGGCATAGACCAGATAGCGTAACAGCACGCTTCTTTTTCGGGCGCCCATTTCGGCTGCGCCTCCCTTCGAAGCAGCCTATTATACCTCGATTATTCCGACGGACTCAAAAAATCCGCGAAAAATGGAAAAAAAACCGAAAAAAATGCAGTCTGTCCGATTTCCTTTATTTCTTACGGTAATCGGGTTTCTGTGTGAAGAATCGGCTTTGGCGGCGGGTCAGGCGCATACGGGCGTTAATCGCCCAGCCTGCGCCTTCAAGAATCGCACTCAAATCGCGACGACGCAACTTTAATATCGCTACAATTGTCGTCGGAAGCATCACGGCCAATATCGCAATAGCAATACCCAATAAAATCTTCCATAGTTCAATACCGGCAAGCGTCTTGGAAATATAGGCGAACGCCGAGCCGAGGGCGGCAATGGCGACGCTTCCGCCAACGAGCAGTCCGCCGGCCAGCAGACCACGATTCGGCGCCGGTGATTGTGGTTGGGTTTGGGGCTGATCGGGCGTAATGCCGAGCTTGGTTTCGGCGGTGGTTGTCATGGCTTCGATCTTCCCCGTCAGCGCCCGCGCCAGCCTCTGAAACGGCGAGACAATCGCCTCGCCGAGACTTATCGGGTTCTCAATAATCTCGACGATCCTCGCGTCCGCTTCGACACCGGCTACATCCTCGAACATACCCCGCTTACCGACGCACAGGTTGCCCTTTCCGCCGGAGGTAACGGAAGTGGCGATTTCGTATTTTTCCCGCCCGCCGCCGGGGGCGATCTCGGCGTAAAGAACGAACATATTTCCCGTTCGGGCGATTTCGCTGTGCGCGGCGCGGTCGGCGACCTTCACGGAAAAATTGAATCGTCGCCCGTCCATCACCAGCGTGCCCATCTCGAAGGCAGCCCGGCTGGCTGGGTCGTACAAGTGCGGGAAACTGACGAAATTATTCGCCAGCGTCAGCAGATTCACCTGGTAGAGGATGAGTTTCTCGACCAGGGCGATTCCGCCGGCTTCGCTGCCGGCGTCCGACTTGAACCGGCGGACCTGTTCGAGCGTTATTTCCCCAGCCTCCGAAAGGCCCATACCGGCAAGGGTTTTGGAGGCGGATTCATGGATTTGAGCGCCTTCGGGGCTGTCGGTATTAATCGCATCAAGACGGAGCGTATCGGCCTCAGCCGTTACGCCGCTCGTGTCGTGAAGATTCGCCAGCAGCCAGACAATGGCGTCTTTGACCTCGAAGCACATAAGCCGGCCGTTGTTGTCGGTGTCCATTAATTTCAGGAACACCGGATCGCAGTTGATTGTCTCAATCGGCGCTCCGGTGGCGACCCAGTGCGCCTCGTCGAGTTCGAGCACAGCCGCCAAATCCTCAGCCGAAGCAATCCGCAAATGCTGAGAGCGTCCGAACCGTTGAAAAACCATTTTGTGCGAATTTGACATATTCGGCATCCCCTATTGCGGTATTATAATCTGCGCTTTGACAGACGTTTCGGGCATGTTCACAGCCCACTTGATCGCTTTGACGGAATCGGCGAAATCGAACGTGTCTGTCAGGAAGGGTTTGATGTCTATTTTCCCGCCGGCCATTAACGCCAGTGCGCGGTCGAATACATGGGCGTAACGGCGGACGTTTTCGATGGTAACTTCCTTGACCCGTGCGGTGAAGATGTCGAAACGTGGCATATGGGCCGGTATTCCGACCAGTACGACCCGCCCGCCGGGGCAGATCGGATCGAGCATGGTAACAATCGCCTTCTCGTTTCCGCTGCATTCGAAGACGATGTCGGCGCCCCAGCCATCGGTCATCTTCATTACCACGTCGGTCAGGTTGCCGTCGGTAACGTTGACCGGCGTAATCGGTCCCAGCCCGGCTATCAGGTCGAGTTTCGCCTGCCTGACGTCTGTGATGACGACCCGGCTGCACCCGCCGGCGAGCGCCGATAAGGCCGTCATCGCGCCGATAGTCCCTGCTCCCAGCACGACCGCCAGGTCGCCGGGCTTTATCTTCGCTTGAGCGGCGGCGTGCATGCCTATAGCCAGCGGTTCGATCATTGCGCCTTCGGCGAAACTGACGTTATCGGGCAGAGTGAAGGTGTAGTCTTCCGGGTGGACGACTGTCGGGCGAAGGCAGCCATGGGTCGGCGGGGTCGCCCAGAATCGCATCGTCGGGTCGAGATTGTACTTGCCCAGGCGCGAGGCCTTGCTGGTCGGATCGGGCACTCCGGGTTCCATGCAGACGCGGTCGCCGACCTTGAGGTGTTTGACTTCCGGGCCGGTTTCAATGACCGTTCCTGCCGCCTCGTGGCCGAGGACCATCGGAGTTTCGACCACCGCCTGTCCCATCCTGCCGTGCTGATAATAATGCAAGTCGCTGCTGCAGATGCCGACCGTGTGTATCTGTATCCGCACGTCCCGCAGGCCCAGGGGTTCGTCTATCTCAATCTCGCGGAGATTCAGTTTCAGGTCCGGTTCCAGAACCAATGCCTTCATTACGCAACTCCTTCTCGCCCATACCTTATATAAGCCGCGAACGACGCGAACAAGACGAAATAGTCCACGAATTTCACAAATTACACGAATTTTTCTAAAAAAAACGGAAATGCGGGATAGATTTAGCGAGCGGGCAAAGCCGACGGATTGCTATCCGTCGGTTCTGAAGTTACCACTGTTGCAGATTTTAAGACATTTCGCTTACTTTCCAGTCTTCATCGACCCATAGTGCGATAATTTCTGTGTCGCCGAAATGTTCCTTCAGAAATGCGACGGCTGTGCGGGTTTGCGAATCCTGTTCGTCCTTACCGGCTGGGTTTCCGGCGCAATCGTAATGTCCCACCATGGCGATACCCTTCGAGCCATGCTTGTGAACCGAAATGCCCACGCGGTGCAGTATGGACTCGATGGTATTCTTCTCTGCCTGTTCGGAGAGGATGCGGTTAGGCCCCGGCTCGGTGACGGCGTCCACGTACTCGGCGCCGAAGCGCTTCTGGAGGAAATGGATCACCGGAAGTTGCACTCTTCCGTCCATGCAATTAATGGCTGTGCAGAAACTCATTGAATTACCTTTCGACATAGTAGACTGGGCCGGTAGGTCGAAGATACGCCGTGGCGTGCCCACCTTTTCTTACTGACAATCATGGTTTTTTTATTTTCGGAGGTTTGGTTTTGGCGGGTCGGCTTGTGGTTTTTTTGTCTTTGGCGTCTTTGGCGTCTTTGGCTTTACCCGGCAGGACGATCTCAGCCATGTATGCGCCGGGCTTGCCGAGGGTCTTTTTTACATAGATGACGTATTTGCCCTGTGCGGTGATGACTCTTTTGAAATTATCGCACAGCGGCCAGGACTTGCCCGTCGCGGCATCGTGGAGGATATACCCTTTCGGCGTCATCACGCCCTTTAGAGGTTTTCCCAGGACCATAGTGGTCTTTCCAGGCCCGGGTCCGATGGGGATGGCGCTGTCAACAATACCGCCCTCCTTATTGGTCTTACGGTCCCAGATACGGGTAATGGGTTTTGTCTTGGGGTTGTCGGGTCCACCGGCTGCATCATCCTTCATGTCCACGTAATACAGGTATCGTCCGTCGCCGGTCCACTGCGGGTTATAGTCATCCAGTTTGGTATTCTTCTCATGCGTTGGTAGTTTGGCAATCTGCTTGTCGGCTTTGAGGTCGTAAAGGACAAGATTTTCTCGCCGGCCTGCATTGCGATCAGGCGGCAGGAGGAGCGACAGAACGTCGGCGGCTGGACAGACGCCTCGTGGCAGCCCCCATATGTGGTGCACTTTCGGGCTGGCTTTCTCCGTACGCATAGTAATAAGTTTGCCCGTCCGTGCTTGTTTGTCGGCGGCGATTATAATAAACCCCTTGCCGGTGCGGTCGAAGGTGGGGATTATAATATCGTCCTGCATAGAGAGGTCTTTTGTTTTTCCGGAGGCTATGTCGTACACGACGGGTTTCATCTTCTCTTGGCGGTGGTCGTGTCGGCCGTCGCCGTTTGCGTCGATGCCTACGCCGAGGACGATTCTTTTACCGGTTGTGTCGAAGACGTTCATCGACAGCATTATTACAGCGATCTCGCCGTTGCGGTATGCCGGTATGGGCAGCGTCTTGTCCTTGCCGGAGGCGATGTTTCGCAGGACGATCCGGTAGATACGCCGCTGCCGGTTTTCTTCGGGGTCGTTGACCTTCTCCCAGCGGATGTACAGCAGGTGTTTGCCGTCCGGGCTGAGCCGCATCGAATTGATGCCCTGGTTTTCGCTGATCTTCCAGTTCTCGTTGTCGGGGAGAATCTGTTTTTCGTTGACGAGTTTAGGCCCGTCGGCTGCGGTTGCGGTTGACAATACCAGCATCAGCACGCCCAGAAATGTCAGCAAAATCGCATGTTTCATCGAGTTTCCTTTTCTAACCAACCAATCAACCACCGAACGCTTCGTTATACCACGCGAGCATCTCGTCGTCGCTGATGGCGGTGGTTCTTCCGGCTTCGTATTCGGTATCGACGCGGTCGCGTATTGCCAGCAGGCGCGAGTCGTCCTTGGCGACGTCCAGGTCGAAATGCTGTTCGATCCAGTGTTTTATCCCAGCCGCTCCGCTTTTGTCGGTGATAGCGACGCTGGCGGGGCGACCGAGGAGTTTCTGCGTGTCGAAGCAGTTATAAATCTCTTCGCTCTTGAGCAGTCCGTCGGCGTGGATACCCGCGCGGGTAACATTGAAGTCGCGTCCGACAAGCGGGTAGTTGTGCGGGAGAGCGTCGCCGATCTCGTTGGTGAAGTATTCGGCGATCTCGGTGATGACGGCGTAATCGACGCCGGGGGTATGTTCGCCGTTGAACTGGGCGGCCTCGATTACCATCGCCTCGACGGGTGTGTTTCCGGTTCGCTCCCCGGTCCCCAGCAGTGCGCCGTTGCACCCGGCACAGCCATAGAGCCAGGCCGTTATGGGATTGACGACGACCTTGTGGAAGTCATTATGCCCGTGCCATTCCATCAGTTCGCCCGGCACACCGGCGTCGTGAATCAGTCCGTGAATGAGTTTCGGTACGCTTCGTGGCAGGGCGGCTTCGGACCAGGGCACGCCGAAACCGAGCGTATCGCACAGGCGGATTTTCACGTCCCTGCCGTACTGCTCGCGCAGTTTCATCAACTCGACGGCGAATGGAACGACGAATCCGTAAAAGTCCGCCCGCGTGATGTCCTCGAAGTGGCATCGCGGCGTGATTCCGGCGTCGAGAGCGGCCTGGACGATGTCCAGGTAAATTTCCATCGCCTGCTTACGGTTTTTTTTGAGTTTCAGGAAGATATGATAATCGCTGCACGAGACCAGGATTCCCGTCTCGGCGAGCCCCATGTCTTTTACGAGTTTGAAATCGCTTTTGACTGCCCGTATCCATCCGGTAACCTGCGGAAACTCGAATCCGAGTTCGCGGCACTTATCAACGGCCTGGCGGTCACGTTTGGAGTAGAGGAAAAACTCGCTTGCCTGGATGAGTCCGCTTCCGCCGTCGAGTTTGTGCATCAGCGTAAATATATCGACGATCTGCTGGGCCGTGTACGGCGGTCTCGCTTGTTGGCCGTCGCGGAAGGTCGTGTCCGTTATCCAGACCTTCGGCGCACGGTTCATCGGAACGCTCTTTCCGTCGAACGGCATTCGAGGCAACTCGGTGTACGGGAAGATGTCGCGATAAAGATTCGGTTCATCAACATCCTGAAGCGGGTATTTTGCGTTATTAGACACTGCGCATATCTCCTTCGGCGTTCGGGTTTCAGTTATCCAGTGGGATACATCCGGGAACTGTATCCAGAGAATAATACCAGTTTTCGTAATCAAACGCAAATATACTAAAAGATAGGGACCAGGGATTTGGGACCAGGGACTTGGGAAAAACAGAAAAAACGGAACCTAAAACAGATCAACTGATGAACTGATTTACCGATCAACCAGTCAACCAATCAACCAATTTGTTGGCGTGCCCGCTTTAGCGAGGCATGTCTTTATACTACATGCGCCGGTTCGCCGGGTTCGGTGATGAAAAACTCCGCCCGTTTCGCCGATTCGGGAAAATGTTTCGTATATGTTTGTTCCCACGCAGCGCGGAATTCCTCGGCCTTGTCTTTGCTAATCATCGCCCAGACGCTCCCGCCGAAGCCTGCCCCGAAATAGGAGGCTGCGATTGCGCCGAGTTTCCGAGCGGACTGCTGGAGGAAATCCGTTTCCGGGACGAGGTTCTTCAGCCCCTTCCGCGCGCCTGCATGTGAGGCATCGACAAGTTCGCCGATAGCCTCGATGTTCCCTGAAACCAGAGCGTCGCCGACGGCGGGGATAATCTGCTGGTCCTCACGGTAGAACTGCTCGAAGCGTCCTTGCAAATCCAGGCCGGCGTCTTCGTCGGTTGTGCCCCGGTCAATAGCGTCCATTGCGCCGGAAAACCCGTCTTCTCCGGCATGAACGGATACATCGCGGAGGTTTTTGCACTGTGTATTGGCTGAGCGGTTGTAGGCTTCAGCGGCTTTTCGTGCACGGATTGAGGCGCGGTTGTATTTCTCCAGGGCCTGTCCTGTTTTGACGGCTTCGACGCCGGAGGAGGCGATTACCATTTCCATTTCGGAAGGGAAGCCGATATCGCGTTCGAACAGAGACGGGGCGAACGAGAACTGCGAAAGCGTATTCGGTTTGCAGCAGAGCATTGAGGTGTGGTCTTCGCTTCCGCCGAATGTTCCCACACCGGTCTGTCCGGTGAGCGTTCCGAACGTGCCGCCCATTTCCACGCAGCTGATGTAGCCTGCCAGTTCGATGTTCGAGTGTATGTTATGACGGTAAATTTCCGTCTCGGCCAGATGGTTGATTTCGGCCAGGCCCAGGAAGACCGCGACAATCAGTGCGCTTGACGAACTCATCCCGGCTGCGATTGGCAGGTCGGAGACAAACGCGATGTCAGCGCCGCGAAGGTCGCCGAAGTTGGATGCCAGGCGGCGCCCGACCGTCGAGACGTGATTGACCCAGTGTCCCGCTTCGTGCGGCGGGGTCTGTCCGTAGGCGAATTCCTGAATGTCGTCGAACGCCGGGCCTGCGGTGATGCGGATAATGTTGTCGTCGCGCCCGGCTGCGACAAGGCGGAAGCCCTTGGCAACCGCCATCAGCAGGCTCCGCCCGCCGGCGTAGTCTGTGTGCTTTCCGAGGACCTCGACCCGTCCCGGAACGAAAGCGCCGACGGCATCGGCGTTCCGCGATACGCCGAACCGTTCAGTCAGCACAGCGGCGGCTGAAGGCATCAATGAGTCTTTGCTGTTGATGAGATCATTCAGGCAGGTCATAACTTGTCTCAAGATTTTTTATTTTCATTCATATGTCCGGACAATGAAGTTGGGTGGCACCTTCAACCGTAGCGAAGCGGAGGTTGTGGGTGTCGGATTGACAGTAGGGTAGAGCACCCACAAGCTCCACTTCACTTCGTTTCGCTCCGCTTGAAGGTGCCACCCATAAAAATAACTTACTCCTTTTTTTCCGGTGCATCGAAGCGGACCTCGTGGTCGGCCAGTAGTCGGCGGACCGATTCGATGTCGTCCCGCCCGGTCATGTCCAGGACGCCTTCGGTGCATTTGACGGCTTGGTAGGTCAGACCCATCTGTTCAATTGTGTATTGCACGGCAGTGGGAAGTTCATACTCTTTTCGGACGGGGTTCGGCTCGATTGCGTCGCAGGCGTCGAATATCTCGGTAGTGAAGCAGAAGCAGTTCATTGAGACGTAGAGTTTTCCGTCGAGTGCGTAATCGTCGGGGTTGTCGGGCTTTTCGATGATTTTGCGGAGGCATCCGGATTGGTCGAAATCGATCACGGCGAATCGACGGATACGATCGGCTGGGATGTTACTGTTGGCGATAAGGGCTTCGCGCTCGAAGGCGACCGTTGCCGGTACCGCCGAGGTTATCAGTGCACGAATAGCCTCCGGCGTATAGAAATTATCGCAATTGACGACGATAAAAGGTTTTCCGTCAGCCCACTGCCTACCCGACGCTACGGCGTGGGCGGTTCCGAGCGGTTCGTCCTGGACGGCGAACGAAATCCGGGTGTCGGGCAGGCGTTCGCCGACGGCTTCGTAATAATTTCGCAGCATCGAAGTCCCCGGCGCGACGATAAGGCAGATATCACGGATACCGGTGTCCATCAACGCCTGGAGCGAGTAATCCAGAAACGGCCTGCCCGCCCCGACGGTAATCAATCCTTTAGCGCCCTTGGCGGCGAGGTCGGAAGTGGCGGCATCGAGTTTGACGTCGTCGGCCTGCTTCTGCATCCGCGTACCAAGCCCGCGAGCAAGGATCATCGCTTTATCGGTGGTAAGTTTCTCATTCATGGTCAGGGGAATGTAACGAGGTCGCGCGGATTTTTCAAGTGCGGACGGCGTGAGTGATGGTACATTATCTCTGTGAAGCGTTTGCGGATATGCCAATTGATTACCGAACTTAAGCCGGCGGGGGCCGAGCGATGCGTTTATGAACTGGCGCTGCGGCTTGACCGCGAGCGGTTCGACGTGCAGGTGGCCGCTCTTCGCGGCGGGGCGGTGGCTGGGCGGCTCGAGCAGGCGGGCATCGGCGTTACCGTACTGAACGCGCGAAATAAACTCGATCTTTCCGTTCTTCCCAGGATGGCGAAACTGCTTCGGCGAGAGCGGATCGATTTGCTCCACACGCATCTTTTTCACGCCGATTTTGTGGGGCGTATCGCCGCCGGGCTGACCGGGGTGCGGAATCTGGTTCATACCGTTCACGTGGCGGAGGGACGCTTCAGGCCTTGGCAGTACGCATGGGCGCGGATTATGACGGGCCGGTGCGATCGTATTGTCTGCGTCTCGCAGGCTGTTCGGGACCACCACGTGAGCAAATCGCATCTGCCGATGCAACGATACGAGGTTATCTACAACGGAATAGATATCGACGCATACGCGCCGAACCCGCAGCGGCGCGAGGAACTCCGCCGGCAGTGGGGCGTCGGCAACGACGAAATCATGGTCGCTTTTGCAAGCCGGCTTGATTATCAGAAGAACCTTCCGATGCTGCTCGAAGCCTTCCGTCGCCTCCGTCGAGGCCGCAACGATATTCATCTCGTAATCGCCGGCGACGGACCTGAAACGCCGATTCTTGAAAAGTTTCTCCGTGACCAGAGCGGTTCGGTGATTTGGCTTGGGCGAACCGATGACGTTCCAGGCCTGTTGTCAGCGGCTGATATTTTCGTCCAACCAAGTCGGTGGGAAGGTTTCGGTCTGGCAGCGGCAGAAGCAATGGCAGCCAGCCTGCCGGTTATCGGAACAAGGGTTCCGGGGCTGACGGAATTAATCGAAGACGGCGAAAGCGGATTGCTGATTAATTCCGAAGACATCGACGCGCTGACGACGACGATTAATCAACTTACCGACAATCGCGACGAAAGGCTGCGGCTTGGCGCAGCGGGACAGAAACGAATAAGGGAACGTTTTTCCATCGAAGCGAACATAACAGCGTACGAGCGACTTTACGAAAACGTTTGTCGCGGGGAGCAGTAAAGCCGACGGATAGCTATCCGTCGGCTTTGTCAAACGACGCTTTTTTCTCCCAGAGGCATTTTGCCGGAAGCCCACAAAAATCAAAATCAGGAAAAGCAAAAAAATATTTCGCCACAACATATTGTGTACCAAGTCTTCGAGAGCCATAATCTGTTGCGTATGGTCGGTTTTCGTTAGGTATTGTAAAACAAGGGGCAAGAAATTTTTTTCCTTGACGCTTCCCTATTAGTGGTGTAATTTCCCTGCCAATCCCATCAAAGGGCGAAAGGGGCCACGCAATGGCGTTGTTTGTTGGCGAGTTCGATCAGACGATTGATGCTGTCAAGCACAGACTCGCTATTCCCACGGCATTGCGTGAGCAGATCGTCCCGGACGAGGACGGAAATGAGTTTTACCTGATCCTTGGTCCTGACAGGCATTTGTGGCTTTACCCGGACAAGTATTATCGTGAGTTGCTGGCGACTCTCGAGCGTAGTCCGATCCCGAGCCGGAAGAACCAGAAGGGCGATTTGCTGTTTGCTTTTGCGAGGGTTCTCAAGCCCGACGCGCAGGGCAGGGTGGTGTTGCCTGAGAAGGCGATGCAGCGTGCGACTGTTTCGGATCGCATAACGCTTATCGGAAAGGGCGACCACATTGAACTCTGGCCTACGGACGAGTGGGAGCGTTACGTCGAAGACGCCCTCGATAGGTACAGCGAGGATGTTCTTGATGCCGGCGACGGGCTTTCATCGTCGGGTGTTATTGACAAGTAAAGAGTTTGGAACGTCGGCGCGACAAGGATGGTTTTGAGGCGTCGGCGAATAGAAGAGACTCCTGAATATTTTTGGGAGTTTTCGAGGCCGCCGGGGCTACCCGGATAAGGAAAGGATTTCAGCATGCTTGTTTCCCAGCGACAGGTGAGTGGTTCGTGTATGGAACATGGATGTTTTAGCGCGACACTTACGGAACTTCAGCGTAGCGGCGCCGCACCATCGAATTATAAGGATGGGCTTCGGCAGCGACTGTTGGTTCTCGCGGAGCGACTGACGCAGGTTCAATCGATGGGTGGCGAGTATGCCCGGGTAGCGTTTTCTGAGCACGCCGAAGCCATTTTGGCTGAGGACGCCGTGGCAGTCTGACAGGCCGGCGTCATGGATGATGCCGGTCATCTTTCTGTTTTGCTCGACGAGGCGCTGAAATTACTGGCGCCGAAGGGCAAGCAAGTCATTATTGATTGTACGGTTGGGCTTGGCGGTCATGCCGAGGCGATGCTGGAATCGTCCGGCGACGAGACTCACCTGATAGGCATTGATCTGGACGAGTCCAATCTTTTGAAAACCAAAGAGCGTTTAGTGCGTTTCGGCCGGCGGGTCAGGTTGTTCCAGGCAAATTTCGCCGATCTGGAAGACGTGATGGAAGCCGCGGACGTCGCATCTGCCGATGTCATCCTGGCGGACCTGGGAATGTCATCGACACAAGTGGATGATCCGTCGCGTGGTTTCAGTTTCCAGACTGACGGGCCTCTGGACATGCGTTTCGGTACCGAAGGGCAAACTGCTGCGGAACTGGTCAACACGCTCGGCGAGGTCGAACTGGCGGACATTATTTACCGTTACGGTCAGGAACGCCACAGCCGACGGATTGCCCGCGCTATCGTCCGAGCCAGGAATCGCGAGCGTATCGAGCGGACCGGCGAGTTGGCTAGGATAGTCGCCGGCGCGATACCGCGAAAGTCCGGCGTCAGGCACAAGATTCATCCGGCTACGCGGACGTTTCAGGCATTGCGAATTGCCGTCAACGGCGAGTTGCAAAACCTCGAACGCCTGTTGGAGAAGATTCCGGGCCTGATGAGCGTCGGCGGACGAGCGGCGATAATCAGTTTCCATTCGTTGGAAGACCGACTCGTCAAGCAGGCATTTGCCGCAGCGGCTGAGACAGGAGCGTACAGATTGCTGAATAGAAAACCAATAACCGGTGGTGCGGTTGAAATATACAGGAACCCGCGAAGCAGGTCGGCGAAGCTTCGTGCGGTCGAAAGGATTCGGTAGCCGAAAAGCCCCCTCTGGCCGGGGCATGGATGGAGCCTGTAAATGACACACGAAACACGTATCGCACTTCTGGTTGGTTTGGTATTTATTGTTCTTTTCGGTTTGGTTCTTGGGCAGCGGAGTATAAGTTTCTCGAAATCGTACCAGTCCCCTCAAGCCGTTGCACCCGACGCACCAAAGGTTTCAGAGCCTGGGCCTGAGATGGTTTCGGCGGTGCTTTGCAGCCGGGATAATACGCCCTCAAAACCGTCACCTAAGGAACCTGCTGCACCCGCTGCGTCCTCTGATAACCCTGTCGCCCCGGTCGTCAAGGTCGTAACACCTGTTCGGACGCGAACTTACCGGGTCTGTTCCGGCGATACGTTGATCGGGATTGCCCGGAAGGTCTATGGCCGGCGGTTTGAGAATGAGCATCTTCGGATATATCGCGCCAATCGCGACAAGTTGTCCGATCCGGCGGCATTGTCGGTGGGGCAGGTGCTGGTGATTCCGCCGCTTCCCGGCAGGCTGGCTGGGAATCGGCAGGTTGCCCTGAAAAAACCGCAGAAGCATTACACCGAAATGACGATGAGCGTCTTTGGCAAGCGTTTCGGTAATGATCGGACATACATTGTGCGTTCCGGCGACTGCCTGACCGGTATCGCTCGCAGAACGATGGGCGACGCGAGCAAATCGGCAGTGCGAAAACTGCTCAATGCCAATCGGGACAGACTCGCCAACCCAAACAGGTTGTCAGTGGGCATGAAGTTGAAAATCCCAGGATAGAAAAATTTGATATAGGTGTATGGGCGCCATGCCTTCACACGAAGCGGGTAGGCATATTCACCCCCTTCGCTGCGCTTCGGGTGAGAACATGGCACCCTTCATTATTGCCCGGACAGCGTACCAGGGTACTCATCCGGTGTCTTTTGCAGGAAGTAATTATGCGATTTGCGTGGATCATTCTGGCTTTTGCGGTAATAGCGGCGGGGATGGTGCATCTGCGTTTGGAGCGGGCGTCCGTTCAGGCAGATACTTTCCGACTTTCCGCCCGTCGCCACGAGGTTCGGCGAGAATTATGGAATCAGCAGATTCGCCTGGGCGAACTGACATCTCCCAGAGAGGTGAATAAGCGTGGGTATCAGTTGGCGTTGGAACTGCTTCCTCCGGGCGAATCGTTCAGGGGTAATCAGATCGTCCAGAAAGACTGAAGAATGAGAAAATGGCGATTTTATTTTCTTTTTGCCGTACCGGCCATCGCGCTGTTGGTACTGGGCGGGCGGGTCGTTCATTTACAGGTATGCCGTGGCGGACAGTTATCCGAACTTGCCCGGCGCCAGCAGCGGCGGGTAATTATCCTTCCAGCGAGGCATGGAAATATCTTTGCCCGGACACGCACCGGACACACACTGTTGGCCGGTTCCAGACGGGCTTCCAGCGTCTATGCCGATCCCGTCCTGTTGGGTTCCGAGCGGTTTGCCGCAACTGCCGCAAAGCTCGCAGCCGTGCTCGGCTGCACCGACGGTGAATTGTACGACAAACTTTTCCGGCGGCGCGATAAGCGATTCGTGTACATGGTTCGGGACGTAACCGATTCGCAGGCTGAAGCGGTACGGAACCTGAAGATTCGCGCGATAGGGGTTATGGGCGAATGGCGCCGAAATTACCCCGGTGGTTCACTTGCCGGTCAGGTATTGGGTTTTCGTCTGATTGACGGCCGGCCCGGTGGCGGAATCGAACTTCAGGCCGATAAATGGTTATCGTCGCGTGACGGCCGAAAAGTAGTCAGATGCGACGCTTCCCGGCGGGGGAGTTACGCCGACGTTGAGGAATACGACCCCCCGCAGGATGGAAAAAACGTCGTATTGACGTTGGATGTGTCCATTCAGGGTTTTCTCGAAGATGCGCTCAGCGAAACGGCGGGTCGTTACGGCGCTGAAGCGGCGATGGGCGTGGTGATGGACCCGAATACCGGCGCGATCCTGGCGATAGCGTCGCTTCCTTCCTTTGACCCGAACAGGTACAGTATTACCCCACCCGAACATCGTCGATGCAGGGCGATTACCGACCCTTACGAGCCGGGAAGCGTATTCAAACCCTTCATCGTCGCCGGTGCGGTGCAGATGGGAAAAGTTACGCTCGATACGACGTTCTACTGCCATAACGGACTGTACAGAGCGCATCGCGGCGGGACGATTCGGGACTTCCCAGGCTGTCGGTTCGGACGGATTCCGCTATCGGAAATTGTGATTAAATCCAGCAATATCGGAATGTCCAAACTCGGCGAGCATCTTGGAAACGAATCGCTCTGCCGGATCGCGTCGGCATTCGGGTTCGGAGTCCGAAGCGGTATCGACTTGTCCGGCGAGTGCCCGGGCAGACTTGTTAATCCACGCCGATGGACCGGATACGCCACGCGCCGTATGCCGTTCGGTCAAGGACCGATTATGGTTACAACCGTTCAGTTGGCCAATGCGTTCAGCGCAATCGCCAACGGCGGCGAGTTGCTTCGTCCGCGGCTAATCGAGCGTGTAACCGACGTGAACGGAAAGGTTCTGTTTGAGAATCGTCGCCGGCGTATTCGGCAGGTGCTCAGTGCCGAAGTATCGCGCCGGTTCATCGACGAGGTATTGGTCAACGTCGTCGAACGCGGCACGGGCAAGAGATGCCGCATGGATCGATGGAGCGTATTCGGGAAGACGGGAACCGCCCAGATCGGCGGACCTGACGGGTATGAGGAGCATGCTTACACCGCTACTTTCATGGCCGGTGCTCCGGCATCCAAACCGGCGGTCGTATGCGTGATTTCCATATACAAGCCTGAATACGGCAGGGGATACACCGGCGGTAAAGTAGCCGCCCCGTGCGTTCGCCGGGTACTGCAAAAAACGCTGCCTTACCTGGACATTCCACCTGATAAAAATTTGGTAGTCAGTAGTCGGTAGTTAAACCGCAAAATCCGAAATCCGAATATCGAAATCCGAAACAAATTCAAAATCCTAATTTTCTAATGTTCAAAACACAGATGACCAAAAACAAACGTATGTTTTTTTGTTTCGGATTTTTGTCATTTGTATTTCGATATTGTTTCGTATTTCGAAATTCGGATTTCGGATTTTGTATTGTTACAATGAGGTTACTATGCGTTTTTCACAATTATGTGCTGATGCCGGTCTGGGCGGAACGATTCAACGGGGCGATACTGACCTGCGCAACGTTGTAACGGATTCTCGTCGGGTCGGTGAGGGCGATTGTTTCGTGGCTGTTCCAGGCCCGAATACGGACGGGCATCGTTATATCGCCTCGGCAGTGGCGGCGGGATGCGCCGCTGTGGTGTGCGAGGACGCCTCGGATGTTCCTTCGGAAATTGCCCTGGTAGTGGTTGATGATTCGCGTCTTGTTGCCGGTCCGTTGGCGCAGGCGTCGCGGGGCTGGCCTTGTCGGAAACTAACCGTCGCCGGTGTAACCGGAACCAACGGGAAGACCACAATCATCTACCTCCTGCGGCATATTCTCGATCTGGCGGGGATGAAAGTCGGGATGCTTGGGACGGTTTCGTACGAGACAATCGCTCATCGCGTCCCAGCTCGCACCACGACGCCCGGAGCCGTCGAACTGGCTGAAATGATGGATGAGATAGTCGCCGCCGGTGGGACGCACCTGGTTATGGAGGTGTCGTCGCACGCACTGGACCAACGAAGAACCGAAGGGATAGACTTCGACGTAGCCGTTCTTACCAACATCAGCGGCGACCACCTGGACTATCACGGCTCGATGGAAAACTACCTTTCCGCGAAACAACGACTCTTCGAGACCCTTGATCCTGACGCATGGGCGGTGCTCAATCGCGATGAGGATTGCAGCGAACAGATGGCTTCGTCCACTTCCGCGAAGGTCGTATGGTACGGGTTATCGGGCGCGTCGGACGTATCGGGAAGGATTGACAAGATCGACATAACCGGAAGCAGTTTCCTGTTACGCTCCGGCGGCGACGAGCGAGACATTCATACCAGTTTAATCGGGCGACACAATGTATATAATTGTCTGGCTGCCGCCGCCGCCGCCGAGGCGATGGGCGTGGATATGGATACTGTCGCCGAGGCGCTGGGGCAGGTATGTTTGATACCGGGACGATTGCAGCGGATTGAGACGGGGGCGCCTTTTGAGGTGTTGGTGGATTACGCGCATACCGACGACGCGATGGATAAGGTTCTCTCGGCGCTTCGTCCGGTAACGTCCGGTAAATTGATTGTCGTCTTTGGCTGTGGGGGCGATCGGGACCGCTCGAAACGTCCCCGAATGGCCAACGCCGCTGAAAGATGGGCAGACACCGTTATCGTAACGTCGGATAACCCGCGCAACGAAGAACCGGCTGCCATTATCGAGGAAATAATGACGGGGTTTTCAACGGCAGCACGGGCGAAAGTAATAACCCAACCGGATCGTCGCTCAGCCATTGCCGAAGCGATTAACATTGCCGGGGCAGACGACGTCGTGCTCATAGCCGGAAAAGGACACGAAAATTACCAGGTTATCGGCGACGAACGAATACACTTTGATGATGCCGAAATCGTCGAAAATCTGCTGACCGCTGAATGCTGACTGCTGAATGCTACTAATATGAAACGTTTGATGACCGAAGACATTCGACGGGCGGTGAAGGGGCGATGGCGCCGGCTTGGTGAGGCGGTGGCGGCTGAAGGCGTCTCCATAGATTCGCGCAGCGCCGGCGCTGATGACCTGTTCATCGCGATTCGTGGCCAGAGGTTTGACGGGCATGATTTCCTGCCCCAGGCCGCTGCGGCTGGGTGCGTGGCTGCGATTGTGGAGCAGGATGCGGCACTGGATGACGAGAGCCTCACCGGCTTCACCGGCGGGGTCATCGGCGTGGCTGACACGACCGAAGCGCTGGGCGCTTTGGCGTCGTACTATCGAAAGACTCTTCCTGCGACGATAGTGGCCGTTACCGGTTCCAACGGTAAGACAACGGTCAAGGGCATGATTCATCACATACTTTCGGGACGGTTGAAAGGAACGGCTTCGCCTGCCAGTTTCAATAACGCTATCGGCGTTCCGCTGACGCTGCTGTCGGCCTGCGCTGACGACGATTATGTGATATGCGAGGCCGGAACCAATGCACCGGGCGAAATAGCCGACCTTGCCCGAATAATCCGCCCCGACATTGCGGTAATTACGTCTGTTGCACAAGTGCATCTTGCCGGTCTGGGCGACCTGGAGCACATAGCGATGGAGAAGGCGTCGCTTCTGATGGGTTTGATGCCCGGCGGGCTGGCCGTTGTCTGGGCGGACAGTGAACCGCTGACCAGCGCGGTTCGGGCATACGACGCGAAACTGGTCCGCTTCGGTCAGGACGATTCAGCCGAGTTGAGGTTAACTCGTTACGAGCCTACCGTCGGCGGGGGGCGGTTTGAACTGAACGGGCGATTATGGGTGGACCTCGCCGTTCCGGGAAGGCACAACGCACTGAACGCACTGGCCGCTATTGCGGTGGCTCATCGGTTCGGGACCGACGACGCCCATGCCGCCGCTGCGATGGGCGATTACGTTGGACGCGAAATGCGCACCGAGCCGATCGAAGCCGGTACGGTAACGATTATAAATGATGCCTATAATGCCAATCCTGCCTCGTTGCAGGCAGGGGCTGAGGCGATGGCGTCTTTTCCGGGCAAGAGGCGAGTGGTCGTCGCCGGCGATATGCTCGAACTTGGCCCTGCCGGCGAAGCGCTGCATCTGTCAGCCGGTGAGTCGCTGGCGAATGCGGGGGTGGACCTCGTTATCGGCATCGGGTCTTTGGGAAAATACATAGCGCAAGGGGCGTCATCAGTCGGAAGTATAAAAACCGAGGAAATAAAATCGGTAAGGTTGGCTTGTAAGAATCTTCCCGGTATGCTGAACCCCGGCGACGTGGTGCTTCTGAAGGGTTCCCGCCTGACGGCGATGGAGAGGCTGGTAGCGCCGATACAAGCGGCATTCGAGAAGCCCCGAAAAGGCGGGCAATCGGTTAAAAAACCATGACAAAATGCACCGCAGTCCGTAGGACTCTTCGAGAGAACGCAGAGAGCGCAGAGATGAATAAATTAAAAAAAAACAAAAATTCTTTTTTCTCTGCGGTCTCTGTGGTGAATTTCTTTTTTATATGCTCTGATAAGAAGCGAAAGGTTCGCAAGTGATTCACTGGCACAAATGGATTATCGGTGTTGCTCTGGCAGGCTTGTTTGCTTTGGCTCTGGTTCTGCTCCAGATGTGGATATCCCCGCTGTTCCGCGGTGAGCATCACATGGAGAAACTGATCCTGCGGATGACCTTCGCGGCGGTGCTTAGTTTCCTGGTGGTGGTGCTGCTGAGTCCTCGGATGATCCGCTTTCTGATCCATATGAAACTGGGCGACCGTCCCGAGTTCGACCACACCGGCATCAACGAACTGACCCGCCACAAGTTCGCCACGCCGACGATGGGGGGGATGCTGATAGTTCTGGCCATCTTCGTCTCAACATACCTGTTCGCCGACATAAGCAGCATGTACGTATTCATGGCGTTAATGGTGCTGGTCTGGTTGGGTTTGCTTGGGGGCGTGGATGACTGGTTGAAACTTCGGGCCGGCGCTATTGCCGCACGCTCCGACGGTCAGGGCGCGCCAAGCCGGGACGGACTGAAAATGTGGGAAAAACTCCTCTTTCAAATCGCCCTGCCTGTGCTGCTGGCGCATTTCATCTACCTCTACGGAATGAAGAGCGAGGCTGTGGATCACACCGGCAGGTTAATCAATGCCGCGCACAGTTTCTACTTCCCATTCAAAGCCGATCCTGTCCCGCTGGTCGGCATGCTGGGGCTGTTGGCTTATGTGATTATCACGGTGCTCGTGATGGTCGGTTCGTCTAACGCCGTTAACCTGACCGATGGGATGGATGGCTTGGCGTCGGGGTGCATGGTGTTTGTTACCGGCGTTTTTCTGATACTGTCCTGGGTGGCGGGCAATCAGGAATGGGCGAATTTCCTTCACCTTCCGTTCGTGCCGCGGGCGGCGGAACTGGCGGTCGTTTGTGCAGCCATGATTGGAGCGTGTATCGGCTTCCTTTGGTACAACTGTTTGCCTGCGCAGATGTTCATGGGCGATACCGGTTCGCTCCCGTTGGGCGGGCTTATCGGATACATCGCCATTGTAACCCGACACGAACTGATGCTGTTCATAGCCGGCGGGGTGTTCGTTATGGAAGCAGCCAGTGTCATAATGCAGGTGATGCACTACAAAGCCACCGGTGGGCGCAGAATATGGCTGTGTACGCCGATTCACCATCATTTCCATCTGATTTGGCGGGTGGAGTCCAAGGTGGTTGTGCGGTTCTGGCTGCTGGGAGCGCTGTTCGCAGCAGCGGCGCTGGCGACGTTGAAACTAAGATAATGTCCAATTTCTAATGACCAATGTCTAAGTAATGACTAATGACCAAAGGGTGGTTTGGTTATTGTCGGTTTGTTGGAAATTGATCATTAGATATTCATTAGACATTAGACATTGGTCATTAGACATTTATTAGGCATTAGCGGGAAAGTTTTGATGAAGGCCAGGGACGGCGACAATCTTCAGCGAATACCCTTACGGGCCAATATTACCGCCCAGGGGTTGATTCTTACGACGCTGGCGCTGATGGCTGTCGGTGTGGTGATGGTTTACAGTATATCCGGCGTGCGGGCTGATGAAGCGGCGTGGTATGAGTGGACGTATATTCGCCAGGCGATATTCGCAGCCGTTGCCGTAGCGATTCTGTGCTTCCTGTGGCGAATGGATTATCGTCGATTGTCAGGCTGGCGATGGTTTTCACCGGCGGTGGTGTTGTTTGTTTTGTCGCTGTGTGCAGCGGCGGCTGTGTTTATTCCGGGTGTCGGGAAAGGCGTTGGCGGCGATTTGCGATGGATTTCCTCAGGCCCAATCGGTTTCCAGCCTTCGGAAGTGCTGAAAATTGCCCTTCTGATAATCCTGGCAGCCCTGCTGGGACGCGAAGACGCGCCGCTGAAAAGTTTCAGGCGGGCTTTTATTCCGGCAGTGGTTCTGATTGGTGTTTCGCTCGCGCTGGTAGTTACGGAAGATTTCGGAACGGCTGGGATTATCGGCGTTACTTCAGCCGTCGTGTTGCTGGTTGGCGGTGTGTGCTGGTATTACCTTGCGGGACTCGTACCGTTCGGGGCGGGGGCGTTTTACCTGTTTGTGGTCTGCGTTCCGCACAGATGGGCGAGGATCGACGCGCTCATCAATCCGAATAACACAGCGAACCTGGCCACATATCAACCCAGGCAGTCGATAATCGCCATCGGGAGCGGTGTCGAACCGGCCGGCCTGGGCGCGGGACTTGCCAAGTACGGATACCTTCCCGAAAGCCAGACCGATTTCATCTTCGCCAATATCTGCAACGAACTCGGAATGTTGGGCGCGTTTCTGGTCATCGGACTGCTGATGGTCTGGCTGGTCCTTGCCTGCAGAGTGGCTACCAGAGCGTCGGACCGCTTCGGGGCGCTACTGGCCGGCGGATTGGGATTTCTTATCGTCTTTCAGGCGGTATTGCACATCGCCGTCAATGTCCGTCTGGCCCCGCCGACGGGAGTATCGCTTCCGTTCGTCTCCGCCGGCGGGAGTTCCCTGCTACTGATGTCGGCGGCGACCGCGCTGATCGTATCAGTCAGTTCGAGAAAACGAATGTTCAATGACTGAACCGATATACATCTTCGCCGGCGGGGGGACCGGCGGGCATTTGTTTCCTGCCCTGGCGGTAGCGGAGGAGTTGACCCGTCTCCAGCCTGACTGTCGGATCGTCTTCGCATGTTCCGACAGGGATATTGACCGCCGGATACTCTCGGCCACTCCGCACGCCTTCGTCGTCCAGCCAATACATTCGATGCCCCGGAACCTCCGTGGCTGGCGGGATTTTCTGTCCGCTTATGCGTCGGGCCGACGCTTGGGTCGCAGCCTCGTCAGAGACCTCCGACCCGCTGCGGTTTTTGGTCTGGGCGCGTTCGCTGCTGTTCCTGTTACGGAGGCGGCGGCGAGGGCGGGTATCCGCACCGCACTGATGAGCATCGACGCGACGCCGGGCCTGGCGAATCGACGACTCGCACGGAAGGTGGACGTTATCTTCACGCAGTTCGCCCAAACGGCTGACGCTTTCGGACGACATGCCGGCAAGGTCGAAGCGGTCGGTTGTCCGGTAAGGACCGGGCTGATTACCGGCGATGTTGATGAAGCGAGAAAGGTTTTCGACCTCGATCCGAATCGAAAAACGCTCCTCGTCATGGCTGGTAGTCTGGGCGCGGCGAGTATCAATCAGGCGATTTTCGCCATCAGCGAGGATTTGGACGAATTTGCCGATGATTGGCAGATTCTTCACGTATCGGGTCCGGGCAAGTTTGAGCGGGTTTTGCAGAACACCGGCGGGCGGATTCGCCGAAGCGTTATGGAGTTTTGCGAGCGGATGGACCTGGCATACGCTGCTGCGGATTTGGTGCTTTGCCGGGCCGGAGCATCCACGATAGGCGAACTGGCCGCCGTCGCTATCCCGGCGGTGCTGATGCCGTATCCCTATCACCGCGACCGCCAGCAGGAGCGTAATGCCGCCGAGATGGTTTCCGCCGGAGCGGCTGTGATAGTCAACGATTCAGCCGATAACGCCGACGCGCTGCGAACGACATTGTTGGAGATTATGCGCCAACCGGAGCGACTCGAAGCGATGCAAGTGTCGGCCCAAGGTTTATCCCGCCCCGA
Source organism: Planctomycetales bacterium (assembly GCA_030612725.1). Lineage (GTDB taxonomy): Bacteria > Planctomycetota > Phycisphaerae > SM23-33 > SM23-33 > JAUWNJ01. Next base: position 37,546 of record JAUWNJ010000027.1, read on the forward strand.
TGCCGCCAAACACATCGCGCGATATTTGACAGATGGGTGCGAAAAGCAATACCATGTTCCAGTCGATGATAAATCAACCTGAAACATCTATCGAATCTCACCGAACCGAATCAACCTGGCTTGGCAAGCGTGTGCATCTCATAGGCGCAGGCGGCGTGGGAATGCGCGCGTTGGGAGAGTTGCTGATGATGCGCGGCGCTGTAGTCAGCGGCTCCGACAGCGTGCCTTCAGCGATACTGGACAGCCTCGCCGTTCACGGCGCAACTGTAACAGTAGGTCAACAGGCAGAGAACATCCCGTCCGATTGTGACCTGGTGGTATATTCGGCTGCGATACACCAGGCCAATCCCGAACTGCTCGGAGCCGAGCAGTCCGGGTGCGAGGTGATTAAATATAGCCTGATGCTCGGACGACTGATGAGCGAGGCTGAGGGCGTCGCCATCGCCGGTACGCACGGCAAGAGCACCACCACCGCCATGGTCGCCTACGCCCTGACATCGGCGGATAAAAACCCTTCATTTGTGGTCGGCGCGACTTGCGACCAACTTGGCGGTCCCAGCGGAGTCGGGCAGGGAAAACACTTTGTGGTCGAAGCCTGTGAATACGACCGCTCTTTCCTCAACTTATCGCCGACTCTGGCAGCCATTTTGAATATCGAAGAAGACCACCTGGACTGCTACGAGAATCTCGACGCGATTATTGAGGCGTTCCGCGCCTTCGCTGCCAAGGTTCCGCCTCACGGCCTGCTGGTGGTCAACGGCGAAGACCGCAGCGTAGCCTCGGCAGTGCGTGCTGTTTCAGCCGACGTGCAGACATTCGGTCTGGACGAACATTGCACCTGGCGTGGGTCGAACCTGACGGCGGATCGCGGGCGGTTCCGCTTCGACGTGTTGGTCGGTGGGCGAAAGTTCTGTCGAATCGCCCTTCAGATTCCGGGGCTGCACCACGTCTATAACGCCTTGGCTGCGACGGCGATGCTTTTCCAGGCGGGTTTATCACCGGAGCAAATCGCCGATGCAATCGGATCATTCGAGGGTATTGAGCGTCGAATGACCGTGAAGGCTCAACTCGGCGGCGTTACCGTGGTCGATGATTACGCTCATCATCCCACCGAGATTCAGGTTACGTTACGGGCGGCATCGGAGTTCTTCAGTCCGCGACGGATATGGTGCGTATTCCAGCCACACCAGCATTCGCGGACGCGATTTCTGCTAAAGGACTTTGCGCGAAGTTTCGGTCTTGCCGATAAGATTATCGTACCGAAGATATATTTTGTCCGCGACAGCGAGCGTGAGAAGGAGCACATTTGCGCCGAAGACCTCGTTTCGCAGATAAGACTTAACGGTGGAGATGCGGTTTTTCTCCCGACATTTGAATTAATTACCGAACATCTTAAAGAATCTCTCGCTCCCGGCGATCTGGTAATCACGATGGGCGCGGGCGACGTGTGGAAGGTTGCCGATGAAATTGTTTGCTGGATTGGAACAAATAGTTAAAACCGCCGAACCCCTTGCGCCGTACACGTGGTTCAGGATCGGCGGGCCTGCGCAGTATTTCATCGAACCGACCTCGCCGGAGCAGTTGGCCGGTGTCCTGAAATGCTGCCGGGAAAATGAAATACCGGTGCACGTCCTCGGCGGCGGCGCGAATCTGCTGGTGGATGATTCGGGCGTGCAGGGAGCGGTGATTAAAATTACCGGCGAAGCGTTCAGCAATGTTACCTTCACCGCCGACGGCGTCAAAGTCGGTGCGGCGGCGGATTTGAGCCGGCTCGTCCTGCGATGTGTGCGCGAAGGAAGGAGCGGGATGGAATGCCTGACGGGTATTCCAGGAAGCATCGGCGGCGCCGTAAAAATGAACGCCGGCGGGGCGTTCGGCGATATAGGAAGCATCGTCGAGAGCGTGCATCTGATGGACGCCGACGGAGTGGTCTTTACACGTATGAGGGGTGAACTGAACTTCGGGTATCGGTGCACTAACATCACCTCCACGGTTATCCTGGGCGCGGAATTCCGGCTGCTGGAAGACGACCCGCACAGAATCCTCAACCAGGTCAAACAGGCGTGGATTTATAAAAAGAACACCCAGCCTCTCGCAAGACGCAGCGCAGGGTGCATCTTCAAGAATCCCCGTGGCTTATCGGCAGGTGCGCTGATAGACAAAGCCGGCCTGAAGGGTAGGAGCGTCGGTGGGGCGCACGTCTCCGACAAGCACGCCAACTTCATCCTCGCCGAACCGCTCGCGCGGGCGTCGGACGTCATGAAACTCATCAACATCATTCGGGAAACCGTCTATAAACGCCTGGAAGTCTATCTCGAACTTGAACTCGAGGTCTGGTGAACCATGTCCGCCTCCGACGTATTGGGCATAACTGTCCTGATGGGCGGCCCGGGGAGTGAACGGGAAGTTTCGCTGATGTCAGGCCGGGCTGTCGCCGATGCGCTGAAGCAGGCGGGGCATCGTGTTACCACTGCCGATATTTCACCCGACGACACTTCCGCCCTCGACCGCGAGGGCATCGACGCGGTTTTTATCGCGATGCACGGAACTTTCGGCGAAGACGGCCAGGTCCAGCGTCTATGCGAGCAGCGAGGATTGGTCTATGTCGGTTCAGGCCCGGAGGCTTCGGAATTGGCGATGGACAAGGACGCTTCCAAGCGAATCTTCCAACAGGCGGGGCTTGCCACGCCGGAGTGGGTGATTATTGACCGCTCGGCGAAGGGCGATTTTCCGCTGCCATGCGTGATCAAACCGGTCGCTGGCGGTTCGAGCCTTGATGTTACCATCGCCCGCGATGAAGACACGCGCGAGTCAGCCCTGGAAAATCTTCTCGCCACCGACTCAAAGGCTATGATTGAGGCGTTCGTCCCCGGCAGGGAGATGACCGTCAGCGTACTGGACGATAAACCGCTTCCGGTGATTGAGATAATCCCGGACAGGGAGTTTTACGATTACATCGCCAAGTATGACGACGAGGCTACGCAGTTCATTTTCGACACGAAACTATCCCCAGCCACCGAGCAGCACCTCCGGGCGGCGGCTTTGACGGCGCACAGAACGCTTGGTTGCAAGGATTTCAGCCGGGCCGATTTCATCCTCGCCGCCGACGGGATTGCCTGGTTGCTGGAGGTCAATACGATTCCGGGTTTTACCGGTCATTCGTTGTTACCCAAAGCCGCTGCCGCTGCGGGAATCAGTTTTGAACAGTTGTGCGATCGGATTGTAAGGTTGGCGTTGGAACGGGCAGGGAAATAAGCACGCATGTCAAAAAAGAAAAAAGATAAAAATAAAGACAAGGGCAAGGATAAGCGTCAGGATAAGGTCCAAAGCGATATCGAGAACGATCAGTCCGAAGGTTCGTTGCCCGCCGGCGCTGCTGTGGGTGTGAAAATTGCCTTTGCACTCCTAGCCGTTGTTGTTGTCGTCGTCGGGATGTACATGCTGCGTGAAAATGTCCTTTCTTCCTCGACCAAGCCTGCCGGCGAATCCGTTCGCGTTCGTCTGTTCGATCCGCCGGAATGGTTGCCGGGCAACATAACCGACGGAGTGGTCGCCGACATTCAATCGGTTACAAAGAACAGAGGCACGCTTGATAACGACCTTACAAAGGACGTTTTCAATTCCGCCGGTAAAAATCCCTGGATATCGAAAGTTCATAAAGTTACCCGTCGTAAGGACGGGACCATTCTCGTCCGTGCCGATTTCCGTCGCCCATTTGCGTTGGTAGCCTTCAGGCCTTTGGCGCCGGGGGATGTTCGTGTAGTCGATTCGGCCGGTGTGGTTCTGCCTCTGTCGCCTCGTCTGCTCAATGCACGCGGATACGTCAGGATACGGGAGATTACAACCGATCCTCCACCGGCGGGTGAAAAATGGGATTCCAAACCGTTGGACGACGCGCTGAAACTGCTGGGGCTGATTAAGGACAAACCCTATATCTCCCTGATTGGCAGCATCGAAATTGAAAGAATTATCAACGCCAGGGTCCACCTTGTCATGTACGCTTTTACCGGCGACGGAAGGCGGGTAGAGATACTCTTCGGGCGATTCCCTGTTGACGACCTGGACTACTGCGTAAGCCCCGCCAGGAAAATCGCCAATCTGGACAAAGTTGTTTCAGCCAATGGCGGGAGATTCGACGCAATCCGCGAGATAGATTTACGACACGATGAACTACACTACCGACCCTATTGACGAACGACCGGATCAGCCCGCCGGGCATGTATGGCGTGCGACGGGCGTGGTGTTTCTGGTCGTTTCGCTGCTTGGACTCTCTGCCGGGACGTTCTGGGAATTCTTCCTTCCGGCACATCGCACTCTCAACATCACGAACCCGCCCGCACTTCAGATGCTCATCTCCGCCCAGGCCATATTCCTGATAATGTTCTGGCCCCTGCTGGTTCCCCGTCAACTTTCATTCGATGGGTGGCACCTTCAACCGGAGCGAAGCGGAGGTTGTGGGTGTCGGATTGGCAATGGAGCAAATGCACCCACAAGCTCCGCTTCACTTCGTTTCGCTCCGCTTGAAGGTGCCACCCATCATGCGGGGTTTCTGTTCCGCGGCGCTGCTGAATATGTCATTTTTCTCGTAGCCAGCGTTCCGCTTTACATCGTCGCAGCCTGGTTGTCCGACGCGACAATGACCGACGTGATTCGCAGCCTGTTATACCTCTCGGCAGTGTCGGCCGGGGCCTTGGGGCTGGGGCTGTGGGTAAGGACGGGGCGGACGGCGATTATCACAGCCGTTACTCTGGCGGGGGTGTTGATTGGACTCGGCGGGCCTGCGATGTATTACCTGCTGGTCGAACTGACCGAGGCAAGCGGTTCGGTCGATTGGCTCTGGTGGGCGTCGCCGGTTACATGCGCATTTGACCAGGCCGGCGCAAGAGACCCAAACTGGTATCCAGCCCCGCTTTGGGCATGGTCGCTCTGGCCAGTGACGGGAGTTACCCTGTTTTTCGCATTTTTGTACCGCGAACGATAACGCGATAAATTAATGCGTTCGATTGGGGAACCATTGCGGTCCGTAGTCCGTAGTCCGTAGTCCGTAGGACTCTGCGAGGACTCTGCGAGGACTCTGCGAGGACCACGTTGTGGAACGAAACGGAACGAAACGGAACGAAACGGAACGATTCGGAACGATTGGGAACAATTGGGAACAATTCGGAACGATTCGGAACGATTGGGAACAACTGGGAACAATTGGGAAAGTTTCCAAAATTCATAACTCCTTGGCGTGCAGGCAGTTACGATTTTTGGGGTCGTTTTTACGCCCATTTTAAAAAATCTGCCATTGCCTATCTTGCCTAAACGGCCCAAGTTGATGGTTGATTAGTTGACTGGTTGACTGGTTCATCTGCTTTCACGTAGTGACACTTCGTGTTCCCTACGCCCTATGCCCTACGCCCTATCTTCTAGTCCCAAGTCCCTAGTCCCTGTCTTCTCATATTCACTTATCAAAGAACACATAAGCGTACCAAGGACGCTCTGTATTAACTTTTGCGTTCGCGTTTGCGCGCGCAAACGCGAACACAAAACGGATAGCGACGCCATAAGTCCTTGG
>JAUWNJ010000017.1 GCA_030612725.1 Planctomycetales bacterium
AGGGGTCAGGAACCTTTTTTGGCGTCATGTTGCTTTCCTTTGTCTTTTCGCGGTCGCCCGCGAGTGCGAAGCGTCGCCTCCAAACCAAGCCGACGCGCTATCTTCGCAACCCAACCTTCCCCGCCGAACGGACGGGACCGCATAACGCACGTCCGCAAGGCTGCCAATTCCTCTTTTGTCTCCGATTATCGAATATCTGCATCCGGGCGTTTGCCCGGTTCAACACATGATAAATCATCCCACCGATAGATGCTCTGGGCCATCTTGGCATAACCAAATTCTACCAATCATAACACCAAAAGCAACAAAAAAGGTTCCCGACCCCTTTAACCCTGACCCCTTTAACCCCCTTTAACCTTGACCCCTTTAACCTCTGACCCCTTTAACCTCAGTTCGATTCGCCGAACTGTCTGATGTCAAGCCGCCCGCGTGTAGCGGTGATGCCTACCTGCTGGCAGACAAGCAATCCGCCGACTTGGGGAACAGCGACGACCTTGCCGCTTCCCGGTGATTCGACGAGGCTTACCACAGGTGATTCGACGAGGCTTACCACAGGCGGCTCGACTTTTCGGGGGAACGGCGAATTTTGGCCACAAGACCATAAAGCAATATAATATAGCACGCGGAAAGTAGATGAAGGGGGACGGTAGCCCGATTAAACAGAAGATACGCAACAGTCCGGCCGATATTCCTACCAGGGTTGCACCATAAAACCGTAAGGAACGGGACATGTTCTTCTTGACAACGGAATGTCTATCTATGCTAATATCACCAATTCGCCCTGCCTGCCTGCGTGACAGGTGTTTGGAAGCGGGGGGCGTATCTGAAGATTATGAAGTGGCTGGAATGAGAAACCCGGCAAGTGTGTCGGTTTTGCGCCGTGCGTGAAGGTTGAGCGCGGAGCGTAAGAACGCACACGCGATTTGAAAGGTCAGGCAAGTGGGTAATACAAGGCTATCGATTGTCGTTCTATTGTTGATGGTTGCAGCGGTGTTTATACCTGGCTGCGATAATGAGATGGGATGGTGGAACTGGTTTGATCCGAGCAAGCCGGTCAAAGCGCCCAAGCAGGGAATGATCAATCCGATCTTCACCCAGGTCGGTCCGACCGATCTGACCATGGAGATGGTTCCCAATGCAGCCCCCCCGACACCGGCGGACCTGCAATACGTCGAGGAAGATTACGTCATAGGTCCGACAGATGTGTTGCGTATATCAGTACTGGACCTGCTCCAGGATGGTCTCGAAACGGTCGTGGAAAGACAGGTCAGTCATAGCGGTTTCGTTGAACCGTTATTGGCAGGGAAGGTAAAGGCTACAGGGTTGACCAAGGATGAGTTGACCGAGCGGATTAAGCAGGCATACCAGCCTGATATATTAAAAGACCCAAACGTGTCGGTAACGGTAGTGGCCCCACGTCAGAACGTATTCAGCATTCTGGGCGCGATTATGCGTCCGGGAACCTACGGTATTCTGCGAAGAGATTTTACGCTTCTTGAGGCATTGGCGCTGTCAGGGGACGTCAGCCAGGTTAACATTCCGTGGATTTATATTTATCGTCCCGCAAAGGGCGCGAAGCGGGTGGCGCCGTCGTCGGCACCGACAGAACTTCCTCCTTTGCCGACGATTCCTTCCGCTCCTTCGTCCTCGGTCGAGTCCGGTGTCAAGCCGGCCATTATTACCAGTCCGGCGACGATGGATGATAAAGCGACAAAGAAGGAGAAACTGGACGAACTCGCCAGGAGCATAGCCGGCGGCGCCGGTGCAGCAGACAAGAAATCATCGACAAGCGATTCCGAACCTGTAACTGCTCCGTCCGACGGAACCGTCAAAACCAAAGCCCCCGACCTGAAACCCACCGCAACAATGTATTCATGGGTGTACTCAGACGGGCGGTGGGTGAGCGTCCCCCACACGACGGCGGACAAGGCGAGCCAGACCAGGATTGGAGAGGGTCAAAAGACCGAAAAAGATATATTCGGATGGGACAAGTACGACATGTCGAAGATGTCGCGTATCATTGCTATCGACCTTCCTCGCCTCAAGGCCGGCGACCCGGCAGTGAACATCATCATCCGCGACAAAGACATCGTCCACATTCCGTCACTGGAGGTCGGTGAGTTTTACGTTATGGGCGAAGTGCTCCGCCCCGGCGTGTACAGTCTCACTGGTCGGCGTATAACGGCCAAGATGGCGGTAGCGGCGGCGGGAAACCTCGGTCCGCTGGCCTGGCCTAATAATTCAATCCTCATCCGTCGAATCGGGCGCGATAAGGAGCAGACGATCCCATTGAAACTTCAGGATATTTTCCACGGCAGGGAGCCGGACGTTTTTCTTAAACCAAACGACGTAATCGCCGTAGGAAGTTATTGGGCGGCGACGCCCCTGGCCGTTTGGAGAAATGCGTTTCGGTTAACTTACGGATTCGGATTCATCTATGACCGCAACTACTCCGAGTACGAGTTCGAAATACCGCTCATCTCGCCTAATAGCAAAATGAGACCACAGTGGTAGTCTTTTTGCGGCGTACGAGGATAGGTCGTCGAATGGTTTGTTTCTTTGCCGAAAACCTTTGCTGCCCGCTTTTGTCCAAGCTTCAGCGAGTGGGTGCCGGCGACAATAGAGGATGCTAATCTTCCATGACGAAGTTTTCCGGGAAAACCGGTTCAGATACACAGGTTTCGGCCGGTAGCCTTGCCGAGATGGTCCAGCCTGACCAAACTATCGGGTTCGCCGATAGTTTCGGGCGCGAGACGCTGGTAAAAATTGGCGTTCTGACCATATTGCTGGTTGCGCTGCACTTCAAACTTCTGGATGTGATGGCCCGGAAATGGGTCAGCGATTCCAATTGGACTCACGGATTTATCATCCCACTGTTCAGCCTCTACCTGCTTTATGCCCGTCGGATTGAGTTGTACGCCGCCAGGAGGAAAGTCTGTATTTTGGGTTTGGTGCTGATGCTTCTGGCAATGGTGGCGGAGGTGATAGCGATCCTGCGTGTCCACAATCACTGGTTGGCGCAGATGAGCATGGTGGTAATGCTCTTCGGATTGGTGCTGTATCTCGGCGGGTGGTCGGTAATACGAATCACCTGGTTGCCGATATTGTTCCTGATGTTTGCTTTACCCATCCCGGAGCTGCTCTATTCGCGTATAGCCGTACCGTTGCAGAACATCGCTGCTGCCGGCGCGGTAATAATCCTTAAGGTTCTGGGTGTGGATATTACCAGTAATCAGAGTGCGCTTGACATCATCAGTCGCACCGGCGTTACCCACGGCCTGACTGTGGCTGAGGCGTGCAGCGGGATGCGGTTGCTTATGGCGTTCTGCGCTCTTGGCGTTGCAATGGCGTATCTCGATTATAAACCTGTTTGGCAGAGGATTATCCTGGTGGCGGCTGCTGTTCCAATCGCTGTGTTCTGCAACGTTCTCCGCGTGGCGATTACCTGTTGGATGTACTACATTGATAAACCGGAACTGGGTCAGGATTTCATGCATACCTTTACGGGGGTGCTCATGCTGATTCCGGCATTTGGTTTGCTTTGGATGCTTAGCTGGATACTGCATCATGTTTTCGTGGAGGAAGAGCACGAGGAGACGGATTCGTGACGGGCGTAAACGATCAAACCGATAAAGTTTCGCCCCCGTCGCAAACCCGTCAAGGACGGATACATTTCGCCCTTGCTGCCGGGATGCTCCTTGTTGCTGCGGTCGTGTGGAATATCGTGCTGGTAGGCAAGTATTTTGCCAAGAAGCCCGTCCCGCCACCGGAAAATGCTCAATTCGATAACCATCGCCTGGTAAATTTTCCCGAAAAAATAGGGCCTTATATCCTTGCTGCTGACGGAGAGTTGTCCAAGGACAATGAGACTGACGGTGAACCTGACGGTCTGCTCATAATGCGCGACGACGACCTGGAGACGCTCGGAACCCTGCGCCATGATATGAACTGGTACTACATGGCCCTTTACCGTGATACGCGTGCTGGTCCGGGGGGTGCCGGTCGGCTTATCCGGCTTGATATCACCTATTACACAGGTTTGCTTGAGGCTGTACCGCACATTGGTGAGCGATGTATCGTTGCCGGTGGCGGAACGATTGATTATAGCCAGTGCAAACCGGTACCGGTGAATCTGTTACCTTTGTCGTCGAAGTGGGATCAATGGCAGAACATCAAGGTGTACCGCACTACCTACGAGATTCGCCAGAAAGACGGTGTTGTTACACGGGCATCGCAATATCACATTTTCAGCATGAACGGTGAACCGATCTACGATTGGATGAAAGTCCGATGGAAGATGGGAGCATTGTCCCTGAAGTACTGTTACTTTGCAAAAATCCAGGTAGCGACGCAGGCTCCTGAATCGGACGTAAAAAAAAGCGACGATATTTGCGGGGAGTTCATCAGGTATGTATTACCGGAGGTTCTTCAGTTCCTCGCGTCGCCCGATGATGTAAAAAAACTGGGAGATAGGGACTAGGGACTAGGTTTTAGGGACCGGGGAAAAACTGAAAAAGTCGAAGCGGCAATCAGCAATCAGCAATAACGATAGGATAAATCATGGCGAAGAAAAAACGACTTAACAAGAAGATGATAATCATTCTGGCGTCGATTGGCGCGGTGATATTGATTGGGGGGATCGGCTTTTGGATTTGGAGGCAGCCCGAAGACCCGAAGGTGTACGCATCCAGGGCCGAGGCCTTCTTGAAGGAAGGAAAGTATAAATCCGCCGCTCACAACTATCGCATCGCTGCCGACGTATCCGATAATGACAACCCCGACAAGCCTGAATACTATCTGTCTTGGGCCAAGGTGTTGCTGGAGTGGAGACAGAAGGACAAAACTCTCGGAGAAAGCGCCAGGAACGATAATCTTAGTAACGCCCTGGGCGCTTTGCAGAGGGCGATGCTCTTCAAACCGGACTTCATCGAGGCCCAACGGCTCCTTACCAAGTGGGAGTACGGGATGTATTGGACTCGTGATTACAAGAAGTGTATTGCCGCCAGCAATAGACTGCTGGAGTTGGTTCCCGACGACCACGAGGTTCTGTATCAGCGGGCAATGGCTTATATGCAATTGGCGAAGGACGATCCGGAATCGCTTAAGTCAGCGACGAAAGACTTCCAGAGGCTCGTCGAAATCGCCGGCGACCAGGAAATTTATTGGCTTAGATTGATACAAGCCCGTCTTGTAAGCCAGGAACCCGACCGCTACGAACAGGCGGAAAAAACCTTCGAAGAAGCGATTGAAGCCAATAAAGACTCAGCCAGTCTCCGCATCAATTACGCGCAGTTTCTACTGCAACGGAAACGCGAAACCAAAGCGGTGAAACTGCTTCATGATATTGCTGACCCCAAGTTCGGGGCGACGGGTTATCTGGCACTGGCTTCGTACCATCGTCAAAAGCGGGACCTTGACCAGGCCGTTCCGAATTACAAGAAGGCCATCGGAGTTGAACCCACCGATTATCGTGGTTATTCCGAACTGGCGCGAATCTATACGATGCGCAAGGAACAGGCCGAGGCCGAGGTCATTCTGAAAAAGGGACTCGACGAGATAAGAAAAAATAAAAAGGCGGACCTCAAAGGCGCAAAGTTACAGAATTATCGCGTTGGTATAGTGTTGTTGGATCATCAACTCTGCGACATCCTGCTTGACGGCCTGGAAACGAGCAGTAACAAAGAAAAAACCATTCAGGCAGTTAGAGACATGCTCAAGGAGATACAGGATACCGCCGCTGACAGCCCGCTTGCCTCCAGGATCGAACCCTATGTTAACAAGATCGAGGGGCGTCTGGCGCTGGTCAATGACGATTTGATAAAGGCTGAAAAACTCCTCCGAAAGGCCTTCGACTCCTTCAGGACGCTTGATGGTCGGGCTTATATCGATATCACAACAGCAAACTTGCTCATTAATCTTTACAAACAACTCGGTGAGACCGGTGAATCACAGCAAATTGTTGCCCGCGTTACGCAAAACAGGAAGAAAAGCCCGTCGTCGCTAATGGCAATGGTGAGGTTGCACATTGATGCCCGTCAGTACGAACAGGCCCAGCGATCACTTCAGTTAATGCTAGAAGAAACTCGCACCGAAGCGCTGGTGTCTATCCAGGTAGCACTGGATGCCGTCATGGGACGGGGGAAACGCATTCCATCCGAACTGAAGAATCTGGACCCGTTGGCAGTGCAATTGTTCCATCGACGTGCACAGCAACTCTGGCTTCAAGGCGAGCAGGTATCCGCTATTCAGATACTTTCGGACATTCTGTCCAGGCAACCTAAAAACCTCAACGTAATGGTCCAGATAATAACGTGGCACAAAATGCGCAAGGAGATTGCCCAGGCAAACGAAGCACTCGCCCACGCCCGTCAGGTCTATAAAGACAATCCCAGGGTGCTGAAGCAACTGTCGCTACTGATGGAGACAGATCCTGACAAACGACTGGAACAGTTTCTGGCGATGGCGTCAGCGGAGACTGACCCGGTCCGGAAGGCGCTGCGCAAGGCCGATGTCTATCGTTCATTCGGGAAGGAGAAAAAGTTTCTCGAATATCTCGCCGTTGCCGAGGACAAGGACCCCAAAAACCCAACCGTTATCCGTCAGCGGTTTGCGTATGCCCTCATTAAAAAGGATTGGGAAAAGGCCCGGAAGTACGCTGACACCGCAGCGAAAAATAATATCGATGCCGTCGGAGGAGCTACGTTCCGGGCGCAACTGGCCTTCGGACGCAAACAGTGGGACGAGGCTATTGGTTTTCTCCAGGAGGCGCTTCGCGTTCGCCCCCGTTTCAGTCGTGCTCACTCGCTCATGGGCGATTGCTACATGGCCAAAGGTGAAATCGAACAGGCAAGGAAACAGTACGAGTCCGCCTATTCTCAGAATCCCTCCGACATCAGTGCGCTCAAAGGAATGATCTACGTCAGCACAGCAACCGGAAATGCCGCCGATTATGCCCGTTGGGTCAAACAGGCATATAAGTTCGCTCCGCAGGACACGCGGATCAGAGAGGCGTATCTGCGCCTCCAAAGCGACCCGGAAGAGGTAATCAAATACCGCGAACAAATCGCCAAAACCCAACCCAAAAACATGGTCAACCTCTCTCGCCTGGCGACGCTTTACGAACAGACCGGACGGATACCCCAGTCCGAGGAAGTCTTCCGTACGATGGTGAATATTTCCGGCGGGAATCCGGTAACGGTCGGAACACTGGCCGAATTCCTCCGCCGAAGAAAACGCGACGTCGAAGCGAGAAGCATGTTGGCAAGCTACGCCGCAAAGGCGACCGATAAGGTGGCTGCTTATCTGGTGTGGGGCGGTTACCTCGAAAAGGGAGGCGGGAGCGAACAGGCAGAAGCAGTGTACAAAAAGGCCGTCGCTGCCGACCCGAAGGACTCACGAGGATACCTCGGAACCGCTCGCTTCAATGCGCGTCACAGACGTTGGCTCCAAGCCGCCGAAAATCAACAGAAATTCATCCAGATCGAAGGCGAAGAAACGTCCCCACAGGAAAGAAAACAGCTGATCGCTTACCTGATCAACGCAAAGAAACTCGACGATGCGGAAAAGAAAATTGACCAGAGATTACAGAAAGACCGAACCGACGTGGGAATGTTGACGCTGAAGGCGTTGCTTTATTTCAATCGCAAGGATTATACCAAGGCAAAGGAAATCCTGGGCAATATACTGAAGATTCGCTCCGATTACGTTCCCGCCCTGGTACGTCGGGCCGACGTACATCTCGTCGAAGGAAACAGGGACCTGGCAGTGGCGGATTTGGAATCGGCCAAACGGTTGGGCGCCGCACCGATAGACGTGATGCGCCTGGCCGGTCTGTACGAAAAAATGAACCGTGTCGATGACGCCATTAGTGTCCTGCAGGGCTTGTTGTCTGATAACCCGCAGAACGACGTTCTCCTGAAATCTCTGGTCAGATTGTACGGACGCAGTCAGCGGTGGTCATCGCTGGAAAGAATACTGGATGTAGGAAAAAAGGCTTATCCGAATGACATGTTCTATCCGCGTAACGAAGCCGAAATGTGGCTCCGAAGAAAGGTCCCTTCCAAGGCCGTTACGATTCTCACCGAAGCGGCGAAACGAGCGCCAAATGATACCGGCATCGCCTTCTTCAGAATGCGTGCTCTGGTAGCAACAGGTATGTTCGATGATGCAATAGCCGCCGGTAAAAAACTTCGCAGTAATAAAGATATTGCCCCGTCCGTAATGGCTGTTACGGCGTTGGCGCTGGCGAAGTCCAATCGTCATTCTGCTGCGGATGCGGAGTTTGCATCAGCAGTAAAATCAAGCAAATCCGACGGGCAACTCCTGTTCGTGCTTCAACGGGTCCGAGAAGCCTATCCGCCCGCCCATGCCGTCGAAAAACTTAAACTCCTGCTCAAGATTAAACCAGACAACCCGCAGATATATTATGCGATAGGCGACGCACTGTTCAGTCAGGAAAAACTCAAGCTCGCCGCCGAGTATTTCAATAAGGCCTTGGCCGGCGCTAAAACAGACACCCAAAAGACGGTTCTCATGGGGAGATTGGGAATCGTTTATTTCCGTACAGGTAAGTTCGCTGATAGTCTGCGGATGTACAAAGAGACCCTGAAAATAAATCCCAAAAACGCTCAGGTGCTGAATAATCTTGCCTGGTTACTGGCCCATGATATGAATAAACCCGACCAGGCTTTACCATATGCCCAAAAAGCGTGTAAACTGGTGCCCGATAGTAGCGAGTGCCTGGATACCTACGGATATGTTCTGATGCGGAGTGGTAAGTATAATGAAGCCCTGGACGCGTTGAGCCGATCTGTCGATATACGGGCGACGCCGGCTAACAGGTTGCATTTGGGCGAAGTTTACGAGAAAATGAATCGCAAAAGCGATGCGTTTCGTCAATATCAGTCTGGGTGGGAACTCGTCAAGGACGATCCCAAAAATAAATATTACCGGGAATTGCGCGAAGCCATTAAGAGGCTTGGTGGTACGCCCGGCGGGAGTACCGAATAATGACGACGATGATACCTACTCATGAACAATCGCCACAACTGACCACACTGGTAAAGAGGCCTTTGCAGCCATCACCGGTAGTGTCCGGAATTACCCCGAAGGAGATATGGCGAATTATCCGAAAGCGCAAATGGATGATTATCCTGTCGTTTGTGATATGCGTCGCCGTTATGGGAACCGTAACGCTGTTGTGGTGGAACTTTGCAAAGGGATTCACCGCAGAGGCACTCCTGTCCGTTACCCCACCACCGGCGAGTATGATGCAGATCAGCCCCCAGTACAGCAAGGACGTTGTCGAGCGGAACAAGCAAAGTCAGGCCGCCCTGGTCAAACATCAAACCGTTCTGCGCGGTGTGGCTGAAGATGATCGCATGAAGGACGAAAACACCGCGGCAGGGAAATGGCTCAAGAAACACCGCAATGACCTTGAGCGGGAACTCGAAGACGAGATTAATATTTCCCTCATGCCGAACACCAACCTTATCAGACTATCTATGACCGGTACCGACAGAGAAGCCCTGGCCGACATCGTCAACGCAATGGCCAATTCCTTTGTAAAGTACACCAGGGAAATTACGCGCAGGGGACGGACAAGTACGGAAAAGAAATTCAAGGACGAGAGAACTACGCTCATAGCCAGACGCGACGCAATTCGTCGGGAACTCGCAAGTAGCACGGGGAGAGAGAATGTCGCCGCCATGCTGGGGCGTCAAAATACCGTCGCCGCGGAGTTGCTGTATCTTACCAGAGAGATTGGTGAGGCCGAGGCCGAAAGGTCCATGGCGGAAACCGCAATGGCGACCTTTAAAGAGGGTCTGGACGCCTATGAAAAAGGACAGAAAGAAAAATCCATCGCCAACGACCCGCAGATAGTTCAGATGTTGGATATGGATTTTACGCTTCGAGGACTCAAGAACCAACAGGCCGGACTGGAAACATCGCTCTATAACGCCGTTCAGAAATTCGGAGGGAAGCATCGACAGGTCCGGAACATCGAGGGAATGATACAGGCCGTAAAAAAGCAGATAGAAAGCAGGACAAAAGAAGTACTCGTCACCCAGATATCGATGGTGGGACAGATACGCTGGATGCAGTGGGAAGGCGCTAAGAACCGATTGGCCGATTTGGAGGATCGACGTAACAAGGCCCGGGCATCTGCAAAAGATCTGCAAAAGTTGCTGGGAGACATTGAGGTGTACCGGCAGGAACTCGATAATATCCAGATCGAACTTGCAGGGATTGAAAAAAAGTTGAGGGACCTGCGGATGCTGGGATCCAGACCCGGCGAAGAGAGGTATGAAACAGGTCCTGTAACCATCGAGGCATACGCGACCCTTCCCAGGGAAGACGATTGGACCCGGCCTAATGTGGTTGTTCTGATGCCCATTGGGGTTGTATTGGGTCTGATGGTGGGTTTTGGACTGGCGTTTCTACTGGAGTTCATGGATACCTCTGTCAAGAGTCCGTCCGATTTGGCAAGACGGGTTGATCTTCCGATGTTGGGGATGGTTCCTCACGCCGACGACCTGGATGAGGATATTTCGGATTTCCGTCGGGTGTCCCTGCTTGCGCCGCATTCTCCGGCATCTGAAGCGTTCAGGCAGATCCGGACCAATCTTCTTTTCAGCGGCCCGGAGCAGCAGCGTCGAAGCCTGCTGGTAACTTCGCCGGCTCCGCAGGACGGTCGGACCACGGTAGTAGTGAACCTTGCTACGTCAATGGCCCAATCGGGTCGGAAAGTCCTCCTGGTGGATGCGAATTTCCACAGACCCGCCATTGCGGAAATGTTCTCAAAGGCGTCGGATGCGGGCTTGTCTTCGGCGCTGGTTGGACAAACTGCCTGGCGGGACGTTGTTTCGACTACCGAGGTTCCGAACCTCAGTGTGATGACTTCAGGCCCGTTACCGCCGAACCCCACCGATCTGCTGGGTTCTGAGGCGATGAGTAAAATCATCTCGGAAATGACCGACGAGTACGACCAGGTTTTCTTTGACGGTTCTCCGCTGATGGTTGTCGCCGATTCCTGTGTTCTGGGTACGAAGGTCGATGGCGTTATCCTGGTGGTGCGCGCCGGTGTCAACAGCGTCGGTATCGTTCAGCGATCCAATGAGAGACTAAGCCGTCTCGGCGCTCGTGTCTTCGGCGTGGTACTCCAGGGCATCCGTTCAACCGCCGGCGGATACCTGCGCAAAAACTACGAAACCTTCTACGAGTACCATCAGAAATCACAGACATAAGGCAGGGACTTGGGACTAGGTTTTAGGGACTAGGTAAAAACAGAAGAAACAAAAGAGCAGATTACTGATTGATTGGTAAAACGATTCCCACTTCTGTTTTTTTGTTTTTCCCTGGTCCCTAAAACCTAGTCCCTGGTCCCTGTTTGTTAGCCAGCGTAGCTCAACGGTAGAGCACGGCTTTTGTAAAGCCGGGGTTGTGGGTTCGAGTCCCTCCGCTGGCTTTCACCGCTTCGTAATTCAATATCCTGAATCCCTTTCCTTGACTTGGACGGGGATTTTGTTATCCTCTGTATCCCGATTGGGAGTGTGCCCGAGTGGACAAAGGGATCAGACTGTAAATCTGACGGCGTACGCCTACGGTGGTTCGAATCCACCCGCTCCCAGTTTTTGTCCGCCGCTTTTTAGCGAATGAAGACTACCGGACAAATCCTACCCGTTATGGACAAGTAATGAGCGTACAAGCCGACGTATAGCTATCCGTCGGTTTTTTTAAATGCGCCAAACGTGCGGGTTTTCCTGAAAACGCATCATCAATCCTTTGGCATCCGGTTTGCATCTTAGCAGGGTATGAAAAAATCACGCAAAGCATTTACGTTAGTCGAATTACCCTTCGACAGGCTCAGGACAATTCGCAAGTGTAAAGGCAAAGCCTTTACACTTGTCGAATTGCTCGTCGTTGTCGCCATTATCGCGCTTCTGGTGAGTATTCTTCTTCCAAGCCTGGGCCGGGCAAAGGACCTGACGCGCGAGACGATCTGCCTGACCCGCCTGGGCGGACAGATGCGGGCAATACACATGTATTCAGCCGAAAACAATGGTTTCATCCCGACAGGCCCGGAAGACCCGCTCAGCTCGACGTTCCCCTATCCCGGAATGCCTGACGACCCATGCCGTCAATACGGTACCAACCGGCTCTGGATCGGAATGTTGGGAACTTACGACGGGCCCGGCGCGCTGATTAAAAACGGACTACCCTCGGCAGAGTGCTTCTTCTGCCCGGGCGACAATTCGTCGGACCCGGACGAGGAACTTGCCAAACTCAACAACCAGAGCGGCGAGGACGCCTATGGCTCGTACCTGTACAGGCAGATGGACCAGGCAGAGTCGGTCAATATCGACAGCCTCGGTTGTAACGACGACGGAATGGATGTTCGCGCGATCCTGATGGACCTGAACAGCGAGATGCCGGGCCAGCCAACCCGTCGCAACCACGGCGGGCGACGGGTAAACATCGGCTTTGTCGATTCCCACGCTGAAGGCTTTGATAATTCCGAAGATACATTTACTCTCCGGGCCGAAGATGTCATGAACCCCTTTGGACGGATCGACGAAATCCTCAAATACGCCGATTCGCTCTAATTCGCGGTCATCGCCTTGACGATGTCGGAGGCGAATTCTTCAGCGGCGGCGGGTCCGTCGGCCGTAACGATCCGACCATCCCGTACACAGGAAGAGTCCATAACTCTTGCCCCACCGGCCACGAGTATCTCACGGACCGAAGCGAATGCCGTCGCCGAACGCCCCTTCAGCACGCCGGCTTTGGCGAGAATGGCCGGTGCGATGCAAATAGCGCCGAGGACTTTCGAGCCGGAGTCCGCATCGCGGGCGAGTTTGTGGGCGACGGGGTCGTCGAAATACGCCTCAGCCCCGGACCCGCCGACAAAAATAACCGCGTCGAAATCCTTGGCCGAAACGTCGGCGAGTTTCGCATCGGGCGTGAACGTTCGCTCGAACATTCCGCGAATCTCGCCCGTCGCCGAACTTGCCACCGTTACTTCCGCGCCGCGAACCAGAAAATACTCCCTCGGAATAAACAATTCCTCATCGCGGAATTGCTTCGGGGCAATGACCATGAGTATTTTTTTACCGGCCAGGGGAGACTGAACGACTTTACTGTTGGAACTGCTGGACGAACGGTTCCGACATCCGGCTATGGAGAGAATCATTACAAAAGTCAGCACCGGAATCAGTATCGGATTAATAATATGTGCGTTATTCATTTTCGGCTCCTTCGACAGTTCGGATTTTTTATCCCTTTTTTGCGTCCGACAAATGCTATAATCATCATTAATAACCATGGCGGACTCAAAGGACAACTACATACCTGACGAAAATGCGCCCCGTCGTCGTCCCGCGAAGCCGAATCGACCAGCCGATGAAGGCGATGAGGATGTCCTGGCAAGCATTGCTCGTCAACATGCTTCCCGCCTTGGCCTCAGGCAGGCGGTTCGACAAGACTCACCGCAGGCGGATTGGGTGTCGCCCGAGCCACCTGTGGTGAGTCATGTCGAGATGCCTGTATCGAGCGAAGTCGAGAAGCCTCTTCGCAAGCCGATTGACCTTCGTTCGCCCCACTCGCCGGACGTGTTCATGGTTCGTCGGGCTCGCCGGAAGTTGCAGCACGAATCCGCACGGGGCGAATCCGCACGCAGGCTGATTATCCACCTCGCCGTTGTCGCCGCGCTGACGGGATTGGCTGTGGCGATGTACATATTTACCAGGGACTAGGGACTTGGGATTAGGGACTAGGCAAAAACAGAAAAAACGAAAAGAAGAACCAGTTAACCAATCAACCAGTCACAACTTCCATCTCAGCAGTGTAAGTTTTTTTGCCAGTTGGTGCGGATTTTTTTCATCCCTTCACGAGTGTCAGTTTGTATAATCCCCCGATGATCTTGATAGAGCAAAAGGACAACTACATACCTGCCTGGGATTCGCTCCGGCGCTGCGGTTCGACGAGGCTTACCACAGGCGGTTCGCTTTTGGTTCCTTCTCGTCCGGCGATTGAAGACGACGAAGACGTTCTGGCGAGTATCGCGAGCCGGCATGTTTCGAGTCTGGGTATCAGGCCCGTAGTGAGCCCCTCGACCTTGCTCCCCTCGACGATACTCGGAGCAAGCGGGGTCGGCGAAGCCGAATCGCCTTTGCCCGATTCGACAGGTCTTCGTGAGATTGATCCCAAAGGCGTGTTTTATGTCCGCCGGGCGTTCTGTAAATCGCAGGGCGAACCTGCTCGCGGCGAACTCGCCCGCGGCAGACTCGTCCGCGGCAGACTCGCCCGGGTGCTGATTGTTTATCTTGTCTCCATGACTGTGCTGACCGCGGCGCTGTGTTTTATGACGTGGTTAGATGGGCGGAGGAATGAAGAATTTGCCCAAACGAGCATTCTTGTGGATGGGGGCGGGAATTCACCGAAAACGGAAGACCCGGAGTCAGAAATACCGGGGCGTCAGAATACCGTTATTGTCGTTGACAGGTAGATCTACAACTTTCGACTAAGGAGCGTCAGTTTCCCCGCCAGTACGCCCTTGGCTGCGGTAATCGCGTCGCATATCCGTCGTAACTTCCGGGTTGTACCTGACATGATGATTACCTCCAGGCATTTATGTCGATCCAGATGTACATGCTGGCTGCAAAGTATTGCGTGATGGTCGGCGTGCTGGAGGGCGGTGAGTTGCCGGGGAAGTTCGCGCTGCTCGTGGTCGTAGATAATCGACAGCGTGGCGATGACCTTCGATGCGGGTTTTTCCCACTCCGCCTCCACCAGCGCAGAGCGGATTAAATCTCGCAACGCTTCGGAACGGTTGGAGTAGCCGTGGTTGGCCGTCCACTTATCGAACCGGCCCAGCAGGTCTTCCTCGATTGCCAATGCTGTTCGCGTCAGTTTGCTCATGGTACGCTCCTCAAATATTCGTTATCGAGTTGGGTGCCGTGGCCGCTGTGTTTGCGACCACGGCACCCAACCTGCAAAATTATTCCACGTATGCTGCGAATAATCTGGTTTCTTCAGCACCCCAGGTTTTTTCTATGGTTACTCTGACGGCTTCGATTTTCCTGCCGATTGGGATTCTGATTAGGCGCTGGTAGTTTCCGCGAACCTCGCCGGCGGGCGACCATTCGCCGCCGTTCAGAACCTCCACGCGGGCGTCCGCCAGAAGCGATTCAGGCGGTGCGGTCAGTTCGCCGAAATCGCCGTAATGGCACATCTGAATGAGCGTCTCCAGGGCGCTGTCGGCGATGAGTGTCAGGCGTTCGACTTTGCCTCCGGCCTGAAAGTGCATCTCAAGCGTATCGCCGACCCGACAGCGCCAGGCGTGCTCATCGTCGCCGACGGGACGATTGATCCCGTCGCGGAGCGGTTCCGGGTCGCCGGAAGAGGCCTTCAGTTCCGCCTGCATGGTCAGTTCGCCGAATCGCTGGGGCACGCCCGGAAGGTAGGCGTCGTCGGACAGCAGCATCTGCTGGAGTTCGTCGATGTGGGCGGACACGTCGGCAGGGGTGATGCCCCGCCGGACCGCGATAGCCGCCGCCGTCCCGACCGCCTGGCCCATCACCGTCGTCGTTCCCATCACCCGCGTCGAAGACATCGCTATATGCGTGCAACTGACGCACCTGCCGGCAAAGGAAAGGTTCTCGATATCGCGCGCCACCAGCACGCCGTAGGGAATACCGTAAGGCGACGGGGCGGGATTAAATATAGTTGGCGGCAGCCCCAGTTTCGCACAGCCAAAGCCCTCGGGGGTGTGGTCGTCCATAGACCACCCGCCGTAGGCGACGACGTCGTCGAAACGTCCTTCCGACTCGATGTCGCTCTGCGTCAGCATGTGTTTGCCGACGTACCGGCGGGACTCCCGCTTGCCCGGTAGGAACTGCACCCACTCCAGCGCCCAGTTGTCTGCCCCGTGGTCGCCGCGATTCTTGATGTGGTCCCAGACGCCATAGACCACCGACAGCAGATCGTCGCGGATTTTTTCGGTGTCGTAGATGCTGTGGTCGTGCTCCAGCCCGCCCAGTTCGATCCACCAGTAACCAAGCGACCACCACATGTGCTCGCCGGGCAGGTCTTCGCATCGGTCGTAGCGGTTTGCCCATGCGGGCGGCTCAAACGGCTGGGGCGTGTCGTATTTGCGTGCGCCGAATGCCAGCGTCATTCCCATCGTGCACGAATCGGCCTCGGCCGGGGCGAACGATTCGCCGTACTCGTCGCGCCCCTCCCGTCCCATGCAAAAGTCAGCCCCGGTCAGCGGCGCCAGGATCGCGTCGCCGCTGGCGTCGATGAATATCTTCGCGCCGACGGTATGATAAGTCTGCGTGGTCGTCTGCCAGCCGGTGACAGAAACAATTCTTTGCCCGTCCATTTCCGCATCGCAGCACGAGCAGTTCAGCATCAGCGTGAGTCTCTCCTGCCTGCGGGCAGCGTCGTAGAGTATCGTGTCCCACACGCTGAAACTTCGCTGGCGGTTGCGGCGGAGATTGGTCAGCCGGAGTTCTTCGAGGATTCCGGTCTCGCGGACGTTTGGGATTCGATTGTGCCGGTCCGCCCCGCCGATGTGCATGCGACACTCGCTGGAGGAGTTTCCGCCCAGAACGGGCCTGTCGTGCATCAGTATGACGCTCGCCCCGTGCCGAGCCGCCGACAACGCCGCCGCCAGCCCCGCCATTCCCCCTCCGATTACGCATACGTCCGTTTCGTGTTCAATTCGCCTGGTCATTGGTGAACCTCGTTTGCAATAGTCGTTAGTAATCTCTCGTAAGTTGAGTCTGCAAGTTTAGCCGTCGCCGGTACGGCGACTTGTTACGCCTGTCGTATTCGTTCGATTCTCATAACCGCGGGCCAGAGACCGTTGATCTCTTCGCGGTCGTATATCTCGGCTTGGTATTTATCGTTCAGAGGTTGGAGGCGAATCTTACCGCCCTTTGCGCTGTAAAACCGCTTGAACGTGGTGGAATTGTCGCTGGTGAAGCGGACGAAGCAGTCGTCCCCGTTCCTGACCTGGGTATTGGGCGAAAAGATTACCAGGTTTCCCTCTGTGTAGTTAGGCCCCATCGAGTCGCCGACGATGTGAGCGGCGAATGCCTGCGCGTCATGCACGTCGGGGCAGCGGATGTATTCGTCGGCCACTGAGGGCGGGTAATCCAGGTCGGTGAAATGGTGCGGATAACCGGCAGAGACCTTGTTTATTATGGGTACGGTCCTTCCGGCAGACAGTACGTCCGAGACATTGGATTTTGTGGATTTCAATCGGCGTGCGATGGCGTTTATTTCCGTTCCTTTCGGCGTGGATTTTTTCCGTCCCGCGAGCAGTTGCTTCAGTATGCTTCGGAGTTTTTCGACCTCGGCGGTGAGGGATTCGTGCTCCGCGCGGATGTCCATCGGTGTTCTCACCATGTGGGCCAGTTTACGCAGTTGACCCGCAGGGAACTCCAGTTCGGCTTCCAGTCGCTCCAGCACACCGTCGGAAGGGGGGTTCTTTATCCGGTCGGTTTCAATGTTCGAAAGGTACTGCTTAGAGATACCTGCCTGCGAGGCCGTCTGGTCCTGCGTGAGTTGTTTTTCCTCACGTCGGTTACGTATTAATTCGCCGAGGCTCATAATTATTTTCTCCCTCGTTTCAAATCCCTAACCCCAAGTCTCCCAATAGTATAGACCCGTCAACTCATACTTTCTAACTATTTGTAAATAATTTCTGTAAGATTACCCTTGACATCTGTATGATAACTGTCATACTTATGTAATATATGGTATTTGCAATACAGGCAAGGGGCATCGAAAGCACCGGATTACCGAAGAATCCGCAATTCACAATCCCTGCCTGCCTCCGGCAGGTAGGCAGGCGCAATCCGCAATTCTTTTGAGGAGCGAATCATGCCGTTGACGTTGAAGGAGAATTTTCTTCGATCCGTCGGAACTCGGCGCGATAAATCCGGTTTTCTCAGCGACCAGAGCGTCATCGAAGCAAGGACGAACCTGCTCGATCCCGAAGACAGGAACCTTCTCCGTGCAGTGCTTATCTACAACCAGCCGACGAAAGTGGTCGCCCAGATTAACCGGACCAGCCCCTCTATCATTCGGCGTCGCATACGCCGGTTAATCGTCCGGATCAGTTCGTCGCAATTCGTATCAGTCGCCCGAAGCCTCCACCTGCTCAACGACGAACAGTCCACCGTTGTCAAATACCACATTCTCCAGGGAAAGTCGCTTCACGCCACAGTCAATGCGACTTCGCTTCAGTATCATGCGATTCGCAGAGTGCTCGCCGAGGTTGACGGGATCGTCGCCGGACTGGTACAGGCCGAAGAAAAATACCCAATTCATCAGGAGCGATGTACATGACTACGCCGAAATGGGATATACCAATCAGCGTCAAAATCACCTCTTCGCCCGTAGATGATCCCGATGCCTCCATCATAGCCGGGATGTTCGGCCTGTCCGGGCGACGTACCGAGCCGCTTTACGAGGATTTTCATCTGGGCATATCACCGGGCGAGATTATTGTCGTTACAGGACCCAGCGGCGGAGGGAAGACCTCGTTGCTCCGGGCAGTTGCGGAGTCCGTACCCGATGCGATAACGCTGGACATGGACGCGCTGTCCACCGAAGTCAGGCCCGCAATTGCGTGTTTGGGGGATGGTTCACTGAAAGGAAGATTGGCGGTTTTGTCTCGTTGCGGCCTGGCCGACGCCAAGGCGCTGATCACGCCGGTAAAGTTTCTCTCTGGTGGACAGTTATACCGTTTGGCGCTGGCGACGGCGGTGTGGCGGGCGTCCGTATCGGGCAGGCCCAGGCTGATGCTTATTGATGAGTTCGCTTCGACCCTTGATTCAGCCACTGCCGGTGTTCTGGCATCGGGTCTGCGAAAACTCGCCCGGCGGCACGGTCTGGCGATGATTATCTCGACGCCGCGAGATGAACTCCTGAAGATTATCAAACCCGACCGCATGATCGTCAAACCGCTGAACTCCAAAGCGTATCTGTTACGCTTCGCTGAAGCCTGTCCCTTGGGAGCGAGCACGCCGAAAACGCTCAAGCCTGTTCGCTCCGAGGACGGAAACGCCTTTGGGAAAAACTGGAAGATCGAACGGGGAACCATCAGGGACTATCGCGCGTTGAGTCGGTTTCATTACCTGACCGGACCCCCTGCCGCTCACAAGCGTGTCTGGACGATACGCGCTCCTGTTGATGCGATGCATCCCGGTACGCCCGAAGTGGCGGCGGTTTTGGTGGTTTCGCCGCCGGTGCTGTGCTGCCGGGGACGCAACGTCGCCACGGGAAAGCGTTATGTAAGCCCCGACCGTCGGGCATCGACGGGTTTGCTGAATGCGGAGATTGAGTGTATCTCTCGCGTGGTCGTTCATCCGATATATCGTTCCTGTGGCCTGGCCGTCCGGCTTGTTCGGCACGCGCTGCGAACAACGCAGATGCCGCTTATCGAAGCATTAGCAACGATGGGAGCAATCCACCCGTTCTTTGAACGGGGAGGAATGAGCGCTTTCGGACGATTCACAGGCAGGAAACTAAACTACAACTACTACCTCGCAGCGGCGAATGCCGTCCTTCCTCGAAATTCATTCAACCCCGACACCATCTAAAAAGGAGAACACGTGTCAGACCTGTCAAATGATTCCAAACCGCAATCTGCGCTTCCGCCCCGTCCAACCAGTCGGGACGAACTCGCCAAGTGGGTTAAGGACGAACTGGACATGCACATTCCCGATGAGGCAATCTGTCAGTCGCATAAGTCGCCGATGGATTACCTGGCGGCGAGTTTCCTGGACGACGGCGACGACCTGTTGGTATGGGCGAATCGGGGTGGCGGAAAGACAATGCTCGCGGCAATAGCGGCCTTGCTGGACGCACTGTACAAGGCTCCGATAGATATTCGCATCATCGGCGGGTCGTTCGACCAGTCAGACCGATTGGCTGATTATCTGCGAAAATTCCTCTCGATGGAAAATCTCTCCGGCGCTGTCGCCGGCAGAATGACTCGTCATCGGATACGCCTGACCAACGACGCGGATATACGCATGTTAAGCCAGTCCCAAAAGGCGGTCCGAGGACAACACGCCCAGAAAATTCGATGCGACGAAGTGGACTTATTCGATCCGGAGGTTTGGGGCGCGCTGCAGTTCACTACCCGTTCCAGCGACCGGGCGAGAGGCGGAATCGAGATATTCTCGACGCTTCACCGTCCCGGCGGACTTATGGAGCATCTGGTCGAGCAGGCCCAGCAGGAAGGAAACTTCCGCATGTTCAAGTGGTGCCTGTGGGAGGTAATCGAGAAATGCGACAAGTCGAAGCGGCAGTGCGAAGACTGCCCCCTGGACGATGATTGTCAGGGAAAGGCCAGGCGGGCGGACGGATTCTTCAGAATCGACGATGCAATCGCCATTAAGGCCCGTTCAAGTCGGAGTGCATGGGAGGCCGAAATGCTCTGCATCGGCGCTAAGCGGGACTGGCTGGTCTTCAGCGAGTTCGACCGGGCTTTGCACGTCGCCGATGTGGAGTATTGCCCCGATTGGCCGACGTATCGGGCGATCGATTTCGGATATACCAGCCCGCTGGTGTGCTTGTGGGTTCAGGTTACGCCCGCCGGCGACGTGCACGTCATTGACGAGTACGCTCACACCCGCAGGCCTGTCGCGCAGCACGCCGTCGAGATACTCGCCCATAATCTCGCTCCGGTGGTAACGACTTACGTTGACCCAGCCGGTCATGCTCGCGAAGCTACCAGCGGGGCTGCGTGTACCGAGTTGCTGGCATCGGCGGGGATAAGTTGCTGCTGGCGGGCATCGTCGATTAATGAGGGTCTGGAATTAATCCGGGCAGCGCTTGCGCCGGCTTTGGGACCGGCGAGGCTGAAGATTAGCAGCAAGTGCCGGGGGTTGATTAAGGCGTTCCGGGAATATCATTACCCGCTTCCCGGATCATCAGGCCAGCCCGACCGCCCCATAAAAGACGGCCCGGACCATTTCATCGACGCGCTGCGATATTTTTTCATCAACAGAATGAGACCGAAAATTGGAGTTCACAGAAAAAGGTATTAAGAACAATCTCACGTATTTTACTAATATTAGTGGACATTAAATAGGACATAATAATAGTAGATAATTGTTGAAAATTATATATCATACTATATAATATGATATTAGCGAGATTAGTAAATTTGTTTATTATGGACATTTATGGAGACATATAATGGGACATGATGAGCATATAATTGCGCCGTCTCATCCATGGATCAATTTCCAGGTCGATTTCAGATCTCTGGGGCCTCTGATCTGGATGGCGTTAGGTGAGTGTGTGTCAAAATGTGAGCACATTGCCAATACGCCCCTCCGCCCAAGCCTCAGGGATGAATTGCATCTTATCTATCTGGCCAAGGGTGTGCAGGCTACAACGGCGATTGAGGGAAACACGCTCACCGAAGCCGAAGTGATAGAACGGATACAGCACAAGTCCACACTTCCCCCATCCAAAGAATATCTTGGTCAGGAAGTGGACAATATAATTAGTGCGTGCAACCAGATAGGCCAGTCTGCGGTTGAAGGGCGCGACAAGAAAATCACGGTTGCTCTTTTGTGTGATTACAATGCCGATGTCCTGCGTAATCTTAAATTGGATGAAGGTGTCGTTCCCGGGCAACTCCGCAAGCATGATGTTGGTGTTGGAATGTACCGTGGGCCTGACTACCAATACGTGCCGGAACTGATGGAGCGTCTTTGCCAATGGCTGAACAGGCTTAAATTCAAGAGAGAAGCAGTAGGTATCTTGCAGGCCGTCCTTGCCCATTTGTACGTAGCTTGGATACATCCCTTCGGCGACGGGAATGGACGAACGGCCCGTTTGGTGGAATTCGATATTCTTATGCGTTCGGGAATTCCCTCACCGGCAGCACATTTGTTGAGCAACCACTACAACGCCACTCGCAGTGAATACTACCGTCAACTGGATGCCGCCAGTTGTCAGAAAACTCCGATGGAGTTCGTCGAATATGCGATACAGGGATTTCTGGATGGGCTTCGGGAGCAACTTGAACTTGTTACCTCGCAAACCCGCGATATTGTATGGAGGAACTTCGTACACGAGAGTTTCAGAGAGATGCGATCGGAGGTAGCGCGCCGCCAGCGGCATGTGGTGCTCGACCTGTCCATTCAGGCTGAACCCATAGCCAAGGCTGAAATTCCGTCCCTCACACCTCGCCTGCGGAAAGCATACGCCGGAAAGACCGACAAGACCCTTAGTAGAGATTTATCCAAACTTGTTGAAATGAAACTTCTGATTAGTGGCGGAGGCAAATACGGCCCCAATCAGGGACTCATCGAGGCATTCCTGCCCCAGCGACGGAGCAAAGAGCGGGCGGAGATGGAATCCGACGATGGGAAATAGCCCCGCAGGTTTCCCCCCAAAACAATTCTTCGATATTTCCCTGTCGGTGGCGTATAATTTCATCCTTGGTATCGGGGATGGGGCAGAGGCGGTTACCGTAAGGAGAATCGGTGTTATGAAAAAGTCTTACATGAGCGTACTTCTGGTCGTCTTGATGTGTGGTTTGGGGTGTGTGGCGAATAACAACGCTGCGCTGGGTCGGCTTGACTTCCGCAAGGTCGTTACCGACGCAAAGAGCAAAGTCTTCCCGGCGGTGGTCTATGTCAAGTGCCTCAAGGAAAGCCACGCAATGGGTAAGAAGATCACCGAAGAGGTTTCTGGAAGCGGGGTGATCATCACGCCGACCGGCGAAGTTCTGACCAATTGGCACGTCGTCGATAAGGCTGTCGAAGTCCGCTGCCTGCTGTACGACGGAAGGGCGATGGACGCCGAAGTCGTCGGCTCCGACAAGGACACCGACCTGGCGCTTATACAACTCAAGTTGCCCGACAAACCCAAGAACCCCGAAAAATCGGATACCGATGATACCGGCGGATTACCGCACGCGATACTGGGCGATTCGACTACGCTGAAGGAAGGCGATTTCGTTATGGCCATGGGAGCGCCGTGGGGGCTTAGCCGATCGGTTTCTATCGGAATCGTATCCTGCAAGGAGCGATACCTGCCGGATCACAGCGAATACAGCCTGTGGCTTCAGACCGATGCAGCCATTTCTCCGGGCAACTCCGGCGGACCACTGATTAACACTGCCGGCGAAATCGTGGGAATTAACACCAGGGGCGTAATGTGGGGCGGGGACATGGGATTTGCAATTCCTTCCGAGACAATAGGTTACATCCTCCCGCAACTCCGCGAGCACAAGAAAGTCAACTGGTCGTGGACGGGTCTGCAACTCCAGCCTTTGAGGAATTTCGACCGTAATATGTACTTCGAGGGAACCGAAGGCGTAATCGTGGCGGAAACCGACCCGGAAAGCCCCGCCAGACGAGCGGGCATCCTCGCAAGGGACCGAATCCTCCGGATCGCCGGAAAACCAGTCAACGCGCTTACGGAGGAGGCATTGCCCCTGGTGCGCAGAAGACTTGGCCTGCTGGAAAAGGGTAAGCCCGTCCAGGTTGAACTACTGCGGAAGGGCAAAACCATTACCGTTTCCCTCACGCCGCGCAAAAAAGGAAAAGTCGAAGGCGAAGAACTCGACTGCCCGCGATGGGACCTGACAGTCAAGGCCATCAACCAATTCGACAACCCCAACCTGTACTTCCATCGCAAAAAGGGCGTATTCGTCTATGGCGTCAAGTATCCCGGTAACGCCGGTAACGCAAACCTGTCAGAGCATGACATCATCACGAAAATCGACGGTAAGGAAGTAAAAACTCTCGAAGACGTCAAAAAAATACACAAAGCCGCTCTGGAAAACATCAAAAAGAAACACCGCATCGTCTTTGTGCTTTTAAGAAACGGACTAATGTGCCAGAAGGTTCTGGACTTCGAACGCGATTACGAAAAAGAGTAAAAACAGGGACTTGGGACTAGGGATTAGGGACTAGGAAAACAGAAACAGAAACAGAAACAAAGACAGAAACAGGAGAACAGGACATGGGCAAGCGGATTCTGATTACGATGTTGTTGGCGTTGTTACTGGTGGTTGGTCCCCTGATGGCGGCGGACGACGCGGTAGAAGACGCGGTTGACAAAGCGGTTGAAAAAGCGGTTGAAAAAGATGAAGAAAAGTCGCTCGAACCTGCCGAGCAGATTGCATTGATAAAAGCGGTTTCGCCTTCTCTGGTACGGGTGGAATTTACCGCGAAGTTCGACAAGGGTAAAGCCGCACCGGGCTGCGAGCGGGCAATCAGGGAAGAAAGGGCGGTGGAGCGGACGGGGTATCTGCTTTCGCCGACGCTTGTTATAACCGACGACATTACCGTACATCCACGCTTCATCAAAAGGCTGTTTGTTACCTACAAATCCGAGCAGGTCGATGCTGTTGTAAAGGCCTACTCTAAAGACACTCATGCGATATTACTGGAACTCGCCAAGCCGCTGACCGAAGCGAAACCCCTCGTTTTCGATGCAAAGGCCGAGGAACCGTACTACGCCATCAATTACGGCAGATACGGTTCGACGCTGACAAAGCGGGTATGGTCTCTGAAGTTACCGTCGGTCTATACCACCGAAAGAAACCGTCAGTATCGCGCCGGCCCCTCGGGCTGCCTTATCGTGGAGAAGACCGGAAAACCCGTAGCCATTTCGTTTGCTTCGCGTTGGCCTGTCGATGATTCATGGAAAGGTTCGCCGTTGAAATGGCCTATGCTTCCGGCGAAGGATATGAAAAAGTCGCTCGCCAATGTCCAAAAAAACGCCGAACAGGGACTGATGCGGGTAACGCTGAACTTCCGAAGCCCAAAGAAAAGAAGCGATATGGGTCGCTACGGCGGCGATGAAAGCAAGACGGAAATCAATACCACCGGCGCTCTTATCGACAAGAACAGCGTTCTCGTGCTGACGAACATGCTTCCGAAAGTAACTGCCCGACTGGAACGGATTACAGTACATCCGCAGAAGGGCGAACCGATTTCCGCGAAATTCAAATGCACAATGAAAGATTACGGCGGGTTTGTCGTTACGCTGGAAAAACCACTCACCGGACCGGTGAAGTTGCTGAAGAAAAAAGACATCCGCGATTACCGTAACCAACTGCTACTGTCGGCGGAGATAATTATTCAGGGTAAAAAGCGGGTGGCATACTACAAGCACTATCGTATTAACTCGTTCGACATGGGCTGGAAGCGTCATATTTACCCCCAAGCCGGGTGGGGTTCGGGCGGGGATTTCTTCTTCGACCTGAACGGGACATTATTGGCATTACCCATCGCCAGGCGCGAAAAAGTCTCCGTCAAGCGATGGGGAGGAAGCGGAGCGACACTGACGTCCACGTCGTACCTTACCGAAGTCCTCGGCGACCTTAAAAATAAAAAGAACATTGATGTTACGAACGTCCCGCTGACCGAGGAAGAGGAGAACCGACTCGCGTGGCTGGGCGTGGAACTCCAGGGACTCAACACGGAACTGGCGAGGATTAACAACGTTTCCGACCTGACCAACGACGGAAGCACAGGGGCGATGGTTTCATACGTTTATCCCGGTTCACCGGCCGACAGGGCGGGTATCAAGGCCGGGGTGGTCATGCTGCGAATACACGGTGAGGACCAGCCCAAACCCATAGAGGTGCGAGTGGATTCGTATGCCTTCGCCGGCAGAGGCTTCCGCTGGGAGTGGCTGGACCGGATATCCGAACAGGACTACGACCGTATCCCCAGACCCTGGCCTTCGAGGGAAAATACCGTTACGCGGGCCTTGACCGACCTGGGCTTCGGGAAGAAATATCAGGTCGAGTTTTTCATCGACGAAAAAATCGTCAAAAAGGATTTTAAAGTCGTCGTCAGCCCGCCGCATTATGACACTGCAAAGCGATATAAGTCCAAGGTGCTGGGCCTGACCGTCCGAAACCTTACTTACGAACTGCAACGGTACTTCCAGAAGAAGCCGGGCGAGGCCGGTGTGATCGTCTCGAAAATCGAACCGGGGTCGAAGGTGTCCGTTAGAGGCCTGAAACCGTACGAAATTATCACACACGTTAACGGTAAAGAGGTCGCCAACGTCAAGGAGTTCGAAAGACTCATCAAGGGCCAGGCTGAATTGCAGTTATTGGTCAAGCGTATGACTCGCGGAAGGACCATAAAGATCACACTGTCCCAGCCGACAACCAAACCGGCGGAAACGACCAGACCGGCGGAAACCGAAAAAACCGAAGCGACAAAAAAACCGTTGGAGAAATAGCAGTTTTTGTGATTTGCGAAAAATGTGTGCTACAAATCCGCCGGGGTTATTTCGGCGAGTGAATGGACGATGCGGTCGGCGGCGGCGAGGGCGTCTCGGCTGTAGGAATTCGTAACGGCAAGGACGTTCATTCCCGCGTCTTTACCGGCCTGGACGCCGGCGGGGGAGTCCTCGACGACCCAGACGTCGGATGGTAGAATTGATTGAGATAGTTTCTCGTTCAGCAATTTCAACGCCAGGATGTATCCTTCCGGGTCGGGCTTACCGGCCCGGACGTCTTCAGCCGAGACTACCACCTCGATAAGTTCAATCGCCCCAACGGTTTTCCCTGCCAGTAAAATCTCTTCCCGCAATGCGCCCGAGCAGATGGCCAGGGCGACCCCAGCCTGGCGGGCTGCTCGCATCAGTTCGATAACGCCGGGCATCGGACGGATCGATTCGGCGATGGCCTTTTGGACCAGAAGCGTCTTCTCGGCAGTCATTTCGGCGATTTTCCGCTCGTCGGTCTGGCGCCCGTTGTCGGATAGAACGGCGCTGAAGCAGTCGTGGTCGTCGAAGCCGAGGTACTTGCCGTAGTAGTCCTCGCCGGTCAGTTCGATGCCGTAGCGGGCGAGTACTTCGCTGAAGCAGGCAAGGTGAATCGGTTCGGAATCCACCACCACGCCGTCAAAATCAAATATCATCGCATCCAATGTATGGTACTCCGTAGCCGGTAGCCGGTAGCCGGTAGTCGGTACGACGCAGGATTCAACGTCAAACGCCGTTTGACAAGGTACTCTCCGAGAACATAGCATAGCATACTTACCGTATCTGAAAGAATGGAATAATGGAACCGATAGCGGTCATAAGCGACATACACGGAAACCTTGAAGCCCTCACGGCGGTTTTGGATGACATATCCGAACGGAAGGTCTCTCATATTGTCTGTTTGGGCGACATTGTGGGTTATGGTCCGCAACCGGCTGAATGTCTCGACCTGGTGCAGGAACGCTGCCGGGTTACGCTGATGGGTAATCACGATTTCGCGGTAATGTATGAACCGAGTAATTTCAATTTCGGGGCGGAAGGCGCGTGTTACTGGACCCGCAGCGTACTCGATTCCGAGCCTGACAAAGCCCTCCGCGATCGGCGATGGGAGTTCCTCGGCTCCCTTCCGGTGAAGCGAGTTCTTGATGCCGACGAGAGTCCTGTCGGTCGGGTGGTGTTGGTTCACGGTTCACCGCGTCGCCCGATTAACGAATACGTTTTCCCCGACGATATTTACAACGCGCCGAACAAGATCAATGGTTTGTTCGAGCGGTTCGAGAACCTCTGCCTGATAGGTCACGCCCACGTACCGGGCGTGTTCCTTCCGACCCTTGATTTCTACAGCCCCGACGAAATCGGCGGGGTCTATGAAATGGACGACCATAAGGCTATGATCAACGTCGGTTCCGTCGGTCAGCCCAGGGACCGCGATACCCGCGCCGCATATGTAGTTCTCCAGGATCGCAGGATAACGTTTATTCGTGTCGCTTATGACGTGGAGGCGACGATAGCGAAGGTCCACGCTGTCAGGGAACTGGATAACTATCTCGGAAATCGTCTCCGCGAAGGAAGGTAAAAAAAAACGTGAAACCTCGAAACATCCTTTTAATTGCTCTGCTGTTTATCGCCGGTCCGTTGATGGTGATGATGTATATGCAAAACAATGCGGCCCAGCCCGAGCCGACTACCACCGCCACAGCGCCGACATCCGCACCGGCCACCGCGACAACCGCGCCGGAAACTGCAAAAACGAGCGAAACCCAATCGCCGACCACTCAGCCGACACGCTGGCCTGTAAGCATAAACAAGGATGAGGATGGCAACGAGGTCGTCTACGAGGTTGTCATGGGTTCCAACGACAAGGACCACGGCTTCAAACTCGAGGTCTGTCTGACCAGCCTGGGTGCTGCCGTCAAAACCGCGAAACTGACCGATTATTTCGCCACGGTTGCCGACAAGCGAAGATATGAACAGGAAAAGGACTATCAGGCGTATCTCCGGGCCGTCGCTGATGATCCGAAACTCGAAGGATTCTACACGCTTCTGCGCCCCGTCAGCGTCGGCGACCGGAAATTCTATCCGCTGGCGACGCGGCGAATCACGATTACCGATGACAAGAAGGAGCGGCTGGACCTCTCAGGGTCTAGATGGTCGGTGGGGCAGGTGCAGACGGAGAAAAACAAAAAAGGCGAAATACAAAGCCAAAGCGTAACATTTCAGGCAAAAATTTGGCGGAATGAAGAAGAGATTTTACTGCTGAAAAAGACGTACACGCTCAAAGTTGGTGATTATTCGATAGATGTTCGCATGGAGGCGAAAAACCTTCGCAAGGACTCCAAAGTCAAGTTTTCCATGATGCAGTATTCAGCCACGGGCTTGTCGAGGGAAGACCTTCGCAGTGATAATCGCACGTTGGTCTATGGGCAATACGAGGACGGGAAAACGAAGGTTGAGATACTTGCCGCCAAGGAACTCAAAGATATGTCTCTGGGGCTTAAAGGCGCCAAGGAATATGGTCGCAGCGACTCGTCCGAGCCGATTATGTGGATCGGGCAGACCAACAAGTTTTTTGCCGCACTTACGTACCTTGTCCCCAAAGAGTCCGGGAAACTTACCGCCCCTCGCGCCGAAGCGTCATTTTTCGGCGTGGCGCTGGAAGAAGCGGGCGAACCGAAAACATTCCTCGCCGGGATGAACCTGGGCCCGTATGAACTCGCACCGGGCGGCAGCACGGATGTCAGCCTGGACTTCTTCGCCGGACCCAAGAAGCGAAGCCTGTTCGACGATACACCGTTGTACCACGAGTTGGGTTACGCCAGTACGATGTCCTTTCGTTCGTGCTGCACGATGTGCGCCTTTGAGTGGTTGTCGCTCAAAATGATGTGGCTGCTGGATTTCTTCAAAGACAGTATTGCATTCCACAATTACGGTGTGGCGATTATCCTGCTGGTGATACTCGTGCGAATCTGCCTGCATCCGCTGATGAAGAAGCAGCAGGTCTCAATGATGCGGATGCAGAAACTCGCTCCTGAAATGGAAAAGGTCAAAAAGAAGCACGCAAACGACAAGGCAAAACTGAACGAAGAGATGATGAAGTTGTACAAGACCCAGGGCGCAACGCCTATCCTGGGTTGCCTCCCGATGCTCGTCCAGATGCCGATACTGATCGCCCTGTGGACGAGTATCAACGCCTCGGTGGAATTGCGACATGCAGCTTTCCTGCCGGTATGGATCATAGACCTTGCCGCACCGGACGGACTGTTCCTCTTCGATGGCGGCATTAATATCCCGCTGATTGGCTCAATGATAGGTTCGATTACGGGATTTAATCTTCTGCCTCTTCTGTTGTGCGTGGTGATGTATTTGCAGATGAAGATGAACCCGCAAATGAGCGGAGCGTCGGCCTCGCCACAGCAGCAAAGTTCGCAGACGATGATGAAGTACATGATGCCGGGAATGATGCTGGTGTTCTTCTACAATGCTCCTTCCGGGCTGAATCTGTACTTTTTGACCTCGACGTTTGCGGGGCTGGCTGAACAGTACATCATCCGCAAGCACATCCGCGAGAAGGAAGAAGCCGAAGCCGCCGTTGAAACCACCGTATCAATGCCCGGAAAGCGTTTCCGTGGCCAAAAGCCCAAAAAACCCAAGGGACCGTTCCAGGTAAAACGGTAGTCAGTGCCCTGGTATGATGGAACGCCTTACGAGCCGCGAGAAGTAAAGGAGCGGTCGTTAAGACTTTCGCATCGGCCTGACCGCTCCCTCACTTCTCGCGGCTCGTTTATCGCCCGACGGCGCATTTACTTTGTGCGCCCGGTATTACACGCTGGTGGGTGTTCCGTCGGTGGCGGATGCGCCGGATTGGTCGGCCTGGATGGAGTGTTGGAGGGCGTACCAGTCTTCGAGGGTCATCATGCACTCGCGGGCCTGCGAACCCTTGTAATCACCGAGGATACCCGCCTGGGCCATCTGATCGACTATCCGGCTGGCCCGGCTGTAGCCGACCTGGAGGCGACGCTGAAGCAGCGAAACGCTTCCGCGCTGGCTTGATAAGATAATCTCGACGGCTTCGTTGAACATTTCATCTCGCTGCCCGTCGTCGGAATCGACGCTGGAGGTCTGGATTTTCACCAGTTCGTCGAGATATTCCGGTTCGCCCAGTTTGCGAACGTGATGGACTAATGCGCGAATCTCTGCCTCATCGACGTAGGTTCCCTGCGCGCGGACGAGGTTGGAAGTCCCCGGCAGGAGGAACAACATATCACCTTGTCCGAGCAGGACTTCTGCTCCGTTCTGGTCGAGGATAATCCGGCTTTCCTGGCGTGAGGCGACTCGGAACGAGCATCGGCAGGGTATGTTGGACTTTATCAGTCCCGTAACGACGTTGGCGCTGGGTCGCTGGGTGGCGATTATCATGTGGATACCGACGGCGCGGGCCTTCTGGGCGATGCGGATAATGTGCCCCTCGACCTCTTTCGATGCCGTCATTATCAAATCCGCCAACTCGTCGATGATGACGACGTAGTATGGCATGTGGGTGATAATCTGGGATTTTTCCTCGGCTGTCTCTGCGGCGAATCGCTGAAAAAGTTCCTTTTTGCTGAGGCGGTTGTATCCGACGATATTGCGAACGCCGGCTTCTTTGAGCAGTTCGTATCGCTCGTCCATTTTTCCTGCGACCCATTCGAGGATGTCCTCGACGCGGCGCATATCGTTGACGACGGGGCAGAGGAGGTGCGGAATTTTCTCAAAGGCGGCCATTTCGACCATTTTCGGATCGATCAGGATCATTCGCACGTCTTCGGGCGTTCGTGTCAGCAGCATCGCGGCGATCATCGCGTTGATCGAGACGCTCTTGCCCGAACCGGTCGTACCGGCAAGGAGCATGTGTGGCATTGCGGCCAGGTCCGAAACAATCGGGTCGCCCGAAGCGTCCTTGCCCAGGTACAGCGGTATGTGCATCCGGTTCACGCTGTCGGGTGAAAGGTTCATCAATTCCTTCAGTCGGACTATTTCCTTATCGAGGTTCGGGACCTCGATACCTACGGTGTCTCGTCCGGGAAGCGGGCTGACCACGCGAACGCCCGGAACTGCCAGTGCGCGGGCGATGTCGGGCGCAAGCGAGGAAATCCTGCTGACTTTTACGCCCGGCGCGAGCGACAGTTCGAGCAGCGAGATTACCGGGCCTGTCATGTGAGAGACGACCTGGGCGTCCACGCCGAAATCGTCGAGCGTCTGCTGGAGAATGGCGCGTTTTTCAGCCACCAGCGCTTCCTGACTTTCGAGGTATCCCCCGGCAGGTTCGGCGAGAAGGTCCATATCGGGAAGTTCGTATTCACCGGCTTCGGTGGGGGACTTGGATTTCGCCAACGATACGGGTTTGGGCTTTCGCGGCTTGGGTAAAACCGCTGCCGCAGGTCGTTGCAGGGGCGGCATAGCGGGACGAGGGGGCGATTCCCGCTCAGGCCTGGCGACACGGGCGTTGACTCGCTTGACGGCCTCCTCAAACGATACAGGCTCGCGTCGCAACCTGATCCTGATCCTGCCGACCAGCGCCGGCAACTTCAGAACGAGACTGTCAGCCATCAGCATTACCGCGATACCGAACGACGTTACCAGCACCAGACATGCGCCTGTACCGGCCATATATTTAAGCAACGCTCCACCGACGCCGAGGCCGAGGATACCACCGGGTCCGATACCGGGTATTCCGCCGTCGCTTTGGGGATTGAGGGTGTACGAAGCCGCCGCCGAGGCAGTTACCATTATCGCCAGACCCGTCAGACGCCACGGCAGATGATTTATCCGTCCGCCCAGCAGCATTGCAATGGCCGATATGGTGGACACGATGAGCAGCGCGTACGTCCCGCCTCCGCCGAGCCAGTACATCAGTCCGAAGGCGAGATGAGCGCCGGCGGGGCCTGCGGAGTTGTGGACCGGTGGCGGGGGGTAGATGGCCGTCGCCGGCGGGTCAGTCGGCGAAAAACTCAGCACGCTCATCCAAGCCAGAACAGTCGCTCCCGCCAGCAGCAGCACAAGGCAATACCGCGCGAACCGCCAAGCCGACATTTCCGGAACCGCCGGGGCGTCCTGCTCGACCTCTTTCGATTTATCTTTTTTATCCCTGCCCATAGTTTCGCACCCTACGCCTATCCGATTTATAAACCCACGGAACGCTCGTCAGGGCGAAGCCATGCCGTAGCCCGACAGTCCGTGGGCGTGGATATTATGGTATCCGGTATTCAGTTGATCAGTAAATATGTTACTGATTTTGTTTTTTTGTCTTTTCCTAATCCCAAGTCCCAAAACCCTAGACCCTGTCTTTTCTATCGGACTTACCTTCGTTTCGGCTCCAGAGCAAATTCCAAACCGGTATTTTCCCGACACATATCTCGTAAGTTTTTTGAAATCAGTAGCTCTGTGAACTCTGCGTCCTTCCCGCTTGCTATCGTTATAATTACTTTACTGGTTGGTGGACAGGTGCGATATAGTATTTGGGGTAATTCGCAGTTAATTCAAATCGCATCCGAAAGGGATTGTACAGGTCTTGCGGAAAAGCAGAAATCGGGATGGAAACTCAAAAAGAACCAGTGGCGGGAACGGCTATATTCGCTTGGGCGCTCTTAGGTATCTCCGGGGCGTATGGAATCATGCTGGTGGCGGGCATCTGGCAAATAGGAATAGCGGGCATGACCTTCTTTCCTGTCTGTCTGCTCAATGCCGCTATATACTTCTCTCTGTCCAGAGATGTTCGAAGAGGTTCTTATCTGGGGTTCGCTGTGGGGTATCTCGCTCTTGGTTTTGCAAGTTATTTGTTTTTGGCGGTTTTCGGATGGCCGAGTGAGTGGCTACTAAGTCCGTTAATGGTTGCGCATATTGGTGTCCCGTTGTTGACGTTTTCTTTGGCGCTTGGCATTGGAATATGGACCATTGTGGTAGTAAGACGCAGGAAGAAAGTCGATGACGTGATTCAAGAGTAAGGTTAGTTCGTAAGGTGTGCAGGGAACAGAACCTGCACACCCTACGCTGCCTATATACGGAGGACAATCTTTCCCCGCGTGTGGCCTGTCTGACTCAGTTCGTGCGCTTTGCGTGCATCCTTGAGGCCCAGCACAGCAGCGATAGTGGGCTTTACATGCCCGGCATCGACCAACCCGGCGATCTCGGTAAGTTGTGCCGCATTGCTTTTGGCGAGTATATATTTACCGCGCACGCCATGCTCGGCGGCGGCTTCGGGTGACGGTCTGGTGCAAATAGAGACGAGAACGCCGTTCTTTTTCAGTACGCTCCATGAACGCTCCAATGTCTCTCCGGCCAAGACGTCTATATCATCATCAGCATCCCGAACAACGGCGTCCAAAACCACATCAACATCTCGAACGACATCTTCGAATCGGGTCGTCCGGTAGTCTATGAATTCATCGACGCCGATTTCGCGCAGAAAATCCTCGTTACGGGCAGATGCCGTGCCAATCACTCGCGCCCCCTTCCACTTGGCCAACTGTACCGCGATATGACCGACCCCCCCGGCGGCTGCCTGGATAAGGACTGTTTGTCCGGCTGACAATTCACCCGCATCAAAGAGGGCCTGCCACGCGGTGAGGGCAATGACCGGCATGGCCGCCGCCTGAATGTGATCGAGACAGCGAGGTTTGTGCGCAACGCTCGCAGCGGGACCGGCGACATACTCCGCATAAGCGCCGGGCAACATGCCATATACCGCATCGCCCACTTCAAAATGCCGGACATTGCTGCCTGTCGCTTCGACAACCCCCGACACGTCGAAACCCAAAGTCATCGAGAATGGTTCTTCCAGCACGCCGCGTTTGCCGGAGCGTATCTGCCAGTCGGCGGGATTAACCCCGGCTGCGTGAACACGGATTAACACATCATCTTCCCCATGCTCAGGACGCGGCGCATCTTCGTACGTAAGCACCTCAGGCCCGCCGTACTTGTGAATTCGTATCGCCTTCATCGTGTTCGCATCCCTTTCCTGTGCACGGCTCGCCTGCGCAGGAACGCCGATCGGCGTGGCCGCCCTCTTTTCTTCAGATTATTTTTGCAAACGCAACCATGTTTTTCGGAATGCGTCGCGGAGGCGGTTGGTGAATCGCAGAGCCTTGCCGCCGGGATTCAGTAATAATCCGTCTGGGTATATTTGCAGAATGTGGTATAATGATAGCATGGCAACGCTTATCGAGACAAACCCGTATCTTCGTGATCCCAAGACCCGCAGGCGCTGGCTGGAAGAGAATGCTCGTGAATCGAGTATCTTCGAGGGCGCGCGTGGCTTACCTCCCGTCGGTCATCGGTCTGCTTCCGTTTCGCGGAAACGCCGCTCGAAGGCTTCCAGGAAAACGCCGACAAGTGTGTCATAACTGCGGAGATAACCTTTCTTCACTGCCTCCAGATAGTGATCTCGTCTTGCTTTAGCCCCGCGTCCCGTGAAACCGTAGGTCGGAGCGGGAAGTCCTGCCTGTAGCGCCATCAAGTCTGCCAGCCAGCGGGCCAGTCGCCCGTTACCATCACGGAACGGATGAATCAGCAGCAACTCCGCATGGACTTTGGCCATCCGCCGGGCCACCTCCGGCAACGACCCCGGTCGGCATGGAGTGTATTGGGCCAGCGGTCCCCTCTCCAGCGCCATCATGTTCGCGTGGATACGGTAAGCAGGAGGCCAACGAAATTCGCCTTTGGTCAACTCCACAGTGCGGTACTTTCCTGCCCATTCATAAATCCCACCAAGCCAGTCCTTGTGCATCCGGCAAATCAACTTTGCCGTGAATCGTGTCTGTGGTGTGATCTGCCCCAGATATGCTGTTTGTGCTGCCAACAGTGCTTCGTACTCCGCCCGATCCATACGGCTCTTGGACCGTATCCCCAACCGGTTGAGGAGGACGCGA
The DNA here is from genome assembly GCA_030612725.1 of Planctomycetales bacterium. Classification (GTDB taxonomy): domain Bacteria; phylum Planctomycetota; class Phycisphaerae; order SM23-33; family SM23-33; genus JAUWNJ01. The sequence continues at coordinate 35,181 of JAUWNJ010000017.1, forward strand.
CCACGCGATCCAGGCTCCGTCTGTGCCTCCGGTCCCTCCTGTGTCTCGTATCGGCTTGGGTGTTTGTCTTTCATTTTCATACAGTCTAATCAGGTTTTCGCAATCGCAGCCAGGTTTTTCGGAATGAGTCTCGGAGGCGGTTGGTGAAGCGCAGGCCCTTGTGGCCTGGGTTGGTGGAGAAATCGGCATCGGCGAGGTCGGTGTGGCTGATGGGCCTGGACGGTGCGACTCGTGTAACGAAATCGAACACAGCGGCTTTGATTCGCCCGGTGAACTTCATCACGCTATCCTTTGAATCGCTTCGCCGACATTGGCAAAGACTTCCTGACGGGTTCTGGTTTGGCGCGATTTGACGGCGCGGATTTGGGCAGAGTCGATAATTTGGGCATCGCGCCGGATTGACTCAAGCCGGCCTGTGCCGCCGTCGGCGTATTCGCCGAAGGCCACCTCGTTATCCAGCATCCAGCGCGAGATGTCCTCGTCGTACTCGGCAGGGTACGCCAGACCTACGACGCAGGGCAATCGCGCGCCTTCGCCAAGCGCGCCCAGCAGCAGTTGCGCCCGGCAGGGGAGTTTTTCGTCGGCTTGGCGGCGGATTTCGTCATATTCCCGTCGGGCGGTTTCCGAATCCCGGCTATAGAAGAACAAACCCGTCTCCAGTTGGAATCTTTCGGTCGTTACGCCCACCAGTTCCATCGTTCCGTCGGGTTTGGCTCCGTGGATGCGATAAATCTTCACGTTGGCGTATTTTTCCGATTCGAGCAGCATTGCCACTTCCCCGGCAGTGTATCCGACGGCGCAGGTACCGCCTGCCCTGAGCGAAGTCGAAGGGTCGAAATCGACGACATACAGTCCGGTGTAACGATCAGGATGTTCCAATGTGGGTAGATTCATAATAAATGTCTAATGTCCAATGACCAATGTCCAATCAATGTCTAATGCTCAATGCCTGATGTCAAAATGCGTGGGAATTACCCTTGGATATTATAGTCATTAGTCATTGGATATTCATTAGGCATTGGTCATTAGACATTAGTCATTTTAGAACTATTTTCCCGAATCTTCGTTTTCCGACGCGGAGGATTTGTCCGTTTTGCGGGTTCACGTCGGCTTCGGTGTCGGTGATTTTATCGCCGTCGATACTGACGGCGTTTTGGCTGATAAGTCTTCGCGCCTCGCCGTTGCTTTTGGCGAACCCAGCCTGGACGACGAGGTCGATGATTCCGATTGTCCCGGCGGGGACGGCGATTTCCGGTATTTCGGTCGGCGTCTGTTTTGATGAGAAAACGCGGTCGAACTCGTCGGCAGCGGCTTCGGCGGCTGATTTGTCGTAGTACCGCTCGACTATCGTCTTGGCCAGAGCGGCTTTGGCCTCGCGGGGGTGGGTCTTTTCGCCATCGACCAGTTCGGTGATACGCTCGGCAGGGAGGTCTGTCAGCAGCGTGAAATAATTTTCCATCAGCGTATCGGGAATGGACATGATCTTTCCGAACATGTCGTTTGGCGTATCGGTTATACCGACGTAATTTCCCTTGGATTTGCTCATTTTCTCGACGCCGTCGAGTCCTACCAGCAGCGGCATGATCAGTACGATTTGCGGCCTTTGGTCGTAGGCTCGCTGGATGTCGCGTCCGACGAGGCAGTTGAATGTCTGGTCGGTTCCGCCGAGTTCGACGTCGGCTTCGACGACCACAGAATCGTATCCCTGGACGACGGGGTAGAGGAATTCGTGCAGGAATACGTCCTGGTCTGCGGCGAGGCGCGTTTTGAAACTTTCCCGCTGGAGCATTTGCGCGACGGTCTTCTTGGCCGTCAGGTGGATGATGTCCATCATGGTCAGTTTTGCGAGCCATTCGCTGTTATATCTGATTTCCAGTTTGCCGGATGAGGTATCAAGGACTTTTCCTGCCTGCTGGAAATATGTTTTCGCGTTTTCCTGGATTTGTTCCGGCGAGAGTGTCGGACGGGCGGTGTTTTGTCCTGACGGGTCGCCGATACGCGCGGTGTAATCGCCGATGATAAGAACGGCCTTGTGTCCGAGGTCCTGAAACTGCCTCAATTTGCCCAGTACGACCGAGTGTCCCAGGTGGATGTCCGGAGCCGTCGGGTCCATACCGTATTTGATGCGAAGCGGTTTGGTGGCTTCCTCCAGACGCCGGGTGAGTTCGTCGGTTGTATAGACGGCTTCGGTTCCCCGCAGCAGTAATTTCATCCGTCCGTCAATGTCTGTTTGCTTTTCCTGACTCATGGTCGATGAGTCTAGCGTATCGGGAAGGTATTTTCAAACCCTTGCCTCCTTTGGGGTGCTGACGTTATTATGATGCCCATGCAAACCATCGCAGAAATGAGATTTTCATGCTTGTTGCTTCTGGCGTCGGTCTTTTCGGTCATGGTCGGTTGCGGTCAGTTACCACCGCATCCGCCTCAGACCGTGGCGGAGTTTTCGCAGCATCAGCGGTCGGGCAATCAGGATTTTATGCCGAACACGATTGCCCTTCACAACGTTCACCGCGTATTGGACGACAGCCTGACCGTAGATAGTCGCCTTGAATCGTTGCGAGTGCTGGAGCGAGTGGACGTAGCCGGCGAGGATACATATCCGGCACTGGCGATTGTTCTTACCCAGCGTCAGACGCCGCCGGAGGTCCGCCGGGGAGTGTTGGCATTCCTGGCAGAGAGGGACTGTCCGGGTCTGGCAAAGTATGTAGCCGACGCTCTTCCCACTGCCGAGGATGATCCTCGGATACGGTCGGCGCTGCTGGAGTGGCTACAGAAGCATCCTGCGCGTGTCTCGCTGGTTTCCGTGGTGAAATTATGGGCGGGTGAAAAACCGATCAGTGATGCAAGCGAGATGCGTTACCGTCAACTTATCGAGCGGATTTCGTCAAAATCCTGGTCTGACGCGCTGCTGGACGGTTTGAACACGCCGAAATTCTTCGCTCGCGGTTCAGCAATTGAGATACTCTCGTCTCGCCTGGAATCCGAACCTCTGCGCCGAAAAATTTCCGCGCTCACGCCCCGCACGCAGGCAGCGGCCGTATTGAAATATTTTGCGACGAATTTCGGATACGTGCCGGGCAACGGGCGGGAATTGCTCGCAGAGGTCGTCCTTCATCGCGGGGGAACGTCCAGCCTGGAATCGGCAAAACACATGGTGAATCAGTGGCAGAAGATATATGACTATAAGTTCAATATCCGCGATTTTCATCTTGTGAGCCGACTGACTACAGACTCGAAGCGGAAGCCGCTTTCGCGGGCGAAACTTATTTTCCAAATCTCTCAAGGCATCATCAAACGGCGATCGGCCAGAACCAAACTCCTTTTCAGAAGAGGAAGGCTTGTCGATTTCGCCTCGCAGACGGAAAGCCTCTCAATAGCCGACCTGTGGAACCTGGTGCTTGCCAGTGAGATGCTCGACAGGCGACGTATCAGGCGGGCGTTGAGGGTAACCGCTACGCGGGACATGGCCGATACAAACAGTCAGTCCGGCGGGCTGATAAGGTACGAGCATGGTCGGGCTGAAGCGATACTGTATCCCCCCGCCAGGAAGCGTCGCGACGACGAGTACATTCCGACCCGGCAGATGCTCATGAAGGCGTTGGACAGCCTGTGTTATTTTGTCGGGCACTTCAGCGCGGTTGTCGAAAACACCTCCCGTATCGGTCCGGGCGAGAAGGAACTGGCATTCGCGGCGAAATACAATATCTGCGGCGTGGTATTTACAACTGTCGCCGGTGGCAGGCTGAACGCGACATATTTTACACCAAAAGGGATCGTGGTCGATTTGGGCGAATTCAGGGACTAGTCCCTAGTCCCTTAAATGTTGAAGTATCTCTTCGATGGCTTCCAGTTCGGACTGCATTTCCTCGATGTGTCCCTGGAGTTCCAGCAGCGGCTGGTTGTCCATGTCGGGCGTCAATTCGTCCGTCGCCTTTTCGATATACCGCCCAAGCCGGTCGATTTGACCGACTAATTCGTCTCGCCGACGTTGGAGGTTTTCTCTTTGTCCAGCCAGGCTGATTGATTCATTCATTATTTCATCTATGACGTGTTCAGCGACGAATATCGGCGTTTCCAGCCCCACGCCCAGGGCGATGGCATCCGAAGGTCTGGCATCGACACGAATGATTTTACTGTTACGCCGAATGAAGAGCGTGGCGATGAAGGTATGGTCGCGCAAATCGCTGACGACGATCTTTTCGACTTGACCGCCCATGGCCTCGATGGTTTGCGCCAACAGGTCGTGAGTCATCGGGCGGGGCATCTCGATATCCTTAAGCCGGCGGTCAATCGCCAGGGCTTCGGTGATACCGATAACGATCGGGAAACTTCGCTCCAGGCCGCCGATCTCCTTCAGGAAGATTACCTGCTGCGGCGAGGTCTCTGTTATCACGATACGAGATAGTTCTGCCGGTATGTCCACTTCGGATGCCTCCGTAATGTCACGCACAGCATTCTATTACACTTCCGACGCTTACGCAAGGTAACGAAACGTAAGAGTTCAACCGTATGCCTGATACCATTTCGCAAACCGACTCAATCTTGACAACTCCAGCCGAGGCTATAAAGTCTATTGCCTTACGGTATTGAGTTAATTTAACAGGAGCGTGCAAAAATGGCGCAATTGGCAATTAATGGCGGAAATAAAGCGTGCGAGCATACCTGGCCAACCTGGCCTATATGGGACGATCTGGAACGCAAGGCGCTCAACGACGTTCTCGAATCGGGTAATTGGTGGTATGGCGAGAAGGTCAGGCAATTCGAGCAGGCGTTTGCGGATTTTCAGGGCGCGAAGTTCGGCGTAACGGCCTGCAACGGGACGGTCGCGCTGGAGGTGGCGCTTCTTGGGCTGGGGATCGGCGCGGGCGACGAGGTAATCGTTCCGCCGTACTCGTTCGTCGCCACTGCTTCCGCGGTGCTGCGAGTCAACGCGATTCCGATCTTCGCCGACATCCATCCGGAGACGCTCTGCATCGATCCCGTCGACGTCGAGGCCAAGATCACCGACAAGACCAAGGCCGTCATGCCGGTTCACGCCCTTGGCTACGTTGCCGACATGGACGCCCTGGGCGAACTGGCGGAGAAGCATAAACTGTTTATCATTGAGGACGCCTGCCACTCGTGGGGCAGCCAGTGGAAGTCTAAGGGAACCGGCGCGCTGGGTAACTGCGGCGTGTTCAGTTTCCAGCACTCCAAGAACATCACCAGCGCCGAGGGCGGAATCATATTGACCGACGACGAGGACCTTGCCGACCGCTGCCGAAGTTACACCAACTGCGGGCGGGGAAAGGGCAAGTCGTGGTACGAGCATTACCTCCTCGGCAGCAACCTTCGCCTGACGGAATTTCAGGCTGCGATCCTCCTGGGACAGTTGACCCGCCTGGAAGATCAGACGCTCAAACGCCAGTCGAACGCGGCAATCCTGAACGAGGCGCTGCAGGGGCTGCCCGGTATCGCCGTCCCAGCCGATGAGCCGCGGATGACGCGGCGGAGTTATCACAGGTACGTCTTCCGGGTCAAACCCGACGAATTGGGCGTTCCGCCGGAGCGGTTCATCGAAGCGCTTGCCGCCGAAGGCGTACCGGCCGGGCCTGGCTACCCCATTCCGCTCTACAAGAATCCGCTGTTCCAAAAGAGCGGCGAAGGTCCGGCGTTTTGCCCGACCTCCTGCCCGTACTACGGCAGGAAAATCGACTACACGACAGTTTGCTGTCCTGTCTGCGAGGCCGTTTGCTGTGATACGGTCTGGTTGTCGCACACCATGCTGCTGGCGGACGAGCGGGCAATACGCGACGTCGCGTCGGCCATTAAAAAAGTCTGCGAAAACGCCGGCGAATTGAGGTGAAAAAATGTTTAGAGCATCGGCTGCTGAAGTGAACCTTTCCCCGCCCGTCGGCGGGAAAATGACCGGATTTATCGCGCGGCTAAAACCTTCTGCGGGCATACATGACCCCATAATGGCAAGGGCGGTCATGCTCGACGACGGCGAGACGAAAGCGGTCGTCGTCTCGTGCGACCTGGTGGGTTTGGAGATGCCGGACGCAGATGAGATTCGCCGACGCATCGCCGAAACCTGCCGCATCAATGCGTCGAACATTCTTCTGACCTGTACTCATACTCACTCCGGCCCAGCCACCCTGTCGCCGTCGGGGCCTGATGCGCCCTGGCCTGAAAAACCGGACAAAGCCTGGATGAGCGAGGCGAAGGAAAAGATCGTGGAGATGGTCGGCTCGCTGCCGTCGGTCCTGGAACCGGCCTGCGTCTGCACCGGTTCGGCAACCGTCGGCGGCATCGGATACAACCGCGAGAGCGAAGAACATCCCCTCGACGAAAGTCTCGGCGTAATCGGAATCGACAGCGCCGCCGGCCAGGCTATCGCCACGATAATCAACTACGCCGCACACGCGGTGGTTCTTGGCGCGAAGAATCTTGAATATTCAGCCGATTTTCCCGGCGCAGCCGTTCGCCACATCGCCCGGTTGCGAGGCGGCATCGGCATGTACCTCCAGGGCGCTTGCGGCGACGTTGACCCCGCCGTCTATCGCGATCGAGGCTGGGGAAACGGAACGTTCGATGACGTGGACGAAATCGGACTGAAACTCGCCGAAGCCGCCGTTGCGGCGCTGGTCGATGCACCGGCTTCGGGTGAGGTGAAAGTTCGCTTCGCCACCAAGGTCGTAGATATTCCGCTGGACGGACCGCCGACGAAGGAAGAACTGGACGAAATCGCCGCCGATGCCGCTGCCGACGCCGCTGACGCCGACCCCGTCAAGCATATCAGCGGCAGGGCGCATCTGGAGTGGGTCGCCAGAATAACCCAGGCAATTAAAGCCGGTGCTGTTCCGGCGACCTTTCCGGTCGAAATATCCGTCCTGGCCATTAACGACCTTCGTCTGGTGGGCGTTCCCTTCGAGGTTTTCACCGACATCGGCCTGGGGATAAAGCAAGGTCTGAAGCCGCTGGAGGCGTTTTTCGTCGGATACGCCAACGGATTCTGTGGGTATTATCCGACGCGGTGGGGCAAGGACCTGGGCGGTTACGGCGGGAAGGTCTCCTGCCGCTTCGGATTCGGGCCGCTGATTACCGCAATAGGTTACAGCGCCGACGAACTGCTCATCCGCGAATCCGTCGCCCTGGCGGCAAACATTGGAGATGATAAAATCAAATGATTCATCGCATTGAAGTCAGGCTACGCGAAGGTTTCGGTGATCCGCATGCCGAGGGCGTTGGCGCGCAAATTCGGGAATTGGGAATCGAGACGGTCTCGGCTGTGCGTTCGGCGAGGCTGTTCTTCCTTGAGGGCGATTTATCTACCGATGACGTCCGACGAATGGCCGCTGAACTGCTCGCAGACCCGGTTATCGAGGAGTTCCGTAGCACGGGCGTCTCGCCCGTGAAAGTTCATGGCCGAGACGGCCATGCTACGGTTATCGAGGTGCATCGCAAAACCGGCGTGATGGATCCGGTAGCAGCCTCTACCGAGCAGGCAATCCGCGACATGGGGCTGGAGATTTCCTCGGTACGCACCGCACGTCGCTACGAATTGAGCGGCGATGTTACCGACGAGCAGCGAGCGATAATCGCCCGCCGGCTGCTGGCGAACGACGTAATCGAGGACGTCCATTTCGCCGCTTTCACCCCGCCGGAGACGCACACAAGCAAGTACGAATTAAAAATCGTCGAACTCCCCATCCGCGATCTCGACGCCGACGCACTGGAAAAACTCAGCAAGGACCGCGACCTGTTCCTGAACCTTACTGAAATGAAGGCCATCCAGGAACACTATCGTAGCCTGGGGCGCGAAGCGACCGACGTGGAAATCGAGACCATCGCGCAAACCTGGTCCGAGCATTGTGGCCACAAGACATTTCGATCCGACGTGCGGGTTACGGACGAAAGCGGCAAGGAAATCGAGCAGATTCCCAACCTCCTCAAGACGACGGTCTTCGGCGCGACCAAGGAACTCGACAAACCCTGGTGCATCAGCGTCTTCGAGGACAATGCCGGCGTAATCGAATTCGACGACGAATGGGCGGTGTGCTTCAAGGTCGAGACGCACAATCACCCATCCGCCCTTGACCCCTACGGCGGAGCGGGTACGGGCATCGGCGGTGTCGTCCGCGACCCGATGGGAACGGGGTTGGGGGCCTTTCCCGTTGCCAACACCGACATATTCTGCTTCGGCCCGCCTGATATGGCGATTGCAGACGTGCCCAAGGGCGTGCTGCACCCCCGGCGGATAATGCGAGGCGTGGTGGCTGGCGTACGGGATTACGGAAACCGCATGGGAATACCTACCGTCAACGGGGCAGTCTATTTCGACGAGAAGTACATCGGAAACCCGCTGGTCTATTGCGGAACGATTGGCATGCTGCCGAGGGAAAAGTGCTTCGGGAACCCCCGATCCGGCGACGCGATTATCTGCGTCGGCGGCAGGACCGGGCGCGACGGTATCCACGGCGCGACATTCTCCAGCGGCGAACTGACGCACGAACACGAAACGGAATTCTCCGGCGCAGTCCAGATCGGAAACGCCATCACCGAAAAGAAGACGCTCGATACACTCATCCAGACCCGCGACGCCGGGCTTTATTCAGCCATTACCGACTGCGGCGCAGGCGGGCTTGCAAGCGCCGTCGGCGAGATGGGCGAACACCTCGGCGCGGAAGTCCATCTCGACCGCGTGCCGCTCAAATACGCAGGCCTGAGTTACTGGGAAATATGGGAGTCCGAAGCGCAGGAACGAATGGTATTGGCAGTGCCGCCGGGGAACGTCGAGGAAATCCTGAAAATCTTCGCCGCAGAAAGCGTCGAAGCCACCGTTATCGGGCATTACGGAACGCCCGACGAGCATCTGCGGCTGCTTTACGACGGGCAACTCGTCGGCGAACTGGCGATGGAGTTCCTGCATAACGGGCTTCCGCGACCGACCAAAGAAGCGGTTATTAAAAGCGTCGAACGGCCAAGCCCGACGCCGAAACCCAAAGACAATTACAACGATGTGTTGATGAAGATACTCGCGTCGCCGAATGTCGCGTCGAAAGAGTGGATTGTTCGCCAGTACGACCACGAGGTCCAGGGCGGGAGCGTTATCAAGCCGCTGGTGGGTGTCGAGCACGATGGTCCGGGCGATGCCTCTGTGGTCAGGCCGGTACTCAGCAGCCGGAAGGGGCTGGTGATTTCCTGCGGGATGAACCCGCGCCTCGGCGAGTTGGACCCGTACAACTCGGCCTTGCACGCGATTGACGAGGCTTTGCGGAATAACATCGCCGTCGGCGGCAACCTCGCGCAAATGGCGATACTGGACAATTTCTCGTGGGGCAACTGCAACAAGCCCGACCGGATGGGCGCGCTGGTGGCTGCTGCCAAGGCCTGCTACGACGGAGCGATGGCCTATGGCACGCCGTTCATCTCCGGCAAGGATTCGCTCAACAATGAGTTCCAAACCGAAACGGGTGAGACAATCGCCATCCCGCCGACGCTGCTTATCTCGGCCCTCAGCGTCATCGAAGACGTAGCCCGCTGCGTTACCGCCGACGCCAAGGAAGCGGGGAATATCCTGTTCCTTCTGGGAACGACGACGGCTGAGCTTGGCGGCAGTCATTACCTGTTGGTCGAGGGCGTCGAAAGCGGCAACGACGTCCCGCCGGTTCACCCAGCCGAATCAAAAAAAGTCATGCAATCCGTTCAGAAAGCAATCGCCGCCGGTCTTGTGCGTGCCTGCCACGACCTCTCCGAAGGCGGCTTGGCGGTCGCTGCCACGGAAATGGCATTCGCCGGCGGGCTTGGCGTTGAACTGGACATTTCCCGTGGCACGGGCGTCCCGCCCGTGGCTAAACTTTTCGCTGAAAACGCCGGGCGGTTCCTCGTCGAAGTCGTACCGGAAAACCGCGAAGCATTTATGGAAATCACCAAAGACATCCCCTGCGGCGAGATTGGAAAAATTACAGACACCGGCAGAGTCGTAATCAAAGAAAATGCAGGAACGATTATCGACGTTACCATCGCTGATACAAAACAGGCTTGGCAGGGAACGTTTGATTGGTAATCCATGGCTGATGAAAGTTACACAATCAGGCCTGCGACGACAGACGACGCCGATGCCGTTACTGAAATGTGGCAGGAGACGATCCGGCAGCACAGGAACTACGACAGCGTGCGATGGGGTTGGAACGAGGACGCACATGTCGGTCACCGTCGGTATGTCATTGAATCTATCGCGAAAGAAAACAACATCCTTCTTGTCGCTGTTGATTCGGCGGACAGGCCGATGGGCTACCTGATGGGAAGCACCGGGCCTACAATTCCCGGCATGACTGCTCGCTGTCGCGGTGAGGTATCGGATCTGTTCGTCAGGTCTGATTTTCGCGATAGTGGCATCGGCAGAGTGCTTATGGAAACCGCGACAGAAATAATGAAATCCCGCGGTGCGGTTTATATTCTTCTTTATGTCGCCAGCGCAAATGAACAGGCAATCGGTTTTTACGAATCGCTTGGCATGCGGACAATAGTGCACCAGATGTATAAACTGTTGTGATATAAGGACGCAACATGGCTACACCTAAAGCAATAGTATTACGAGCGGCTGGGACGAATTGTGATAAGGAGTCGCAGTACGCGCTGGAACTGGCGGGGTTTGAGGCCAATCGCGTGCACGTCTTTCGCGTGATGGAAACCCCGGCCCTGCTGGATGAGTATCAACTGCTGATGATTCCCGGCGGATTCAGTTATGGCGACGACGTAGCGGCTGGGAAGATACTGGCAAATCAGATGATTCACCATCTGGCTGATGCGCTGAATAAATTCGTCGCCGACGGGAAACTCGTTCTGGGCGTATGCAACGGTTTCCAGGTTCTGCTCAAGAGCGGTCTGCTTCCGTGGGGCAAGGCCGGCGGCGGCGAAGCCAACCGCGACGCGACGCTGACCTGGAACGACTGCGGTATGTTCGTGGACCGCTGGATTACTCTCCGCGCCGACAGCGACAAGTGCGTCTTTTTGACCGGCGGCGAGACGTTGACGCTTCCGATCGCTCACGGCGAGGGTAAATTTGTTACGACCGGCGATACCGTCCTTGACCGAATCCGCGACGGCGACCAGGTGGCTGTTCGCTACGACGGCGATAACCCTAACGGAAGCACCGACGATATAGCCGGTATCTGCGACCCGACCGGCAGGGTCTTTGGCCTGATGCCGCATCCTGAGCGATTCGTTGATCCCACCCATCACCCCGCATGGACGCGCAAAAAGACGGACCGTGCCGACGGATTGGCAGTCTTCCTGAACGCCGCGAAACATCTGAAATAAACCACGTTGCTAACTCTTTGTTGATGGGGCGGTTACCGGTAACACGCCGCTCGATTGCCGATTTTCCGGTTTCGCGTATGCGTGGTTGGTGGAAAAAGTCGTGAATTTTGCGAATTTCGCCAATATTACGCACACAATTGAAGACTGATTTGACAAAAAAAAGCCGATTTTATACCTTTTTTCTCATTGACAGAAAATGGGGTATGACATATAATTTATAGAGTAGAGAAGTTTGAGGCGGTTCCCTGTTGCCGGTATTTGCAACGCTTGCGGCGCGGGGGGGCTGTCGCTCGTTTTCGCTCGCTCAGAAGCACTTCGTTTATGCTTGAGACGGCTTGTCATGGATGGATTTATGTGTGGCTCGTGACGGATCGTTAATCATGCTCATGTTAATAACTTTAACCTTAGGAGGAAAAAGTTATGAAATGCTCATTGCTCGGAAAAGTTTTTATCCCGCTCGTCGCGGCTGTTCTGATAATGCCTCTGGGAGCCGGCGCAACGCCGACTGAACCGAACCCGGACGGATACTGCAGGGATCTCAGGACCAACTACGTCAAGACCTGGCACATCTACAACGACGACCAGCTTGACGGTGTTCTCAATCCCGGCGACACGGAAATCGGTACTTTCGAGAACTGGTGGACACCGGCGTCGAGCCACTCGCAGCACAACATGAGTCCCGACGGTGGCGGCTTCACCTATGCCCCGGACGACGACATCAACTCCAGCCCAATCAACTACGCCTCGCACGAAGCCGGCAAAGAAGATTATTGGCTTGGGCAGACGCCGATGGACAAAAACAAAAACACCATTCAGTTCTACATGACCTACAGCCAATTCGACAACAACGACTGGAAGGCGGGACATTTTTATTCGGCAGATCCGACGGCCCAGGCAATTGTCGAGCAGCGGCATGAAACCCGCAACGGATGGGCGTTTGGTTGGACATCGCACTCGCAGGAAGACAGCCCCACCAACCCGCAGACCTACGCGGGTTTTGTTGATATGGACATATTCGTCCATAACGGCAGGGGGTTGAACCCCGCTGCCGACGGCAGCATCGACGGTGGCGGAACGGTCTATGGAGGTGTGTTCGGAAAAAGTTATTCCAACCCCCAGGTCTCTGTCAGTAACGACATCAGCCCCAAAGCGATAGACGGCGTAGGAGCCCCCCCGGCTGACTTCAGGTACCATCCTCCGGTGTTTGATGAGGTTACTGGGACGTATTCATGGGCAGAAAACGCGACGCGGATGACCGCCAACGGTTATACCGCCGCCGACCTTGTTGACATCATCAACTCGATGGAAATCGAGGAACGTGTCGCACTCGGCCTGGGCGCAGGCGACGTGGTATGGGGCAACCGACGCCCGAGCGAGATATTGGCCAACCTGGTCGATCACAACGGTAACCCGTACCTCTACGCCGATGCCTTCCTGGATAATTCTTTCTATCACGACGGAGCCTCCGACGGCGGGGTTGTCGCAGGCCTGGCCGGTGAAAGCGATTATGATTTCCAGCAGAACAACTGGGGCGACCAGCAGGTAATCCGCATCGACATCTCGGAAGCGACGCTCAGGGGCGGAGAAGGCGGTGGAAACATCGACGAGATAGTCATTTGGGACTTCGGCCAATCCGACAGCTCCACGTGGGGCAGCAGCACCGGCGACCAGGTCAACCCAACGCCCATTATCTTCGGTGTTGACCTTACCCAGACCGTCGCACACGGGCAGATATATTATGACGCTGCGAGCGGACGCATCTACTTCCCGGAGAATCGCATCTACATCGCACAGGTTACGATTCCCATTCCCGAACCTGCCAGCCTGGCGCTGTTGGCGACAGGGGCAATCGGACTGTTGATCAGACGCCGAAGAACGGCGATACGATAAAGCGGAAAAAAAAGCAATTAGAGCGACAAGCGGCTCGGGGAAAACCTGGGCCGCTTGTTTTTTATACGTTGCTACGCGACGTATTCCACTAACAACCAGAATGCCACTGCCAGGGACACCAAACCCACGAAGATATATGCCCACAGGCTCAGGATTTGCAGCGGTAGTTGCCTGATGTACTTAACGCGAATGGTTTTATAAACCACAGCCAGCACCATGCACAATGGCAGGACCAACCATATGTGGTCAGCGCCCATCTGGATGGGGTGTTTGAATATCACGCCTCTTCCTCTTCCCGTTTTTTGCGCGCAGGTTCGCCGGCGCTTCCCATCGTAGCCAGCATTACCGCGTCAAAGATACACATCAGGTTCAACATTCCGGCGACGCCCGCGTAGGCCCGAGCGACGACGCTGGAGGGGTAACTGAGGTTCAGTCCCTCATCCACCAGCGCCTGTTTGTAAGTTTGCCACCACTTCCCGTTCAGGTGTGGGTTCCGGCGCGTTGCCGGTGGCGGGGTGGGCGTCCTTAACCGGTCGTCTTTAAAGTTGTCGGTAATCATCCGACGGTATTGTTCCTGGCGATACCATGCCGACACGCCCGAAACGCCTGTACACATATGGGCGGTGAACCACCAACGCTCGCGCAGAGGTTCGACGGTGAATATCCCGCCAAAAGCGACACCCGTCCAGAACAGTCCGTTGATGCAGACGCAGATAATGATCCCGCGAAGCGTTCGCTTGAGATAAACGTGCCCCGCGCCGGGAATCAACCATGCCAGTATCCCGGCGATAAAAGGCGCAAAGTGATTTTGACGACGATTCGACATACGCTTCTACCTGTTTAACTAGGCTCTGTCTGAAAAGTATTTCAGACAGGCTTTCAGCGTTCAGCATTCAGCGGTCAGCAAAAGACAAAACAACAAAGTCCACACCTGACCACTTGTTGTTTCTTCATCTTTTGCTGATTGCTGATTGCTGAACGCTTTGAGGCGATGTCTGACTTTTCAGACAGAGCCTAAGACGCAATGTCGCCCAGAAGCGGCCGGATGTCAAGCGATATAACAGACAGGGACCAGGGACTTGGGACTTGGGACTAGGAAAAACAGAAAGAACGGAACCAGCAATCCACAATCCGCAATCCACAATCCGCAATCAGTCCGCGATGTCCATCGTCAGTACGGTAACGTCGTCGTCTCGCCGACCGGCCTGGCGGTGTTCGTCAATTAGTCCGGTAAGTCGGAAAAGCATCTGTTCGACTGGGAGGCTGCGGAGACCTTGGAGGACATTTGCCAGGGTCGATACGCTCGGTTCGGCTTCGACTTCGCTCATGACCTTCGGCGACGAATCGGAAGCGAGCATTTCTTCAGCGCCGTCAGAGAAGACGATCAGCCGATGTCCCGGATGGAGGCGAATTTCCTGCTGGTCGAAGGTTTCTTCGGGGAAAACGCCCAGTAGTGCTCCGACGGAATCGAGTTGTTCGGCGTTACCGTCGGTGTCGAACAGCAGCGGGTTGGGATGACCGCCACGGGCGTATTGCAAAAGGAGGTTTTCGGTATCAATGATTCCATAAACAGCCGTACAGAACTGGCATGAACTGAGGTTCTGTTCGCAGATGTCGCTGTTCAGACCGGTCAGGGCCTCGCCCGGCGGGATGATTTCGTATCGATTGCCGTCGATCCGTTTGGTTTGCAGGGCTTTTTTGATGAACATGGTCAGAAGCGCAGCCGGCATACCGTGCCCGACAACGTCCGCGACGTAAAAGCCGATATGGGTTTCGTCCAGACGGAAAACGTCGTATATGTCGCCGCTGACCCAACTGGCGGGGCGGAACAAGGCTGCGAAACGCACGGGTCCGACTTTCGGAAGCGAACGCGGCATGAAGTCGCGTTGAAGCCTCGCCGCCAGACGCATCTCTTCGTCTAACTGTTCAAAGTTTCCGGCAGCGCCGACGCCGAGAGATCTCACTGCCGCCACGTCTGAACGGAGGTGGGAAATTACCGGCTGGAGGGCGGCGGCGGATTCGATTCGTGCGGAAAGTTCGCCCGGCGCCGCGTCCGGGTCGGCGATAATGAACTGTCCCCTGCGGTTGGAAAGACAGTTTTCCAGACCCATAACCGTCGGAAGGAGCACGACAGCCACCGCTCCCGTGCGATCAATCCGGTCCAGGAGTTCCGACATGCGCTTCGCGTCGAGTGGTTCATCAGTCGGTGGGGCTATCAGGACGATTTCGGTATCGTCGAATTGTTGCGGGTGTGGGTGTGGCGAATCGCAGGCGATTACGTCCCATTTTCCGTCGAGTGCCGAGGAGACGTTTTCGGGCATATCCCCAGGCCCGAACCAGAGTAGTTTATGTTTTTCCGCCACTGGAACCATTCGCGCACACCCTGCCGGTACCGATAGTTACATCGACCCGGAGAGCACGCGCCTTTAACAACCCTGCAAACTTGCGAAGATACAAACCTTACAGGGTTCAGGCTTTTGTCGCCTGGCGTGATTTGCTGCGTTGTGCGCTGCGGGGTTTCCGGCGGTCGATGTAGGCTGTGGCGGCTTTGGTTAGCAGACCTGAACGGGTTTCGTTTTCAACTTCGGCGAATCGGTCCACCGCATCAAGTATCCGCCGAGGCATAGTGATATTGATCCGCTTGGCCTCTACTCGCAAACTCGACGGTGAAATGGAAACTACCGCCCATATCCCACCCTTGAATTCACGCTTGCCCTTATAATCCTCAATCCGGCCTGGCTTGGGGATGACCTGTCCGTCCTCGATTAGACCTTCCAAATGTAATTCAATGGCTTCCTGAGCCATTGCGATTGCTTCATCGAGTGTGCCGCCCGCACTGAAGCAGCCCGGAAGATCGGGAACAGTTACGCCGTAATCCGAGTCCTTGTCTTTATGAATGACGATTGGGTAGTTCATTTCCTGCTCCATCCTGCCTGTTTCATGATGGCTTTAAACGGGTGTAGATTCAACGAAGCCGGATGAATTCCTCTACTGTCATTCCGGAAGACCGAATGAGTGATCGCAGTGTGCCTGGGGCAAGTTCTTTGTGTTGCGGAACCGAAAGGCTTGCGATGTGTCCGGGCTTGAGCATGACGACGTGGCTACCTCGTTGACGAGCCACCCGCCAACCCGCACGCTCGAAACGTTTTACGGTCTGCTTTCCCGATATTACGGGCAGTTTCGGCATCAGACCGCGACCTCTACCTCACGAATGGCTACGGTCAAAGGCATACCGGCCTCGGCACGGGTTTCCAGGCAGGCGCCAATGGCCTCACGTATGTTCGCCAGGGCATCTTCTTCCGTCTTGCCCTGCGAAACACAGCCGGGGATAGACGGACACTCCGCGACGACCATACCTGTTTCGTCTCGCTCAAGAGTTACGATTAGTTTCATCTGATATCACCTCAATACAATTCTATCGACGTAACCGTCGGGAGGTCAAGTTATACCTTGTCGAAAGTGTGGCTTTCAAGATTGTGCGACAGGCGGTATAATGCCGCACGTTATGACGTCCGAAGTGAAAATTGACAAAGAGAAGATAGCCGAATTCTGTCGCAGGAATCACATACGTCGGCTTGCGTTTTTTGGTTCGGTCCTTCGGGACGATTTTGGCCCCGACAGCGATGTGGACGTGCTCGTGGAGTTCGAGACCGGCCACGTGCCGGGGCTGGCGTTTTTTGGGATGGAATTGGAACTGTCAGAAATCATAGGCCGGAAAGTCGATCTCAATACTCCCAATTTCCTGAGCCGGTATTTTCGAGATGACGTGGAGGCCTCAGCCGAGGTGCAATATGTTGCAGGATGAGGATAGAATTCGTCTTCGACATATGCCCATCCTTCGGCCTTGAGGCGCCGGCGGCGTTTACCGCACTGGGATGTGTTTGACGCGATAGAGCGAATTATCCTTCCATGCCAGGTATTCCAGGACGCCATCAGGACCGAACGTCAGGCCGTTCATCTCGATATTGTCGTACTCCGCGCTCGCCTGACCATCCACCACCATGAAATACTTCACCAACTGCTTCGCGCCCTTCCGCTTCCAGGCCACATACGCCACTCGCTTGGAGTCGGGGCTGAATATCATAAAGGAGGTGATTCCGGTATACTCCGTGCCCGCCTTGCCGTCCACCACCACAAACTCCTTCGTGTTCTTCCTGGCATGATACATCAGTCGCTTTCCGTCGGGGCTGAAGACCGGCGAGTGTCCTCCGTCGCTGTACTTTGCCTTCTTGCCGTCCACCACCACACCCAATTTCTCACCCTTCTTCCAGGCCCTATACGCCACATGCTTGGAGTCGGGGCTAAATACCAGGCGGTTTCCATAGATGCCGTCGTACTCCGCGCTTTCCTTACCGTCCACCACCGCCACCAACTTCTTCTTGTTCTTCTTCCAGGCCTGATACACCACGCGTTTGGAGTCGGGGCTGAACATACAGTAGTGGATGCTGTCGTACTCCGCGCTCCCCTCCTTGCCGTCCACCACCACAAATCGCTTCGCGCCCTTCTTGGCCCAATACGCCACGCGTTTGGAGTCGGGGCTGAAGATACAGTGGCCGATTCCGTTGTACTCTGTGCTCTCCTTGCCGTTCACCACCATCAACCATTTCGTGCCCTTCTTGGCCGCATACGCCATACGCTTGGAGTCGGGGCTGAAGATCTGGATACGGACTTCGTTATACTCCGCGACTTCCTTACCGTCCACCACCACGAACCATTTCACGCCCTTCTTGGCCGCATACGCCACGCGTTTGGAGTCGGGGCTGAAGAGTAGGGAGAACACAGGCATGCCGTCGTACTCCGCACCCTCCTTTCCGTCCACCACCACCACCAACTTTTCGCCCTTCCTGGCAACATACGCCACGCGCTTACCGTCGGGGCTGAGAGGCAGGCGGCCAAAGCAACGTGTCTCGATGTTATCGTACTCCGCGCCCTCCTTTCCGTTCACCACCATCAACCACTTCCCGCCCCTCTTGGCAGGATACGCCAAGTGCTTTCCGTCGGGGCTGAAGAACAGACAGCCCAAAGGGATTTTGTCGTACGCCGCGCTCGTCCGACCTTCAACGACGACATGTACCTTCTGACCCTTGGTTGTGATGTAAGCCCAATGGCGGCCATTTTGACTGAAATGAAGCATCGGCACCACCGGCCCCAGGCGAGTTTCCTGAATCTTGTATGTGATGGTCGGGGCGATGGTCGGTTTGCCGGTCGGCTGGGCGGATGCCGTTGCGATCAGGCCGATTATGGCCGCTGTCCAAACGACAATTCGGTTCGCGGCGTTCATTTGCTGACTCCTTGATATGGTTTCACGATTTTCATTGTCAGGCCGACGGGTGTTCCAGACTACCCGCACGACGGAATAAGTGTTCCCTCTTACGGAACCCCGACGGGCAGGACGACCTTGTCGCCGGGCTTTATGTCGAGTTGCTTGAAAGTTCCGGCTGCGACTTCGAGGGCGTATTGGGCGGGGTGTACACTGGGGTAACGAACAGTGGCCTTCTTCGGGTCTTTTTCGACCGCCATGGTGTAGATTTTGACGATTATGCCGTCGCTGGAGATGAATGCTATGTCGATACTTGCCCGGCAGTTGAGCATGTGGAAGGTCCGCACCTCTTCACGCGGGAAGACGAATAACATTCCGGTTCCCTCGGGTATTTCGTCCCTGTCGGCCAGGCCTTGGCGGAGGGTTTGCTCGTCGTCGGCGATTTCCACGCGCCAGACGTGCTCGCCTATGCGTACCTGAGGCCGGCTTGATTCACCGGAGCAATTACACGACGAAAGCAGCAGAAGCGGGAAAAACGCAATCCATAATGTAAGGTTTTTCAGCATGATGTTATTTTTCGTCGTCGTGCCGATCGAAGATCCGCCTGGGCGGACGACGGTTAAACGCATTTTGGGTTTCGGCGATTACTTGTTCCGGTTTGATTAGTTGCATACAGGTATTGTGTCGGCATTGTCGTTTGAGGCATCCGGCGCATGGGATGTCGGCGACGATGGCCTGTCCCAGCGGGCCGATCGGGCCTGTACGTTCCGGGCGCGTCGGGCCTATGAGTGTTACGAACGGCGTACCGACGGCAGGTGCGATGAAGTTGGCTGACGAGTCGCAGCAGACGACGGCTCCGGCTGACGCAATCAGGGCGACGACCTGCGGCAGCGTCGTCTGTCCCGCCATGTTGAGCACCTTCGAGTTGTCGCCGGTGAGGTCGTCGCACAGTTCCCGCTCGGCGTCGGAGCCGGTCAATACTATCGGGACTTCGCGGGACAATTCGGCCACTACCTTCCGCCAGTGGCGCTGCGGGTATAACTTGGTCGCCCATCGAGTCCCCGGAGCGATTAGAAGATACTGGTCGGGGGCGAGATTATGTTCAGCCATGAACGATTCGACGAAGGCGTGTGCCTCTTGCGTAACGGTCAGCGTGAGGTCGTTTTCATCGGCATCTATTCCCAGTTCCCTGACGAGGGCGATATTGCGGGCGATTGTATGTTCGGCCTGGACGGTAATCGGATGCGTGTAGAAGATGCCGGCGAATTCGCGGGCGTCGGCGAAGCCCGCCCGAACGGTAGCGCCGGTAACTCGTGCGAAAAATCCGCTGCGGAAGAGTCCCTGAAGGTCGATAACCCAGTCGAATCGCCGCCGGCGGAGGTCCCGGCAGAAGGTGATGAAATCTCTCGTGGGGCCTGGACTTCGTCCGATTCGCCCGAACCGTCGTCGGTCGAAGAGGATTATTTCGTCCAGACCGACCTGCCCGTCGATGATCGGCGCGCATCCCGGCGTTACCATCCAGGCGATATGTGCGTGCGGGAAGGTCCGCTTCATCCCGGCAAGGACAGGCAATGCCGAGACCACGTCGCCCAGGCTTGAGGGTTTGAGTATGAGCACCTTCTTCGGTATGGGTAAATCCGGCGCGGTCACGACGAGGTTCTCCGTTGTACTTTCTGACGGCGCTGGCGTGAGGCGATCTGCCTGCGGATTTTCCGGGTTGACCAGTTCTGGAGTAGTCGCCAGTAGGGTTTGAAGTTGATTCGTCCGGTTCCGGGGCCTCGTAAGTATCCCAGGAGCATCCTCAGCCGGCCTGCGTGATTGACCACCGGGCATTCCAGCAGCGAGACGTTAAGCCTCATAAGTCCCCGAAACTGCTGTCGTCGGGTAACACGTCGGACACGATTGACGCCGTCCAGGTCCACCAGGATTGCTTCGGGCGGGTGGTCCCTGTGGTTGTCCCAGTGTACCAGCAGGTTGGACGCCTTCAGGTCGCGGTGGGCGAATTTTTCCTCATGGAGTCGTCGCAGCAGTTGTCCAAGTTTCCGGAGCACCTGGCGGGCAAGGCGTCTTTTCTCGATGTGCGAACCGTCGGTTTGTTCGCTGTCGAGGTAGCGGTTGAGGAATTTATTGAGGTGCAGCCCGTGAACCTGTTCGGTAATCAGGATCGAATCGACCAGGAAGCCCCATCGTCGTTTTTCCATGGCTGCAAGGGGCAGGGCGGTGTAGATGTGGCGTCCCAGCAGTGCGTGTCCGAGGTGGAAACTTCGCAGCGACCTGCTTGGCCGGAAGAGGTCTGTTACCCACCTGACGGTGCGTTTCCGGCGGGGGCGTTTGACGTACACGTCAATATCTATGAGACCGACGCGAAGACGCCGCTTGACGATGTAACTACTGGCGGAATCTTTGATTATCCTGATGTCGTCGCTTCTGAAGAGTGCGTCCGGGTCGGCGAGCGCTTTGCTCCAGTCTTCTGTGGTGAAGGTATGTTCACAGATTTCGGAACCGGGAAGGCTGCGTTTGGACGCCAGTATCACATGTGTGCGCATTCCTGCGATGGACATGCGGGCGAAGTATCGGTTGGTTGCGAAGATTCGCCGGTCGCGCTGGGCATAAAGTCGTCGGGTGTGTCGGTTGGCGAACAATTCAATCAGGCGAATCCATCCCCGGAGCGTTCCTTCGGCCCCGGCGGCGCGGAGGTAGTGCCGGAGAAACCGAAGGCGCTGCGAGCGAGTGGTCCATAAGCGGCGGTCGTGGAAGAGTTGCGCGAGGTTGGCCGCCCGGCTTCGCCTGCTCAATTTACGTCGGCGAAGCATACGGTGCAGGTCCATCAGAACCAGTCCATCGAACCGACTGGCTGATGGATCGACGGTGCGCACCAGCACGTTACCGCAGTGCAGGTCGCGGTGCAGGACTCCGCAGGCGTGCATTCGTCCGACGAGTTCAGCCAGGGCGATCGTAGCGGCGCGAATGTCGGTATTACCCGATGCTATCCGGTCGGCGTGCCACTTATCGGCGGGGACGGACGGCTCGATTCCCTCGCTTATCATCCATTCCGTACCGGTGCGATTATATGTGGCCAGGACCTTTGGGACCGGTACGTTATTGGCTGAGAGGTAATTGCTGAATCGCATTTCGCAGCGTGTTTCTGATAGTCCGATGCGTCTTTGGAGGTGGTGCAGCAGCGACCGGCTGTGAAAATGCTTCAGGTACAGTACGCCGGTGGACTTTGACGCTTCGCGTCGATAAACGGTCCGCGAGACGTTGCGTTTTACCACCGACCAGCGGTCGCCGGACGGATCTCTCAGCAGCGGTTCGATTTGTTTCCGGGCATCGTCGTCGGTGAAGCGGACTGCACCGAGATCAATTCCGGCGAAAAGTTCCGAAGCGTCCGGTATGTCGTGTTTGGTGTTTGGCATCGGAGCCTTCAATCAGACGGGGTTTTGTCCTCTATTATTTTCATCAAGGCCTGTGCGATTGCACGGGGCTTGTCGTTACGGACCAGAAATACGTTTTTTTCGTCTGCGAAGCGGCTCCTCGTTTCGGGCGTATCGCACACGATAACGGGCAGCCCGACCGACACCGCTTCGGACAGCAAACCGCTGGGTGTATCGTCCGCGTTGAGGAACATTGCTATATCCGCCGCCGCCAATAAGTCCGGCAGCGTCCATTCCGGTCCGGAAAGCGTAACCTTATCGGCGAATCCGGTCATGCGTGCGAATTCGACGACGTCCCTTGCGTACTGACCGGTGTGCTGTCGGCAGGACCCTTCGGGAATAATTATATGCACCGGCACCTCGGCCATTTTCAGGATAGAGGCCGACCATACGGCGAATCGGTGCCCGCTTGTTCGATGCACGCAGCCCGGGGCGACGATAATCGTTTCGTCCGGTGCGATTTCAAGTCGTTCTCTGATGCGAGATTGCCCCAAAGCGTTATTGGTATTTGTTGCTGCAACCATAATGGAGTGTTCTGGTAAGCCTCATTGGATGGGAATCATCATGTCGGTTTCTTTTTTCTTTGGTCTGGCGCGTTCGACGTAACGCTTGTGGAACAGTCCGCAGATTTCCTCGGACATGCGTTCAGCCAGTTTGCGGGACAGTTCCGAGCCGTAGTATTCTGAAGAGTTTTCCGTCATCGGTTCGCCGACGCTGATCGGGAATCCATCTGATTCATCGGGCCAGATGCGTCCTTTATAGACGTCCACGACCTTGACTTTAACGGCGAGTTTTCCTCGCCATAGAGTATCGCCGGGATTGTCTTTTAGTGAAAATTTTTCGATTGAGACATAGATTACCAGGTCGGCGCCCACCTTGCGTCCGATTTTCAGGATACCCATGGAGTTGAAATCAATCTCGGCGTTACGCAGATCGATCAGTCTGTTGTAGGGAATCGTCTCGGTGGCGAGCGAGTTCTGGATGAGCAATTCATTGACCTTTTCCGACATGATACGCTTGATGGGCGAATAGACCATCGGGCATTTCAGATCATCGGGAAAGAGCAGGATGGTCTTGTTCTCCGGAAGGACGAACTTCGGCGGAACCTTTTCCTCTGGAAATAACATTGCCAAAATGGCTATAGGTAACTGGCATCCTGATAACAACGGTATCGCCGAGACCAGCAGCAGGAGATATATCTTTCGGATCATCATTATGATTCCTTCGGCACCTTGTACTTGTAGAAGTTCTTTACCAGTTCCTCGGCGAACAGTCTTTCTGTCGGGATACGTATTACCGCATCGTGTTCGATGGGAACTCCCAGAGAGGAGCCCTTCGGATGGACGATGTAGAACGGTCCTGCCCGCCAGACGGGATTCTCGTCGCTGGTAGAAGATATCGCTGTTTTGTACAGGTTGACCTCGGCGGTGATTCGCCCGCGCGCCAGGTGGATGCTTCCCGGTTCACGAGTCGAAAACTCCATCAGGGAAATCAGCATGACGTAATCAGCGCCGAAGACCTTGCATAGATTCTCCGGCGGTGTGGTGTCCCATCGCGGGTTCTCTGCCTGGTAACGAATGACCCTGCGGGCATCGACTACTTTGACGTTGCGAACATTCCTGCGGAGTTCCGCGCCGACCATGTCGGTGAGTTCCAGTTGGGCCATGTTGTAGTCCAACTGTATCTCCGGGCCGGCAAAAATAACCACGGCGACGGTCTTACCGGGAAGATCGCCGAACTTGGCCTCGATAGTCTTCATCGGAACCGGCGGTGCGAATACGTACATGAGCCAGTGAACAGTTTCGCATCCGGCGACGAAGGGCACCAACGACAGAAAAATAATAAGCAGGCATTTTCGCATGATAACTCCTCTTGGCGGTGTGTCACGCAGGCAACGTACCGTTGGCTATGCCCCAGATCAGTTTCAACGCCCATCCCGTCGGGATGCCGATTATGAACGCCCAGACCCACCAGGACGGTTTACCGAGCCGGGAAAGGGTTTTCCGACCGGTTATAACCTCACGCAAAGCCGCCGAGAACAACACCACCAGTCCGGTGAAAAATATCACCCCAAACGGATGGCTAGTCAATGCCAGGACGAACCGTCCGTGCGCCATGGCCGAGAGCGAGGTAGTAAATCCACAAGTCGGACATGGGTATCCCGTCCGCACATAAAACGAGCACGTCGGCAATCCCAATTGCCGGTGCGTTCCGAGCCCGACCGATTCGGGAGCAAGCCATGTCGCCAGGGCGATTATGGTCCCGCAGCACATGGCCACTGTCAGACCTCGCACACGGAGGAAGGCTCGCGAATTCGCTGCTCCGGCCTGGGATTCAGTCTCGATATAGCAGGCAGATTTTCCCATGATTACAGCCATACATCATAGGCCCGAAACACCCCCAACGTCAAGACTCCGGTAAATCCCCGATAGCGTCAAATGAGTATTTGACGAAATCGCAATTTGCGTGTATCATAGTGCATGGAGGTTGTCGCCTTTGGCGGGTAAGACTGACCCATCTCGAATGGCCTGTCGTGAGCAAAGTCGAAAGGCCTGCGTAATCGCGCTGTTACCGGCGGGCGCGGCGGAACGATTGAGCATGAATCTGGTTCGTGTCGGTAGCGGATACGAAGCCGCTGCCGAGTTGCTGTCCGGGCCTGTGTCGGCGCTGCTGGTGGACCTTGGAATGCTTCAGGCGGCACATGCCGGTCTGTTGAAACTGGCGACGGGGTTGAATGTTCCGGTAGTGGCGTTCGGTGCGGTGTCCGTCGCTCTGGACGGTGAGGACCTTGCCGGTGTGCGACTGGTCGGGGCTGAAGAGGTTCCGGAGACCCTGCGGGAAATTGTAGCCGGCGAAGCGGTGGACGAACCCCTTTCCGGTCGGTTTGTCGCCGAAGAATCGCCTCGCTTATTGAATAAGCCGCTAACCAGAGACGAACTGGACGCACTTTTGAGAGACTGATGATCCAATCCGACGGTCAAATCCTGTTGCTTGCTTCCGACGAAATAGCCGGCGAGTTGGCGTCGGTGTCGGAGAAAGGCAGATTTCCACACTGTGCGGACCCGTATGACGCGATTGAAAAACTCGCTTCCCGGCAGTTCGATGCGGTGATGGTGTCGCGGGAGTACCCCGATTTTGCAGGACTGGTTCGCGCGGTTCGCCGCCTGCAAAGTTCAACCAGGATTATCGCCCTGACGGGTCCGGCCGGGGAGGCTGACCTGCGAATGTCGCCTGCGGGCGATCTGGACGATTATTTCATCTATCCGCCGTCGGTGGAGGATTTGGAGAGTCTTTTTACAGGCCCGCGCGGTTCTGTCGATTCCGACGGAGCCGGACTGACGGCGACCGAGGTTGCCGACCTTGTCGATGCTGCCGGCGACATCGACGCTCTGGCAGAGCAGATCGCCCGCAGCGTCGGCAAATGGATTGGTCAGAAGGTTCACTTCTCCGACGCTGAAGACGACGGAGGCAAGCCGCTGTTGTTGCTGGATGCCGATCCGCCGAAGGTTCTTCTCTCTGACGGGGCGGGAGCGGTTCCCTCGTCGGCGCAGGCGAAACTGACTGCCCTTCAGGTTCTGGTCGGACCTTTATCGGCACAGGCCCGTCGGACCGAGGCGCTTCACAGGCTTGCGATTACCGACCACCTCACCGGAGCCTATAACCGGCGATATTTCTATCACTTCGCCGATCAGATGCTGGAGCAGGCGGGTCCTGAACGGTTCAGGGTAACGCTGCTGTTGTATGACATCGACGATTTCAAGCGTTACAACGATACCTATGGTCACGCCGCCGGCGACGAGATACTCCGCGAGACCGTCGCGCTGATGAAGCAAACCACCCGGCAGCACGACATCGTCGCGAGGATCGGGGGAGATGAGTTCGCCGTTCTGTTCTGGGACTCCGAACCACCCCGCCGCCCCGACAGCCAACATCCCGAAACCGCTCATGTCCTGGCCGAACGTTTTATCGAAGTGCTCGGACAGCACGAGTTTAAGTCCCTTGGCCCCGAAGCCAGGGGCGTATTGACTATTTCCGGCGGGCTTGCGACGTTTCCGTGGGACGGTAAAACCTGCCGGGAACTGCTCCGCCACGCCGACACCGCGCTACGCCAAGCCAAGACCACCGGAAAAAACGCCATCCACATCATCGGGGAAGAAATCTCACGGTAGTCTGTAGCACACAATTTATCGGGCATGGTGCTGCAGCCACGGTGTCCGAATAGATTGACTTACCATTAATAGGCCTATAACATATAGGTAGGGATTAAATGATGCGTAGAATTCGCGTATATATCGACACGTCGGTATTTGGCGGAACACAGGACGATGAGTTTACCGAGGCCAGCAGGCGTTTTTTTCGGGACGTTCACACCGGGCAGTATGAAATCCTGCTTTCTGCGGAAGTTTATCGGGAATTGGAAAGTGCTCCTGAACCTGTCCGTGAGGTTTGGAAGAATCTGCCACCGGAATATGTTGAGGATGTGCCGATTACACCTGAAGTTGAGTTGCTTGCACAGGCTTACATTGATGCAGGCATATTAACCCTATCTTCAGAGGGCGATGCCAGGCACGTTGCGGTGGCGGTAGTGGCCGAGGCGGATATAATTGTCAGTTGGAATTTCAAACATATTGTCAATCGTGGGCGAATTCATATGTACAACGCCGTAAATGTGCTAAAAGGCTATCGGCAGATCGAAATTTTCAGTCCGTTGGAGATGGGAGATGACGAAGAAGAAATCATTTGACTGCGTGGAAATGAAACGCAAGGCCCAGAAACGCTTGCAGTCTGAATACGAAGCACGAAAGGGCGAGTTTTCTTCGTATGCCGAATTTATCACAGTTACGGCGTCCCGGTCGCCGGAAACTCATGCGTTTTTAGAAAAGGTTCGTCGCACCGGGAAAGCCGCTCACGCTTGAGAACCTGTTTGCTTTCCACCGCTAGTCGGCGGTTTTGCTTGTCGGTTGGCTTGTCGGTTGCGTTGTCGGTGGGGGATCAACCAGTTTCGCCTTCAGTTCCAATAGCCTCCTGGCACGCTCTGCCGGCGAGAGTTTCCGCAATGCCTGACGCTGCTCCGGCGTGAGCCGCGCGACGACCTTCTTCAACCACGACGCTCGCTTCAGGTAGGCACGCCGCTGCTTATCGGTGAGGCGGTAAAATTTTTCAGCGGCCTCCATGAGTTCAATCTGCTTTTTCCCGTCCTGCTTCAGGAAGGCGTAGTATCGTTCGCGGAGGCTGCGAAGTTCTTCGGGCTTCAGCGAACGCCAGATTTTCTTGTTCTGGTTCAGTTCGGCCACAAGCGTTCCGGCCCCCTTCATGTCCAAGGCCTGCTTGAACATCAGTTGCCGGACGGTGCTTCCGGGAACCTTGCTCGGGTCGCGTTTCTGCTCCCGGCTGTCAGCGCGGGAAATCGACGCCGACAACGCCGCAGCCAGGGCGATAACGATTATGTATGCGGATCTCGACATCTCTGCGTTACATCTCCTCGGAATTATCAAGTTCAATCAGGGCCGAGAGCGTCTCGGCATCCGCCAGGTCGCGGACCTGCTGGTATTGCGTTACTTCGTCATAATTGCGGAACAGTGTGAGATTTTGCACGATAAATTGGTCTTCAGCCGGAACGTCCTTCAATATCGCAGTCACTATTGACGCCACACCGCCGACGGAGGGTTGGCCTTCTGTTACGGGTTTTTTGTCCGGGCCGCCCAGTTGAAGCGCCACAATGATGCACGCAGCCGCCGCCAGCGGGGCGGCAATCCTCGCCACGCGAATCAGGCGACTCTTCCGACGGGCGGCTGAACGGACAATCCGGTCGGTCAAATCCCGCCGAGGACTGACCGGTTCGATAAGCCCCGCCAAACGGTCCACCGCGCCGAATTGCTCGAAGGCCTCCCGCCAGGCAGGGTCGGTTTCGACCAGTTCGGCGACGCGCCGGGCCTCATCCCCGGACAACTCGCCGTCCATCCACGCGACCAAATCCTCAATGTCTAATTTCCTGTCCACTTTTGTTATTACCTATAAATTATAGCACGTATGTCCCGCCCCGTTACGATAGGATCGGTGCTCATGCCACCCACTTAAACAACGCTCCTGTGTCAGGGATTCGGTAATTTTTTCAAAAAATCTTCACCCAGATAACCGCGCAGTGCATCTCGCAGATTGCATCTTGCCCGCGAAAGCAGGCTTTTGACCGCCATTGTCGAACAGTCCATTATTTCGGCGATTTCGTTGTAATTCAGGTGTTCATATTTGTTGAGGATGAAGGACGCTTTCTGGTTTTCCGGGAGGGTGGCGATGGCTTCGGTGATTTTCGCCTTGAGTTCCCTTATGTCGAGGTCGGCCGACGGAGCCGGAGCGTCGGTGTCGTGAATATCCCGCCGATGATGCGAACCGTCGTCGCTGTCGGGCAACTCCAGCGAAAAAATCCTGACCTTCTTGCGGGCGCGGATGGCGTTCAGGGCGACGTTCGTTGATACGCGATATAGCCAGGTGGTGAACTTCGCCATCGGTTTGTAACGATCCGCCGTCCGAAAAACACGCAAAAATACCTCCTGCACCAGATCTTCTGCCTGGGCGTGATTCCCGATGATGCGGAAGACGACGGAATAGACCTTCTCTTGGTTGCGCTGGACGATTTCACGGAACGCATCTTCCCTCCCTGCCTGGAATTCCAGCATGAGAGCGGCGTCCTTATCAACCCGACGGGTGGGGGCGTCGTTGGTCTCATCGGATTTTTTCGATTTCTTCCGAGGCTGCATAAGGAATGGATTGTACTCAATGGCGAATCTGTTGCAATGCGCAGGGTGCCGTGGCCGCTGCGTTTGCGGCCACGCGGATGCGCGAATGTTAACGTGGTCGCCCCCCAGGGGCAGGCAAACACCGCGACCACGGCACCCGGTTTTAGTTGTAGGCTGGGACGGAGCGAAGCGGAGTCCCACCTTTTTTTCTACGCCCTATGCCCTGCGCCCTTTTAAAAAAGGTGGGACTCCGCTTCGCTCCGGCCCAGCCTACCTATACACCACCCATCTTTTAGTTTTTAAGCATCGCCTGAATCCGCCGAGCGGTTTCGAGTGCGCCGTCGGCGAAATCTTCCGCCTTAAGGTCTTTCAGGAAACTATCCATCGGCTCGGTATCCCATTTGCTTGCTTCGGCTCCGCCGGCCTGTAATCGCTTCGCCTCAGCCTCGGCCGCAGAAGCATCATCACCCTTCAACGCCAGTGCAATCCCTTCCAGGCAACGAGCGATGATGCGGCCCCGTCTAGTTTTAAATGCGTCGCGGCCCCGGCCTTGCTCCAACCGTTCAACAGCCCCGCGGAAGTCCCGTTTCAAGGTTATTATTACTTCCGCAACATTCAGATAAGAATCAGCATCCTTCGGGTCCAGTTCGATGGCCTTGTTGTAATCCGCAATGGCTTTGTCGTAATCGCCTTTTTCATGCCAAGCATAGCCGCGGTTGTTGTAAGCCCGGACATTTTTCGGGTCCAGTTCAATGGTCTTGGTATAGTCCGCGATGGCCTTGTCTAACTCGCCTTTTTCCGCCCATGTATTGCCGCGGTTGTAGAAAGAAACGGCATCTTTCGGATCCAATTCGATGGCTTTGTCGTAGTCCGCGACAGCCTTATCGAACTCGCCTTTTTCCGCCCAGGCGTAACCGCGGCCGCCATAAGAAGTAGCATCGTTCGGGTCAAGTTCGATGGACTTATCATAATCTAGGATGGACTTGTCGAAATCACCTTTATCCGCCCAGGCATGGCCGCGGCCGCCATAAAAAC
>JAUWNJ010000054.1 GCA_030612725.1 Planctomycetales bacterium
TTGCGGTCACGGCTCGTTTATCTCGCCAGCGCACTAATTAATCACAAACGGTATAAATCCCTATCCGAGCAGTTTCTCGCCTATCATTCCGACGAGGAATCCGAACGTCGCGCCCAGTGGCGGGGTCCAGTGCCGACGCAGCCGGGACTGCGGCGCGATGTCCTGGAAGACCAGGTAAAGGATTCCCCCGGCTGCAAATAGCATCAACCCACCCACAACCTGCGGGTGGGACTGCAGAAAGACATAGCCGGACAACGCGGCGACAGGCCCCAGTACGCTCAAAAACAACAGGGTTCGGAGTATCCAGGCTGGGCGTGCCCCTCCGCTGCGCAGTTCCCTGTAGGCATTGAAGCCTTCCGGAAGATTCTGTGCACCGATAAACAGGGCGAGGAGTATGCCGAGGCTGTGCTGATGGGCGAAGACGGCGCCGAGCGCGATTGCTTCGGGGCCGAAGTCCATGAGCATCGCCATGAACTGTGCCTTGGAACCTCCCCGACGGCTGATGCTCTTGTCGAGAAGCATGAACGCGAATGCACCCGCGCAAAAAAGCACGCTTGCCGCAGGCAGGTCCAGGGATTTCAGTCCGGCAGGAGCGAGTACGAACGCCACGGCTGCGACAAGAACTCCACCTCCGAAGGCGACAATTCCATGCACTATCTCGGCCTTCAATTCGCTTTCGCCGAATCGTTCCAACCTGGCCGATGCAGCGCCGACGAACATAGCAAGGCCGGCAAGCCAGGAGAATAAAACAACCGCCGACATCGGGCTGGATATTATGTCATAGATAGTCAATGATTGCCTGCTTCTGCAAAAATAGGGGATGCTAAACCTATTTTGATTGTGCGTAATCTTCTTCGAGGTCTTTCAGCAATCGGCGGTTGGTGATTTTTGCGACGGTTGACATGCGGTCCGACAGCAGGATGCCGTCGAGGTGATCCGACTCGTGCTGGAAGATACGGGCCTGGAGGCCTTCGGCGGTTTGGGTGAAGGTTTCGCCGTCGATGTTGGATGCGCGGATAGTAACGGCTTCGCATCGCTTTATCTTGCAGGATATTCCCGGAAATGACAGGCAGCCCTCCTCGCCGACGTCCGAGCCTGACCGCTCGATAATTTCAGGATTGATATAAACGCCCTCATACTCGCCGCCGGGTTCAGCGGTCGGGTTGGCGATGAACAGCCTGATCGTCTGCCCCACCTGCGGAGCCGCCAGGCCGACGCCGTTGAATGCGTACATTATCTCGAACATCCGCTCGACAAACCTGTGCAGGGAATCGTCAAACTCCTCTACAGCAGTGCATATCTCCCGCAGCCGGGGATCGGGATATTTGACGACTTTCAGGGCAGAGAAATCAATTTCGGACATCGCGCTCATTACGTCAGGTATTTTACCTCCTAACGACGATGGTATCAACTGCTGTTGAAACATTAGGGTGCCGTGGCCGCTGTGTTTGCGGCCACGCAGATGCACAGCGTAAACGTGGTCGCAAACACAGCGCCCACGACATCCCCCGTTGACGATGATTCTTGCATAATTCATCATCTCGTCCTATAATGCCGATATTGAGAACAGGTCGAGCCGTTGACGAAAGGCGTTGCCGAAGCGGTGTTTTTCGTCATCTGCTTGGCATATCTGTGAGGTTACAGAAGTGAAAGACTCCGTACTGGCCAAATGCCAGGAAATAATTTCGTACCGTTTCAACGATGTTGAATTACTCCGTCAGTCCCTGACTCACGCTTCTGCAGCGGCGAATCATTCTGCCAGTAATGAGCGGCTTGAGTTTCTTGGCGATGCCGTGCTGGGATTGGTAATCTGCCAGGAAGCGTTCGTCCGCAACCCGGACCTGGCGGAAGGGCAGATGACGAAGATTAAGTCTTCGGTCGTTTCCCGACAGACCTGCGCCATAGTCGCCGGCGAGTTGGGTATCGACGATATGCTGCACCTTGGCAAGGGTATAGCTTCTTCCCGGCGTATTCCCACCAGCATATCGGCGGCAGTGTTCGAGTCGGTCATTGGGGCGATTTATCTCGACGGTGGTCTGGAAGCGGCGCAGAAATTCATCATTGATGCGATGAGCGACCAAATCGACCAGGCGACGTCGTCGGAGCATCAGAGCAATTATAAATCCCTTCTGCAGCAACATATACAACAAGACGTCAACACCACGCCCCGGTATGACCTGGTGGACGAGAAGGGTCCTGACCATTCCAAGTGCTTTGAGGTGGCGGTGCGGGTGAACGGGAAGCAATACCCCAGCGCGTGGGGAAACACCAAGAAGCAGGCGGAACAAAAGGCCGCGCTGGCTGCGCTCCTGGAACTGGGCATTTTGACAGAAGACGAAATCGAAACGGGCGAAGAAACAGAACGGCAATAGGCACTGGGCATTTGGCATTGGTGGCGCTGGGTTGGTCTGGTTTCTTTTTGTTTATTCCACGATTTGGCGAAATCGCAGGATAAGAAAAACAGGCCGTGAAATGCCCCTCGGCTACCAATGCCAAATGCCAAATGCCGATTTATTTTTTCCGGAGATTTTTTTCTGTTTGCCGATGTGGTCGTTAAGCAGTACATATTCCTATAATAATACATACTCTTATAAATAATATTCATACCATAGCAGGAGAGAGCATTGGATCGAGCAAATCGGTCACGGACGATAACGACCCTCGCGGTATTGGTGGTGGCGATGGGGGCGGGAGCCTTTGTGCTTGTTCTGATGGAGAAACCTCCTGCCCGTCCCCCGGTGCTTCAGGCCAGTCCTCCGGACGGATCAGACGCCGGGACTGACGCCGATAAATCGCACACGGATCTGGTCGCACTGATACGCCGGACCAGCGTGCACGTCCAAGCAATCAAGTGGCGCAATATCGTTCTGTACGACGCATCCGACAATCCAACCGGCCTGCACAAGGGATGTCATTTCCTCATAGGCGCATCCGGTGTGCCCGGCGAGAAGTCTGTCCGGTCCACGGGTCTTTGGCGACGACAACTTGACGGTAATCATGTTCTCGCCGGCGGATATCCCTATAATAACGGAAACAGTATCGGTATAGGTCTGTTTTGCGACACCAGTCTGGCGTCTCCGACGTCGGTGCAAATGTCCGCCCTGACAGACCTTGTTCGGACGCTTCAGATAATCTGCCAGATACCCTCTGATCGCGTCTATCTCCGCAGCAACGAACCGGGTGAACTGGGTCGGCTGGGACGGTTCTTCCCGTTCGAGACTTTCCGAAGCCGCCTTATCACCGCGAGGCGATAGTAGTTCCATGAGTCATTCTCAGGAAAGACTTCGAATACCTGGCTACGAGGTACTGGAGTACCTCGGAAGCGGCGCGCGCAGCACCATCTGGCGTCTGTGCGACAACAAGACCGGGCAATTCTGTGCGCTCAAACGCGTAGTCAAGCAGAGTGGAGATGATAATCGCTTTTTCGAGCAGGCGATCAATGAGTTCGAGGTCGCTGCGAATTTCGACCATCCCGCCATTCGTAAGTATTACCGAATCCGGAAAGTGCGGAGCCTCTTTAAATTGCAGGAACTGCACCTGTTCATGGAACTGTGTCCCGGAAACAGTTGCCAGAATAACCGACCGGAAACCGTGAGTCAGACGGCGAGGATTTTCCTGACCGTTGCCGAAGCTTTGACTCACATGCACTTACGCTGGTTCGTCCATGCCGACATCAAACCAAACAATATCATCGTATCCGACGACGGGACGGTGAAAATTATCGACTTCGGACAAAGTTGCCCGATCGGGACGGTCAAAGAGCGTATCCAGGGTACGCCGGACTTCATCGCGCCGGAGCAGGTTCATTGTCGTCCTCTGGACGGACGGACGGATGTGTTCAACTTCGGCGCATCGCTGTACTGGACGCTCACCGGACACGCCATACCCACTATTATGCCGAAGAAAACCTCCAACGTCCCGATGATCAGCGACCTGCGGGCAAAACCGCCGGAAGAACTCAACGATCAAGTATCCGCGCCGCTGAGCCGCCTGGTAATGGACTGCATCGAGCTGGACCCGATCCGACGACCACAAAGCGCAAAGGACGTCTTCGTTCGCCTGGACCTTATAGCCCACGCACTGACCCGAAACAACCACGCGCCGGAGCAAAGAGAAAAATGAATATTCTCTTTTGGGTCTTATCGACATAAAAGGCAGAACGGAGACTCCATGGCACATCCCGTCGCAAATACATTCCTACAGGCATCCGACCTCATCATCGGCGACGACAACCGCGACGGAAACTGCCTGAAATTCGATTCCGGTGAAAAAATCATCTACCTCGGCGACATCCACGGACACCGCAAAAATCTTGCCAAGGTCATTACCCACGCAGCCTTGGGAAGCCATCCACACCGCCGGCTTGTACTTCAGGAACTCATCCACGGCGGGGAACCGGACCAAGCCGGGAACGACAGGAGCGTCGAAGTGCTCCTGCGAGCGGCGAGGATGAAAATATCGTATCCAAAGCAAGTCTTTTTCCTTCTGGCCAATCACGACATCAGCCAGATTACAGGCCATGAAATCCTCAAGGACGGGCGCGGCGAATGCGAGTCGTTCGACGCCGGGCTCGATTATTCCTTCGGCTCGGACGCTGCGGAAATTCGCTCTGCCGTTCATCAGTTGTTTCGCAGCCTGCCTCTGGCTGCGAGGTGCGAAAACGGTGCATTTATGGCTCACTCGCTGCCAAGCCCGAACCGGATGAAACTGATAGATTGGGAAATACTCGCCAGGCCTTATGCGGATGAGGATTTCCAACGCGGCGGAACGCTCTACGAATGGACCTGGGGTAGGGGGCATACTGTCGAGCAACTCGCCGAACTAGCCGAGCGACTGGGGGTTGAACGATTCCTGCTGGGACATCAACCCTGCAAGACCGGATACCAGGTCCAGCACGGAATCTCGATCATCCTTGACAGCCATCACTCACACGGAGTGATAATGGAATTCGACGCCGGTTTGGCCCTGAATGAAAACCTCGATGAACACATCCGACCAATCGTAGCGCTGTGAACGGTGATGGTGGCGGAGTCCCGACAATTCATGCTTTTTCAACAACCCCGTTGCCCCCGCTATTGCCCAAGGGCATCGACAGATTGCCACAAGACCTGCAATCGACCGTCGGGCACGATTGGATGGTCAAAATGAAAAAACCGGACATGGGTATCAATGAAGGCGACATTGTATCCATCTTCATGCCACATGCTGTTGAAACAGGGGCTGTCGGCAAGCACGGCCAGCGTGGACGGATTTCGATAGACGTTCAGCGGTCCGTTTGGCGTTCCGATCTGACTGGAAAGCCCACCCCTGTAAGCGTACGAACTCCACACCAGGGTCTTTCCGTCGGCCGGTGTCCGATCACTGTTTATACGCCGAGGCCAGGCTTTATCGTATCCCCAGTCCATACGCTGAACCTCCGGGCAGTAGTAAAGATGACCGTCTTCGACGTAGCCGCCTTCCCACAAAAGTCCCTGACCGTACCAGCCATTTTGACTGCTCAGATCGGCTCGCCCGATACGAGCGGCCTCGAAGAGCACCAGTGGAGAACCACGATCCGGATCATCCACCCACGGCGAACCGGGGCCTTGAATCTCGATTGGACCGGGAGGTAGAGATCCTCCGGCACCCGCGGCGTAAGTTGCCAGACTGACAGCTAGTGTGCGAAGCCGAAATTGGCAATCAAGCATACCAGCATGTTGCCGGAGATGCTTTGCCGCCGGGGCGGCAATTCCGACCATCAACGATATGACAGCCAAAACAACCAGCAACTCAATGAGCGTCAGAGCTTTCCCTGTAGCCGGATACTTCTGTGTTCTCGTTCTATGAAGAAAGATCATAGTCGCAATACACCCGTCGCTCCCTACCTGAATTAAGCCGCTTTCAATCGCGCCTGCGCCGACGGAGTACCCATCCGGCACCCAGCAGCAAGATGGACAGACTCGCCGGTTCGGGAATGACGGTTATCGAACCATTGGTAACGGTCATCGGAACTTCATTGCCCCCATAACCGAAGATTGTGTTCCCGGCGTTCGTGCCGGTCAAAAGAAGATTCCATGTTCCCTCGGTGTACCCGGTGGTGTCAATAGTAAAGATCGCCAGAAGACCGTTGGCTGATATTGGTGCAGTGCCGGAAACCATTATGCCTTCATAGGCGATTTGGGGGACGAGGACGCCGTAAGGGGGATTCCTTCTCAATCCGTCGTTGTCGGGGTCGAAGATGAAACTCGTCAACGGATCATCGTCGAACAGGTTCAGAAGGGTGAACGCCGGGCCGGAAACCGATCCGCCACCCAGAGGGCCTCCGTCGCCGATCTGGGCGTATACGTCCACGTTTTGAATCGGATCGCCACCGGCAACATAGACTTCGATGGTTTGTCCGCTTTGGTTTGGCAGGAGATCGTGATCTCCGACATTGATACTAAGTTGCCCGTGTGCAACCCCTACGAGGCCTAAACATACTGCAATTACCGCGATTTTCCTCATCACTTCTACCTCCGTTCAATGTTGTACTAAACTCCTCAGGCTCCTCCTGATCGTGATCGACAACCGACCAGTACAATGAGTATTATACCACCAATCCCGATTTTTGCAAGCGTAAAAAAAATAAATCAACTGTTTTTGGGATCCCAGTTGCCGAGGCCGCGTTTTCAGCCTCGTCAGACGGATATTGGCGCTTACGGCGCTGTAATCAGGTTCAGGTCGTTCAGCATGGTCGTGTTGTTCAGACGGGCGATCATCTCGTCCATCGTGCTGACCACGCCGCTGCGATTGTAATCATGAGGATTTTCAATGTCCGCCGGATTTAACAGGGTCTTGT
>JAUWNJ010000041.1 GCA_030612725.1 Planctomycetales bacterium
TCGAAGAAAGTGCCATGGATCTCTCCCTCGCCGTCGAGATAGCGGGCGTAGACGAAGCGGGACTGGACCTAGTCGCCATAGATCTCCAGCATCCACGGCACCGTCCGCGTGTAGGGCTGCCAGGTACCGCTGCCGAAACCGCCGTCGTTGCTCAACATCACCTCCACGGGGTCCGGCCCACACAAGTCCAGCGTGGCGTATGGCGAGTGGGTGAACAGCGCACCGTCGTTGATGCTGAGACCGTAGAACTCGCACTCTGGCGGTGGCGGCGGTGGCGGTGGCGGCGGTAAAAAACCTCCGCTGGTTCCGCCCGTAGCCGAACTGAAAATGCTGCGAAGCCTCCAGGTGCAGATTAACAAACGAACGCTGGTGCTGGATGCAAGTAAACGCAGCGGTGAAACTTCCGGAACCGAGTTGAAACTTCAGCACAAAATCGTGGGGAAGAGGCAATCTCGCGTCGCCAAAACGACGACGGAACTCAACGAAAAAATCAAAGGCAATGCCCCCGGAGGCGGTGTGAAACAGAAACCGAAACCGGAGCCGAAAGAACCGAAGAAAGGTGAAGGATTATGATTACCAGAAAGATTCTTATCACGGTATTGGCGACATTGACAGCGGCTGCTTCGGCCGGTGCGCAAACTCCCCCTGCCGAGAAACCTGAGGATGTTTCAGACCGTGATTTGATCGGCCTGACGATGACGCCGGCGGAACTGGACGTGTTTATCAAGAAGGCACGTGAACGTCGCTTGTCTATGGAGCGGGACCAGGTAGCAACCGAGATTCGATCCGGGTTGCTGTTTGATGTGAATAAAATAGAATCGGCGCTGAAGGTGCTTTCCGACAAACCCCAAAACACGTGCGAAGACAACGCCAAGCGTATCAGCCAGGCCTTCGCAATGGTGGACAAGCGGTTCGGAAAAGCCTGGACCCTCCTGGGTAAAGGCGACCACAAAGCCGCTATCGCCGCGGTCAAACCGTTTATCAGCGAACGCGACACCAGTTATTTCGCCGCCGCCAAGCGGTTCTGTCTGGCAGAAGCCCTTGCCGGTAGCCGACGCAGCGAAGGCGCCGTCGATGCCTACACCGATCTTGTCAAGGCGATGCCTGAGAAGTTCAGTTTTGCGGGATTGTCGCTCCTGAAAGCCGGGAGGACATACGAGAAACTCAACCGATACTATTACGCGATGACGCTGTATAAACTGTGGGTGGAGAGTTACGGAATCTGGGATCCGGAAACATCGAACGAACTGGCAGACCGCGCCGAAAAAATCGCAGCCGATTACAAAGACCCGCTCAAAACCATCGCCGGTAAAATGTCCAATGTCGAGAAACGCCTTACCGATACCGACAGCGGACGAATCACGCAGACCAGACAGAAAGAAATCGTCGCCATGCTCAACGACCTTATCGCCACCGCCGAGGAAAACGCCAGTCAGGGGCAGGGCAAGGGTAAAGGCAAGGGCAAAGGTAAAGGTAAAGGCAAGGGCAAGGGCAAGGGTAAGGGCAAGGGTCAGGGCCAGGGAAAAGGCAGCAAACCCGGTCCGGCCAGCGGTATCGGTATCCCTTCGAAGGGCGCGACGGTCAGTCAACTGACGGGCGGCGACGCGCTTCCACCCAGCGGCCTGCGCAAAATTCACTCTTCCGACCTCACCGACGACTGGGGAAAACTCCCGCCGAAGGAACAGAAAAAATTGATGGAAAGTTTCAGAGAAACGATGCCGGAACGCTATCGTGGGATGATTCGGGACTATTACAGAAAAATGGCTTCGGAGCGGAGCGATTCGGAATAAACGTATGAATATCAGACTTTTCGTATCCTGTCTTATTCTGCCTCTTTTCGCCGTTGTGTCTGTGGGGGAAAATACCGCTACCGCTCCTGCAGCGGCCCGGGGCGGTTCTTCCAAAGGTATGGCGGAAATCATCCTCGTCGATGGCGAGACTTTTACCGCCAGGCCCGTAAGTGTCGGTAAAACCGAAGCGGTCTTTCTGACGGCGGGCAGGACCACCAGAAAGGTTCCCATACGCGACCTCTGGCGGATACGGTTTTCCGATTCGCTCGATCTGATGAACCGCCCAGGTAAGAAAGTTATCACTCTCGTCGGTGAGGGGATGGTGGCGGTCAAAAGCGTCGGAATGAGCGGCGAGAAAATTACCGCCAAGTGCGATCTTTTCGGTGATGCATCTTTTAAAATGTCCTCGGTTGCGACGATATATCTTCCTCGACGGGGTCGGCGCCCGACGGGGCTGGAAAAACGCTGCGAGGAAATGTCCCTGCGAAACGGTAAGCAGGATTGCCTGGTTGCCGAGGACAAAAAAGGTAACTGGATTCCCGTCATGGGCGCTTTGAGAGCCGTCACGCCTGAAAAAGTTACGTTCCGGTTCAATCAGACGGATCGCACGGTAGGAATGGAGTATGTTCGCGTAATCAAATTGGCCAAGGTGTCGCAAAAGGCGGTTTCCCCGACGGGTAGAATTATCGGTAAAGACGGTTCGCTCGTGCCTTTCACGTCCTTCAAACTCGCCGGGTCGAAATTGTCCATAACGGCTACCGGCCTGGTCGCCGATGCGGTCAATCTCCCGGCGGTGGCGGAAATCCGCTTCCGTTCGGACCGATTCGTGTACCTCTCCGACCTCAAGAGCGAAAAGATAGTCCAGGCGGGGCTTTTCGGCGATACAGTCTTCCATTATCGGCGCGATCGCAGTTCTGCCGGCGGGCCGTTGCGTGTCGGTAAAAAAACATACACCAAAGGCGTCGGGATGCACAGCCGGTGCGAATTAACCTACGACCTCGCCGGTAAATACGTACTCTTCGCCGCATCGGCCGGTATCGACCATGCCAGTGGGAAACGGGGCGACGCGACACTGAAAATCATCGGCGACGGGAAAGAACTGCTCAAAAGCGTAAAACTTACAGGACAGAAAGAGGCGACGCCTGTTCGCTGCGACGTTACCGGAGTAAAGAAACTGACCATAGTGGTCGGGTTCGGAAAAGACGGTATCGGCGTGGGCGACCACGTGGACCTGGGCGAAGCACGCCTGATAAAGAAATAATATCATTGCTCCGCATGAAACTCATCGACACACATTGTCATTTGACCGACGAGCGTCTTGATCCGGTGGAGGACGTTCTTGCCCGAGCGGGCGAGGCTGGGGTCGTCGCGTTTATCTGCGCGACCGCACGTATCCCCGACAGCGCCGTCGCTGCCGAGATCGCAGGCCGATACGAACAGGTCTATTGCACAGCCGGCGTTCATCCGCACGACGCCAAAAACGTCGGTGGAAATTACATCGAACGGTTGGAAGAATTGGCTGCCAACCCGAAAAACGTCGCAATCGGCGAGATTGGGCTTGATTATCACTACGATTTTTCCCCGCGCGACGCGCAGCGGCGTGTATTCGCCGAGCAACTCGCCCTGGCCCGTCGCCTCGAAAAACCCGTCGCCGTCCATACGCGAGAAGCCTTCGAGGAGACACTTGCCGTCATTTCCGAGTCGGGCATATCAGGCGGGCGGATACTCTTCCACAGTTTCACCGGCGGCCCGGACGAGACCCGACGCGTGCTCGACATCGGCGCTTACGTCAGTTACAGCGGTATCGCCACGTTCAAAAACGCCGACGCCATCCGCGCCGGAGCCGCTCTCGCAGGCGACGACCGTATCCTTATCGAAACCGACGCGCCTTACCTGTCGCCCGAACCCGTCCGAAAGATGCAGATAAACGAACCGGCAAACGTCGCCCACGTCGCAGAATGTTTAGCCGCCGTCCGAAGCACGACTCTAAAAACCCTCGCCGAACAAACCACCGCCAACGCCATCCGATTCTTCGGACTCGACATGGAGGCATAAGAGCGTTTATCATTCGCATATGTCTGATTCGGAAAATATCGAGACTTTCGAGCAAGTGGCTGAGGCCTTTGACGCCGACTATGCGAAGATTACCGAGCAGGTCGGGCGGGTAATCATAGGCCTGGGCGAAGTGGTCGATGAAGTGATGACCTGCCTGCTGACCGGCGGGCATGCGCTGCTGGAAGGCGTTCCGGGGCTTGGAAAGACGCTGCTGGTCCGAACGCTCGCTGAAGCGCTGGACCTGTCCTTTAGCCGGATACAATTCACGCCCGACCTGATGCCCACCGACATCATCGGAACCAACATTATCGAGACGGACGAAACCGGAAGCAAAGGGTTTAACTTTCAGCGCGGGCCTATCTTCGGGAATCTCATCCTGGCCGACGAAATCAACCGGGCTACGCCGAAGACACAATCGGCTGTGCTCGAAGCAATGGCCGAACAGACCGTTACCGTCGCCCGTCGGCGGTATCACCTGCCAAGCCCATTTCTCGTTCTGGCTACGCAGAACCCGCTGGAAATGGAAGGCACTTATCCGCTTCCTGAGGCCCAACTGGACCGCTTCATGTTCAAGATTCGCGTCCGCTCGCCGAAACTCGACGAATTGACCGCCATTCTCGACCGGACCACCGGCGCGGAAACACCCTCGGCTGAAAATGTCGTTACGGGTAAGCGGGTCGATGAAATGCGCTGCGCGGTTCGTCGGGTGGTTGCGGCTTCGCACGTCAAGGACTATATCGCCCGGCTTGTGCTGGCGACGCACCCGGGCAGCGAGTACGCACCGGAGACGACCGACAAATACGTCCGCTACGGTTCAAGCCCTCGCGGCGGGCAGGCGATTTTACTGGCAGCCAAGGTACTCGCACTTCGCGACGGACGAGCCAATATCGCCTTCGAGGACGTCGCAAAAGTCGTACACCCGTCACTCCGCCACCGCCTGATTCTCTCATTCGAAGGCCAGGCAGAAGGCGTCGAATCCGACGAGATTATCCGACAGGTGCTCGATGCGGTTCCGCAAACGGTGTAGGCCGATAGGGCTAACTCCGCCTTCTGCGAATCAGCGCCGCTGCGCCGACAACCATCAGCATCAGTGTAGCCGGTTCGGGAACGAGAATCATATGGTGCGGGGCGTTGCTGTCGGGGGTAAAGACATTTCCGCCGTCGAGCGACAGTTCCGTGAAGATGTCGAAGAAACTGTCGATATCGTAGAGGCCACCGCCGATGTCAATAATCTCGATCTGACCTAGAGAGGCAAAGGCCGGGTTTTCGCGGATTACACCGGTTAGTAGACCGATCGACCCGGTGCAGTTAGCCGATTCGATCTCAGCGGCGAAGTTGCCGGTGATCTGGCCGGCCTTTCCGAAGACCATGACAACGAGCGGGCCGTCGAAAGAGACGGGTATTCCCGGGCCGCCGCCCATCGACGCCATGGCGGTAAGCGTTACGTCGAAGTTGAGCTGTTCATCCGCCCCGACGATTGTCCGGCTGATGTTCCGGAAATTCGACATGCGCATCTCGGTAGCCTGGGCGACAGTGTAATTGGCTACCTGTGAGAGCGGATCGCCTTCATACCACCCCGCGACCGGAGGAAGCAAAGGGTCCGACACAACAACGCCGGCCTGCGCTTGCGGTGGACTGGCCAACACTAAAACCAACCAGCACAACGTCGCAAAAGACACTAAAATCTGCCGTGGCATTAGATTTTTCATATCATTTACTCCTTCTTGTTCGACAAGGTTGACCTGTATGGAAAATGAGCCACAACAAAGATGCTATTCCGTAACGAGCACCTATATTATAGGGGCAATTAGCCAAACTGACAAGGTGTTTTTTGTGGGTCGGCCCAGGCAGGTGTATTATACCGCCGTCAGTAATTGCCCTGCGTCGGTATTGCTAATTCAATATCGCGCGCAATACGAAGAAATACCCCGTCGCCAGCGCGCTGGCGAGGATGATGGGCGGTACAATAATCCGATAGACCGGCATAAAACTCGTCTTGAAATGGCGATTGCTCAGAATAAGGCACAGGTGCATCGGGCTGAGCATCTGTCCCATGTGCCCGAAGAAAAACGCCAACGCGATATACGGCGGGATCGCTTCGGAAGCGGGTATCAGCCCCATTACAATCGGGAAACTCGTCCCGACGAACCCCGCGGCTATGCCCGTTACCATCCCGGCGATAAACGGCAGAATCGCAATCACCGCAATAATCGGAACGTTCACGTCGGACAGTTCGACGCTGATTTGCCCTGTGGCATCGGCCTGTGTGAGCATATGCTTGAATACCATCACGCCGATAACCAGCAGCGCCATCGTATAGACCCGCTTGTCCGAGAAGGCTTTGCGGAGGGCCGAAGAGCCGAGGCGATTGAGTCGGATCGTCCAGAGAAGGCTCGTCAGCATCCCCAGACCTATCGGAACGTAACCATGCACTGCAGCGAACACAACGTCGGTCCCAGCCAGGGCCGGTTCACCCGCTTTGGGGGACGGCGGGCAGTAGAGGAACGCCCAAAGCAGCAATTTTACCACGCCCCAGACAGCCACGATTAACCAGATGGACGAGGTCTCCTTCAATAGTTTTCGCTTGGTCCCCTTCGGCGGCGCCGGAGCGGTTATGTGCAGGTCGGGATGCGTCTTTCGCAATATCAGAAGACCGCAGGCGACCATAATGACGCTCAGAAAAAACTGAAACCGTATAAAGGACAAAAAGTCCAGTTTCGTTATGCTTACCGCCAGGATCATCCCCGGATACAGAGGCCACCAGCATTCCCATATGTGCCGGAAATAATAATTGATTGCCGATAATCGCGCACCTGAAACTTTCGCACCGCCGGTTGCCGATTCGACCATCGGCGCAGAAAACAGCGCCCCACCTGGCATCGGCAGCAGCCCGATCAACGCCGGAAGCGCCGCCATCGCCACCGCCGGTCGGCGGAGAAACGCACTTGCAAGCGAGACGATCCTCTCCAATTGTCCCGAAACACGCATCGTCTCCGACAGGGTAATCAAAATGGCTACGATGCAGGCCAGGGCAATGGTTTCGATGTGGACAGCGCCTGCGAAAATCGCCCGGACGATCTGCCACGACGACATTTCGAACAGCGCGCCGATAACCACCGCACCGGCTGCTATCGCCGCCGACAACGGCAACTTCAACCGCGCCAGAATCAGTATCAGCCCGAAGGCGCCCAGAGTGTAAAGTAATGCAGGCATGGCAAGTTTGTACACGTTATCTCCGGTTTCCAAAAGAAAAAAATACCGCAGATGCACAGAGGTATGAGGTGCCCTACGAACTGGGGGCCGAGGGCGCTGCGTTGTGCCTGGGCCTTGGGGGCGGCTACGTAGATGTACGAACGTTAACGTGGTCGCCCCCAAGGCCCAGGCAAACACCGCGACCACGCCACCCGTCTTCTTCTTTTTCTTCTCGATTGGAAATCGGCAACTGAAAATTGGCAATTGTTAAGGTTCTATTTTCCAGATCATCATCAGTTTCGGCGTTTGAATTTCGTCGAGGACATTGGTGTCGATTAAAGGGCCGGCCTTCGCGGCGGTAAGTTGCTCGAGCAGACCCTTACGTATGGTGTATTTGAGAACCTTCGGCTTGGACAGACCGGCCAGGGTGGCGGCTTGGTCTATCGCGTCGTCGAGGTATCCGACCTTATCAATCAGTCCTGATTCCAAGGCTTCGGCGGCAGTGAAGATATTTCCGTTGAACGGTATGGTTTCGGTTATGGCGAATTTTTTACCCTTGGCGTTGGTATAGGTTTTTTCGGCAGTTGTCGTCTTGAGTTTTTTCCCTCGCCCATCGCGCACAACCTTTTCAAACCGCTCCTGCATGACGTCCAGCAGTTTTCGGATCGATTCGATTTGATAATCGGCAGGGTCCTCAAAGGGATTCATAGCGGCCTTCCACGCGCGTGTCTTCGTGGAGCGGACGACCACCGCCTTTGCGCCGTACTTCTCGAGAGTTCCCTTTATGACGATCCATGCGCTGAGGACGCCGATGCTTCCGGTTACGGTGGTCGGTTCGGCATAGATGGCATCGGCCGGCGCGGAGATGTAGTATCCCCCGCTGGCGGCTACCGCACCCATCGAAACGACGATTTTCTTCCCGTCGGACTTCAGGTCCGTCACCATTTTGTGAATATCGTCGCAGGCCGATATCCCCCCACCGGGACTTACGACGCGCAGAACGACAGCTTTGACGTTAGGGTCGTCGGAAACCATATCGCAGAAGGCCTTGACCCTGCCTGCCTGTTTAGAGTTAATCACGCCGAAGACCTCGTACACAGCCACTACCTGGTCATCGCTTCCTGGCTTCAGGACTTTCACATCCAACCCGTCGCTGGTC
This sequence comes from Planctomycetales bacterium, assembly GCA_030612725.1. GTDB lineage: Bacteria > Planctomycetota > Phycisphaerae > SM23-33 > SM23-33 > JAUWNJ01. The sequence goes on from JAUWNJ010000041.1 coordinate 8,197, forward strand.
AGGCGACCTATCTTTGACTGAACGGCATTGGAGATGACCCCCATAACCAAAAAGATAATTATCAGGACCGCGCCGATAATAAGCAGACGTTTCCAAAGGGGCTTTCGCGGCTTGGGCTGGGGATACCATGCCGGTGGAGGCGAAGGCGGCACAGCCGGTGCGGTTCGGTCAAAATCATTTTCCGTCGGAGGCATTGTAGTTTCGGACATATCTTCTTCTCCTGTAAATTCCAATAAAATCGGCCAATGGGTCTGTAGGTTTCTATTGTAAATTGTAAATGCTCACTGCAAATATGTCATTAAATATTCTTATTCCCCTGGCCTGCGCCGCCGATGGAGAAGAAAAAATGGTATAAAAGCGAAAAACACCCTTGGCAAAACCTCTGTAATGGGATATAATGAGAACACTCGGAACTTTAGTATAAGCTCGTTAATGTCAAGGAGGAGTGCAATGTGGAAATGCTTGTCGGCGGCAGGATTGGACGATTCAGTGTGCCGAGGACTCGCCTGCTTCAACAAGTGTTTGTCTTCTCCGTGGTTACAAAACAATCGGCCCCGCTAACAGTCATATTGGAGGATGTATCGTGAAACGGATTACCATTACGAGTATCAGTTTTTGTTTGGTGGTGTTTTTCTGCGTAGAGGCTTCATGGGCCAATCTGACAATCCGAGAGTTTGATGAAAACCGGCATGACCGGTTCTACGTTGACGTCGGCGGCGGCGACAAGGCGTTTATCGCTGAAGGGTACGACTTCTCCGGTACGGGCAAGGACGATAGCACAAGCCATCATTGGGTTACCATGATCTCCCCGACATATTTCGTCTCCGCGTCGCACTGGCACCCCGGCGCAGGGGCGACGATTACGTTCTACGAAAACAACGATCCCAGCGGCGCCACCCATGAACACACCGTAGCGGATTGGGGCGGTTTTGGGGGGCACGATGTGCTGCCGGACGGGGCGGGCGGGTATCCAAACTACGACCTGTGGATCGGAAAACTGACGGAACCTGTCGATACGGACAAAATTGCCTGTTACTCCGTGCTCGAACTATCTTCAACCGACGACTACATAGACCGCGACCTCTTCGTGTACGGCAAGCCGGACCGCGTCGGGCACAACACGATTGGTTCCATAGATACGTCCGGCGGCCTTTACGACAAGCACATGCGGTTTGATTACAACACTTTGACCGATCCCGATGAAGCAATGACAGAGCCCGGGGATTCGGGTGGGGCGAGTTTTACGGTTTGTAACGGGGTCTTGACGCTGATTGGAATCCACCATTATGGTGAGACCATCGGAAGAGATTCCTTCGTTCCGCTCTATATCGACGAGTTGAACGGATGGATGGCCGGCGACGGGAGCGATGAGCGCGTTACTGTCGTACCCGAACCGGCGACAATGATACTGCTGTCGATAGGGGCGATGGGAATGATTATTCGCCGACGACGGAAGGCATAAAGGAAAAAACCCGAACCACAAAGGGCACAAAGAACACAAAGAGAAGAGAATGCTTTCAATTCTTCTATTCTTTGTGTTCTCTGTGCCCTTTGTGGTTTATTCAGTTAACTTTTATTTTGCTCTGACGACATTGAGTATCACTACTAATTGTCGGACATTGGCGGTGGCAAGTGTTGTGGTGGGCTGCTGGGAAACAGCCTTCTGATCCAAAATCCCACCGGCTTTCCGCTGCTCCATAACGATCGAGGCTGGCCTGGTAGTCGTCGGGTCGGTGGATGATTTTGCCGCATGCGCAAGCCTGGGATCCGCCCCTTTGTGCTTTGCTATGGCTTCATTTCTGGTGCGTTCTGCAGCATCACGTCGAATTTTCACGTATTCCGCAGCCCTTGCCGCTCCGGTCGCCGATTTGTCGCGTAAATCCGCCTTGGCCAAGGCTATAGTATCGTTCCCGTCGCGAATACGGGGCCTGACGGGACACTGCGAGACGTTCTGCCTGGCGCGGATTTCGTTCAATTCCGATACGATCTGCCGCATCTGATTATCGGTTATCGCCAGTTCATAACGTATCTGATTCGGTGCGACCTGTCTCTGATGGTAGAAATTCGCCCTGCTTCTGTGTTCGCGTGGGGCATGTTTCGCTGCCCGAATGACTTGTGTTGTCGCCACCACCGGTTCGATGCTGTTTCTACCGAAAACACCCTCGACTTCACGCTGGGTCAGTACCAGGTTATCGGTATTTATACGTACGTTTGTTACTTCCTCCGGTGCGGTACCGCCAATACCGGTAAGTCCACTTCGGGCGAGGGTTGGTGTTTGGGGATGTTGTGGCGTTTGCGTCCCGTTCCGTTCGCCCGACCTGCTCAACCAGGACGTTACGGTTACACCGACGCCGACGGCCAGTATTATGACGGCAGCGCGTGCCAGGCGTCCCGCCCACCATCCGGCGCGCTTGCGCTGCGATTCTGCCCGTGCCAGGACGGCATCGAGCAACCCGTCCGGGGCCTGCTCGTGCCGAAGACCCTGCAGAAGTTGCCGCACTTCACGCAGGGACTCCAACTCGTCCGATAAAGCAGGATCATCAGCCAGCATCTCATCCACACGACGAGATTCTTCGTCCGACAGTTCGCCGTCCATGTATGCTGAAAGTTGTTCCGAAATTTCTTCGATGTTACTCATATTCCCACCACATCCGTCAATTTGTCCTTTAGAATACATCGGGCACGATAGAGGCGGCTCTTAACAGTTCCCGACGGTAAATTCAGAACCTGGGATATCTGTTCGTAATTCATTTCCTCTATGTCCCGCAAAACAACCACAATGCGAAATTCCTCATCCAGTTCCGCCAAGGCCGAGAGGACACATTCGTTTGTGTCGGCCTGCTCGGCTGCATCGTGCGGATCGGCTTCCCGACAATCGGCCAGTGCGTCCTGAGGCCAGAGCAACTGCTCACCGTCAGAATCGGTCGCGTCGAGCGAATGGAATTTTATTCGCCCGTTGCGCCTGCGCCGGCTGATGGCCAGGTTCATCCCTATCCGAAACAGCCAGGTATAAAACCCGCTTTCGGCGCGGAAAGCCGCCATTCCTTCTATTGCTTTGACGAACGTCTCCTGAGAAAGTTCCTCGGCATCGTCTTTATTTCCACAAAATCTCAGAAGCGAATTGTAGAGACGGTCCTGATACTTTTTCACCAGCAGGTCGAGGGAGGCGAGGTCGCCTTTGCGGTACTGTTCCAGCAAGGCTGCATCTTCAAATACGCCTGCTTCGGTGCCCGCTACGACTTTAGACGATCTTTCAATCACAATGTTCCCGAAAAAAACAGAAAGATAGGGACTAGGGATTAGGGACTAGGGACTAGGCAAAAACAAAAAAAAATAAAAACACAAAATATTTCTGCAAAAACCAATAAACCAATCCGTTCCAGGTTCCGTTTTTCTGTTTTCGCCTAGTCCCTAGTCCCTAGTCCCTAGTCCCTGTCTGTTATCGTTACGTGCTTTCGGTAACTTCCGCCGGTTCTGGTTTTGGTTCTTCTTTGCGGACACCCTCGAAGTAGAGGTGTTTTTCGTCGTCGCCGTCGGCCTTGACTGATACGATGACCTTGCTGTTACCCTTGTAGGTGCCACGGAGGATGTCCTCGCTGAGCACGTCTTCGATATGGTGCTCGATGGCGCGTCGCAGCGGGCGAGCGCCGAAGTCCGGGCTATATCCCTTGTCGATGAGAAATTTGCTGGCTTCTGCCGTCAGTTCCAGTTCCAGACCATGCTCGAGAAGGCGATCTCGCACCTTCTGAAGTTCAAAATCGACGATCGTTACAAGGTCTTCTCGCACCAGCGACTTGAAGACAATCACCTCGTCGAGGCGATTGAGGAATTCAGGCCTGAAGTGCCGCTCGACTTCCTTGGAGAGCATTTCCTTCATCTTTTCGTATGACGCTTCTTCGTCGCGCTTTCCGAATCCGAAACCGCCCTTGTTCTTTATCAGTTCAGCCCCGATATTCGAGGTCATAATCAGGACGACGTTTTTGAAGTCCACCCGCCGGCCAAAGGAGTCCGTCAGGCGACCTTCCTCCATTATCTGGAGCAGCATGTTGAACACGTCTGGGTGCGCCTTTTCGATTTCATCGAGCAGGACGACGGCGTATGGCCTGCGTCGGATTTGCTCTGTCAGTTGCCCGCCCTCTTCGTATCCGACGTATCCCGGAGGCGCGCCGATAAGGCGTGAGACGTTGTGCTTTTCCATGTACTCGCTCATGTCCATCTGGATGAGCGCGTCTTCGTCGCCGAACATGAACTCCGCCAATGCCTTGCTCAGCAAGGTTTTTCCGACACCCGACGGGCCGACGAAAACGAACGAACCCATCGGTCGTCGCGGGTCTTTGAGTCCTGATCGTGCTCTTCGAATCGCTTTAGAGACGGCGACGATGGCTTCGTGTTGGCTGACGACCCGCTTGTGCAGTTCGTCTTCGAGTTTCAGCAGTCGCTTTGCCTCTTCGGATTCCAGGCGTCGAAGCGGTACGCCGGTCATTGTTGAGACGACTTCGGCGATGACTTCGGCGTCCACCACCCTTTCGCATTTGTTCGCCCGTTCGCGCCACTCGTCGGTGAGGTTGTCTTTGGCAAGGTGCAATTGTTCGATCCTGTCCCGCACCTCGGCTGCTCGTTCGTAATCGGCGTTCTTGACGGCTTCATCCTTCTCCGAAACGAGTTCTTCGATTTGCTTTTCCATTCCGGCGAGGTCCGGCGGCTTGGTCATGGTTTTTAGTCTCATGCGCGCGCCGGATTCGTCCATGACGTCAATGGCCTTGTCGGGCTGGACCCGTCCGGTGATGTACCTTTCGGAAAGTTCGACCGCCTTTTCCAGCGCCTCATCGGTAATCCGCACGTGGTGATGGTCCTCGTATCTACCTCGCAGACCCTTGAGAATTTCCATCGTTTCATCCCGCGTCGGCGGATCGACGATAATCGTCTGGAACCGTCGCTCCAGAGCGCTGTCTTTTTCGATATATTTGCGGTATTCGTCCAGTGTCGTTGCGCCGATGCACTGGATTTCGCCCCGACTGAGTGCGGGTTTCAGCACATTGGCTGCATCTATTGCGCCTTCCGCCCCGCCGGCTCCGACGAGCGTGTGCATCTCATCGACGAACAGGATGATATTTTTGGCGCGGCGGACCTCGTTCATAACGGCCTTGATTCGCTCCTCGAATTGCCCCCTGTATTTCGTCCCGGCCACCATCATCGCAAGGTCGAGCGCGACGATCCGGCGGTCATGGAGGATTTCTGGAATGTCGTTGGCGACTATCTTCCTCGCCAGACCTTCGACGATAGCCGTCTTCCCCACTCCGGCTTCGCCCAGCAGGACGGGATTATTCTTTGTCCGTCGGCAGAGAATCTGTATGACTCGCTCGATCTCGCTGGTGCGTCCGATGACCGGGTCCAGTTGTTCTTTGTGGGCGAGTTCGGTCAGGTCGCGTCCGAAACTGTCCAGTGCCGGCGTCTTGCTTCTTCCCTTGCTCCTGCGTTCTTCTCTTCCGCCGCCGGCCGGCGCTCCTACCGGCGGACCGGCGGTCTCCATACCGGCTCCGAGCAGGTTGAGAACCTCGTCGCGCACTTCTTCGAGTTTCAGGCCCATGTTCATCAGTACCTGCGCCGCTACGCCTTCGTGCTCGCGCAGAAGACCCAGCAGAATATGCTCGGTACCGACGTAGTTATGATTGAGGCTGCGGGCCTCTTCGATGGCGTACTCGATGACCTTCTTGGCGCGTGGGGTCTGGGGCAACTTTCCCATCGTTACCAGTTCAGGCCCGGATTTGACCAGTCGCTCGACCTCCATGCGGACCTTGTGTAAGTCAACGCCGATGTTCTTGAGGACATTCGCGCCGACGCCGGTGCCTTCCTTGACCAGGCCCAGGAGAACATGTTCAGTACCGATATACTCGTGGCTGAACCTCTGGGCTTCCTGGTTAGCCAGAGCCATTACCTTGCGGGCGCGATCCGTGAATCGTTCAAACATCTACGCTTACTCCCTCATGAGTCCGTAATTTTTACAAGGCCTGTTAAAAGCAGCGGGAACCGTTACCCACTGAACCTTTCAGCCCCGATTAACATTCTACACCCTGATATTACACCTTTCAACCGCGATGATACACAATACTTATCGTCGCATTGGGCACAATAGTTCACAAAGGTAGTAGTCCACCTTTTTTTTGAATAATGAATATTGAACAAAGAATTTCGAATTTTGAAGTAAAAGAAACAGATTTGTCAAAAGGCGGATGGGGGCAGTTTCTTTTACTTCAAAATTCGACATTCCTTGTTCAATATTCAATATTCTCTTTACATGGGCTACTGGCTACTTTCTTCTCCAATAAGTCCGTATCCGCGCAGTTTCTTCCGCAGCGTGGAGCGGTGCATCTTCAATGCGTCGGAAATTTTTGCCTGGTTTCCGGAAAATCGCTCCATCGCAGCCGACAGTATCGGTCGCTCCCATCGAGACATCAGTTCCTCGTACCCTTTTTCTACGCCGCCGGTGAGGACTTCGTTCAGCAGGCCTTGGGCCAATTTATCAAGCGAGGCGACACTCTCCGGTACGGTCGGGTGTAAAATTTCCTCGTGCAGGTGTTCCGGCGCGATTGCTCTGCCTGAAGCCATGGCTGCAGCGCCGGTAATAATGTTGCGCAATTCACGAACGTTTCCGGGGAATGTATAGGCGTTTAATATCTTTCTGGCCTGGTCCGTCATACCGGCAGCGCCGCAGCCTGCGAGGAAATGATCTATCAACAGGTCAATGTCGTCGCCCCGCCGGTTCAACGGGGGAAGTTCGAGCAGAACGCCGGAAATCCTGAAGAACAGGTCCCGACGAAACATCCCCGACAGCGCAGCCGACCGGAGCGGTCGATTGGTCGCAGCCAATATCCGCACGTCCGCACGCATTGGCTGGGACGAACCGACGCGATAAAACTCACCGTCATCCAGAAACCGCAGTAGTCGCGCCTGGGCTTCCGCCGGTAAGTCGCCGACCTCGTCCAGCAGGAGCGTCCCGCCGTCGGCAGAGGCGACCTTTCCGGACCTGGCCCGGTCAGCACCGGTAAAAGCGCCCTTCTCATGCCCGAAAAGTTCGCTTCCAACCAACTCGCCCGATAAGAGCGAGCAATTGACCGCGACGAAAGGACCCGACGACCGGCCTGAATATCGGTGAATCGCGCGAGCGAGCAATTCCTTGCCCGTGCCCGTCTCGCCCTGGATGAGCACCGGAATGTCGGTGGCCGATACTATCGCCGCCTGTTTAAAAATCTCCTGCATCGCACGGCATCGCCCGACCATTGCCGAATCGCTGACCGGTTCGGCGGCGACGGCTGACAGTTCGTCGCTGCGACGACGATGCTCAAAAGCCGCCGAAAGGACGGTCCTGAGCACTTCCATATCCACCGGCTTGAGCAGATATTCAAACGCACCTCGCTGAACGGCGGTAATGGCCGTCTCCATCGTACCGAAGGCGGTGATAACCACCACCGGAACGTCGGGATAATCAGCCTTTATGGCGGGCAGGACATCCAGGCCGCTGAAACCGGGAAGTTGAATGTCCAGTACAACCACGTCAGCCGACCCGTCGGCGAGTTTGCTCATGCCGTCAGCGGCATCGGAGGCGGTCTGCGCCTCAAAGCCCATCGACTTAGCCAGTTCCGCCAAAGCCCAGCAAACGCCCGGCTCGTCGTCGATTATCAGAATGTGAGGTTTATTCGAGTCCATTTTACGGTAAAAAAATATGCGACACAGAGACGCAGAGATACAGAGAAAAAATGTTTTTTGCTTCTTTGCTGTTTTTAATCTCTGTCCCTCTGCGTCTCTGTGTCGATCTTTTTTTCTCCCACCGGCAAGATTATCTCCGCCACCGCGCCGGTATCGCTATTGTACAGTTTCATTCGCCCGCCGGCTTCGGCCACTATCCGCCGGCAGATTGACAGTCCCAAGCCAGCGCCGGTCGTCTTCGTGGAGAAGAACTCCTCGGCGTGGCCTTGGAGGACTTCTTTCGGAAATCCAGGCCCGCTGTCGCTAATCCGCAGGATTACGCCGTCGGCATCGGTTCGGCTTGTTACACAAATGACGGCCCCTCGTGGTGAAGCCTCGGCAGCGTTCAACAACAGGTTCAACAACAATTGCCGACAATGGTTACGGTCCATTTGAATCGGCGGCAAGGGAGTCAGGTCGATTTCAACCTCGATTTCCCTCTGGCGGAACTGGAACCGCAGCAGGCGGACAGTTTCGTCCAGTTCGCCAGCCAGATTCACATCCTCGATACGTCGTGCGGACTTACCGGCAAGAACCAGCAGTTCATCGGTCAGCAGCGTCAGGCGGCCGATTTCGCTGATAATCAAATCGCATCCGTCGCGAGCGTCGGGCGGGCATTTCTCACGCAGCATCTGCACCGTAAGTTTCATCGCCTGGAGCGGATTGCGAACCTCGTGGGCGACCGACGAGGCTATCTTTCCGGTCGTCGCAAGCCGCTGCTGGGCCAGAAGCCGATCTCGGCTTCGGTCAAGTCGGCCCAGCAAATCCTCGAACGCGCCCGAAAGCCGTCCCAGTTCGTCCCCGCGACGATCCGCCTGGACCGGTTCGTCGGAAAAGGCTTCATCGACAGTCCGATTGAGACGCTTAATCCGCCCCACCAGACTCAGGCCGAGGATGTACATACCGACAGTCAGCAGCAGGGACGTTACGCCGATAATGACGAGGTATCCGTGAAGTATCGTCCGCCTCGGACCAGCCAGAACGCCTTCGCCAGCAAGGAGGAATACGTTGACTGTTTTTCCTGTAGCCGCCAGTCGTCCTTCGCCCATGCCGTAGAAATATCGGCCCTTCGTGGTTCCCATGTAGCCGGTACCGCTTTCCGAACCGGGACTAACGACCTCGGATTGGATTTCATCCCATGGCAGGTCTCCGCCGCTGTGAGCGACAATTCGCCACTCGGTGTCCAGTACCATTATTTCCGCATCGAGCAGCGGGACGAAACGTGTGAGCACATCGTCGTTCAGCGGCGCGCCGCTATCGGCCAGGGCGGCCGCCGAGTTAGCAAGCCGGTCTCGCAGTTGCGTCTCCGCCAACCGACCCGCAGCCCGAACGCCCAGCAACGTCCCAACGCCAAACGTCAACGCGAAAACAACTATCGTCAAAATTATCAGGCGATACTTCAGAGACATAAGAAAATCCCACCGGGTGCCGTGGCCGCGGTGTTTGCGGCCACGTTTGCGCTAAGTCGGCCTTAGCGTGGCCGCAAACACCGC